>DASQEP010000023.1:0-2788 GCA_035633615.1 Dermatophilaceae bacterium
CCAGCCCGTGCTCATCGAGACCTTCGTCCAGGCCGACCGGTTCACCGGCGCCAGCTACCGCGCCGCCAACTGGACACACGTCGGCCGCACAAAAGGACGCGGCAAGCTCGACCGCCACCACGCACAAAGGCTGCCCGTCAAAGACGTCTACCTCTACCCGCTGCACCATGACTACCGGCGCGTGCTCGCCGGAACGGACTAAGCCCAACAACCCTGGCAGCACAACGGTTCCGCACGAGCACCACGGGTTCCCCGAATACTTACCCCCTGGAACCGTGGAGCTGACGTTCCGCACGTCTGAGACCTGATTTGGCCCCCCGGTGGGCCTTTGTTCAACTGGGGGTGCCGTAGGCAGTGGCGGGGACGCCGAGCAGGTCGAGGATCTGCTTCTGCAGTGGGGTGAGTTCGGGTTCGAAGGTTTGCACGAGCTGGCCGTCGTGGTGCAGTTCGTGGCGGGTCAGGTCGGCGAAGCCGGCGAGGATCCGTTCTGCTGACGGGGCGGGGCAGGCGCGTAGTTCGGGGTAGAGCGGGATGTCGGCGGTGTCGGCTGCCTTCATGGCGTTGCGTATCTGGCGTTCGATGAGCGCGCCGAGCAGCAGGGCCAGGAACTGGCAGCAGAAGATGGCTTCGATGCGGGCGGGGTCGCGCAGCCACAGCGGGTCGGCGTCCTGGACGGACTTGAGCAGGTGGTGGCGGCGTTCGAGGTTGGGCTGGTATCGGTATGCGGCAAGCACTTCCGGATCGGAGAGGTTCCGGTCGTTGGTGATGAGGGGGAAGCAGCCGTCGCTGGCGGCGTCGTAGGCGACGACGTCGTCACGGGACTGGTAGGCGATGGTGTACCGGGTGCGGGTGGTACGCCGGAAGCGGGTGTCGGCGCCGGGCCGTCCACGTTTCTCTTGCCGGAACGTCTCCTGGACTGTCTCGGTGACGGTGACGTGCAGCCAGCGTGCCGCGCTGGCGTCGGTCACTGCCTTGACTGCGGCTTGGTCGACGGCGGCGCGGGTCTTGAGCCGGCTCTTGGGCCCGGCCAGCTTGGTGTTGAGTTCCTCGATCGCGGCGGCGCCAGCCTCGATCCGGGACCGGCGGGCATGCTCGTCGCGGGCGGCCTTGACGGTGGAGTGGACCCAGATGATGCGGTAACCCTCCGCCGAGGGCAACGGCGCGGAGAACGTGGACCAGACCCGATCCAGGTCCCCGATGCGTTCACCGGGCAGCCGGAGCGCTTCTGTCCACTGTGGCTGGTTGGTTTGGATCCAGTCCCGGAACCACTTGTCCTCACCGCGGGTGCGGGGCAGGACGGTGACGAACCGGCCCCCCTGGCCGTCGATGTGACGCATCGCCGTGCCCGAGCACAGCTTCGAGTCCGCCACGTACAGGAAGTCGCGCCGGCCCAGCACCTTGACCAGCGCGTCCCAGGTCGGCACGTGGGTCGGGTCGTCGCAGGTGTCACCGTCGGCGAGCCGATAGGCCATCGGCACCGCCCCGTCAGCGGCCACGGTCAGGATGAACACCAACTGCTTGAGATCCGGGCGGTGGTCCTTGGAATGCCCAAACGTCACCGCCGGCGTCGGCTTACCACGGCGCGGGGTGCCGTCCGCGTCGGTGTACTGGCCGTGCACGCTGACCGAGGTCGAGTCGTTGTGCATCTCGGCAGTGTCCACCGTGAACTCGCCGACCACCCCGACGATCAGCTCGGTGAGCAGACTGGCTCGGTCCGCGTCGAACAGCCTCACCAGCGCCCGACCGACACGGTCGTCGTTGAGCCACTCGGTGTCCCGGTCCGTCAGCCCGAGCAGCCCGGGTGCGTAGGGGGCGGCCCACTCGCCCAACCCGTACAACGGCGCCCTGCCGACCAGCAGGTTGATGACCACCAGCCGGATCGCCACCGCCGGGTCCAACCGGAACCGGCGATCCGGCTGTGGCAGCCACCGGGCCAGCAGGGCGTCCAGGCCGATGCGGTCCAGGAAGTGGTTGAGCAACGGCACCGCCCCCAACCGGTGGCTGACCAACTCGAACGGGCCACCCTTCGGCGTGTCCACGCCCACCTCCGAACCTCACCCGATGTCCTTCCGTATATCCTACGGACGGACATGCGGATGGGACATCGACACGCCGAACAGGGAGCACGGGTTGCCCGACGACGATCTCGCGCAGCTGGAACGCCGCCATCGCGAGCTGAAGAAGCGCCTACAAGGCCTCGGCTTCGCCATCGCGGGCACCGTCACCGAGCGCCACACCGTGTGCGGCAAGGCCAACTGTCATTGCCACGCCGAGCCACCCCAAAGACACGGCCCCTACCACCAGTACAGCCGCAAGGTCGCCGGCAAGACCACCAGCCGCCTCCTCACCGCCGAGCAGGCAGATCAATACCGGCAATGGATCGCCAACCGGCGCACCCTCGACGAGATCACCGCGGCCATCGATCACCTCTCACACCAAGCCGCCGAGCTCCTCACCCGCCAGCCCCCGAAGACCAACACCGGATAGACCCAACCCCGCCACACGCCAGTGGGGGGCCATATCAGGTCACAGACGTGCGGAACGGCAGATAGACCTGGTCGGGCCGCGCCTGATCGTCGGGCCTTGGGTGATCTGCAGCATCGGCACGGCCCACGGGGGTCGTTCCCGGGCAGCGGCGTCGCCCGCTCGACCGGGGCCACCCCCCACCGCCCTGGCGCCTGCGCCTCGGGCGGGTTTCGGGGCCATCACCGGGCAGTCCCTCTGGGCGTGGCGAGGTAGAGGATGCGGAACACCGGGTAGTGCTCGGCGATGGTGGTGATGTCCGCCG
>DASQEP010000024.1:0-2785 GCA_035633615.1 Dermatophilaceae bacterium
TGTGTCTCGGCGATCATCGCCAGCCGGTCGGCCGCCGGACTCGGAATCACCACCGCGTTGTCCATGAGCATGGCGAACCATTGATCGTCACCGTCCCAGATCGGCCTGGTGTCGATCCAGATCGGCGTTCCGGGCACGAAGGCTTCCGGGAAACACCACGAGGTGCGCCCCGTCTGGGGACGCCGCAGCGGTCAGTTCCTCGACCCGGTCGATAGTGGCCTCACGGTTCATCAGCACATTAGTCGCCTGCACGGCTGCCACTCTGAGTGCACCCATGGCCGCCTCCTTCACCGTGAAAGAGCCTGACGTATCGACAGGCGTGTGTCCATGGCCAGCTCCGGGCACGATCTGCGTGGTGATCTAGCCTGCGGGGATGCTGAACTTGGGCCGCCGCGTCACGGTCGTGTTGTGCGGGCCCACGGGCGAATTGTTGGGCTCATTGCCGCCGATCGACTTGGGCTTCCCCTGGTACGCACGTGTGGACGACCTCGTCGACGCGGTCCGCGAGCGCAATGGGCTCCGTATCATCGTGCTGCGGCTCCTCGACGTGGACCGGCCGCAGTCGGCCGAGGGCGGCGGTCATCTGGTGCACCTGGCGCAGGTCGTCGAGGCTTCGCTGCCCGCCGAGCTGGCCCTCGACCCGGTCCCGGCATTGCCGGCGCACGCCCTGGTCGATCAACCACTCCGAGCGGCCTACGCTCGGCCCGGCGGGCCCCAGGCCGATCTCGCCTGGGCCGAGGAGATCCTCGCCGGCCGGGGCATGCCGCGCACGGGCGAGCCCAAGCAGATGCGCACCTGGAACCTGTCGTGCATCTGGGCGCTGCCCACAGCCCAAGGCCGAGTGTGGCTGAAGTCCGTCCCGCGCTTCTTCGGCCACGAGGGGGCGATGCTCGCGCTCCTGGCCTCGGGGACCGATGCCGTACCAGCGTTGCTCGGGCACGAGGGGGGACGTGTCCTGCTGGGCGACGTGCCCGGGGAGGATCACTACTTCGCACCCACCAACGTGCTGCGGCGGATGGTGCCGCTGTTGGTGGGGTTGCAGGTGGCGGCGGTGGGGCGAGTCGAGGACCTGCTGGCAACGGGGGCGTTCGACTGGCGGCCGCCGGGGTTCGATGCGACGGCCGCCGACGTCGTCGAGCGGACCGCGGACCAGCTGGACCCGGCAACGAGGGCGGCATTGTGCGGGCTTCTGGACGGCCTACCCGGGCGGCATGCGGCGATCGCCGCCTGCGGCATCCCGGACACCCTTGTGCACGGCGACTTCCACCCGGGCAACGTCCGTGGCGATGACGACCGATTGGTCATGTTGGACTGGGGGGACTCCGGCGTGGGTCATCCACTGCTCGACCAGGCGGCCTTCCTCGAACGCGTCCCGGGGCCCGACCGTCACCTGGTGCTCGCGGACTGGTCGGCCCTCTGGCGCAAGGCCATCCCCGGCTCCAACCCAGACCGTGCCGCTGACCTGATCGCCCCAGTCGTGGCGCTGCGTCAAGCAGTCATCTACCGGCTCTTCTTGGACCACATCGAACCCGCCGAGCAGAGCTACCACAGCGCTGACCCCGCACTGTGGCTCCGCCGGGCCGTGTCCGGGGACCACGGGCACCGATGGTGACGCTCTGAGATCTTAAAAGAAGAGGGTGCCAATCGGCGCAACCCGAATCATCATGGCTGGACCGGGCCACGCACTGGCGCGGGGTGCCCTATGCAGGCATGCTGGTTTCCCGCGTTGGGCGGATCTGGGAGGCGGTGCGCATGGTGGTACAGCAGACGGCACCGGCTGACGCCGTGCCGACGATGCCGGGCGGCCCGCTCGCCGGGTCCGCCCTGGACCTGCGGCGCGACGTGCTCGCCTTCATGGACCGGTGCCGCGACAGCGGTCACGACGTGGTGCGCGCCCGCCTGGGGCCGGCCATCCTGCGGCAGGAGGTCTTTGTCGTCAGCCACCCTGACGGCATACAGCAGGTGCTCACGGACCGGACGTTGACCAAGCAGACGCCGGCGTACCGGGACGTGGCCGCGACGTTCGGTGACGGGCTGCTCACCCTGGACGGGGAGGACTGGGAGCGGCACCGCCGGATCGTGCAGCCGCAGTTCACGGCGCGCCGGGTGGCTGGCTTCGTGCCGGAGATGGACGAGGAGGCTCGGGACTTGGTGCGCCGCCTCGGGGAATCCGCGGCCAGCTCCGCCGCGGGATCCTCAGACGGGCCGGTCACTGCTGTCGACCTCGTGCCGCACGCCATCCGCTACACACTGCGGGTGGTCGGCCGGGTCGTGTTCGGGACCGATATGGGGGAGGTCGCCGAGGTCGTCGAGAGCCAGGTGCCGGTCGTGAACCGCCGCCTGAACGGCCGGGCGCTGGCGCCCGTGCACCTGCCCCGATGGGTCCCCACCCCGTCGCAGCGGCGGTACGAGGCGGCGCGGGACGAGGTCCGCTCAGCGGTCGACGCGGTGGTCGCGCGTAGCGGACGCGGGCTGCCCGACGGCAGCAGCGACCTGGTCAGCCTGCTCGTGCATGCAACCGACCCCCGGGCCGGCCGCGGCCCGAGCCCCGAGGAGGTCCGGGCCGAGGCGCTGATCTTCGTGCTTGCCGGCTACGAGACGACGTCGACGGCGCTGGTGGCCACCCTCTACCTCCTCGGAAGCCACCCGCAGTGGCAGGAGCGGGTGCGCGCGGAGGCGCAGGAGGTGCTCGGCTCGGTCGAGGAGCGCGGCGGGCCGGTCACCGTTGCAGACGTGGACCGGCTGAGCTGGGCCTGGCGGTGCGTGCAGGAGGGCTTGCGCCTGT
>DASQEP010000025.1:0-46919 GCA_035633615.1 Dermatophilaceae bacterium
ACCGGGACAGGTCCAGCCGGCCCTCGTCGGTGACCGGGAGCCAGCGCAGCACGGCCCCGGTGCGGCGGCACAGTTCCTGCCACGGGACGAGGTTGGCGTGGTGTTCCATCTCGGTGACGACGATCTGGTCACCCGGTCCCACCCGGAGCCGGGCCGCCACGGCCGGATCCACACCGTCCAACGCTCCCGGGGCGGCCGCGTTGCTCAGCCCGTAGGCGACCAGGTTGATCGACTCGGTGGCGTTCTTGGTGAAGATCAGCTCGTCAGCCGGAGCCCCGACGAAGGCGGCCACGGTCTCCCGGGCCGCCTCGAAGGCGTCGGTGGCCTCGTCCGCCAGTTGGTGCACCCCACGGTGCACCGCGGCGTTGTGGTCGGTGTAGAAGGTCCGTTCGGCGTCCAAGACCGCCAGGGGCTTCTGCGAGGTCGCCCCGGAGTCGAGATACACCAGTGGCCGGCTGTCCCGGACGGTGCGGGACAGCACCGGGAAGTCGGCTCGGATCCGGGTGACCTCTGCGTCGGTGAAGGCCGCCGCGTCCGGACGGCGATGCGAACCCGACGGTTGGGCCACCGCGAGCTCCGTGACTGTCCGGCTCCCCCCGGTGCCCGGGCTCACGCCGACGGCGGAGTCGGCACGGACGCGAACGCGTCGTACCCCTCCGCCTCCAGCCGGTCGGCCAGCTCCGGGCCGCCGGACAGGACGATCCGGCCGTCCACGAACACGTGCACGACGTCGGGCCGGATGTACTGCAACAAGCGGGAGTAGTGCGTGATCAGCAGCAACCCCATGTTGTGCCGCTCCTTGGCGCGGTTCACCCCCTCGGAGACCACCCGCAGGGCGTCGATGTCGAGGCCGGAGTCGGTCTCGTCGAGCACCGCGATCTTCGGCTGAAGCATCTCCAGCTGCAACACCTCGTGGCGCTTCTTCTCGCCTCCGGAGAAGCCGGCGTTGACGTCCCGCTCAGCGAAGGAGGGGTCCATTTTCAACTCGGCCATGGACGTCTTGAGTCCCTTGACCCAGGTGCGCAACTTGGGGGCGTGACCGTCCAAAGCCGTCTTGGCCGTGCGCAGGAAGTTCGACACCGAGACCCCCGGCACCTCCACCGGGTACTGCATGGCCAGGAACAGCCCGGCCCGGGCCCGTTCGTCCACAGCCATGGCCAGGACGTCGGCGCCGTCCAGCAGCACCTGACCGCTGATGACGGTGTACTTGGGGTGGCCGGCGATCGCATACGCGAGGGTGGATTTCCCGGACCCGTTCGGGCCCATGATGGCGTGGGTCTGACCCGAGGTGATCGTCAGGTCGACCCCGCGCAGGATCTCCTTTACTCCGGCGTCGGTCTCAACACCGACGCGCAGGTCGCGGATCTCCAGGGTGGACATGAACCTCACCTCTCTGTGGGTACGGCTGCGGGTGCGTTGACGGGTACGTCTGTGGGCATCGCCGCGGCGGTGACGCTGACCAGAATCTCGTCGTTCTCCACCCGGACGGGGTAGACGGCTACCGGGGTCAGCGCCGGGGGGGTCACCGGTCGCCCAGTGTTCAGGTCGAACTTGGATCCGTGCAGCCAGCACTCTAGGTAGCAGCCGTCCACGTCACCCTCGGACAGGCTCACTTTGCCGTGGCTGCACTCATCGGCCACCGCGTGGACGTGACCGTTCTTGTCGCGGACCATGGCCACCCGAACCCCGTCGATGATGGCCAGGGCGGCTTCGCCGACGGTCAGGTCGGACAGCGTGCACACCCGCTCGAACGTCACGGCACCGCTCCGGGCTCGGCCGACGCGCCAGAGGGAGCGCCGAGGGATGCCGTGAGCTCGGCGTCGATGGCCGCCATCACTCGCTCGGTCACTTCCGGCACACCGATCCGGGTCACGATGTCGGAGAAAAAGCCGCGCACCACCAATCGGCGCGCCTCCTCGGCCGAGATCCCTCGAGACTGCATGTAGAACAGCTGCTCGTCATCGAACCGGCCGGTGGCCGAGGCATGCCCGGCCCCGACGATCTCACCGGTCTCAATCTCCAGGTTGGGCACCGAGTCGGCGCGGGCCCCGTCGGTCAACAGCAGATTGCGGTTCAGTTCGTAACTGTCGGTGCCCTCGGCGGCGGCCCGGATGAGCACGTCGCCGACCCACACCGTGTGCGCGGTCTGCCCCTGCAGTGCCCCCTTGTACGTGACGTGCGAGGCGCAGCGTGGCGCCTCGTGGTCGACGAACAGGCGGTGCTCAAGATGCTGACCGGCATCGGCGAAGTACACTCCGAAACCCTCGAACGACCCACCAGGTCCGGTGTATCGGACATTGGTGGCAACCCGGACCAGGCTGCCGCCGAGGGAGACGGCGATGTGCCGGACCCTGGCGTCGCGGCCGACGACGACGTTCTGTTCGGACAGGTGAACCGCGGCGTCGTCCCATTCCTGCAACGAGACCACCGTCAGGTCGGCACCGTCCCCGGTCAGCACAGAGACCGCCTCGCAGTACTGGGCCTGCCCACGGTGTTCGAGCAGGACGGTGGCCCGAGTATGCCGCCCGGCGCTGATGACCAGATGCGCCCGAGCCACCTTCTGCGAGCTGGCGCCGCGCGCCGCCACCCGGATCGGGCGGTCCGGTTCCACCGAGGCCGGGATGCTCAGCAGCGACGTCGCCTGCGAGCGGGCCATGGCCAGCGCGGCAGCCCGGTCCCCGGCGGGGGTGATCCCCAGTTCGCGGACCTGCGCCAGGGTCGCGGGTTGGAGGGTGACCCCCTCGGGCAGGTCTGCGGACCAGTCCAGACGTCCACCGGCCGGCTCGTCGCGCAGCATCGGCTGCAGCCGGTCGACGGGGGTGAACCGCCACTCCTCCTCCCGTCCGGTGGGGGCGGCGAAGTCGGCCGGGTCGAACGAGAGGAGGCGTTCCCCGCGGGACCGCGCGGGCACCACCGCCTCGGCGGCCGCCGCAACAGCGGCCGCGGGTTCGGTGTCCTGGGTAGTAACCAGCGGTGGCATGCTAGCCGACGGCTCCTTCCATCTGGAGTTCAATGAGCCGGTTCAGCTCCAGGGCGTATTCCATCGGCAGCTCACGGGCGATCGGCTCGATGAAGCCACGGACGATCATCGCCATCGCCTCCTCCTCGCGCAGGCCCCGGGACATCAGGTAGAAGAGCTGGTCGTCGCTGACCTTGGAGACCGTGGCCTCGTGGCCCATCCGCACGTCGTCCTCGCGGACGTCGATGTAGGGATAGGTGTCCGAGCGGCTGATGGTATCGACCAGCAGCGCGTCGCAGCGGACCGTCGCCTGCGATCCGGTAGCTCCCTCCAACACCTGGACCAGGCCGCGGTAGGAGGTGCGGCCTCCGCCCCGAGCCACCGACTTGGAGACGATGGAGCTGGAGGTGTGCGGAGCGGCGTGCACCATCTTGGCGCCCGCGTCCTGGTGCTGCCCCTCGCCGGCGAAGGCGATGGAGAGGGTCTCGCCCTTGGCGTGCTCCCCCAGCAGGAAGACGGCCGGGTATTTCATCGTCACCTTCGAGCCGATGTTGCCGTCCACCCATTCCATGGTGGCGCCCTCGGCGCAGGTGGCGCGCTTGGTGACCAGGTTGTACACGTTGTTGGACCAGTTCTGGATCGTGGTGTACCGGACCCGGGCGTTCTTGCGCACGATGATCTCGACGACCGCGCTGTGCAGGCTGTCGGACTTGTAGATAGGCGCGGTGCACCCTTCGACGTAGTGCACGTATGAGTCCTCGTCGGCGATGATCAGGGTCCGCTCGAATTGGCCCATGTTCTCGGTGTTGATCCGGAAGTAGGCCTGCAGCGGGATGTCGACGTGGACACCGGGCGGCACGTAGATGAACGAGCCACCCGACCAGACCGCGGTGTTCAAGGCCGCGAACTTGTTGTCCCCCGGCGGGATCACCGAGCCGAAGTACTCACGGAAGATGTCCTCGTACTCACGCAGGCCGGTGTCCGTGTCGACGAAGATGACGCCCTTGGCCTGCAGGTCCTCGCGGATCTGGTGGTAGACGACCTCGGACTCGTACTGCGCCGCGACGCCCGCGACGAGGCGCTGCTTCTCCGCCTCGGGAATGCCCAGCCGGTCGTACGTCGTCTTGATGTCGTCCGGCAGTTCCTCCCAAGTGGTCGCCTGCTTCTCGGTCGACTTCACGAAGTACTTGATGTTCTGAAAGTCGATCCCGGACAGGTCGCTGCCCCAGCTCGGCATCGGCTTCTTGCCGAACAGTCGCAGCGATTTCAGGCGCAGGGCACGCATCCAGGCCGGTTCGCTCTTGCGGGCGGAGATGTCGGACACGACGTCCTCGTTCAGGCCGCGCCGTGCCGTCGACCCGGCCGTGTCGCTGTCGGCCCAGCCGTACTCGTAGTGACCGAGGCCCTGCAGCCCCGGATTCAGCTGCTCGACGTTGGTGCTCATGGGCCGTTCCCTTCGTGTTCGAGACCTGACCTGCCGGTGACGGGGGTGAGTGGGATGAAGGTGGTGCAGACGTGCTCGCCGTGAGCCAGGGTCGCCAGGCGCTGTACATGGACGCCCAGCAGCCGAGCGAAGGCGTCCGTCTCGGCCTCGCAGAACTGCGGGAACTCCGCGGCGACCTGATGCATCGGACAGTGGCCCTGGCACAGCTGGATGCCGGCTGGGGCGTCCGCCGGGCCGACCTGGCGGGCCGTGGCCGCGAATCCGTCCTGGGCCAGCGCCGCGGCCAGAGCGTGGGCCCGGGGACGCGGATCCGAACCCAAGGCGGCGACCTGATCGTGATACCGCTGTTCCAGGACGCCGATCCGGTCCCGGGCAAAACGCTCGACGGCCTCGTCACCGAAATGCTCCGCGAGATAGCGCAACGCGGAGGCGGCCAGGTCGTCGTATTGGCTGCTCAGGCGGCGGTGCCCGGCGCTGGTGACGACGAACGCCCGGGCCGGGCGGCCTCGTCCACGCGGCGGCCCGGACAGCACTGCCACGGCGATGTCCCCGGACCCGACCAGCAGGTCCAGGTGGCGCCGGATGGCGGTCGCGGTCAGGCCGAGCTCGGCGGCGACGGCCGCTGCCGTTACCGGTCCGGACTCGGACACGTGCCGCAGCACGCGGTCGCGGGTGCGTTCGTCGTGGATGGCCGTGGTCGGGGCACCCGACAGCTCACAGGCGACCGGTTGCGTCGCCACCGCTTGGACTGCGACCGTGTGGGTCGCAGCCACTGCCGCAGCCACCGGGGCCGCATCGATAAACACAACATCATTATTACCTAATTGGGGCCGGGTCAGGCAACCGGGTCCCACCTCCGGACCTCCCGGCAGCACTAGAATCCGGACGTGCCCCCCGCCGTCGATGTCCGCGAGCTGTCCAAACGTTTCGGCACCGTGGTCGCAGTGGACGCAATGACCTGGTCGGCCGACCGTGGGCAGATCACCGCCGTGCTGGGGCCCAACGGTGCCGGGAAGACGACCACGATGGAGTGCCTGGAAGGCCTGCTGCGCCCTGACGGTGGGCAGGCACGAGTGCTCGGGACGGACCCTTGGCGCTCCCCCGCCGTCCACCGGGCCCGGGTCGGCGTCATGCTGCAGGACGGTGGCCTGCCCAACTCCGCCCGCCCGGTCCGGCTGCTGCGTCACCTCGCCCGCATGTACGACGGCCCGGCCGACGTGGACGCCTTGGCCAGTCGGCTGGGTATCGACGTTTTCGCCGGCACCTCGGTGCGTCGGCTCTCCGGTGGGCAACGACAGCGGGTGGCCCTGGCCGCGGCCCTGGTCGGCGATCCGGAGGTGCTCTTCCTGGACGAGCCCACCGCCGGACTGGACCCGCACTCCCGGCTGGAGGTGTGGCAGCTGCTGCGTGAGACCCGCGAGCGTGGCCTGGCCGTCGTGATCACCACCCACTCGTTCGAGGAGGCCGAACGCGTCGCGGACCGCATCGTCGTCATCGTCGGGGGCCGGGTGGAGGCCGCCGGCTCGCTGGAGCAGGTGCGCGCCGGGCGCAGCCTGGAGACTGCGTACTTCGACCTCACCGGCGGGTACCCCGGGGCGGTCCGGGCTACGGCGGTCACCGCTGCCACCAAGACCGGCCAGCGCGGACGGAGGAGGCGATGAGCGGTCCCGCGACGGGATCGGTCCGGATCCGAGCCCAGGCCCGGTTCGACGCCGAGACCTTCTTGCGCAACGGCGAGCAGCTGCTGGTCTCCCTGGTGCTGCCCGCCCTGACCCTGCTCGCACTGACCTACAGCCCCGTCCCCGACCTCGGCCCGGGACGCCGGATCGACGTCGTCGCCCCAGGTGTGCTCGCCTTGGCGGTCCTGTCCAGCGCGTTCACGAGCCAGGCGATCGCCACGGGGTTCGACCGGCGATACGGGGTGTTGCGACTGCTCGGGGTCACCCCGCTGGGTCGCGGGGGGCTGCTGGCCGCCCGGGTCATCGCCGTCATGGCGGTCGCGGTCCTCCAGTTCGCCGTGCTCGGGGTGGTCGCCGTAGTCCTCGGCTGGCGCCCCGACCTCGCTGGGTTGGCCGCGTTCCTACTGTTCTGGCTGGCAGGCACGGTGACCTTCGTCGCCCTCGCGCTGCTGATGGCAGGCACTCTGCGGGCCGAGGCCACGCTGGCACTGGCCAACCTGCTCTGGGTGCTCATGCTCGGGGTGGGCGGGGTGGTTCTCCCCGCGGATCGCTTCTCGGCCCCGTGGGCCGGCATTGTGTCGGCCTTGCCGTCGGCCGCGCTCGGGGACGGTTTCCGAGGGGCCTTCGCCGGTCATGGGGTCGCGTGGCTGCCGCTGCTGGTACTGGCGGTCTGGGGAGCCGCGCTCGCGGCGGCGGCCGCTCGATGGTTCCGCTGGTCCGATTGATCGGGCTGGACTGATCGGGCTGGACGCCCGTGGGTTGATCATGCCCGGCCGCCCGGCCGCCCGGCCGAAGTCGGGGATGGGGACATAGAGTCGTGCCGTGGCCGCAGCAACCTCGTCCCTCGACCGTCCGACCGTGGCAGCCGGCATTCATCGTGGCTGGCTGCGAAAGGCCCTGGTTGCCAACCTGGTGCTTCAGATCCTGATCATCCTGACCGGCGGGCTGGTTCGGCTCACCGGGTCCGGCCTCGGCTGCCCCACCTGGCCGCAGTGCGTCCCAGGGTCGTTCACGCCGGTGGCCAAACAGGAGGAGGGCTGGAACGCCGCCGTTGAGTTCGGTAACCGTCTCTTGACGTTCGTGCTGGCTGCGGCGGCGTTGCTGGTGATCGTGGGCGCATGGCGGTTTGCCCGGGATCGGCGGGGTTTCCTGCGGGCCGCGACCGTGCCGCTGCTGGGCATCGTCGCCCAGGCGGTGCTCGGTGGGATCATCGTGCTGGCTGACTTGGACCCCAAAACCGTCTCACCGCACTACCTGCTGTCGATCCTGCTGGTCGCTTACTCGACATGGCTGCTTCATCGGTTCGACACTGGAGAGGGCCCGCACCGGCTCACCGTCCACCCGCTGGTCCGCAGATTGGCTTTGGTGGCGGTGGGCGTCGGTGGGGTCGTCATCGTCCTAGGGACAGCCGTGACTGGGTCCGGACCGCATTCGGGCGACGCGGACGAGCCGGTGCGCTTCGGGTTCGATCCTCAGGCCACGGCGTGGCTGCATGCCGACGCGGTGATGCTGTTCACCGGTCTGGTCGTCGGGGTGGTGATCGCTTCTCGGGTGACCGCCGCCCCGGCCGAGTTCCGCCGGGCCTGGACCTGGCTGCTGGCGATCTGTCTGGTCCAGGGGCTGATCGGGTACACCCAGTACTTCTCTGGCCTGCCCCTCGTCTTGGTCGCCATTCACCTGGCCGGGGCCGCCTTCTTGACCGTGGCGCTCACCCTGGGTGTGTTGACGGCGCGGGAACCGGAGGCCAGGGCATCGTCCAGGGCGCCAGGGGCCCGAGCCGACGCGCTGTCCGGCCCGACCGGGTAACCGATTCGCCAGTCGCGGCGCAGCAACCGGCTGCCCACCGCACGACCGGCCGGGTTTGTCGTCAGCCCCAACGGGGTAAGCGCCAGGTGGCGTGATGCTGCCCCCGCCGGGACAGCTGAGACACAGGAGGCGGCCAGCGTGAGCACCCCATGTCCGGAGTGCGGTGCGGCCATCACGCCAACGATGACGTTCTGCCCCGTCTGCGGCGAGATGGTGCCGGCGGCGCAGGCCCCGCAACCACCCATGACCGCTCCCCCCCCGCGAGACTCGGACGGGCGCGCAGCGACCGCACCCTCCCCCGCATCGACGCCCGGAACGCCCCGGCAGAGCCGCCGGGGGCAAGGTCGCGTCATCGGTGTGCCGCAGCCCCCAACCCGGCCGGCCCCGCAACCACCCCCGACATCGCAACCACCGCGGCCACCCAGGTCACGGGGACGCAACCGGCTGACCGGCGGTCCCTGGCCGGGGCTACCGCCGCTGGGTCCGCGCCGCGGCGGGGCAGGCACCCGAGGCGGACCGGCCGGGCCGGGCTACGGCTACCCCCCGGGATACCCCTGGATGCCCGGAGACGTCGTGTACGCGCGCCCCAGGCGCGGCTGCAGGGGGTGCCTGTGGCGGACCCTGTTCCTGCTCGTGGCGATTCCTCTCGCGCTTTTCGCCCTCCCCTACATCCTGGGTCAGCTGGGCGGCGGCGGTGGGCAGGTGGGCCCAACCGACCCGCCGCCCACCGTGATGATTCCGCAGCGGACCGTGGACGCCACGCGCGCCCCCGACCGCTCGGTCGGTGCCTCCTTGGACGATCTGGACCCGAATCGTCCAGACCGGTCGCCTGGCCGGTCGACACTGTCGGCGACCACCCTCCCGGCGGCTCCCACCCGGGGCTCTGATCTGGTCATCACCGGGACCGAGTGCCCCCGGGTCGGCATCGGCGCGTTCTCCGGCATCGCAGTTGGGACATCACGGACGACCTGTTCGGTGGCCACCGCCGTCCAGAGTGAGTACGTGGCAGCCGTCGCAGCCACCCCGGCCCTGGCCGGGACCCTGGTGGCCGTGAGCGTCGCGCAGCCGGGCGCTTCCGCGGTCAGGTGGCAGTGCGCCGGCACCCGTCCGGCCACCTGTACCAGCCCGGACGGGCTACTCGTGTACCTGCACACCGGGGCCGCGATCGTGCGCTGACCGAGACCGACGCCTCCCCGACGACCATGCCCCACGCTCCGCAACGACGACGACCGAACCATCCGACCGACCACCACCAGCCTGGAGGACAGATGACCGAACCGACGACCGACCCAGCAGTCCCCACCCAGCCCGAGCAGCCGGCAGCGGCTGGTGTCACCACCGAGGGCGCGGCGGCCGACGAGGCCGGTCAGGCGCCTTTCCAGGAGGACAAGGCGAAGCTGTTGCCGTTCTACTTGGTCTGCGACGTGTCCTATTCCATGGTGGAAAGCGGCGCCCTGGAGGAGGCCAACCACATTCTCCCGGCGCTGGTCCAGGCGCTGGAGAAGGACCCGATCATCTGCGACAAGGTCCGCTTCGGGGTCATCGACTTCTCGGACGACGCGAAGGTGCTGCTGCCCCTGTGCGACCTTTTGGAGCAGACCAGCCTGCCGGCGCTAGAGGGCCGGGAGAAGACCAGCTACAAGGCGGCGTTCGACCTCTTGCGCACGGAGATCGAACGGAACGTCAACCAACTCAAGGCCGACGGATACGCGGTGCACCGCCCCGCGGTGTTCTTCTTGTCCGACGGTGCGCCGACCGACCCCGAGCCGGAGTGGAAGGCCGCGTTCGCCGCGCTGACCGACTACAACAAAGCCGCCGGGACGGGAAACCGGATGTACCCCAACATCATTCCCTTTGGCTTGCAGGGCTGTGACCCGCTGATGCTGCAGCAGGTGATCCACCCCAAGACACCCCCGGAGCGGGCCATGCGCCTGTTCCTGGCCGAGCAGGACCAGACGCCGGCTTCGGCAGTCACCAAGATGGCCAAACTGCTGGTCACCAGCGTCATCCAGTCCAGCACCGGGATGGCCAGCGGCGGCAACGGGATCGTGCTGCCCAAGCCCGAGGAAGGCCTGAAGTCCTTCGGCGCGGACGATGACGTCTTCCTCTGAGTCATTCGGCGGCTTCGACCCGCCGCTGATCGAGGAGTCGCCGCCCTCGGCGACCAACGGGGAGGCCGCCGCACCGCTCGAATCGGTGGCGCCGCCCGAACCGGCCGCACCGCCCGAACCGGCCGCACCCCTTGGCGAAACCCCCGCCGGACCCCCCGGCTCCCGCACCGGTGCCCGCTCCGGTGCCTTCGACGCCTACTCGATCGGGGACCCCGGGCGCGCCTTCACTCACGCGGTCCCGTTGCCTGAGACCCGTCACGCCGACACTCATGACTACGTCGTGGACGCCGCCACCATCAGCGACCCAGGCGGCGTTCCCCGGTTGATCCTGCGGGCCGCGAGCGGCCGGGGCCTGGCGCACCAGCAGTACGGGGATCCCCGTCAGGACGACCACGCGTTCGCGCTCAGCGGCGACGGGGAGTATCTGGTCGGGGTAGTCGCGGACGGTGTGTCCTCCGGAGAGTGGTCGCACCTGGCGGCCCGGGTGGCCACCGAGGAAGGCAGCGCCCACGTTGCGGCCCTGCTGCGTACCACCGCGCCCGAGGACGTCGCCTGGCGCGACGTGCTGAGCCTGCTCGCGGAGCGGCTCCGCGACGTGTGTGCCACCCTTCCTGGCGGCGCGGCGCAGGTCGACCTCGGGTGGCATGAGGTGGCGACGCTGATGGCGACCACCGTCGTCATCGGGGTCGTCGCCACCCGCCCCGACGATCACGGCGAGCATGCCGTCACGCTGGTGCGCCTTGGCGACACGAGCGCCTGGGTGCTGCACCCCGCCGACGGCTGGGTGGCCCTGGGGGAGGTCAAGAACGCCGGGAACGTCATCGCCGAATCGGCCACGGCCTGCCTTCCGCTGGTGCCGGACGCCGACCCGCTGGTTGTTCAGACCACGATCCCGCAAGGGGCCGTGCTGCTGCTGCTCACCGATGGCGTCGGCGACCCCCTCGGCGGGGGTCGCGGCGAGGTCGGCGCGGTCTTGCAATGTTGGTGGCAGACACCGCCGCACCCGCTCGAGTTCGCCGCTCAGGCGTGCTTCGGGCGCAAGACGTTCGACGACGACCGGGGCGCCCTCGGGGTTTGGCCGGTGACGTCGCCATGACCGCGGGGCCGGGTGAGATCATCGATCGTTCCGAACTGGGTGCGCTGGAGTTCATCGCCGAGGGCGGCCAGGGTCGGGTGTTCCGGTGCACCACGCTGAGGCTGCCGGATTACCCCGGGGCGCTGGCGTTCAAGGAGTACAAACCAGGCCAGGTCACCGCGGCCGGCTTGGAGGCGATCATCGGCGTCCGAAGCCGCCTCGGCACCGCCGATCGGGCCCGGCTGGACACCCTGACCACGTGGCCCACCCGGCTGGTCCGGCAGGCCGGCAAGGTGACCGGGATTCTGATGCCCCTGATCCGGGAGGAATACGTTCACGTGGGTCGGTCGCTGACCGGCCCGGTACTACGCAAGGAACGGGAGATCCAGTACCTGTTCCTGTCCGCGGCACGGTGCCAGAAGCTGGGGTTCCCTAGGGTCAACCTGTACCAGCGGCTGGCGATCTGCCAGGGGATGGCCTCAGCTTTGGCGTTACTGGCCGCCAATCGTGTCGTCTTCGGTGATCTGAACGCGAAGAACGCGCTGTTCGCGGTGGGCCCGGGTCGGCGGGATGCAGCCGTCATGCTGGTGGATTGCGACGCGGTCCGGGTGCGCGGGACGGTCTCGGCCGTGCCGCAGCTGAACACGCCCGACTGGGAACCCCCACCGGCCGAGCGCAGCCACCTGACCCACGAGACCGACGTCTAAAAATACGCCCTGTTCGTGCTGCGCTGCCTCAGGCCCGGGCCTAACGCCTCGACCGCGCGGGATCCGCGCCGCGCCGACGACGTTCTGGACGCCCGCGGCCAGACGCTACTGCGCGACTCGCTAGGAACCGACCGATCCCGTCGGCCGGCGGCTTCCGACTGGGCCGGGTACTTCGCCGACCGACTGGCCGAGCCGGTAACCCGGCCGGCAACCGGAGCAGCCGCTCCTCGGGCGCCGCACCCGGCGCAGCCGCCTCCCCCTGCCGCCCCCACTCCTGCCGCCACAATCCCTGCCGCCACCACTGCCGACGAGGACCAGCCCGCCCGGAGGGCCTGGACCCGGTCCCCGTCCGGTGATTGGATCCGCGGTCCCCGCTGAGCGCCACACAAGCCAGCAGGCCCCGACGGTCACCCGCCGGGGCCTGCTGGCTTGTGTCAGCCTGACGTGGGGTCAGCCGATGACGGACTTCATGTCGTTGGCCCACCGGGTGTCAGCGGCGCTCCACCCTTCGGTCCACAGGGCCGTCTTGGTCAGCCCCATCGTCGCCTTGATGTCGCGCATGTAGGTCAGGCATTCGTTGTTGTCCCAGTACTTGTCGCTGGAACCGACCATCATCCCGACGGTCACCTTGCTGGCCGGAATGCCGGCGGAGATGATCGTTCCCAGGCGCCACTTGGCGGTACTGAGGCCGACCACGGTGTCGTACAGCTGCCATGAAAAGGCGTCCAGCGCGCCCGCCTGGTGCAGCGCCACCCCGGTGCTGACGCGGTTGTCGATATCAGCCTGGCTGCCGACGCCGCCGACGGAATAGGTGACGCCGAACTTCGCGCCGTACTTGGCCTTGAGTGCCTTGGAAATCGCCACGATCTGGCTGGTGTTGTTCCAGTGCTCCAGATCCCAGTCGATACCGTCGGGCACGAAGTTGAGGTCAGTTCCGATGGCCGTGAACTCGTTGACGAATCCAGTGGTGTTGGACGTGTTGATCGGGTTGCCGGCGCCCCCGATGGAGACCGACACCTTTCCGCCGGACGCCTGACGAGCCTTGATGTCCGCCATCAGCGATGTCTTGCCTTGACCGGAGTAGCCGACCAGTCTCAGCGGGCCGGTGTGCTGCGCGGCGAAGGCCAGGAAGACGACGTTGACGTTGCTGGAGTAGGAGGACATCGCGCCCGGGTCGCCGTTGAACATCTTCTTGTACGCCGCGATCATCTTGGCCGGCCACGCGGTGCCGGTGGTCGGTGCCGGCGTGCTGGTCGGGGCCGGCGTCGGGGTGGTGGTCGGCGACGGTGGGGACACGGACGGGGTCCCACTGCCGATCGCGGTCGGCTGGCCGTTGACGTCGAGCAACTGGACCCTCTGCCCGACCTGTGCGCCGATCAGCCAGTCCGCGGCGGTATTGTGCCCGGACAGCACATACCCGTTCGCCGGGATGACGGTGGGGCCGGAGCGGGGGTAGCTGCTCTTGGCGGTGACGACGCCACCAACGACGGTTACCTCGAGCCAGTAGGCGCGGTTGGCGGTGGCGCTGTCCCAGCTGGGGGTGTAGGCAATGAGCTGGTTGGCCTCGCCGGCGGCGTTGACCGCGTTCAGTGCGTGCTTCTGGTCGGCGATGGCCACCGTGGCGGGCGGCGCGGTGACGGGGGCGGGGGTGCTCGTCGTCGGGGACGGCGCCGGAGTGCTCGTGGTCGGGGACGGCGCCGCAGTGCTGCCGCCACCCAGAGAGGTCGGCTGCCCCTTGGCGTCGAGCAGCTTCACCGCCTGCCCGACCTGAACGCCGACCAGCCAGTCCGCCGAAGTGTTGTGTCCGGACAGGACGTAACCGTTCGCCGGGATCACGGTGCGGCCGGTGCGCGGGTAGCTGCTCTTTGCCGTGACGACGCCGCCGACGACGGTCACGTCGAGCCAGTACGGCCGGTCGGCGGTCATGCCGCCCGAGGCGGGCGTGTAGGCGATGAGCTCGTTGGCGGCGCCGGCCACGTCGACGCCCTTGACGGCATGGTTACGACCAGCGATCTGCACACTGGCGGGGGCGGCGCTCACCGAGGGCGACGGTGCTGGGGTCACGGCCGCCGGGACCTGCGAGACCTTGATGGCGGAGATGACCGGCTCATCGACCGTGGCCGAGAAGCCGAGGTTGAGGCGCCCATCGGTCACCTGGACTCGGTAGGTTCGATCGACGGCGGTGTGCTGACCGACCGTCTTGATGATGTCGAAGTCCTTGAGGACGGTGGCGCCTTCTGCGCTGACGCTGAACACCCGGGCGCCGACGGCGCTGAAGTACGCCTCACGCATGCGCAGCGTCACGTCGTACTCGCCGGCGCTGGGGACGGGCGTGCTCCACCCGCTCATGCCCCACATTTCGCCTCGGTACAGCCTGTCGTCGCTGGTCGCTTTGATGTCGAAGGTGTCGGCGTGCGATTTCCAGAAGCTTCCACCCACGAATCCCTGCGCGGCAGACCAGGACGCGCCCTGGGAATCGGTAACGGCGGCGGGGAATACGCTTACCTGCGTTCGGAATTCGGCCGCGGCAGCCGGCGCGGCGGAAAAAGCTGTGGTGGCGGTTGCGCCGGAAAGGGCAAGAAGCGAGGTGAGTAGTGCAATCGGTCGCTTGACCTGGATCGTGCGAGGCGACATTATGGGGCTCTTTCGGATCGGGGATCGGCAGCGCCCCAATCGACAATCCGAGCTGTTGGTCAAGCCAGCCGTTTGACCCACTCGCTGGAATCTTTCTGAGAACTCTCCACAAAATCAAGGGATGGTAATCGGTCGAACGACTGATAAAGCAGTGTGCGCTATCTCACTCCCGATCTCCCTTATCGACTTCCGCATGGGGAATCGGCGTCCGTGGAGTGATTTGTCGGCCGCGCATCCGGGTCGCGAATCGTAAGACACGACAGAACGATTCAGAGCGCTGGCCGGAGCCCGGAGATGGCGCTCCTACGGTCGCCGCCCGGTGACCCTGCGTCACCCGCGTCCGCTACCGCCCCAGTGATTTGTCTACAATGCCCGGTTGGCTGATGGACGTTCCGACTCCGACGCGGACGGGGGTTGCGCCGTTGGCCACGCCCCGGGCCTGACCAGGCATCTCAGGATGCGGACAAGTGGCCAGTCACATCGCAGGAGGCGCGAACTCTGCGCATCGTCGTGCGCCGTGTCACCAGGGCAGCGGGAGGTGGGCGAGCGGATCCACCGCGACCGCCACGAACAGCACCGTCAGATAGCTGATCGAATAGTGGAACAGCCGCATGGGTCGAAGCGAGGCCAACGAGGAGTTCTCGGGCGACTTGGCCCTCATCAACAGGCGATGTGCCTCGACCAGGAACACCCCACCTGCCGCAGTGGCGGTGGCCACGTACACCCACCCCATGGGAGCTACCGGTACCAGGACCAGTGACATCACCACCGTCGCCCAACTGTAGGCGACGATCTGGCGGGCCACGGCGGTGTCGTTGGCCACGACCGGCAGCATCGGGACTCCGGCCGCGGCGTAGTCGTCCTTGAAACGCATCGACAGCGGCCAGTAGTGCGGCGGCGTCCAGAAGAAGACCACGAGGAACAACACCACGGGCGCCCAGGCGAGGGAGTTGGTCACCGCCGCCCAGCCGATGAGCACCGGCATGCACCCGGCCGCGCCACCCCACACGATGTTCTGGGTGGTCCGACGCTTCAGCAACATTGTGTAGAACCACACGTACATGACGATGGCCAGGAACGAGAGCGACGCCGACAGCCAGTTCACCGCGAAACCCAGCACCAGCACCGAGGCGATCCCCAGGGCCGTGCCGAAGACGAGTGCCCGAGCCGGCGAGATGACCCCCGTGACCAGGGGTCGCTCCTCAGTGCGATGCATCAGCCGGTCAATGTCCCGGTCCAGGTAGCAGTTCAGGGTGTTGGCGCTGCCGGCCGACAGCGTCCCGCCGACGAGTGTCGCCAGCACCAGTCCGGCGGAGGGAATGCCACCTTGAGCCAGGAACATCACGGGGAAGGTTGTGACCAGTAGCAATTCAATGATCCGCGGCTTCACCAGGGAGAGGTAATCCGCGAGCGTGGCGCGCCGTGGCGTGGGTTTGGCCGGCGTGAGCCGGCGCGGCTGGAGTGCGGTCACAATGTCCTTATCCGACCTGGGCAGGCCGTGGGAGCGCGATGTTTCCGAGGCGAACGGAGGACGTCCGGTCAGTCTACGGGGGTCCTCGAAGCGAAACACCCTTGCTGGACGCGCAGTGTCCGCCCACAGAGCCGGCCCGACCGATGCCGGTCGATCGGGCCGTCCGCTGTCGGACCCATCAGCAGGCCGGTGCGGGGCTCTGCCATCGCGGCTCGCCCGAGCCAGGGTCTAGGCTCTCCACAACCGGAACCGACGCGGCCCACTGGAAACCGCCGCCGGCCCTCGCGTCGTCATTCGGTGCGCGCCTCGGGCCCTGTCAGGAGGCACGATGGGAATGTCTGAGCGCTCTTCGGAACCGATTGGCACCGCGGTCGAGGCCAGTGGGGCACCCTCCACGCAGCCGAGCACCGGGAAGATCTACCCTCGCGATCCTTCCCTGGCCGACCCCCTGGACAGCGCCGTCGGATGGACCGCCCTCGACCGCCGGGCAGTCGACACTGCCCGGGTTCTGGCAGCGGACGCCGTCCAACAGGCCGGCAACGGTCATCCCGGGACGGCGATGAGCCTGGCGCCTCTGGCCTACCTGCTCTTTCAAAGGACAATGTCCGTCGATCCCGGCGACGAGCACTGGTTGGGCCGGGATCGCTTCGTTCTGTCTGCTGGGCACTCGAGTCTGACCCTCTACCTCCAGCTGTACCTGTCCGGGTATGGGCTGCGGCTGGAGGACCTCAAGGCCCTGCGGACGTTCGGCTCACCCACCCCCGGCCACCCCGAGGTCCACCACACCACCGGCGTCGAGGTCACCACCGGGCCGTTGGGTTCCGGACTGGCCACGGCCGTTGGGATGGCCATGGCTCAACGCCGCCAGCGGGGGCTGTTCGACCCGGAGGCGGCACCGAGGACCAGCCCGTTCGACCACCGGATCTACGTCGTCGCCTCGGATGGGGACCTGATGGAGGGGGTCAGCGCCGAGGCATCCTCCCTGGCCGGGCATCAGCGACTAGACAACCTGACGGTCGTCTACGACCAGAACGGCATCTCGATCGAGGGCGACACGACGATCTCGTTCAGCGAAGACGTCGCCGCCCGGTACCGCGCGTACGGCTGGCACGTCGCCACCGTCGACTGGCGCTCCGGCGCCGACTACGTCGAGGACATCGACGTTCTGGACGCGGCGTTGGAGGAGGCCAAGACCATCACCGACCGGCCCACCCTGATCATCCTGCGCACCATCATCGCCTGGCCTGCCCCTTCGATGCGCAACACCGGCACGGCGCACGGCGCCGCGTTGGGTGAGGACGAGGTGGCCGCGACCAAGCGCCTGCTCGGGTTCGACCCGGCGCGTGCCTTCGCCGTCGAGGACGAGGTGATCCGGCACGCCCGTGGCGTGGCCGAGCGGGGGCGTCAGCGCCGTCTGGAGTGGGAGACCCGGATGGCCGACTGGGCCGCCTCCCACCCCGACCGAGCCGAGTTGCTGCAGCGGGTCCGGGACCACCGGCTCCCGGACGGGCTGGCCGAAACGTTGCCCAGCTTCGAACCCGACGTCAAAGGAATGGCCACCAGGGTGGCTTCCGGCAAGGTGCTCGCGACCCTGGCGCCGATCCTGCCGGAACTGTGGGGTGGCTCGGCCGATCTGGCCGGCTCCAACAACACCGTGATGGCCGGTCAGCCCAGTTTCGTGCCGGCGGAGCGGCAGACCTCGGCGTGGCCCGGTGGTCCATACGGTCGCAACCTGCATTTCGGCATCCGCGAGAATGCCATGGGCATGGCCCTCAACGGCATCGCGTTGGAGGGCCTGACCCGGCCCTATGGCGGGACCTTCCTGGTCTTCTCGGATTACATGCGCCCGGCGGTCCGGCTAGCCGCCCTGCAGGAACTGGGCGTGGTCTTCGTCTGGACGCACGACTCCATCGGCTTGGGCGAGGACGGTCCAACTCATCAGCCGATTGAACACCTGGCAGCGCTGCGGGCTATCCCCGGCCTCGACGTCGTGCGCCCGGCCGACGCCAACGAGACGGCGGTGGCATGGCACACCGTGCTGAAGCGGCACAACCGGCCGGCCGGGCTCGCGCTGAGCAGGCAGCCCGTTCCGGTGCTGGACCGGGCCGAGCTGGCCCCGGCGGCAGGCACCGCCCGCGGCGGCTATGTGCTGACCGAGTCCGGGGACCCCGCCCTCCAGGTCCTCTTCGTGGCCACCGGCTCGGAGGTCGCTGTAGCGCTGGAGGCCTATCATCGGCTGGCCGCTGCGGGCACCCCTGCCCGGGTGGTCTCGATGCCCTGTCGGGAGTGGTTTGCCGAGCAGGACCAGGGCTACCGGGACTCGGTGCTGCCTCCCGCACTGCGGGCCCGGGTCGTTGTCGAGGCCGCCACATCGTTCGGATGGCACGACATCGCCGGTGACCACGGCCGGGTCGTCGGGATCGACCACTTCGGCGCCTCGGCGGACGGGGCCACCCTGTTCCGAGAGTTCGGCATCACCCCCGATGACGTCGTCACGGCGGCGCAGGAGTCTCTCGCAGCGGCGAGTCAGTCACTCACGGCCTCGACAAGCCCCGACGGAGGTGCCGCATGATCCAACACCGCCTTGCCGCCCTCGCCGACCAGGGCGTCAGTATCTGGCTGGACGACGTCAACCGGGGCCTAGTGGTCGGCGGCGGGCTGGCCGAGCTGGTCCGCGGCTGGTCCGTGTCCGGGGTGACGACCAATCCGACCATCTTCGCGTCGGCGTTGCGCGACGAGTGGGGATACCGGGACCAGCTGGCAGACCTGGCCGCCGCCGGCGCCAGCGTCGAGGCCGCAGTCGAGGCGATCACCACGGAGGATGTCCAGCGGGCGTGCGACGTACTGCGGCCGGTGCACGACGCCACCGGCGGCCGGGACGGGCTGGTCTCGCTGGAGGTGGACCCGACCCTGTCCCACGACGCCGACGCGACCCTGGCGGCGGCGCTACGCCTACGCGGACTCGTTGGCCGGCCCAACGTGATGATCAAGATCCCCGCGACCAGGGAGGGGTTGCCGGCCGTCACGTCCGCCCTCGCCCACGGGGTAAGTGTCAACGTCACGTTGATATTCGCGCTGGATCGATACCGCGAGGTGATGAACGCCTTCCTGGATGGGATCGAGCAGGCCCGACAGTCGGGGTTGCCGTTGAACCGGATCCAGTCGGTGGCGTCCTTCTTCGTCTCCCGTGTCGACACCGAGGTCGACCGCCGACTCCAGGCCATCGGTAGTCCCGAAGCGCTCCGGCTCCGGGGGTTGGCCGCCGTCGCTAATGCGCGACTGGCCTACCACTCGTTCGAGGAGGTGTTCAGGACGCCACGATGGGCCACGCTCGCCGACGATGGGGCTCAGCCCCAGCGTCCACTGTGGGCCTCGACCGGGGTGAAGAACCCCGCCTACCCGGACACCCGCTACATCGTCGATCTGGTGGCGCCGAACACCGTATCCACCATGCCCCGAGCCACCCTGGAGGCGGTCGCCGATCACGGCGAGGTGACCGGGGACCAGATGCGGGCCTTCGCCGAGCAGGCCCGCACCGAGCTGGACGAACTGGCCGCCGTCGGCATCAGCTACGGCGACGTGGTCGCCACCCTCGAGCAGGCCGGGCTGGATGCCTTTGAGGCATCCTGGGCGTCCTTGAGCGCCTCGGTCCGGGACGGGCTGACCCGCGCAGGCGGGCCGGCGCGGTGAGGAATCCGGCAGCCGAACCCCCCGCGGCGTCTTCAGCGGTGGCCCCGGCGGCATCGCCGCCCGCCGGGTGGGTCAACCCGCTGCGCGACCCGAGGGACCGCCGGCTGCCGCGAATCGCCGGTCCGTGCAGCATCGTGTTGTTCGGAGTCACCGGCGATCTGGCCCGCAAGAAGCTCATGCCCGCCATCTACGACCTCGGCAATCGGGGCCTGCTGCCGCCCGGTTTCGCTCTGGTCGGGTTCGCCCGCCGCGATTGGGCCGATCAGGACTTCGAGGAGGTCGTTCACGCGTCCGTCCGAACGCACGCCCGAACCCCGTTCCGCGAGAGTGTGTGGCGCCAGCTCGTCGAAGGGATCCGGTTCGTGCCTGGAACGTTCGACGACAATGACGCCTTTGCCCGGCTCGCCGATACCGTGGCAACCCTGGACGCCGAGCGGGGCACGGGCGGAAACCACGCGTTCTACCTGTCCGTGCCGCCGGCGATGTCCGCTGCGGTGTGCCGGCAACTGGCCCGCTCCGGCTTGAGCACCTCCCACTCGACCAGCTGGCGGCGGGTCGTCGTCGAGAAGCCGTTCGGGCACGACCTGGCCAGCGCCCGCGAACTCAACGACATCGTCGAGGGGGTCTTCTCCCCCGAGTGTGTCTTCCGGATCGACCACTACCTCGGCAAGGAGACGGTGCAGAACATCCTTGCGCTCAGGTTCGCCAACCAGTTCTTCGAACCCATTTGGAACGCCCACTACGTCGATCACGTCCAGATCACGATGGCCGAGGACATCGGGATCGCCGGGCGGGCGGGATACTACGACGGCATCGGCGCCGCCCGGGACGTCATCCAGAACCACCTGCTGCAACTGCTGGCGCTGACCGCCATGGAGGAGCCGGTCTCCTTCGACGCCGCCCACCTGCGCGTCGAGAAGGAGAAGGTGCTCTCGGCAGTGCGCTTGGCCGGTCCCCCGGCGGCGGCCACCGCGCGGGGCCAGTATGCCGCCGGGTGGCAGGGCGGTGAACTGGTCGGGGGCTACCACGACGAGACCGGGGTGGCGTCCGGCTCGATGACCGAGACGCTGGCCGCCATCAAGGTGCTGGTCGGCACCGGGCGCTGGGCCGGCGTTCCCTTCTACCTGCGCACTGGCAAACGCTTGGCGAAGCGGGTGACGGAGATCGCGGTCGTATTCCGCGCCGCCCCGCACCTGCCGTTCAGCGAGACCGCCACCGAAGAGCTGGGCCAGAACGCGCTGGTCGTCCGGATCAGGCCGGACGAGGGGGTCACCTTGCGGTTCGGTGCCAAGGTGCCCGGCGCGCAGATGGAGGTCCGCGACGTGACAATGGACTTCGGGTACGGCCGGGCCTTCACCGAATCGAGTCCGGAAGCCTACGAACGGCTTATTCTCGACGTCCTGCTCGGCGACCCGCCGCTCTTTCCTGGCAAGGAGGAAGTGGAGTTGTCCTGGAGGCTGCTGGACCAGGTGACCGAGCATTGGGCCAGCGGCGCCGCGGACCCGCCACAGGCCTACCCGTCCGGCGGTTGGGGTCCGGACAGCCTCCACGACCTGCTGCGCCGCGACGGTCGGCAGTGGCGGATGCCATGATCGTCGACCTGCCGGCCACCACGATCGACGCCGTCGTCACGCGTCAGCTGTCCCTGAGGGACGACGTCGGCGCTATGGCGCTGTCCCGGGTTCTCACTCTCGTCGTCCTCACGCCGGGGACCCGAACCGAAGACGCCCTCAAGGTGGCCAACCAGGCCACCCGCCAGCACCCGAGCCGGATCGTCTGTGTCGCCACCGGCAACGCCCGTCGATCGACCCGGATCGACGCTCAGATCCGGGTCGGCGGGGATGCCGGGGCCAGCGAGATCGTGGTCCTGCGCCTTGTGGGGGAGCTTGCCGACCAAGCAGCCTCCGTGGTCCTGCCGCTGTTATTGGCCGACTCCCCCATCGTCGCTTGGTGGCCGTTCGCCGCTCCCGCCGACGTCTCGTCCGACCCGATCGGCCTGCTCGCTGATCGGCGGATCACCGATGCCCAGCACGCCGGCCATCCGCCTCGGCAACTGCGGGTGTGGGCCGACCACTATCACCCGGGGGACACCGACCTAGCCTGGACCCGGACGACCAGATGGCGTGGGTTGCTGGCGGCGGCCCTGGACCAGCCGCCCTACGAGCCGGTCACCTCGGCCGCCGTCGTCGGCGCCACCGAGTCGGCATCCACCGATCTGCTTGCCGGGTGGCTGGCCGCCCGGCTCGCCTGCCCGGTCCACCGTGCCCGCACGGTGCGGGGCACCGGGTTGGTCAGTGTGCGCCTGTCTCGGGCGTCCGGTCAGATCGACCTGGTGCGGCCGGCCGGCGACCTGGCGCTGCTGAGCCAACCGGGGCAGCCGCCGAGGCGGATCGCCCTGCCCCGGCGGGGCGACGCTGAATGCCTGGCCGATGAGCTGGCCCGCCTCGATGCCGACGAGGTGTACCAGGAGGTCCTGGTCAGCGGCCTGGCCGCGGTCCGGCCGAGGCGCCAGTTGACCGCGGTCGAGGCGCTGCGCCGGAGCCTGATCCCCTCTGTCGAGGCGGCCGAGTGTGTGTTGGGCCGCCATCGGCGGGCTGAGCCTCGTCCGGTCCTCGGGACGACGTCATGACCGCCGTCACCGGAGCCGGCTGGTTGCCCGGACCGCCACGCGGCCACCGACTGCGCCGCGCCGCGACCAAGGCCGAGCTCGCCACCGCGGCCGCGTCCCGGCTGACCGACCAGCTCACCGAGATCCTGTACCGCCGGAAGACGGCCACCATCGCGCTGACCGGCGGGTCCATGGGTGAGGCGGTGATGCGGGCCTTGTCGGCTCACCCCGGGGCGGTGGACTGGAGCCGGGTCGGCCTCTGGTGGTCGGACGAGCGGTTCCTGCCGGCGGGCCACCCGGACCGCAATGACACCCAGGCCCGCGACGCGGGACTGGGGCGGCTGGGTCTGGACCCGACCCGGGTGCACCGGTTGCCTCAGCCCGACGAGTGCGCCGACGACGTGCATCTCGCGGCCGAGTCATACGCCAAAGACCTCAGGGCAGCCGCGGCACCCGGGCGGCAACTGCCTGCGGTCGACGTGCTGATGCTCGGGGTGGGCCCGGATGGGCATGTCGCGTCCCTCTTCCCCGGTCACCCAGCGCTGGCCGTCACCGACCTCGTGTGCGTCGGTATCGAGGACTCCCCCAAACCCCCGCCCCGGCGGGTCACGTGGACCCTGCCTGCGTTATGTCAAGCGGACCGGGTGTGGTTCCTGGTATCCGGCGCCGACAAGGCCGATGCCGTGCGCCGGGCCCTCGACGGGCCCGCCGGCACGCGACCAATCCCAGCTGGAGCCGTCACCGGACGACGATCGACGACATGGTGGGTGGACGCCGCCGCCGCGCCCCCCGCCCAGCCGACCGGGCGGAGTTGACAGGAGTCAAGGGTAGTGGCGGACGTCAGCGGATCACCCCGCGCCGCCTCAGGGAGTGCAGCGCCTCGTCGAGGATGGCCTGTCCGTCGGCGTCAGTGCGCCGCTCCTTGACGTAGGCCAGATGCGTCTTGTACGGCTCGACCCGTGCCGGCGCCGGAGGGTCCTCGGGGTCTTGACCGGCCGGGAATCCGCACCGCGGGCAATCCCAGGTATCGGGGACACCGGAGGTCGCGTCGACGGCGAAGCTGGGACGGGTCTCGTGCGCGTTGGCGCACCAGTAGGAGACGACCACTCGCGGGGCGGAATCGCCGCGCTCAGCCTCACCCATCGGGCCGGCCCCAACTCGGCTGCCTCGGATGGCGTTTGCTCCTGCCACGCTCACTCTCCCTGATTGGTCAGGCCGGCACCCAGCGGCCGGGACGGCGAAATCAGCTAACGAGTCTCTCGATCAGGCCGAGGCCCACCACGCAGGCGAACCACACGAGCGCCACGGTCACGGTAATCCGGTTGAGGTTCCGTTCAGCGACCGAGGAGCCACCCATGGTGCTGGACATGCTGCCGCCGAACATATCCGACATCCCACCGCCGGTCCCCTTGTGCATGAGGATCAGCATGGTCAGGAACAGCCCGCCGATGACCAGGAGAACCTGCAACGCAGTTCGGAGGAGGTCCACTGAGCGCTCGCCTATTCTATGCACGTCGGGGTCGGCGGTGGATGGACCTGCCATCCTGACCGATGGGGCCGAACCCAGGATACCTCGGTCCACCACCGTCAGCGGTTCCCGAGGGCATCAAGGGTGCGGCCAGCCCGGCCGAACAGCGGGCCGAGGATCGTTCGCGACCCGGGTGCGGGCCGGCCACCCACCGCGAGGCGCTGCTCAGCCGGCCGGGTGCTCCCGGTAGCGGCAGATCGAGGCGAACTCATTCGCCTGCAACGAGGCGCCACCTACCAGCGCCCCGTCGACGTCCGGCTTGGCCATGATCCCGGCGATGTTGCTCGACTTCACTGACCCGCCGTAGAGCACCCGGACGCCGTCCGCCAGTTCCTGTGAGTACAGCGACGCCAGCCGGCCACGGATCGCCGCACAGACCTCCTGTGCGTCCTCAGGGGTCGCGACCTCGCCAGTCCCGATCGCCCAGATCGGCTCGTAGGCGATGACGATGGAGGCGGCCTGCTCGGCCGGCAGACCGGCCAGGTCGACGTCGATCTGCGCCAGGACATGCGCGACCTGATTGCCGGCCTTGCGGACGTCCAGTCCCTCGCCACAGCACATGATCGGGGTGATCCCGTGCCGGTAGGCGGCCTTGACCTTGGCGTTGACGGTCTCGTCGTTCTCGTTGTGGTACTCGCGGCGCTCGCTGTGTCCGATCGTCACGTAGGCACAAGCCAGCTTCGCCAGGAACGCGCCGGAGATCTCTCCGGTGTAGGCCCCGTCGTCGTGCATCGACAGGTCCTGGGCGCCGTACCTGATGTCCAGCTTGTCGCCCTCGACCAGGGTCTGCACCGTGCGCAGGTCGGTGAACGGCGGCAGCACAGCCACCTCGACCGCCCCAAAGTCGTGCTTTGCGTCCTTAAGGGTCCAGTCGAGCTTTTGTACCAGGTGAGTTGCTTGGACGTGGTCGAGGTTCATTTTCCAGTTACCCGCCATCAGCGGGGTGCGATCTGCCATGGGTGGAGTCGTGTCCTTTTCGGTCGGGGTCGGGGCCTACGGTCGGTCAGTCCTCGAGGATATCGATCCCGGGCAGGGCCTTGCCCTCCAAGTACTCCAGACTCGCGCCGCCGCCGGTGGAGATGTGACCGAATTGGTCGTCGGTGAAGCCGAGCTGGCGGACGGCCGCGGCTGAGTCGCCACCGCCGACCACCGTGAGCGCACCATGGGCGGTCGCCTCGACCAGGGCCGCCGCGACTGCCTGTGTTCCGGCGGCGTAGGGGGCCATCTCGAAGGCACCCATCGGCCCGTTCCAGAACACCGTCTTGCAGTCGAGCAACTTGCTCGCGAACAGCTCACCGGACCTGGGGCCGATGTCCAGTCCCATCTGGTCGGCGGGGATCGCATCGACGTCGACCGTGCTGATCGGCCCGTCCGTGCCGAACGACGGAGCGATGACGGTGTCCACGGGCAGGACCAGCTCGACTCCCTTGGCCTTGGCCGTCTCAATGAAGCCCGTGCAGGTCTCCAGCATCGTCTCGTCCAGCAGCGACGTGCCGACCTCGTGACCCTGGGCCTTGAGGAAGGTGTACGCCATCCCGCCACCGATGAGCAGCCGGTCCGCGGCCTTCATCAGGTTCTCGATGACGGCCAGCTTGTCGGCCACCTTGGCGCCGCCCAGCACCACGGCGTACGGGCGCCCGGGGTTCTCGGTGAGCCGCTTGAGTACCTCCACCTCGGTGCCGACCAAGCCCCCCGCAGCATGCGGCAGCCGGGTCGCCACGTCGTACACGCTGGCCTGCTTGCGGTGCACGACTCCGAAGCCGTCGGAGACGTAGTAATCGGCAAGGGCAGCCAATTGGTCAGCGAAGGCACCCCGCTCCGCCTCGTCCTTGCTCGTCTCCCCCGGGTTGAACCGCAGGTTCTCCAACAGGGCGACCTGACCCTCTTCCAGGCCGGCCACCACCATCCGAGCCGACTCCCCGACCGTGTCGGTGGCGAACGCGACCTGCTGACCGAGCAGCTCGGAGAACCGGGCGACCACCGGCTTGAGGGAGTACCGCTCCTCGGGGGCCCCCTTCGGCCGGCCGAGGTGGGCGACGACGACGACCCGGGCCCCGGCGTCGGTCAGGGCCTTGATCGTCGGTACCGATGCCCGCAGCCGACCGTCGTCGGTGATGGCGCGCTCGGCGTCGAGCGGAACGTTGAGGTCGCTGCGCACGAGCACGCGCTTGCCGCGCAGCTCACCGCTTCCGACCAGGTCGGCGGTCGTCTTCATGCTGGTCTTCTCCTACGTGTCGGAGTGCTGGTCGTGGGAGTGCTGGGGTCACCGGGTTCGCCGGGCACAGCCTCGCGGCGGGTGCGACGGCCCCGGGAGACATCACACGCCGTACGCCGGGCGACCGGGAACGGCCACCCGGCGTACGGGATGTAGGGGTGCGCGGTGGACGCAGTCATGCCCTCCACCGCGCCGGCGGCGTCAGAGGCCGGCGCCGACGAGCAGGCAGACGTCGACGAGCCGGTTGGAGTAACCCCATTCGTTGTCGTACCAGCCGACGACCTTGACCTGGTTGCCGATCACCTTGGTCAGACCGGCGTCGAAGATGCATGAGGCGGGATCGGTCTCGATGTCCTTGGACACGATCGGGTCCTCGGTGTAGACGAGCTTGCCCTTCATGGCGCCCTCGGCGGCCGCCTTGACGATCGAGTTGACCTCATCGACCGTGGTCTCGCGACCGGCCTCGAAGGTCAGATCCGTGGCCGAGCCGGTCGGTGTCGGTACCCGCAGGGCGTACCCATCCAACTTGCCCTTCAGCTCGGGCAGGACCAGGGCGACGGCTTTGGCGGCACCGGTGCTGGTGGGGACGATGTTGATAGCGGCGGCCCGGGCCCGGCGCAGGTCCGAGTGCGGCGCATCCTGGAGGTTCTGGTCCTGGGTGTAGGCGTGGATGGTGGTCATCAGGCCCTTGACGATGCCCAAGCCGTCGTTCAGTGCCTTGGCCATCGGGGCCAGGCAGTTCGTCGTGCAGGACGCATTGGAGATGATGGAGTGCTTGCTGGCGTCGTACAGGCTGTCGTTGACGCCCATGACGATGGTGATGTCCTCGTTGGAGGCGGGGGCGGAGATGATGACCTTCTTGGCGCCGCCATCGATGTGCGCCTTGGCCTTCTTCGCGTCGGTGAAGAAGCCGGTCGACTCGACGACGATGTCCGCGCCGTATTCGCTCCACTTGATGGCGGCCGGATCGCGCTCGGCGAAGGCTGCCATCTTCTTGCCGTTGGCGGTGATGGAGGAGTCGTCGTAGCTGATGTCCCCGTCGAAACGGCCGAGGATCGAGTCGTACTTCAACAGGTGCGCCAGGGTCTTGTTGTCGGTGAGGTCGTTGACCGCGACGATCTCGACGTCAGCACCGGACGCCACCACAGCGCGGTAAAAGTTGCGGCCGATTCGGCCAAATCCGTTGATACCAACACGAACTGTCACGACACGTGCCTTCCTGGGAGTCCGTTGAGCTGCGGGGCGACGAGGGGCCGCCGACGCCGGGCGAGCTTGTGCGTCGCCCCGGCCGACTGACGTCTCTTACGCCGTACGTACGACAGGTACGAGCCTATTCGATCACGACACGACGTGGCACCGGTGGTTTCGGGCCCACTGGGTTGGCTGCTCAGGGGTCCAGCATGTCCTCGGTCAGGCCGGCCTCGGTGTTGGGGAGTCCCCGCTCCGCCGCCCGCTTGTCCGCCATGGCAAGCAGTCGGCGGATCCGCCCCGCCACTGCGTCCTTGGTCATCACGGGGTCGGCGAGCGCCCCCAATTCCTCCAGGCTCGACTGCTTGTGCTTCAGCCGAAGAAGGCCCGCCTCGCTCAGGTGGCCGGGGACCTCGTCACCGAGGATCTCCAGTGCCCGCTGGACCCGGGCCCCGGCGGCCACCGCGGCCCGGGCGGATCGGCGCAGGTTGGCGTCGTCGAAGTTGGCCAGGCGGTTGGCGGTGGCGCGCACCTCACGGCGCATCCGCCGCTCCTCCCAGGCGAGCACCGCATCATGGGCGCCCAGCCGAGTCAGCATCGCGCCGATGACATCACCGTCCCGGATGACCACCCGGTCCACCCCGCGCACCTCCCGGGCCTTGGCCTGCAGCCCCAACCGCCGGGACGCCCCGACCAGGGCCAGGGCCGCCTCCGGCCCGGGGCAGGTGATCTCGAGTGCCGATGACCGCCCGGGTTCGGTCAGCGATCCGTGCGCCAGGAAGGCTCCCCGCCACGCGGCCTCGGCGTCGCACATGGCACCGCTGACCACCCGCGGTGGCAGTCCGCGGATGGGTCGGCCCCGTTGGTCGACCAAACCGGTCTGGCGGGCCAGCGACTCCCCGTCCTCCTCGACCCGGACCAGGTAGCGGCTGCCCTTGCGCAAGCCTCCGGAGGACACGACGACGATCTCGCTGGTGTGTCCGTACATGTCCATGATGTCCCGGCGCAGCCGGCGGGCCGCGCTCGCGGTGTCCAGTTCCGCCTCGACGACGATGCGACCGCCGATGAGGTGCAGTCCCCCGGCGAAGCGCAGCGTCGCTGAGACCTCTGCCTTGCGGCAGCACGGCTTCAGGGCTCCGACGCGGCTCAGCTCGTCCTTGACACGCGCCGTCATCGCCATGTCGACATCTTTGCACCCGGGTCAAAGACGCTGGGACGATCGTCGATTCGCCGCGGCCCGCAACCCACGGCGGCCAGTCACAACCCACGGTGAGCCGATCAGGTCAGCCGAGCACATCCCGGTAAGCGGCGGCCAGCATGAGCTGGTCATGGGCCGCGGGGGCCTCCAGCGAGGCCACCGGTGCGATGACCACCCGGGCTCCCAGTAGTCGCGCGGCAGTGAGAAGCCGGTGCTTGTCGTCGACCACTCGCGGGTCGGCCAGGACGACATCAAGGGTCAACTCGGGGGCGTGTGCGGCAAGCGCTTCCAGGTGATGGGCGGCCGTGAAGCCCTGGGTCTCCTTTGTGCTCAACTCGAGGTTGAGGGTCAGCATCCGATGTGCCGTGGTACTGGTCAGGGCGTCACGCAGCTGGGGTACCAGGAGGTGCGGCATGACGGACGTGAACCACGAACCGGGACCGAGAATGACCCAGTCGGCGTTCAGCACCGCCTCGACGGTTTCCAGCGGAGCCGGAGGGTCCGCGGGGTCGAGCCGGACCGACAACACCTCCCCGAGCGTGGTGGCGACTTCCACCTGGCCGACCACCTCGACCACCTCCTGCGGCCGGCCCGGGTCCGCCCCGAGCACGTCGGCCCTGATCTGCAGCGGGACCGCGGCCATCGGCAGCACCCGTCCTCGGGCACCGAGCAGGCGGCCTACCACGTCGAGGCCCTCAACTTGATCACCCAGCAACTCCCACAAACCAACGATGAGCAGGTTGCCCAGGGCATGACCGGCCAGCGGGCCGTCGCCGCCGAACCGGTGCTGCAGGACCTCCCCCCACAACAGGCCCCACTCGGTCTCGCCGCACAAGGCCGCCAGGGCCATCCGCAGATCACCGGGCGGGAGCACCTCGTACTCGCGCCGGAGCCGGCCACTGGACCCACCGTCGTCGGCAACGGTGACGATGGCGGTGATCCGGTCCGTGACATGTCGAAGCGCTGAAAGCGACGCTGCCAACCCATGCCCACCGCCGAGCGCGACGACCGCCGGCCCTCCCGCCGGCTCGCGAGTCATTCCCGGCCCAGGTCCCGGTGAAACAGGATCGAGGCGATCTCGGGTGTGGCCAGCCGCGCGGCGAGTCGTTCGGCCACCGCCACCGAACGGTGCTTTCCGCCGGTGCATCCGACCGCAATGGTGATGTACCGGCGGCCCTCGGACAGGTACCCGGCGAGCATCGGCTCCATCAGGTCGATGACACGTTCGACGAACTCCTCGGCGCCCGGCTGCGCGAAGACGTACTCGGCGACCGGGGCGTCCCGGCCCGAAAAGGGCCGCAGCTCGGGAATCCAGAACGGGTTGGGCAGGAACCGCATGTCGAAGACGAGATCGGCGTCCAGCGGCACCCCGTACTTGAAGCCGAAGGAGACGACGGCGATCCGCAGGCGGGTGGTGGCAATACCCCCGACCGCGTCGCGGACCTTCGTGGACAATTGGTGCACGTTCAGCCCGGAGGTGTCCACCAACAGGTCGGCCTCGGCACGCAGATCGGCCAGCAGGGCACGCTCGCGCTGGATCCCGTCCAGCAGCCGGCCCTCGCCCTGAAGGGGGTGTGGCCGGCGGACGCTTTCGAAACGGCGGACCAGGGACTCGTCGTTGGCGTCGATGAAAATGAGGCGGGGTGCGATGCCGGCCTGTCGAAGGTGGGCCAGCGCGGTGGTGAAGGCGGCGAAGAAGCCCCGGCTGCGGACGTCGACGACCGCGGCCAGCCGCCCCACCGTCGAGTCCGAGGCGTTGACCAGCTCGGCCAGGTGAGGCAGCATCTGCGGCGGCAGATTGTCCACGACGTACCAGCCGAGGTCTTCCATGGCGTGGGCGGCCGTGCTTCGTCCGGCGCCGCTCATCCCGGTGAGGATGACGAACTCCAAGGCCCCGGCCCTCCGGTCCCCCCCGGCGGGTAGAGGTACCGATGGTTGCGCGCTCACGCCGAACTCCTCGCCCTCACCCGGCTGCCTCGGCGGACACCCGGCCCAGCTGGTCTAGTCAAGGATCTCACCGGTGGTCAGGTTGACCGCCGCGGCCCGGTCCCCGGCCGCCCTGGACAGCCGTAGGTAGATCGTCTCAGCGAGGGTGGGTCCGATACCAGCGACCTCGCGCAGTTCCTCTGGGGAGGCCGCTTGCATCCGCTTGACCGAACCGAACCGTTTCAGCAAGGCGTCTCGTCGGTTCGGGCCGAGGCCCGGAACGCCGTCCAGCTCGCTGGCCGTCATCGCGCGGGATCGTCGGTGCCGGTGGAAGGTGATCGCGAACCGGTGGGCCTCGTCCCGCACCCGCTGAAGCAGGAACAAGCCGTCGCTGGTGCGAGGCAGCACCACCGGATAGTCCCGCCCCGGCAGCCACACCTCCTCCAGTCGCTTGGCCAGCCCCACAACCGCCACATCGGTGATGCCTACCTCGGCCATCGCCTCCATGGCGGCGTTGACCTGCGGCAGCCCCCCGTCAACGACGACCAGCTGCGGCGGGTAGGCGAACCTGCGGGCTCGGCCGGTATCCGGATCGATCGCCGGCGCACGATCCGGACCCGGTGCGACCCCCGCCTCCGCCACCTGATGGCGGAACCGCCTGGTCAGAACCTCGCGCATGGCTGCAGTGTCATCGGTGGCGACCTGTCGTGGCGGCCCCTGATCGGGGGCGCCCTTGACCGCCTCGCCACGGACGATGAACCTGCGGTATTCGGCCTTTCGGGGCAGCCCATCCTCGAACACCACCATGGCGGCTACCGTGTTGGTGCCCTGCACGTGCGAGACGTCGAAGCATTCGATCCGCAGCGGGGCCTGGTCCAGGACCAGGGAAGCCTGCAGTTCGGCCAGCGCTTGGCCGCGCGCGGTGAGGTCGCCGGCCCGCGCCACCTTGTGCCGGGCCAGCGCCTGCTCGGCATTGCGGTGGACCGTGTCCATCAACGAGCGCTTGTCACCGCGGGCCGGCACCCGCAGGTCCACCTGTGCCCCCCGCACCCGCGTGAGCCACTCAGTCATCGCCTCCGGATCGGACGGCGCGGCCGGGACGAGCACCTCCCGAGGGACGCTGTCCGCCGTCTCCGGGCCGTACACCTGCTGCAGGAGGTGCTGCACCAGCAGGGAGTCCTCCTCGTCCTGGCGCTCCAGGACCCATCCCCGCTGGCCGCGGACCCGCCCGCCGCGCACGTGGAAGACCTGCACGGCCGCCTCCAAGTCATCCCCGGCCATCGCGAAGACGTCCGCGTCAGTGCCGTCGGGCAATACCACCGTGGATCGTCCCAGCGCCCTCTCCAATGCGGCGATGTCGTCGCGTAGCCGGGCCGCAGCTTCGAAGTCCATTTGGGCCGCTGCGGCCTGCATCCGGCGGGTCAACCGCTTGACGAACCGGGTTGAGGAGCCGGCCATGAAGTCACAGAAGTCCTCCGCGATGGCTCGGTGGGTGGCCTGGTCGACGTGCCCCACGCAAGGCGCTGAGCACTTGTCGATATACCCGAGTAGGCATGGTCGGCCCACCTGCCCGGCTCGCCGAAACACCCCTCCGCTGCAGGTGCGCAGCGGGAACACCCGCAACAGCAGGTCGAGAGTCTCCCGGATAGCCCAGGCGTGGGCGTACGGGCCGAAATAGCGGGTTCCCGGGCGTTTGGCCCCGCGCAACACCTGGGCCCTGGGGTACTCCTCCGCCATCGTCACGGCCAGGTAGGGGTAGGACTTGTCGTCCCGGTACTTGACATTGAACCGAGGGTCGAATTCCTTGATCCAGGAAAACTCCAACTGCAGTGCCTCGACCTCGTTGGCCACGACCGTCCACTCCACGCCGGCCCCGGCCCGAACCATCGAACGGGTGCGGGGGTGCAGCCCGTTCGGATCCTGGAAGTAGCTGGCCAGCCGCGCCCGCAGGGACTTCGCCTTGCCGACGTAGATGACCCGGCCGTCCTTGTCCGTGAATCGGTACACCCCGGGACCGGTGGGCACCTGCCCCGGCTGGGGTCGATAGCTGGCGGGATCGGCCACCTGGACATGCTACGTCGATGCCCCGACACCCCCGGGGGTCTCGGGGCCCCCCCGTTGCCGTCCAGGGGAGGCGCACGACATGATGAACCGCCAGGTGGAGCCGCCCCGCCCGGGTCGTCGTTGTCAAGGCATGCCGGCGGCCTTGATAACGACACGGTCACTTAATGAACTGGCAGACAGCGTCTGCGCTGGCAGATACGGTCTAATCGACACACCGCCCGGCTGCGGGCGGCTGTGTAACACGCTTCAGACTGGGCATGACAAACTAACAACACAGGAGGAACCTTGCGTTCTTTCATCAAGATCGGTGTCCCCGTCGCGGCCGCCTCGCTCCTATTGGCTGCCTGTGGCGGCACTACGACCACGGGCTCCGGCTCAGGTACCGCGGGGGGTGGGACCCAATGTGACTACAAGGTGGCCTACTTCGGCGCACTGACCGGTGACGCGGCCAACCTCGGCATCAACATCAAGAACGGTGTCGAACTCGCCGTCAACCAGTACAACGAAAAGAACCCGAACTGCAAGGTCACCCTGCAGACGTTCGACTCCGAGGGCGACCCGGCCAAGGCTCCGGCACTGGCGCAGAAGGCCGTCACCGAAAAGAAGATCCTCGGCATTGTGGGCCCAGCGTTCTCTGGCGAGTCCAAGGCCGCCAACCCGATCTTCAACCAGGCAGGCCTGAACCTCATCACGGCGTCGGCCACCAACCCGGCACTGGCCGACAACGGGTGGAAGGTCTTCCACCGGATGCTGGGTAACGACGCGACCCAGGGGCCCGCCGCGGCCACGTACATGCGGGACGTCCTGAAGGCCAAGAAGGTCTTCGTCATCGACGACTCCTCCGAATATGGCAAGGGCCTGTCCGACATCGTCCGCAAGGACCTCGGCGCCACCGTCGTCGGCAACGACTCGGTCCAGGGTGGCGGCAAGCAGACCGACTTCTCCGCTACGGTGACCAAGGCCAGTGCGGCTGCCCCGGATGCTGTCTACTTCGGCGGGTACTACGCCGAAGCCTCCAACATCATCAAGCAACTGCGGACGGCTGGCTGGAAGGGCAACTTCGTGGTCGCCGACGGCGTCAAGGACGACGCCTACATCAAACAGGCCGGGACCGCATCCGAGGGAACCATCATCACCTGCCCGTGCCTGCCGCCGGAAAAGGCCCCGGAGTTCGCCAAGGCCTTCAGGGCCGCCTACAAGTCCGACCCGGCGACCTACTCGGCCGAGGCGTTCGACTCCGCCAATGTCTTCCTTGACGGCATCAAGGACGGCAAGGTCACCAACGACGACATGAACGCCTTCATCAAGACGTATGACAAGCCGGGCGTGACCAAGAGGGTCAAGTTCGACGAGAGGGGCGAGCCTGCCGAGGTGAGCGTCTGGGCCTACAAGGTGATCGGCGCCAAGATCACCGCCGACAGGGAAATCAAGTAGTCGACCGAGGGGCGGCCAGGGGCTTTGAACCCGAGCGCCTGGCCGCTCCCCTGTGTCCGGATAAGTCGCGGCGACGGCACCCCATCCTCGGAGCCGTCGTGCGCCGCCGACAGGATGTGGCATGCAACTACTGCTCGACAATTTCTGGGCCTACACCGTCACCGGCCTCGCCTTCGGGGCCGTGTACTCGATGGTCGCCCTGGGGTACACGCTCGTCTACGGCGTGCTGCGCCTCATCAACTTCGCCCACTCCGAGGTGTGGATGTGGGGCAGTTTCGCGGCCGTCTGGGTGCTCACCGCCGTCAAGGCAGGCCAGTCCGCAGGGGCCGCGGGGGTGGTGGGCTATATCCTGCTGGGCACGGTGGCGGCGATGGCGGTATCCGGCCTGGTCGCGCTCATCCTCGAGTACGTCGCCTACCGACCCTTGAGGAAGCGCAATGCGCCGCCGCTGGTCGCGCTCATCTCGGCGATCGGGGCCTCATTCGTTCTGTCCGAAATGATCGGCTTGCGGGACAAGCCGTTCATCCTCATGGGCAATGACGACCAGTTCCAGGCGTACATCGGCCGGCCGCGGGAGAACGCCGTCATGCCGAAGATCATCAACGCCGAGCCCGTGTTCACCCTGTTCGACTATCAGGTGACCAACGTCGACATCATCGTGCTGATCTCGGCCCTGGTCATGATGCTCGTGTTGGACCAGTTCGTCAGTCGCTCCCGGCTCGGCCGCGGGATCCGCGCCGTCGCACAGGACCCTGAGGCCGCCGCCCTGATGGGTGTCAACCGGGACCGGGTCATCCGAATCACCTTTCTCATCGGTGGGCTGATGGCAGGGTTCGCCGCGATGCTCTACCTGCTACGGATCGACGCGACGAGATACAACGCCGGGTTCATCCTCGGCGTGAAGGCCTTCACCGCAGCCGTCCTCGGCGGCATCGGCAATCTGCGCGGAGCCCTCATCGGCGGCTTCGTCCTGGGCGTCGCCGAGAACTATGGATCCGCCCTCATCGGTAGCCAGTGGAAGGATGTCGTCGCCTTCTTGCTGCTGGTCGTCATTCTGCTGTTCCGGCCCACCGGACTGCTCGGCGAGTCGTTAGGGAGGGCCCGGGCATGACCCCCGTCGGCAACGCGTTGGCGTCACTCGGTGAGCGGATTCGGGCGCTGCCCAAGCCCGTCAAGATCGCCCTGGGTGGCCTGGGCGTCCTGGTCGTCTACCTGCTCCCGATCATCAACCCTCCGTTCATCACGACCGAGGATTCCGACTTCGCCTCCGTGCTGTTCCTGTGCGCGGTGTACTCCCTGGTCGCCATCGGCCTCAATATCGTGATCGGCTACGCCGGACTGCTCGACCTCGGCTACGTGGGTTTCTTTGCCGTCGGTGCCTTCACCGTCGGGGTGCTCGGCTCTCAGCACGGGTCCGTGCCGTGGCTGTTGACCGTTCCTGCCGCGATCGCGGTGACAATGGTGAGCGGGGTCCTGCTGGGCTGGCCGACCCTGAGGGTCCGCGGCGACTACCTGGCCATCGTCACCCTCGGCTTCGGCGAGATCGTCCGACTGGTGCTGCTGAACACCCAGTGGCTTGGTGCCGCGTCCGGCATCTCCAACATCCCGTCTCCACCGAGCATCGCGCTGTTCGAGATCCCGCACCTGTCCTGGAACGGGCTCACAGCGTTTGTCGACCTGTCCACGACCACCAAGGTCCTCCAGTTCACGGTGACCGACGCGGTGCCGTACTACTGGCTGGCCTTGACGTTCGTGCTGATCGTGCTCGGCCTGGACTGGCTCATGCAGAACTCTCGGGTCGGCCGCTCGTGGGAAGCCACTCGCGAAGACGAGGACGCGGCTGAGCTCATGGGAGTGCCAACCTTCCGGTTCAAGCTGCTCGCCTTCGCCACCGGTGCCGCGATCGGCGGGCTGTCCGGCTCGCTGTTTGCCGCCCGGCAGGGCTTCGTCAACCCGGACAACTTCACCATCATCTACTCCGTCCTGTTCGTCGCGATGGTCGTTGTCGGTGGCCAGGGCAACCGGTGGGGTGTGGTGGTCGCGGCCTGCCTGCTGGTCTGGCTGCCGGAGAAGATCCGGTTCCTGTCCGACGCCAGGTACCTACTGTTCGGTGCGTCGTTGATGGCACTGGCGATCTTCCGCCCGCAGGGCCTGCTGCCACCCCGGCGGCGGCAGCGCACGACGAAGGTCGACCACACCCCCTCGATGGTGCCCAAGAACCCCTCCTCGAAGGGGTCCAGACCCGATGGAGGTGAACATGACTGACCTGCCTGACGTCCCCAAGCCCGCAGATGACTCCTCCCCCGCGCCACTCCAGGAGAGCGCCATCCAACTGCCGGATCCCGACGTCGACATCAGCGTTGAGGCCGCCCAGGCACCCGAGGGCAAGCTGCTCGAGGTCGACGACGTGACCCTGCGGTTCGGAGGGGTCACCGCCCTGGACTCGGTGTCCTTCCACATCAACACCGGCGAGATTCTCGGCCTCATCGGACCGAACGGGGCTGGCAAGACGACCTGCTTCAACGTCATGACCGGCGTCTACGCGCCCACGTCGGGCAACGTGCGGTTCCTCGAAAAGCCGCTGGTCGGCCTGAAGCGGTACCAGATCACCAAGACCGGAATCGCCCGGACCTTCCAGAACATCCGGCTCTTCGGCAACATGACGGCCCTGGAGAACGTTCTGGTCGGCACGGACGCGCACCACACGTCCGGGCTTGTGTCGGCGCTGCTGCGCTCCCCCAAGCATCGGCGGGAGGAGAGCGAGGGCTTCGACCGGGCGCACGAGCTGCTGTCGTTCATGGGTCTGGAGCGGCGGGCCAACGAGCTGGCCCGCAACCTGCCGTACGGCGACCAACGGCGACTGGAGATCGCCCGAGCCCTGGGGACCAACCCCAAGCTGATCTGCCTGGACGAGCCGGCCGCCGGCTTCAACCCGGCGGAGAAGGTCAAGCTCATGGAGCTGATCCATGTCATCCGTGACCAGGGGTACACCGTCCTGCTCATCGAGCACGACATGAAGCTCGTCATGGGCGTCACGGACCGCATCGTTGTGCTGGAATTCGGACGCAAGATCGCCGAAGGACTCCCCGCGGAGATCCAGGACAACCCCGCGGTGATCGCCGCTTACCTGGGAGTCGATGAAGATGCTTCTTGAGGTCGAGAACCTGTGCGTCAACTACGGCCGCATCGAAGCGATCCGGAACATCTCGTTCACCGTCGATGAGGGTGAGGTGGTCACCCTCATCGGCGCCAACGGTGCCGGTAAAACGACGACGATGAAGACCATCTCCGGGCTGCGTCCGGTCCGGGCTGGCACGGTGACCTTCGACGGCCAGGACATCACCAACATCCCCGCGCACCGGCGACCGGTGATGGGAATAGCTCAGTCGCCGGAAGGACGCCGCTGCTTTCCCGGCATGACGGTCCGGGAGAACCTGCTGATGGGCGCCTACGCGAGGACCGACCGCAAGAGCAAGGCAGCCGTCGACGAGGACGCCGATCGGGTGTACGACCTGTTCCCCCGGCTGCGGGAGCGACGCAGCCAGGTCGCCGGCACGCTGTCCGGCGGGGAGCAGCAGATGCTCGCCATCGGCCGGGCGCTGATCACGCACCCGCGGCTGCTGCTCCTTGACGAGCCCTCGATGGGATTGGCACCCAAGCTCATCCAACAGATCTTCGACATCGTCACCGAGATCAACGAACAGGGCACGACTGTGCTGCTGGTTGAGCAGAACGCCGCGCAGGCCCTCAAGCGAGCCCACCGGGCCTACGTGCTGGAGACCGGGGAGATCGTCCGGACCGGAACCGGCGCCGAGCTGGCTGCCGATCCGGCCATCAAGGACGCCTACCTGGGCGGCGACATCTGACCCGGGCGCGATGTTTCTCGGTCGCCGGAGTGCTCCTCGGCCGTCGTGCCCTGCTCAGCTGGCGGACGATGTCGCCAACCGGCCACGCTCCAGCACCCGGTGCAGGAATTGCCCGGTGTAGCTGTCTCGATTCTGGGCGATGTCTTCGGGTGTTCCTATGGCCACGATCCGGCCACCCCGGGTGCCGCCCTCCGGCCCGAGGTCGATGACCCAGTCGGCGTTCTTGATGACGTCGAGGTTGTGCTCGATGACGATGACCGTGTTTCCCTTATCGACCAGGCCCTGCAAGACCCCGAGCAACTTGCGGATGTCCTCGAAGTGCAGGCCGGTGGTCGGCTCGTCGAGCACGTATACGGTCCGGCCGGTGGATCGCCGCTGCAGTTCGGAGGCCAGCTTGACCCGCTGTGCCTCCCCACCGGAGAGGGTGGGAGCCGGCTGCCCCAGCCGGACGTAGCCCAACCCCACCGCGTTCAGCGTGGTCAGGTGCCGTGAAATGGCCGGGACCGCGGCAAAGAACTCCGCGGCCTCCTCGATAGGCATGTCCAGTACGTCGGCGATGGTCCTGCCCTTGAAGTGCACCTCGAGGGTCTCCCGGTTGTACCGGGCGCCGTGGCAGACCTCGCACGGGACGTACACGTCGGGCAGGAAGTTCATCTCGATCTTGAGGGTTCCGTCACCGGAACAGGCGTCGCAGCGACCGCCCTTGACGTTGAAGGAGAACCGCCCCGGCAGGTAGCCCCGGATCTTCGCCTCGGTGGTCTCCGCGAACAGCCGCCTGACATGGTCGAAGACCCCCGTATACGTGGCGGGGTTGGATCTGGGCGTGCGTCCGATCGGGCTCTGGTCGACGTGCACGACCTTGTCCAGGTGCTCAAGACCGGTGACCGTCTTGTGCCTCCCGGGCACGTGCCGGGCGCCGTTGAGCCGGTTGGCCAGCACGTTGTACAGGATGTCGTTGACCAGTGTCGACTTGCCCGAGCCGGACACCCCGGTGACCGCGACGAACACCCCGAGCGGGAACCCGGCGGTCACGGTGTCGAGGTTGTTCTGCCGGGCACCCACCACGGTCACCATCCGGGCGGACTCGATCGGGCGGCGCCGTGGCGGCATGCCGACCTCCCGGCGCCCGGACAAGTACGCCCCGGTCAGCGAGTCGGAGTGGGCAAGCAGTCCGGGAACCGGGCCCGAGTAGACGACCCTGCCCCCGTGTTCGCCGGCGCCGGGGCCGATGTCGACGACCCAGTCGGCGGTGGCGATGGTCTCCTCGTCGTGCTCGACGACGATGAGGGTGTTGCCCAGGTCGCGCAGCCGAGTCAGGGTCTGGATCAGCCGCCGGTTGTCCCGCTGGTGCAGCCCGATCGACGGCTCATCCAGCACGTACAACACCCCGACCAGCCCCGACCCGATCTGGGTGGCCAGCCGGATCCGCTGGGCCTCGCCACCGGACAACGTCGCGGCCGGGCGATCCAGGGACAGGTAGTCAAGCCCGACGTCGAGCAGGAACCCGAGCCGGGCCTGGATCTCCTTGAGGACCCGCTCAGCGATCTGCGCCTCGCGGGCGGACAGTTCCAGGTGACCCAGGAAGTTGGCGCACTCGCCGATGGCCAGAGCGGCGACGTCGGCGATGGTGCGTCCCCCGACGAGCACCGCGAGAGATTCCGGCTTGAGGCGGGCGCCCCGACAAGCCGGGCACGCAACCTCCCGCATGTACCCGGCGAACCGCTCCCGCGACCAGTCGGAGTCGGTTTCGGCGTGCCGACGCTTGACGAACGGGACCACCCCCTCAAAACCGGTCGAGTAGGACCGTTCCCGGCCGAACCGGTTGCGGTAGCGCACATGCACCATGTGGTCCTGGCCGTGCAGCAGCGCCGTGTGGGCCCGGTCGGGCAGGGCGTGCCACGGGGTGTCCAGCGAGAACTTCAGGTCTTCGGCGAGGGCGGCGATGACCCGGGAGAAGTAGTCGTTGAGCTTTCCGGCCTGCGACCACGGGCCGATGGCGCCCTTGTTGATGCTGGCGTCCGAGTCGGTGATCAACAGTTCCGGGTCGACCTCCAGCTCGGTGCCGATCCCGGTACAGGTGGGGCACGCCCCGAACGGGCTGTTGAACGAGAAGGCTCGCGGCTCAACCTCGTCCATCGCGATCGGGTGCTCGTTCGGGCAGGCCATCCGTTCGGAGAAGCGGCGTTCCCGTTCGGGGTCGTCGGCGGGGCGGTCCACGAAGTCGACCACCAGCAGGCCTCCCGCCAGTCCCAGCGCCGTCTCCACCGAGTCGGTGAGGCGCCGTTTCTCACCGGCATCCCCCTGCCGGGCCACCAACCGGTCGACCACCACGTCGATGGTGTGCTTCTGCTGCTTGGCCAGCGCCGGAGGGTCGTTCAGCTGCACCACCTGGCCGTCCACCCGGGCCCGGGAGAACCCCTTGCCCTGCAGTTCGGCGAACAGGTCGACATACTCCCCTTTGCGCGCCCGGACCAGCGGCGCCATTACCTGGAAGCGAGTCCCCTCCGGGAGTTCCAGTAGCCGGTCCACGATCTGCTGCGGGCTCTGCCGGACGATCGGCTCCCCGCAAGCGGGGCAGTGCGGGCGACCGGCGCGGGCGAACAACAGCCGCAGATAGTCGTAGACCTCGGTGATGGTGCCGACGGTGGAACGCGGGTTTCGGTTGGTCGCCTTCTGGTCGATGGAGACGGCTGGCGACAGCCCTTCGATGAAGTCGACGTCAGGCTTGTCCATCTGCCCAAGGAACTGACGGGCGTAAGCGGACAGGGACTCGACGTACCGGCGCTGACCCTCGGCGAAGATGGTGTCGAAGGCAAGGGAGGATTTGCCGGATCCAGACAATCCAGTGAAGACGACGAGGGCGTCCCGGGGGATGTCAATGGACAGGTCCCGCAGGTTGTGCTCCCGGGCGCCACGCACGACGAGCCGATCGTGGCCGTGGCGTGGTCTCCCCCGCGAAGTCAGTTCCGACACGTCGGCTATCGTAGGCGTGTGGTCTGACAACGCTCGACCGAGCCACGGCGCGGTCGACCTGTCGCACCCGATCCCCCGGGTCGGCCAGACTGGCCGGCATGACCACCCCGGACCCGCCCGCACCGCCCGTGGACCTGGCCGGTGACCTGGCCCGCCTCGACGTCGAGACGAACGCCTTGGTGACGACGCTGAAGCGCCTCGACGGCGTCGCCTGGGCGCAGGCCTCCCGGTGCGAGGGTTGGACCCGCGGGCACGTGGCGACCCACCTCGCCCGCAACGCCGACAGCCTGGTCAATCTGGTCGCCTGGGCGACCACCGGGGTGGTGACACCCCAGTACGTCTCGGTACAGGCGCGCAGTGCGGACATCGAGGCCGGGGCCGGCCGCCCCGGGCCCACCCAGGTCGACGACGTGGTCGACAGTGCCGAGCGGTTCCGCAGCGCTGCCGCCGGCTTACATGGCCCCCTGGCCAGTCCGGTAGTGGAACTACGGATGGGTCCCCTGCCGGCATTGGAGATACCACGCCGGCGGATCGGTGAGGTCGTCATCCACCACGCCGACCTCGTAGCCGGATGGGATCTGTCCCAGGCCCAGCCCGAGTCCGTTCTGGAATCACTGACCCTGTCCGCCCAACGGCTGCGCGCGCTCCACCAGACGGACCTGACCCTGCGGACGGACTGCGGCAGCTGGGTCATCGGCACCGGCGAGCAGATCGTGGAGGGCACCCGCGCCGCCCTGCTCGGCTGGCTGACTCGCGGCCTCAGCGACGGTGTGGCCAGCACCGACGGCCGGGACCTTCCCCACCTGCCGGCGTGGGGCTAACCTCCCGCAGTGGGGGGACGTGCCCCTCGTTGGGGCCTTGACCCGACGATCCTGACCCGACGATAAGGACCGCGATGACCTACACCGGCCATGTCACCCCCGATGGGCCAGCGGACGTGCGCGAGCTCGATGAGGCCACCATCCGCAAGGTCAGCGTGGGCGAGCTGGACAATTGCTGCTACCTGGTGACCTGCCGGGCCACCGGCACCCAGCTGCTCATCGACGCAGCGGACAACGCCGATCGGCTGGTGGGCCTGATCGAGGAGTCCGGTCCGAGGCTGGACCTGGTGTTGACCACGCACCGGCACTGGGACCACCATCGGGCGCTGGCCCAGGTGGTCCGGCGCACCGGCGCGACCACCATGGCCGGTGTCGACGATGCCGACGCCATCCCGGTGCCTACCGATCGCGCGCTGGTGCACGGCGAGGAGTTTGACGTCGGCCGGCTGCGGATGCGCGTCGTCCAACTGCGTGGGCACACCCCAGGGTCGCTCGCAGTCGCCTGTTGGGCCGGCGGATCGACCCACCTGTTCAGTGGAGACAGCCTGTTCCCCGGCGGACTGGGCAACACCCAGGGTGACCCGGCCCGCTTCGCTCGCCTGCTGCGGGACGTCGAGGAACGGGTCTTCGCGGTGTACGACGATGACACCTGGGTGTACCCGGGTCATGGCGCGGACACCACCCTGGGTACAGAGCGGCCTGCCCTACCGGAGTGGCGCGCCCGGGGATGGTGATCCGGCCGGTCCCACCGACCGTGCTGGTGCTCGCGGCGATCGTGTCGGTTCAGTTCGGTGGGGCGCTTGCCGTGACGCTGATCCCCCTGGTCGGGATCCTGGGGTCGGTGTGGTTGCGGCTGGGGCTGGCGGTGTTGGTGCTGCTGGCGATAGGCCGACCCAGGCTGCGCGGGCGCAGCCGGCGCGACTGGGCCACCGTCGTGGCGTTCGGGATTGCCCTCGCGGCCATGAACGCGTCCTTCTACGGCTCGTTGACCCGGTTGCCCCTCGGGGTCGCGGTGACCGTCGAGTTCCTTGGACCCCTGCTCCTGTCCGCCAGCCGATCCCGGCGCAGGCGGGACACGGCGGCGGTCCTCGCGGCCGGCGTGGGTGTGGTCCTCATCTCCCGGATCGCCCAGGTCCCCCTCGGCGAGCTGGACGTGATGGGGCTCGGCCTGGCGCTGCTGGCCGGCGCCTGTTGGGCTGCCTACATCCTCCTGTCCGGCCGCACGGGGGCGCGTTTCACCGGGCTGGACGGGTTGACCCTCGCGATGCTTGTGGGCGCGATGCTCACCACTCCGTGGGGCCTGGCCGACGTCCTCGCTCGCAGTGTGGACGGCGAGGCGCTGGTGCGGGCGGCCGGCGTGGCCCTGCTGTCCTCGGTGGTCCCGTACTCGCTGGAGCTGGCGGCCCTGCGACGGATGCGGGCTCAGGTGTTCGGGGTATTGCTGAGCCTGGAACCTGGGGTGGCCGCGCTGGCCGGGCGGCTGCTGCTCAGCCAGTGGTTGACTGGCGGGCAGCTGATCGGGATGGCGCTGGTTGTGCTGGCCTCGGCGCTGACCACACAGCCGTCCGGTCCGGCCCGCCGGGCGCGACGGTCTGCTCGGGTGCGCTGGTGGTCAGCGTCCGGCCGGGAGGTCCTTGCGCGTCTTGGCCAGGCTCGCGATCGTGGTCACGAGCAGGATGAACACGATGGTGCTCAGCGAGATCCCGATGGGGATCTCCGGGGCCCAGGACACGTGCTCGCCGCCATTGATGAACGGCAGGGTGTTCTCGTGCATGGCGTGCAGGATGAGCTTCACCCCGATGAAAGCCAGCAGCACCGACAGGCCCACCCCGAGATACACGAGCCGTTTCAGAAAACCGCCGATGAGGAAGTACAGCTGCCGCAAACCCATCAGGGCGAAGATGTTGGCGGTCAATACCAGGAACGGTTCGCTGGTCAGGCCGTAGATGGCCGGGATGGAGTCGAGAGCGAACAGTAGGTCGGTGGTGCCCAGGGCGAGGATCACGATGAGCATCGGCGTGATGATGCGGGTCCCATTCGAGCGGACGAACAGCCGCGTGCCGTGCTCCCACGACTGAGTGGCTGGGAATCGGTCCTCGACCCACCTGAGCAGCCGGTTCTCTTCGAATTCCTCCTTCGACTCCTCGCTGAGTGACTCGCGTGCCAGCTTGACCGCCGTGTAGATCAGGAAGGCACCGAACAGGTAGAAGACCCAAGCAAACTGGTTGATGAGGGCGGCGCCGACCGCGATGAATATGCCACGCAAGACAAGAGCGATGACGATGCCGACCATGAGCGCGGACTGCTGCAGCTTCTCCGGCACCCCGAACTTGGCCATGATGATGATGAAGACGAAGAGATTGTCGACGGACAACGAGTACTCGGTGAGCCACCCGGCGAAGAACTGGGCGCCGTAGGTGCTCCCGGAGAACACCCACACCCCGAGGCCGAAGGCCACTGCCAGCCCGACGAAGAACGCGAGGTGCCGTCCCGCCTCCCCCATCGACGGGACGTGCGGCCGCCGCGCGATGACGACGACATCGACGAGCAGGAACGCCATGGTCACTGACAGCGTCACAACCCACACCCAAACCGGGACGTTCATCGCAGAGTGGTTCCTCGCACCTCGACGTGGCGGCGAACCCGCCCTGGATGACGACAGCTGACGCCTGACCGGCCGCATCCCACGGGTGGGCGATGCCTGACCCGGCCGATCGGCTCAGTCTTCCACCCGGGAAGAGCCGGCTCAATACGGGCTCGCCGTGGCCGGCGCTACCGGTGCGCGGCGGCCATCTGCCGCAGCTCCTTCTTCAGGTCGGCCACCTCGTCGCGGAGCCGGGCAGCTAGCTCGAAGTGCAACTCAGCTGCAGCCTGGTGCATCTGCGCGGTGAGCTCCTGGATGAGGCCCGCCAGGTCGGTCATCGGCAGTGTGGTCAGGTCGGCGCGGGCCACCGCCGCGTCCGCAGCCACCGCGCCCCGCGCGCTGCGGGACTTGCCCCGCGACTGCGTCCGCCCACTGCCCAGCAGAGACTGAGTGTCCGCGTCCTCCCGGTTCAGCAGGTCGGTGATATCGGCGATCCGCTTGCGCAGCGGCTGCGGGTCGATCCCGTGTGCGGCGTTGTAGGCCAGCTGCCGGTCCCGGCGCCGGTTGGTCTCCCCGATGGCGTCATCCATTGAGGTGGTGACCCGGTCGGCATACATGTGCACCTGCCCTGACACGTGCCGGGCCGCTCGGCCGATGGTCTGAATGAGACTGCGTGTCGAGCGCAGGAAACCTTCCTTGTCTGCGTCGAGGATGCTGACCAACGACACCTCGGGCAGGTCCAGGCCCTCCCGGAGCAGATTGATCCCGACCAGGACGTCGTACTCGCCCAGTCGCAACTCCCGCAGCAACTCGACCCGACGCAGCGTGTCCACCTCCGAGTGCAGGTAACGCACCCGGACTCCCTTGTCCAGCAGGTAGTCGGTGAGGTCCTCGGCCATCTTCTTGGTCAAGGTGGTGACCAACACCCGTTCGTGACGCTGGGCTCGCTCGTGGATCTCGTGCAGCAGGTCGTCGATCTGTCCCTTGGTCGGCTTGAGCACCACCTGAGGGTCGACCAGCCCGGTGGGGCGGATGATCTGCTCGACCACACCGTCCGACTTGGCCAGCTCGTACGCTCCAGGGGTGGCCGACAGGTAGACCGTCTGCCCGATCCGGGTGAGGAACTCCTCCCACTTCAGTGGCCGGTTGTCCATCGCACTGGGCAGCCGGAACCCATGGTCGACGAGGGTCCGCTTACGCGACATGTCCCCCTCGTACATTGCCCCGATCTGCGGGACGGTGCTGTGCGATTCGTCGATGACGAGAAGGAAATCCTCCGGGAAGTAGTCCAGGAGGCAGTTGGGCGCCGAGCCGGCCTGCCGGCCGTCGATGTGCATCGAGTAGTTCTCGATGCCGGCGCAGGAACCCACCTGCCTCATCATCTCGATGTCATAGGTCGTCCGCATCCGTAGCCGTTGCGCCTCCAGCAGCTTGCCCTGCCTTTCGAAGGTGCCCAACTGCTGGGCGAGCTCGACCTCGATGCCCGCGATGGCCCGCTCCATGCGCTCCGGCCCGGCGACATAGTGGGTGGCGGGAAAAACGTACATCTCGGACTCCTCGCGGACCACCTCCCCGGTCAACGGGTGCAGTGTGTAGAGCCGTTCCACTTCGTCCCCGAAGAACTCGATCCGAATCGCAAGCTCCTCGTAGACCGGGATGATCTCGACCGTGTCACCACGGACCCGGAAGGTGCCCCTCGAGAAGGCCAGGTCGTTGCGGGTGTACTGCATCTCGACGAACCGGCGGAGGACCTGGTCCCGATCGATCTGATCGCCCACCCGCACCGAGAGCATCCGGTCGACGTACTCCTGCGGCGTGCCCAGACCGTAGATACATGACACCGAGGCGACGACGATGACGTCGCGCCGGGTGAGCAGGGAGTTGGTGGCGCTATGCCGGAGGCGCTCCACCTCATCGTTGATCGACGAGTCCTTCTCAATGTATGTGTCCGTCTGGGGGACGTAGGCCTCCGGCTGGTAGTAGTCGTAGTAGCTGACGAAGTACTCGATGGCGTTGTTGGGTAGCAACTCGCGGAATTCGTTGGCCAATTGAGCAGCCAGGGTCTTATTCGGCGCCATCACGAGGGTGGGCCGCTGGACCTGTTCGATCAGCCAAGCCGTGGTGGCCGACTTGCCCGTGCCAGTTGCTCCCAGCAGCACGATGTCCTGCTCCCCCTTCCGCAACCGCCTGGTGAGCTCCTTGATGGCGGCCGGCTGGTCACCGCTGGGCGAGAACTCCGAGACGACGCGGAACGGGGCAAGTCGGCGTTGCAGATCGGTGACCGGACGCATGGGCCCACGCTAACCCTGGCCACCGACAAGCCCCGACCCCCGACATGGCCCGGATCAGGGTGAGTGATCAGCGGCCCCTGGGTGCCCGGGGGGCCCGGGTGGTCGGCTCAGCCCGGTGGAGGTGGCCTACCGGCCGACGGTGCCCTCCCTGGATCGAACGAGCGGCCGACGAGGCGCGCCCCCGCCACCCCGTCCCGTCCTTCGGACCGTCGTGGCGATTCCGCACCCCCAGGCTCCCCTCGCGAATACCTGGGCGAGGCAGGCTTCACCCGGCTATGATTGCGGGGGATCGGAATCCATCCAAGCTGGGTATTCTGGGGAACCGAGGTAGGCAGGCTAGCGTCGAAGGGGGCGGGGGCCCATGTTCGCAGGACTTGGGGACGGCACGGGACGCGACACCGGGCCGGAGGTGGTGCCGATCACGGGGCCGGGAAGCGGCTCCGGGATGTCGGAGCCGGAGCTGAGCGTCGTCATCGCCTGCTTCAACGCCGAGTCCACCCTCGGACTGCAATTGGATGCCCTGTCCGGTCAACTGAACCCGGTCCGCTTCGAGGTCATCCTGTGCGACAACGGCTGTACCGATGGCAGTGTGCCGCTGGCATTGTCTTACCGCGACCGGCTCGATGTCCGGGTCGTCGATGCCTCGG
>DASQEP010000026.1:0-2291 GCA_035633615.1 Dermatophilaceae bacterium
CGAGGAAGGACTCGGCGTAGATCTTGTAGACGTCCTCGGTGCCCGACGGGCGGGCGGCGAACCAGCCGTTCTCGGTGGTCACCTTGAGGCCGCCGATCTTGGCCCCGTTGCCCGGTGCCTCCGTGAGCTTGGCGGTGATGACCTCCCCGGCGAGCTCGGTGGCCGTGACCTGGTCTGGGGAGAGGCTGGCCAGCTTGGCCTTCTCCTCGCGATTGGCCGGGGCGTCCACGCGTGCGTAGGCCGGGGAACCGTGGCGGGCCGTCAGCTCGGCGTAGTGCTCCGAGGGGTCCTTGCCGGTCACGGCGGTGATCTCGGCGCTCAGCAGCGTGAGCAGGACCCCGTCCTTGTCGGTGGTCCAGACCGTGCCGTCCTTGCGCAGGAACGACGCCCCGGCGGACTCCTCACCGCCGAACCCGAACGACCCGTCGACCAGGCCGGGGACGAACCACTTGAACCCGACCGGGACCTCCACGAGCCGACGGCCCAGGTCGGCAGCCACGCGGTCGATCATCGACGAGCTCACCAGGGTCTTGCCGACGGCAGCGTCCGCACGCCATCCGGGCCGGTTGGCGTACAGGTACTGGATCGCCGCCGCCAGGTAGTGGTTGGGGTTCATCAGGCCCGCCCCGGGGGTGACGATCCCGTGCCGGTCGGCATCCGCATCGTTGCCGAACGCCACCCGGAACTGGTCCTTGAGCGCCACCAGCGAGGCCATCGCGAACGGCGAGGAGCAGTCCATCCGGATCTTGCCGTCCCAGTCCAGGGTCATGAACCGCCACGTGGGGTCGACCCTCGGGTTGACCGTGGTCAGGTCCAGGCCGTGCATCTCAGCGATGTGGTCGTAGTAGGCCACCGCCGCCCCGCCCATCGGATCGGCGCCGAGCTTCAGCCCGGCGTCACGCACCGCGTCGAGGTTGAGCACGTTGGGAAGGTCACGGGCGTAGGCGTCGAGGAAGTCGTAGGTGCCGGTGCTGTCCTGGGCCAGCGCGGTCCTCAGCGGGATCCGCGGCACGCTGCCCATGCCGTTGGCGATGATCTCGTTGGCGCGGTCCTGGATCCAGCCGGTGGCCTCGCTGCTGGCCGGCCCTCCATCCGGCGGGTTGTACTTGAACCCCCCGTCAGTCGGCGGGTTGTGCGACGGCGTTACCACGATGCCGTCGGCCAGGCCGACGGTCCGCCCACGGTTGTACGCCAGGATCGCGTGGCTCAGGGCCGGGGTCGGGGTGTACCCGTCCCTGCTGTCGACACGGACCGCCACATCGTTGGCCGCGAGGACCTCCAGAGCCGAGACCCGCGCGGGCTCGGACAGGCCGTGGGTGTCCTTGGCCAGGAACAGCGGGCCGTTGGTGCCCTGCATGGCCCGGTACTCCACGATCGCCTGGGTGGTGGCCAGGATGTGGAACTCGTTGAACGACGTCCGCAGGCTCGTCCCACGGTGCCCGGACGTGCCGAAGGCCACCCGCTGGTCGATGTCGTCCGGGTCGGGCTGGTCCGCGTAGTACAGCGTGATCAGCTTCGCGACGTCGACAAGGTCGCTGTCCTGGGCCGGTAGTCCGGCGCGCTCGTGGGTCATGGCACCTCCTGGTGGCGTGGTGGCGGCAGGCCACGCACGGACCCCACAGTATTGACGCCGACCCCTGTACGGCGCGGTGGGAGGGACCGGCTGTCCGATGGAGGGGCGGATCTGCTCGGAGAGCGCGCTTTCCCATGTCATCATTGGCCGGTGACCGGCTCCACCCTCTACCGACGGCTGCCCAACGGCTCGTGGGCCGCACAGCGCGAGGACCCGGCGTTCGACGACGCTGAAGCTGCGGCACACCCGGCGGAGGTCTCCCCGGCGATGGCGGCGGCCGCAGCTGTGGCCGCTCCCGGGGTCGGCTCGTCCGCGGGGGACGCCCCCGGCTCGCCGCGGCAGCCCACCATCGCCCGGCCGACCCCGCCGCCAACCCGCCGGCGGAAGCGCTGGTCGATCTGGCGGGTCCTCAGGTGGGCAGTCGTGGCCTACGTCCTGTGGCTGGGCGCCCTGGTGGTCTACGCCGGCGTCTCCCTGGAGAAGGTCGAGGCCCTGTCACCTGATCCGATCGCCGACACCGACGGGACCGTCTGGCTGCTCGTGGGCTCGGACAGCCGCGACGGGCTGAGCAAGAAGGAGCAGCGAGAGCTGCGTACCGGCAACACCGAGGGTCAGCGCACCGACACGATCATGCTGGTCCATCAGAAGCTCGGCCAGACCCCGACCCTGGTCTCCATCCCCCGGGACTCCTGGGTGACGATCCCGGCGCACGGCGCGA
>DASQEP010000027.1:0-68165 GCA_035633615.1 Dermatophilaceae bacterium
CGAGCAACAATGTCGTCGAGGTGACACCGTAGGCCATGCCGAGGCTGCCGTCGACCAGCTGTGCGCCGAGCCCGACGACGGCAAGCAGGATGAGATTGACCATGGAAGACCACGTTTTTCTGTGAGGAGCGATGGGGGACACCGGCGCGTCGTCCGCGGGATGCCGCAGGAACGACCAGGGCCGGCTGAGCAGGGTGAGCTGAGCAGGGTGAGCTGAGCAGGGCGAAGGCGTCAGCTGCCCGGACACAAGGCGCTGGAGACCCGTTCGAGGTCCACAGCGCGGCGGACGACAAGGATCCGCTGCGTGGTCATGGCTCGACGGTAAGGATGGGGAACGGCCCTGGTCAAGGCGGAATCGTCTGGTGCCACAGGGGTTCTGGTCGGTCAGTGGGCCGGGTTCCGGTGGTGTTCGCCCAGGTCAACGGGCACGTCAGGACCCGGCTGAGAGATAATCCCCAGTTCCTTGAACGGTAATTCTGTCTTATGCGATGAGACGGCCATGGCGATTCGTCCGTCAAGGCCGCTGGGCAGATCGACAGCAGGCCGTCGACGCCTCCTTAGCTTGCGATTGAACCCCGGCTAGGCGGCCTTCTTGATCGCGGGATGGCGGGTTCGTGGTTCTCGGCGGGTGCCTTTGGGACGTCCAGGGCCGGGGCTCAAGCTTTTTGGTGGACTGGCCGGGGTGCCCAGGGTTGGGGTAAGTCGACGAAATCCTCGCCGGACCCGGGCCGGGGTGAGTCGGCCGGGTTGTCGTTGTCGTTCCCAGGGCAGGCGGATGTCCTCGACGATGGGTCTGGCCAGGCGCAGCTGGGTGTAGGCGGCGATCACGAGCCAGGTCCAGCGGTCGGCTTGTTCGGGGGTGCGCAGCGAGGGCGTGGTCCAGCCGAGGGTGTTCTTGACGAACCGAAAGGTGTGTTCGATGTCGAAGCGGCGTAGGTAGGCCCGCCAGCAGACCTCGAGGTCGGGCTCGGGTCCGGCGACCCAGAGCCACAGGGTCTTCTTGGTCCGGGACGTCGGCTTGGGCAGGTGCTGCACGTCGACGCGGACAACGGTGCCGGTCACGATGGGTGGCTCCTCGAACTCGGCCCAGTTGCCGCGCCGGCCGAGTTTGGGGTGCAGCCCGTGCCAGGCGGTGACCGTGACGGCGCCGTACCGGTCGTCGGTGGCGACCGACTCGTGATCGGGTGCCGGCCAGGTGGTGGGGTCGTTGAGCTTGACCCGCTGTCCGTGGCGGCGGTGCCGGCCGCGGGTGCCGGGAGTCGCCGGGGTGGGGTCGGTGTGGAAGACCCGGTCATCGCGGATCCGGACCACGATGGCGGCGTGCACGTCGACCAGTTCGTGGGTCAGCGCGATCGGGTCGTAGCCGGCGTCGAAGACGAACATCGGCTCGTGCTCGCCCTCGCCGAGCCGGGCGAGCAGGCCTCGGACCTGGGTGGCGGTGACCTGCGTGGTGTTCTGGGTCGGGCAGATCCGGCGGGCGTCCATCGGCGCGGTCCAGGAGTCATTGGCCCAGCCCAACTGGGTGATCCACTGGTAGGACCAGCCGGCCACGATCGGTTTGCCGGCCGAGTGCTTGGACGCCGAGTAGTAGTACCCGCGCTCGGGTGAGGTCTCGGCATCGCAGCGGGCCCAGGTCGAGGCGTCCACGGCGAAGACCAGCGGCCAGTCGGCTGGGCGGTGCTCGGCCAGCAGGTCCCGGATCTGCTCGGCGTCCACCTGTCCCCGGTCCAGCGCCTTGTACAGGCTGCCGTGGGAGCGCCGGAAGACCGGCTCCAGGCTCAACGTCGGGACCGAGGAGACCGGCGCGGGCGCGCACAGGAGCGCGTCGGTCAGCTCGAACGCGGCGTCGGCCCAGCCGGTCAGGCACGAGTAGAAACCGGTGCGGAAGCCCCGCAGGGCCGTCCTGGACGGGTCCGCTTCGGCGCGGCGGGCGGGTGCAGTGCTCATCCGTGATCCATTCCCAAACAGTAGATATACTGTCTGGGAATGGGCTGGCAGAATCACGTCGACACGCCGGAAGGACCTGACCGTGGCGCGATCAACCGCACAACGACTGGCTGCCTACCGGCGGCGCTACCGCGAGCTCGCGGCCCAGGTGGCCGACGTCGGCTACATTGCCGCCGGCAGCATCACCTCGCGGTACACCCGCTGCGGCACCCCGAACTGCCGCTGCCACGCCGACCCCCCGCAGATGCACGGACCGTACTGGCAGTGGAGCGCCAAGGTGGATGGCAAGACAGTCACCCGACGGCTGAGCCTGGCCGAGGCCGACCTCTACCAGGAGTGGATCGCCAACGACCGGCAGTTACGCGCCCTCATCGCCAAGATGCGTGAGGTGGCAGCCAAGGCCACCGAGCTGAGCCTGCAAGAGGCCAAGGACAAGGCCACCAAGGTTTAATCGCAAGCTTAGACGACGAGCACCGCCACCACCCGCTCCAACAGGACCTGCCTCCAGCCCCCTGATGTTCCGGTCGCCCCCGCACCTGCACTCAAGTGCCACGATCGGCAAGCCTCGTGCACTGAGGTTTGTCATCACGGCTCGGCGGTACTCATCTTCTCGTAGCGTGCGCAAACGATGGAGCGGGCTCGCTGAGGAGCCCTCGACCACTCGGGGTGAATGACGACCAGTGGGGCCCGCAAACCGGTCGCGATCCTCAGGCACCGATGACAACCGTCGGTCGTCGGCGCAGCCGGTCGAGGCCCGCGCTCGTGTAGACGCCGACGACCGAGGCCACCAACACGCAGCCCAGGCTGGTGGTCACTGCCAGGGCCGGCCCGCCGATGCCGATGACCATGACCACGGCGGTCACCGGCAGGCGGTACCCGCCCGCGATGCCGGAGGCCGCTCCCGAGGCCCCCGCCAGGTCGCCGGAGATGCCCAGGTGCGGGGCGAACGCGCGGCCGGCGAGGTCACCGATCGCGAGGAACGGCACGAAGATCCCGCCGCACCCGCCTGCGGTGACCGCGGCCGTGGTGGCCGTCGCGCGCAGGGCCGCCACGAGCAGCAGCAACCAGGCAGGAGAGTCGAGCCCGGGGCCCTCGGCCCACAGGATCGCCCCACCGCCGGGCCCGACCGCCGAGCCTCCGTCGGCCACGAGCAGCAGGGTCAGGGTGGCGGCGAGCATCGCGCCTGCGCCGACGACGAGGCGAACGACCGGGGATCCCGTCCAGCCCTTCACCCGGTAGATGGCCGCGCCACTGACTGAGGTGAGCAGACCCGAGAGCACCCCGACGTACAGGCAGGTCTCGATGATCTGGAACAGGCTGTCGGGCGCCACCTTCGGGGTGATCAGCCGGATCAGGTTGAGGTCAAACCCGATGTTGACCAGCCAGCCGACCACCCCGCCGACCAGCGCCGCAGCCACGCGGGCGGGTCGCAGCGGCACCTGTCGGCGACGACCGAGCTCGAGGATGAACGCCGTGCCGATGAGGGCGACCCCCATCAGTACGGAGACTCCGGCGGCACCCCCGGCGATCGCGGCTCCCCGCAGCATCCGGCGCAGCTGTGGCCGGCTCTGACCCAGCCACGAACCTGCGGCAGTACCGAGGTGCGCCGCCGGCGACTCCGTTCCCATCGGGGCGCCCAGCCCCACGGTGATGACGATCGCGAGGGCCCGCAGCGGCGCCTGCCGCCACGGGAAGCGCTCCTCGACACCGGCGGAGGCCACGACGTCGCCGGTGAGATCGGCGCGGGCGACGTCGGACGGGAACGTCCGCCAGGCCAGTGGGATCCGAGGCAGGTACCAGGCCCTGCGGCGCTGGTGACGTGGGTCTTGGGGCGGCCGAGGGGGCCGGGGCGCGCGACGGGAGGCTGCGTCGTCGCAACCGATCACGTGCAGCACGAAGGTGGCGGCGCCGAGCGCGAGCACGGGCAGCGTGATGATGACCCAGGTGTCCTGACGGGACGCCACGGCCAGCACCTCCTTGATCAACGTCGTGATGGCGACGATCAGCACCGCTCCGAGCGTGCCGCCGAGCAGGGCCCCGACCGCGTACCGGGCCACGGCGCCCCAACCCTCGTCGTCGAGCCCACTCACGGGTGCCACACCCGCCGCGTCACCCGTCTCCGGCCCGGGCGCCCCAGGTCGCCCGATGGACCCGTCAGCCATGTTCGTCTCCTCTCACAGCCCGATAAACCATTTGCCGGCGGCCAGGATCAGCGCGGCGACCATCGCGCCAAGGCCCCAACCCAGCGACCTCGGCCAGGTCGACCCGCCGACGCGTACCTCGGCGCCGACGAGCAGCCCAAGGAAGACCGCAGCGCTCATCCTGGCGCCGAGCCGGTCGAACTCACTCGAGCTGAGAAGCACCACGGCGCTCGTGACGAGGGCCACGACGGTGGCCATGACGAACTGGACCAGCAGCAGCAGACCGGGAGGGATGACGAACCCGGGGTCGTTGACCAGACGTACCGACAGCGTCAGCGCGAAGGAGTGCGTGAGCACGAGGCCGACAGTCGTGGCCCACACAATCACGATGAGGTCGAACTTCGAGTGCGCCTCGTGGTCGTTGCCGGCCACCAGCGCCACGAGCAGCGCCAGGCACACCAGGAGGCCCATCATGTCCACCTCGCGGCGCATGGCCGGCTGGCCGGTCGCGACGGCGAGCAGGGCCGGCATCCGTCGTTGCATCGGTCTCTCCCGACCACTCGCGATTCCCACCCGGTCGAGCGAACCGACGAGTGCCCAACAAAACTCTAGTAGCGTGTCGCCTCTAATTGGATGCGGAGCCGGGATAGTTGGTCGGTGGTCAGGCTGCGGGTTCGAGGGTGACGTGGTAGCCGAGGGCTTCCAGGCCAGCCCGGAAGGTACACACTGTCGATGACGAGCGGCAGCCCTCACGGCGCAACCGAAGGGATTGATCATGGTCACCCACTTCCACCCCCAAGGCAAGCTCCCGTCACCCAGCACGATCGCTCACCAGCAGAGGGCGCGAGATGCGTTGCCGTTTGATGACACGCGTGACTTCGACGAGTCGAAGCGGGGGTTCATCGCGGCTCCGGCGTATCGGCAAATCCAAGCCGAGTCGGGCCACGTGGCCTGGAACATCGGCGCGTACGACTTCCTGCTGGACGGTGAGGTGTTCGACAGTGTCCATCCCTCATTGCAGCGGCAGGCGACGCTGAACATGGAGTACGGCCTGTTCGAGGTCCTCCCCGACTCCATCTACCAGGTCCGAGGTTTCGATCTGGCGAACATCACCTTCGTGAAGGGCGAAACCGGGTGGATCGTGTTCGACCCGCTGACGGCGAAGGAGACCGCAGCTGCCGCGCTGGCGCTGGTCAGCGAGCACCTGGGCGAGCGGCCAGTGGTCGCGGTGGTCTACTCACATTCGCACGTGGACCACTTCGGTGGCGTCAAGGGTGTGGTCGACGAAGCGGACGTGCGCAGCGGCAAGGTCCCCGTGATCGCCCCGGTGGGGTTCATGGACCATGCGATCGCCGAGAACGTGTTCACCGGTAACGCGATGAACCGCCGAGCGTTCTACCAATACGGGGTGCTGCTCGACCGGAGCCCGTACGGGCATGTGGACCAGTCGATCGGCAAGGGTGTGGCAGCCGGCACCACCGGCCTGATCGCACCGACGGTGACGATCACCGGCGACGTCGAGGAGTTGACCGTCGACGGCGTCCGCATGGTGTTCCAGAACACCCCTGGTACCGAGGCGCCAGCGGAGATGAACACCTGGTTCCCGGACCTGAAGGCCTTCTGGGCGGCGGAGAACATCGTCGCCACGATCCACAACATCTACACCCTGCGTGGGGCGCTGGTCCGTGACGCGCTGGAGTGGGCACGGCAGATCAACACGGCGCTGTACTTGTTCGGCAAGGACGCCGAGGTGATGTTCGCCTCCCATTCCTGGCCGCGGTGGGGCAATGACCGGATCCAGGAGGTGATGCGCGCCCAACGTGACACCTACGCCAACCTCAACAACGGTGTGCTGCACCTGGCCAACCAGGGAGTGACCATCAACGAGGTCCACAACGTCTACCAGGTGCCCACCAGCCTGCAGAACCAATGGTCCGCCCGCAGCTACCACGGCTCGGTAGAGCACAACAGTCGGGCGGTGATCAACCGCTACCTCGGCTACTGGGACGGCAACCCGGCTACGTTGACCCCCTTGTCACCCCGGGATTCGGCGCCGCTGTTCGTGGAGATGATGGGCGGTGCCGGCCAGATCCTGACCCGGGGGCGCGCCCTGGTCGAGTCCGGCGAATACCTGCTGGCGATCGAGATCCTGAACAAGCTCGTCTTCGGTGAACCTGGCAACGCCGAGGGCCGGGCCCTGCTCGCCGACGCGTTCGAGCAGGTCGGCTACCAGCGCGAAAGCCCGAGTGTTCGCAACAGCTTCCTGGCCGCGGCCCTGGAGCTGCGCTCGGGGATCCCGATCGGCGCCAGCCCCAACAGCGGCGGACCGGACATGATCCGCGCACTGACCACAGGTCAGTTCCTGGACTTCATGGGCATCCGGCTGAACAGCGCTGCCGTCGAAGGGGCGGCGTTCACCATCAACCTGATGACCCCCGACAACGGCCAACAGTTCGTGATCGAACTCAGCAACGCAACCCTGACCAGCCTCGAAGGCTTCCAAGCCGACGACCCAGACCTCAGCCTGACCCTTAACCGCACCGACCTGGAGAAGGCCATGATCGGCACCGTTCCGCTCATGCAGCAGATCGCCGACGGCACAGCGAAGGCCGAAGGGGACCTCGGTGTGCTGCAGCAGCTGGCCGGCATGCTGGTCCACTTCGAGCTCGGTTTAGAAATCATGCCCGGCACGGGAGGGGCCCACATCAGCGCCGCGATGGACACCTTCGAACAAGAACCCATCGGCGACACCGCAGGCGGGTGATTGACACTCTCATGGCCGCACCTTCGCGCGGGACACCAGCCGGCCTCGCCTGCGTACGCTGCATTGTCCAAGGCGGCTGGAAACCTCAGGAGGCCCGCGTGAGCGAGACCGCGACCGCTGAGAGTTTGCTGCGGGCCGAGCGGCAGTTGCAGGCGGCTCAGCTCGCGGCAGATGTCACCGCGCTCGACCGGTTGCTTCACGATCAACGCATTCCAACGGTAGGGGCAGATCGTGAGATGGCGATTACCGCTCGATAGGAAGAACCTGCGTGCGGACGGCATCGCCGGTCTGGTCCTGGCGTCCAGAGCGTCCCGGATGGGCTGGCGACGGGCCTGCTCGCCCGTCCCGGCACTGGAAGGTCAACGTGACCCCCGACCTGGCCGTGGCGTTGACCAACTACGCCAACCGGTTGGCCGAGGTCGGGCGCCGGAAGGAGGCAGTCGCCATCCGCGCCGAGATCGCTCGCCATAATTGACCATTTCTGCAAGGAGCCGCCAGTGGTGCTCCGGCGGAGCTGCCGAGCACGCCCACCGTTCGCACAATCCCCCTCACAACTCACCTGTTTTGCCACATAGTTGTGCGAGACTCCTGGGGTGGTGTGCCCGCATCAAACTCTGTCACCTATACCCACAGCGTTAAACGCGACGCTCTACTAGTAGGCCCAGTTCTCCCGAACGTGGCCCAGGCTCCCCCAACTCATGATCGCCCTCGCCGAAGACGCCGATTCACTGCCCGAGCGGCCGGTCGTCACCAAGGCAGGAGTCCGGACTCGCTCTACCATGGCTATCGCCCTTGGCGCTGCTGAACGCAGCAGGACGCGTCGGGCGGTCATCTCAGCGACTGCCGGCGCCCTGCTCCGTCGCGGGGAGCTCGGGGAGACTCGCGAGGTACTCACCCCGATCCTCGCCGATCCGCTCAGCGCGTCATCCCCTTCATCGTCGCCACCACGTCCGTGCTCGCCAGGCCCAGCAACGCGGCGCGACTCGCACGCAGCGCTGTCGACAACTACGCCGTGACCCCCGACGCGATCGATCGTCTGCGCAACGAACTCGCCCTATGACCGTCCGATGAGCGATGGCTGACCGGGCACGGGAGCCAGGGCGGTGGGTGCGACAAGAACCACGCGTCGGACCGGCCAGCCGGCCTGGCTGGTCGGCTACGGTCGGGTCATGACCACTCACATCGTCGCGATGGGCGGTGGCGGCTTCTCGACCTCGGAGGGCTACCGCGCCACCAGTCTCGACCGGTACATCCTGTCCCTGACCGACGTGCCCAGCCCGTTGGTCTGCTTCGTCCCTACCGCTTCCGCAGACAGTGGACTCTACATCTCACGATTCACCAACGCCTACAGCCATCTGCGCGCGCGGACCTGCGTCCTCACCCTGTGGGAGGGTGCCGCGGACTCGGTGGACCGGATGGACGAGGTCGATGTCTTCGTGGTCGGCGCGGGCAACACCTTCAACATGCTGGCGTTGTGGAACGCCCATGGCGTCAGTCATCTGTTCGCCGAGCTTGCCGCCGACACCACCCGCGACGTGGTGCTCGCGGGGGTGGGCGCCGGCGGAGCGATCTGGCACGAAGCCTGCACGACCGACTCCTACGGGCGCGGTATCGCGGCCCTCAACCACGGTCTGGGGCTGGTCCCCGGTAGCTTCTGCCCCCATTACGACAGCGAGGCAGCGCGTTCCCCGCTGTTCTCCCGGTTCGTCGACCTCGGCGAGCTTCCGAGTGGGTGGGCGGCGGACAACGGCGCCGCAGTCCATTACGTCGACGGGACGGCGACGGAGTTCCTCGCCGAGTCCGAGGGCAGTGCGATCTACCGGGTCCAGCAGGACGAGGAAGGTGTCGGCGTCACCCGCCAGACGATGCGAGTGGCCACCGACTGACCGGAGCATGGGCCGCCACCCGATCGTTTCGACAGCCGGTCGATTCGAGCCTGTGGGGTGGGTCGTGACGGACAGGCGGACGACCGGGCCGGGCCACTGCGAACCACAAAAATGACTGACCCGGCGCAATGGACGACGTGGGCCGGTGGGGTGGTGCGGCCCCACCGGCCCATCCCCTGTGTGTGCGCCCTGCAGGGCGCCCGCGGCCACTACTCGCCCGTCCGGCCGGTGGGTGGTCTTATCGCCGGACGGGTGTCGGCGCTGAGTGATGGCGCCGGAGTGACGTGTGGTCAAAGCCGGCGCCAGTGTGGGGGGCGGCTCGGCTGGCGATCCAACGCCATAGGGATCAGATCGGCACTCCGTCGAACTCTCCCGAGGTGGGGGCCTCGCGCATCCACAGCAGCTCGAGCAACATCTCTTGGGTGGGCAGACCGGTGTCGGACGGCAGCTCCCAGCGGACTCGCTGACTGGCATTCCACAGGGCGTCGAACTCGTTGAGAGCGGACGCCGCCTCGGTGGTTACTGGTGAGTAGGTCATCATCTTTACACAGTAGGTTGCTCACGGCAATTGTCAAGATATTGATGGCTGGCGACGTCTGTGACCTTGGTCCTTGACCTCCGTCACACCCCCTGGTGCCATCGGGGACGACATCCCCGCAGGTCAGCACCTCTGCCACACTCTAGGCATGCTTCGGGTTGGGGTCATCGGGTCCGGCCGTGCCGGGTCAGCCATCGCACGAGCCATCTCGGCGTTGGGCGGCCATGACCTCGTGGGCAATGCCCCGGACGCGGGCGAATCCGGGACTGGTGTGGCCGGTGTTCCGGTCGCCCTGGTCGCCGTTGCCGATGCGGATGGGTCGGCAGCCCAGGCACTCGCCGACGAGCTCGGGGTTGTCTGCCTACGGCCGCGGGCGGTGCCGCCGCTGGTCGACGTCACCGTTCTGGCTGTCCCCGACGACGCCATCGCCGCCGCAGCCGCTGACCTATCGACAGCCACCGTCACCACAGCCACCGTCACCACAGCCACCGACCCCGCCGCGATCGAGGCAGACCGTTCCGGCCCCCCGCCCGCACGCATCGTCGTGCACTGCTCGGGCGCCCGGGACGAGGGCCCGCTGCAGGCACTGGCGGACGCAGGTTGGGTCGTCGGCTGCTGGCATCCGCTCCAGGCCTTCCCGACTCCGGGGACCAGCGTGGAACCGGGCATCACCTGGGCCATCACGGGCGGCTACGACGTCACTCGGGTACTGATGACCCTCACCGAGGCACTCGGCGGGGAACCCCTCGTGCTCCCGGCGACGGCCAAGGCCCGCTACCATGCCGCAGCCACCCTGGCGTCCAACTATTGCGTCACGCTGATGGCCCACGCGGCCCGGCTGCTCGGCGACGTGGGCATGTCCCCGGAGGCGGCCAGCCAGGCCCTGCTGGCCCTGCTTCGCACCACCCTGTCCGGGGTGGCGCAGGCCGGGCTGCCGGGCGGGCTGACCGGGCCACTGGTCCGCGGCGACTTCGGCACCGTCCGCAGCCATCTCGACGAGCTCGGCGACCGGCCGGACACCCTGGCGTTGTACCGGGCGGCCGGGCGAGCCACCGTCTGCCTGCTGGCCGATCGCGGACTGCCCCCCGCGGTGGTCGCCGAGGCGGCCCGCCTGATGGGCGCCGAACCGGGTCCGGTAAACCTGAGCACCGGACGGCAAGGAGGCGCGCCGGGTCAGTCCTGAGCCCCCCGGCGAACGTGAGATTGTCCGCCCCTTCTTCGGCATGCCACGGCGAGTCCCAGCGTTGGATAGCATGGCAGGCCGACCGGCAGCTGGACATCGTCGTCCAGGTGGGTGGGCGTCCAGCCAGCCATGCCGCCCGGCGCAGTGCCCCCGGCACCTGTTGTCCCGAGAGGAACAGCCAGTGCAGTTCAAGACGATGGTCAGCGGCAAGATCCACAGAGCCCGAGTGACCGCGGCGGATCTCCAGTACGTCGGCAGCATCACCGTCGACGAGGACTTGCTGGAAGCCGCGGGAATCGAGGCCTTCGAACGTGTCCAGGTCGTCGACATCGACAACGGCGCCCGCTTGGAGACTTACACCATCGCCGGGGCCCGCGGGTCCGGCGAGATCCAGCTCAACGGTGCAGCCGCGCGGCTGGTGCACCCGGGCGACTTGGTCATCATCATGGCTTACCAGCAGGTGATGACCCCTGTGCCGGCGGATTGGCACCCCAAGGTGGTCCTGGTGAACCCACAGGACAACACCATCGCCGAGGTCATCAGGGATCGCGAGCATCCGAACGCGCTGCGTGGGGCCACCCTGGCTGTCACCGACTTCGAGGAGACGCCATGCGGGTGAGCATCCGCGACATCGCCACCATGCACCAACGCGGCGAACGCATCACCATGGTCACGGCCTACGACTACACCAGCGCCGGCATAATCGAGCGGACCAGCATCCCGCTGATCCTTGTGGGCGACTCGCTCGGCATGGTCATCCAAGGCCGGGCCTCCACCCTGGCGGTGACGCTCGACGACATCGTTTACCACACCAAGGCCGTCATCCGAGGCTGTCGTCGACCCCTCGTGATCGGCGACCTGCCGTTCATGAGCTATGCCACCGAGACCGACGCTTTGCACTCCGCCGCCCGGCTGATGTCGCAGGGTGGCTGCCACTCCGTGAAACTCGAGGGCGGACAAAGCGTCGCTTCGACCATCCGCCGGCTCGTGGACGCGGGCATCCCGGTCATGGCGCACCTGGGCTATACCCCCCAGTCGGTGCACCAGATCGGGCTGCGGGTCCAGGGCAAGGACGCCGAGCGAGCGCGCCAGCTGCTCCAGGACGCCCTGGCGGTGCAGGAGGCAGGGGCCTGGGCGGTGGTCCTGGAGTTGATCCCCGCCCCGCTGGCGGAGGCGATCACCCAGCGGCTGAGCATTCCGACGATCGGCATCGGCGCTGGACCGCACTGCAGCGGCGAGGTCCAGGTGTGGCACGACATCCTGGGGCTCTACGACGACCTGGTTCCGCGTCACACTCGCCAGTACGCCACGCTGGCCGACAACATCGGCCAGGCGTTGGAGGCGTACGACGCAGACGTGCGGGAGGGCCGGTTCCCCACCGCCGCCAACAGCTCCCGGATCGATCCGCACGTGCTGGCCGAGGCTCTGGCCTCGATGGACGACCCGGACGGCCCGCTGTCGACGGCCGGTTCGTTACCCCCACTGGCCGCAGGCTCCGGGCACGACACGTGAGGGTCGTCGTCACCCGGGACGAGCTGCGCGAGGCCAGGAGCCGCTTTCCCGTCCTGGCCTTCGTGCCGACGATGGGATTCCTGCACGAGGGTCACCTGAGTCTGATCCGCCGAGCCAAGGCGGACTGGGGTGCGGTGGCCGCCTCCATCTTCGTCAACCCCCTGCAGTTCGGCCCCACCGAGGACCTGGCCAGCTACCCTCGTGACCTGGAACGTGACCTGGCCGTCCTGCGCCAGGCAGGGTGTGAACTGGTCTGGGCTCCGGGAGTCGAGGACATTTACCCTCCTGGGTTCGCGACATTCGTCGACGTCACGGGAGTCACCGAGGTCCTGGAGGGGGCCCGGCGCCCAGGGCACTTCCGCGGTGTGACGACCGTGGTCAACATTCTGCTCAACGCGGTACAGCCGACCGCGGCCTACTTCGGCCAGAAGGACGCCCAGCAGGCCGTCGTGCTGCGCGCGATGGTGACGGACCTGGCGATGCCGGTGCAGATCGTCGTCGTCCCGACGGTTCGCGAACCGGACGGGCTGGCGATGAGCAGCCGAAACTCCTACCTCGACGCCCCACAGCGGGCCGCAGCGACGGTGCTGATCACAGCGCTGCGGGCCGCGGAGGCGGCGTGGGGCTCGGGCGAGTCGGACGGGGACCGGCTGCGGACCGAGATGAGCGCAGTGTTGACCGCCGAGCCGCTGGCCGACCCCGACTACGCCAGCGTCGCGCACCCGGCGACGCTGGTCGAGCTGGAGTCGGTCGACCCGTCCGTCGGTGCCCTCGCCTCGCTCGCCGTCCGGATCGGAGCGACCCGGCTCATCGACAACCTGGTGCTGCCGCCCCGGGGGTGAGCGCCACCCGGTCCGGGTCGACACCCCGCCGGCCACGGAGTGGGGCCGTAGAGTCGCCACCATGATGGCCATCACGATTGCGACTCCCGGTGGGCCCGACGCCCTGGTGTTCGCGGACGTACCCGACCCGGTTCCGGGCGTCGGAGAGGTTCTCGTCGACGTGGTGGCCGCCGGGGTCAACCGGGCCGACCTGCTGCAACGCCAAGGGTTCTACGACCCGCCGCCGGGAGCCTCCCGATACCCGGGGCTGGAGGTCAGCGGGCGGGTGGCCGCGCTCGGAACGGGAACAGAGTCGGCGGGGTTCATCGTCGGCGATCCGGTGTGCGCCCTGCTGGCCGGTGGCGGGTACGCCGAGCGGGTCTGCGTCCCCGCCGTTCAGCTGCTCCCCGTCCCGGCCGGCGTCGACCTCGTAGACGCCGCCGCCCTGCCCGAGGTGGCCTGCACGGTGTGGTCGAACGTGTTCATGACCGCCAACCTGCAGCCCGGCCAGACGCTGCTGGTGCACGGTGGGTCCAGCGGGATCGGAACCATGGCGATCCAGCTGGCCAGGCACGTGGGGGCCCGGGTCGCGGTGACCGCCGGCAGCGCCGCGAAGCTCGAGGCCTGCCGAGAACTGGGCGCCCAGATCCTGGTCAACTATCGCGAGCAGGACTTCGTGGAGGAGGTCCTGGCGGCCACGGACGGGCGAGGCGCCGACGTGATCCTCGACGTCATCGGCGCCACGTACCTGGAGCGGAACCTGGCCACCCTGGCCGTCAACGGCCGTCTCGTCGTCATCGGGTTGCAGGGCGGGGTGAAGGCTGAGATCAACCTCAACACACTGCTGAGCAAGCGGGCCGCCCTCATCGCCACGTCGCTGCGGGCGCGTCCCACTGCCGAGAAGGCGGCCATCGTGGCGGCCGTCCGCGAACACGTGTGGCCGATGGTGGAGACCGGCGCGGTACGACCGGTCGTGCACGCCCGGCTGCCGCTGTCACGGGCCGCGCAGGCTCACGAGATCCTCGCCGGCAGTCAGCACATTGGGAAGGTCCTGCTGGTCACCGGCTGATCTCGAGCACCGCGACGCCCGGGGCGCGCGGGAACACCCAGACGGCCCGGACCAGCGCAACCGCCTCGTCCGGAGTCATCGCCTGCCCCCTCTTTCGCCGTTCGCCGCTGAGTCAGACCGCAGCCGCCCGGGAATCGGTGGTGGGGCCCCGGACGGCCTGACCCGGGCCCCACCTGGTCGGCGTCACCACACCCGCGGCGACCCGTGGGATCAGCGCGAGTCGCTGCCGCCGCTGCCGGAGGCGCGGCCAGCCTCGAGGCGGGCCACCGGCACCCGGAACGGCGAGCAAGACACGTAGTCCAGCCCGACTTCGTTGAAGAAGTGCACCGACGCCGGGTCGCCACCGTGCTCGCCGCACACCCCTAGGTGCAGGTCGGGGCGGGCCTTGCGGCCCTCCTCCACGGCGATCCGCACCAGCCGGCCGACGCCCTGCTGGTCGAGGGTTTCGAACGGGGACACCCCGAAGATGCCCTTCTCCATGTATTGGCTGAAGAACGCCGCCTCGACGTCGTCCCGGCTGAACCCCCACGTGGTCTGGGTGAGGTCGTTCGTACCGAAGGAGAAGAACTCGGCGGCGCCGGCGATGTCACCGGCGGTCACCGCGGCGCGGGGCAGTTCGATCATCGTGCCGATCGGGGTGTCGGTCAGGTCGACGCCGGTCTTGGCGCTGACCTCGGCAGCCACCCTGGTGATGGCCTCCTTCACGATCTCCAGCTCCTGCACGGCCCCGACCAGCGGAATCATGATCTCTGGGCGGGGGTCGCCGCCCGCCTTGCGGCGCTGCGCCGTCGCCTCGAGGATCGCCTTGGCCTGCATCTCGAACAGGCCCGAGATGGTCAGCCCCAGCCGGACCCCGCGCAACCCGAGCATGGGGTTCTCCTCGTGCATCCGCTCCACCGCGGCCATCAGCGCGCGGTCGGTCTCGGACATCGCCTCGCCCAAGGCCTCGGCCACCGCGGCCTTGGCCGCCATCTCGACGTGACTGGGCAGGAACTCGTGCAGCGGCGGGTCCAACAGCCGGATCGTCACCGGAAGGCCGTCCATCGCCTCGAGGATCTCGACGAAGTCGCCCTTCTGCAGCGGCTCCAACGCGTCGAGGGCGGCCTGCCGCTCAGCGTCACCCTCGGCCAGGATGAGCTTCTCGACCAGCCCGCGCCGGTCGCCGAGGAACATGTGCTCGGTGCGGCACAGCCCGATGCCCTGGGCGCCGAACCGGCGGGCCCGGGCGGCGTCCTGCTCGGTGTCCGCGTTGGCGCGCACCTTGAGCCTGCGTTGGTCGTCGGCGATGGTCATGATCCGGTGCACCGCGTGTACCAGCTCGTCGGCCTCGATCTGCGCGGGGGTCAGCTGACCCTCGAAGTACTGCACCACCGGCGGGGCCACCACCGGCACCTCACCCTTGAACACCTCACCGCTGGTGCCGTCGATGGAAATGAGCTCGCCGGCCTTGAGGATGGTGCCGTCGCGCAGCGTCATGGTGCCGCCGCGAGTGTCGATGTCGAGTTCCTCGGCGCCGCAGACGCACGTCTTGCCCATCCCGCGGGCGACGACGGCGGCGTGCGAGGTCTTCCCGCCGCGGCTGGTCAGGATGCCGTTGGCAGCGATCATCCCGTTGAGGTCGTCCGGGTTGGTCTCCCGGCGCACCAGGATCACTCGCCGGCCGGCCCCCACCGCGGCCATCGCGTCGGCCGAGCTGAACACGATCTCGCCGACGGCCGCACCCGGGGAGGCGTTCATCCCCTTGGCGATCCGGGTCTTGGCGGCCGATCCGTCGAACCGGGGGAACATCAGGTTGGCCAGCTGGTCCCCGGAGACGCGCTGGAGCGCCTCGGCCTCGCTGATGACGCCCTCGTCGACGAGCTGGCAGGCGATCTTGAAGGCGGCCTCGGCGGTGCGCTTGCCGACCCGGGTCTGCAGCATCCACAACGTGTTGTTCTGGATGGTGAACTCGATGTCGCACAGGTCCTGGTAATGGCCTTCGAGTTGGCTCATGATGCCGATGAGCTGGTCGTAGGCCGGCTTGTCGATGCCCTCGAGGTCGGCCAGTGACATCGTGTTGCGGATCCCGGCCACGACGTCCTCGCCCTGGGCGTTCTGCAGGTAGTCGCCGTACACGCCCTTGTGACCGGAGGCCGGGTCGCGGGTGAAGGCCACCCCGGTGCCGGAGTCCATGCCGAGGTTGCCGTAGACCATGGTGCACACGTTGACCGCGGTGCCGAGGTCGGTCGGGATCCGCTCCTGGCGCCGGTACAGCACGGCCCGGTCGGCGTTCCATGACCGGAACACCGCACGCATCGCCTCAAGCAGCTGCTCCTTGGGCTCCTGCGGGAACGGTGCACCGGTCTCGGCCCGGACGACCTCCTTGTATTTGGCGACGATGCCCTTGAGATCCTCGACGTCCAGGTCGAGGTCATTCTCGGTGCCCCTGGCCAGCTTCGTGGCGTGCAGGATGTCCTCGAACTTCTCCCCCTCGATGTCCTGTACCGTCTTGCCGAACATCTGGATGAGCCGGCGGTAGGAGTCGTAGGCGAACCGGGGGTTGCCGGTGACCGCGGCCAGCCCGTCGACGGACTTGTCGTTCAGGCCGATATTGAGGACGGTCTCCATCATCCCCGGCATCGAGAACTTCGCCCCGGACCGAACGGAGACCAGCAGCGGGTCGGTGGGATCGCCGAGGGTCTTGCCGAGTTCAGACTCCAGGGCGGCGATGTGCCCGTCGATCTCGGCGGCCAGCTCGGTCGGCTCGGCGCCGTGCTCCAGGTAGACCTTGCAGGCGTCCGTGGTGATGACGAACCCCGGTGGTACGGGAAGTCCCATCCGGGTCATCTCCGACAGGTTGGCGCCCTTGCCACCCAGGAGATCCTTCTGGTCCTTGTTACCTTCGGTGAACGAATAGACGAGCTTGGTCATCGAGACCCTCTTCCGGCACAGCCGTTGCGACATGGTCGCCTGACAGCCTAGGTCTCCCGGGCATCCCGGCGTGCAGTCGATGTCCCAACGTTCCGAAGTGCGGGATGTCAGGCGGCCGGTCAGACCGGGGTCAGGAACGCGGTGAGGGCGGCCAGGTAGGCGGCCGGGTCGTCGGCGCCGCACAACTCCCTGGCGGAGTGCATGGACAGCATCGGGGCGCCGACGTCGACGGTGACCGCACCGGTCAGCGCCGCCGTGATGGGTCCGATCGTGGACCCGCACGGCATGTCACCCCGGGCCAGGTAGTGCTGCATCGGGACGCCGGCCTGCTCGCAGGCCAGCTGGAAGACCGCGAGTCCGGCGGCGTCGGTGGCGTACCTCCCGCGGGCGTTGATCTTGACCACGGGCCCCCCGTTGACGTGGACCGGGTGGTCAGGTTCGGAGCGTTCCGGGTAGTTCGGGTGCACGCCGTGAGCCATGTCGGCGGAGGCCACCATGGTGCCGGCAAGGGCCCGCAGCAGGTCCTCCCGGCCCCCGCCGCGGCCCAGGACGATCCGCTCCAGCACGCTCGGCAACAGCTGGGAGAAGCCGCCGCGTTCGGTGACCGACCCGATCTCCTCATGGTCGAACAGGACAACGACCGGTACGGATGCCTGCCCTCCGTCCGGCCTGGCCACCGCGTCGATCACAGCCCGGATCCCAGCGAACGCCGAACACAGGTTGTCCAGCCGGGGGGCCGCGACCAGGTCGCCGACCCGGCCGAGGCGCCGCGCCGGAGTCAGATCGTGCGTCATGACGTCCCAGCCCAGGACGTCCGCGGGGCAGTGGCCAGTCAGGTCGCCCAGATAGGCGCGGAAGTCCGGAGCGTCAGCGGCGGTGGTCCCGGTGCCCCACAGCGCCGTCAGGTGGGTCTGCCGGTTGAGTCGCAGTCCCTCGTCGTTGACTCCTCGGTCCAGGTGGACCGCCAGTTGGGCGACCCTCAGCGCTGGCTCGTCGACCCGGATCAGCCGGTAATCGACTCCGCTGGGGTCGTCGCCGGCACGCACGGCCACCCGTCCGGACAACCCTAGGTCTCGGTCAAGCCAGGAGTTCAGCAGCGGCTCCCCGTACACCTCGACGCCGAGCAGGTCCCAGCCGGCCCGGGAGATGCACGGGCTGGGCTTGATCCGCAGGTTGGGGCTGTCGGAGTGTGCCCCCACCACCCGGAACGGAGTGGCCGGATCGCAGCCGGAACGTGACCCCCAGGCCATCAGGGCACCACCACGGACGAGGAACCGTCCCACCTCCTTGGTGTCCCGCGGCCAGTGGTGGGTGGCCCGCATCCGCACGAACCCCGCCTCGGACAGCAGGCGAGCGGCCTCGGCCACCGCGTGGAACGGGGAGGGCGAGGCGTCGATGTAGGCGCATAACTGATCGGCGACGCCCCGCGCGGTCCCGGCCGGTACGCAGGTGCGCGGCGGAGGCGACTGGGACGCGTGATCCGAAGGAGGCGGCACAGTGCGCGGCTCGCGGGGCAACGGCATACCGGTCACTGTAGGTGCGCCAGGTGCGGAGTGCCTTGACCGCTGGTGCGCCGGCTGGACAGAAGAATAGGCGCGCCGGCTTGGGGCAATGGTTCTGACGTGACCCCCTGGCCCGATCGCCGCCCGCGGCTGCGGGGAGCCCCCGGCCAGGGTGTCGAGTGTGGCGGCGCGCGCACCGGTCGACCGACGGGGGTCGGGCCGGGCCCACCGGTCTGGGTCGTCTGGGGCGGGTTGCAGGCTGAGGCGGTCGGTGCCGTCCTGACCGGCGGTACGCCCGGTGGTCCCCGGACCGTGTGCCTGAGCCCGAGCCCGAGCATGGACCAGTACCAGGCCGAGCGCATGCGCCGCGTCTTGCTCGACGCCGCCGTACTGCTGTGCCAGGCCAGCCCGCGCGGCCCCTTCCCGCCGTGGGCCCCAGACCCGCTGGACCTCATCGGCCCGGCCACGGTCGTCGTCCGGTGGGCCCGGGTGTTGTTAACGCACCTGCACCCGTTCTACGTCGTGCCACCCCCACACACCCCCACGCCCCCGATGGTCCCTTACCACGACCTACGGACGGTCGCCATCGCCGCCGGGCTGAGTCCCTCCCGGGTCGTCGCCCCGACCCAGCACCGGATTCGCGCCATCCGGCTGGCCGCGAGCTGGTCGATGGCGCTCCAACGCACGTGGGAACGCCGCTCGGGGGTCACCGCCCTCGACGACGAGGCCCTGTGGATGATTCGGCAGCAAGGCGGTCGGGCGATGTTCGCGCCGGACTGCCCCAGCAGCCTGACCCTGGCGACCATGCTGCGCCGCCCCCTCCGCGCGTGCGGACTGACACCGGGCCTCGTGCACCCCTGGCCCGAGTCGCACGGACACCTCACCGCCCCATTGGAGGACCTCGTCGTCGAGGCACTCGGTCTGGCCGACGAACCCACGACATGGTGGCGACTGGGCAACAGCCGAGTCCCCTCCGACGCCGTGGACGCCGCCCACCTGGCGTGGTACTCCCGGCATCCCGGGGTGGTCGGCGGGATCCTGGCCCGCGAGCACGCCCGGGTCAGCCTGCTCGGCCTGGCCTGAGGCCAGGACTCGGCAAGCCCGGGGACTCGCGCCCCGACACCCGATCGTGACCGACGCGCGTTCACTTTCAATTCTATGGTGGAATAATCTCGTAGAGGTCGCCGCCGGCTCGGGCGGCCTGACCGTGCCCAGCCTCGCAAGGAGTGCGCATGTCCTCTGCACCCCCCACCACCACCCGTTCGAGGCACCGCCACCGCACCGGGTCGGGACTGCCCCGGTGGATCAGGCTCGCCTCGCTGCTGGTGGTGGTGGCCTGGCTGGGGATCGCCGGTGTCGGCGGACCCGCGGTGGGCAAGCTGTCGGCGACCCAGGAGAACGACATCGGCTCGGCGTTGCCGAAGGACGCCCCGTCCAGTCTGGCGCGCCAGGAGTCGGCCGCCTTCAGCCAGGGGCAGGGGTTCCCGTTCTTCATGGTGGTCACCAGGCCAGGCGGTCTGCAGCCGTCCGACCCGGCCACCGTGCAGGCCATGCTCGCCGACCTTCCCGGCCGCGACCTGGGCGCCAAGGCGGCCACCAGAACCGTGGGCGACCTGCTGGCCGAACCCCCCAGGGCGGTGGTCCCCAGCGCGGACAAGGAGGCCCTTTTCATCCCGATCTCCCTGGACGCCGACAAGAGTTCCGAACGGATCGGTGAGCAGGACGCGGTCGCCTTGGCCGCCGCCGCAATCCGGACGGCCGCGCGGGAGTCGCTGAACCCCTCCGGCCTGCAGGTCGTCGTGACCGGGCCGGCGGCCTTCGTCGCGGACATCGGTTCCGCGTTCGCCGGGATCGACGTGCTGCTACTGCTGGTGGCGCTCGGGGTCGTCTTCGTCATCCTGCTGATCGTCTACCGCAGCCCGATCCTGCCGTTCGCGGTGCTGCTCTCGGCGGTCTTCGGCCTGGCCGCCGCGGCACTGGTCGTCTATCCACTGGCCAACAACGGCGTGCTGCAGGTCAACGGGCAAAGCCAGGGCATCCTGTCGATCCTGGTGGTCGGCGCGGCAACCGACTACGCGCTCTTGCTCGTCGCCCGTTACCGGGAGGAGCTGCACCTGACCGAGCGCGCCTGGGTCGCCATGAAACGGGCCTGGCGCGGAACCGTCGAGCCGATCGCGGCCAGCGCGGCCACGGTCATCCTCGGCCTGCTCTGTCTGCTGCTGGCCGACTTGGGCAGCACCCGCAGTTTGGGCCCGATCTCGGCCGTCGGCATCGTCGGTGCCCTGCTCGGCGCTCTGACGTTCCTGCCGGCCGTGTTGCTGCTGGCGGGTCGCCGGGTGTTCTGGCCGCGGATCCCCAGGGTCGACAACGTCCACGCCGAGGACGTACTGGGCACCCGCGGGATGTGGGGCCGGATCGCCGCGATAGTCGGCGCCCACCCCCGCAGGGTCTGGGTGATCACGGCGGCGCTCCTGGTGGCGGCGGCGGCGTTCGCGCCCACGCTCAAGGCCGACGGGCTGACCCAGGCGCAGATCTTCCGCACCTCGGTGGAATACGTCGACGGCGAGAAGGTGCTCGCCCAGCACTTCCCGGGCGGCACCGGGTCACCGGCGCAGATGGTGGTCCCGCAAGAGTCCGCCGCGCAGGTGGCGGACATCGCCGCCACGACCCCCGGGGTACAGAAGGTCGTCGTGGGTCAGTCGCCCGGTGTGCCCCCGGTGGTCGTGGACGGGAAGGTGATCGTTCAGGCCACACTCGCGGACCCGCCAGAGAGCCCAGCGGCCGAGGAGACCATCCTGCGGTTGCGTGACACCCTCTCCCAGGTGCAGCCGACACCTAACGTCGGCGGGGTCTCGGCGACCGCACTGGACACCCGCCAGACCAGCACGAGGGACAACCGAGTGGTGATGCCGTCCATTCTCGCCGTGGTCCTCCTCGTGCTCATCCTCCTCCTGCGCTCGCTGGTCGGGCCGGTACTGCTGGTCCTGGCCAATATCCTGTCGTTCCTGGCCACTCTGGGCGTCGCGGCGTTGGTGTTCAACCACCTGTTCGACTTCCCCAACGCCGACCCGGCCACCCCGCTGTACGGATTCGTCTTCCTCATCGCATTGGGAATCGACTATTCGATCTTCCTGATGACCCGGGTCCGGGAGGAGACGCCGAGGCGGGGCACCAAGCAAGCCGCCCTGGTCGGGCTCGCCGTCACCGGCGGGGTCATCACCAGCGCGGGTGTGGTCCTCGCCGCGACCTTCTCGTCGCTGATCATCCTGCCGCTGGTGTTCATGGCGCAGATCGCGTTCCTGGTTGCCTTCGGCGTGCTGCTGGACACCATCGTGGTCCGCTCGCTGCTGGTGCCGGGGCTGGTCGGGGACCTGGGGCATCGCATCTGGTGGCCGAGCCGGTTGGATCGGCCCGATGCAGCGGCGCAGCCGCCGCCGCAACGCGATCACTCGTACAGCACGTAGTCCACAGCCGGGGTCAGGGACAACACCTGCTGAGGTGTCATCACCGGGCCGAACTCGCCGTCCTCCTGGAAGAACAGCTTGAACCCCGGCCGGATGAACGTCGGCATCCCACCCGTCAGCCGGCGCCAGGTGCCGACCTTCATCGCCCGGGACCCGATCCCGTCGACCGACTTGACCCACGACACCCCCCGGCGCGAGGTGATGGCTCCGGGAGGCCGCACGATTCCTACGTGCAGCTGGTGATAAACGATCACCTTGGGGGGCAGGTCACGCTCCGTCACCAGCTCAGACAGGTAGGCACCGACACTGTCCAGTTCGGCGCCCGAGACATGACCAAAGACGCGCATGGGCACCTCTCCTGGGCCCATTCGCCACTCGGGATCCAACGCGAGGCCGACGTCGGGCTGTTCCAGCCACTTCCGCAACGCCACGACCTCGGTGCGGAAATCGGACCGACCAGGCTGGATGTTGAGCAGAAGCAACCCACCCACCCTGCGTGCGGCCTGCAGGTAGCGCTGGATCACCGAGTCCGGGGCCCGGGTGCGGTACGTGCCGTCCCGCCCCGGCTTGCCGTGCACCGTGACGGCGATGAGCTCCAGCGTCGGCACCACGGTCCGTCCGGCGGCGTAGCTCTCAGACAGGGTGACAATCTCGGCGACCCGCCCATCCAGGTCGCCGGTCCCCAGCCGTCCCTGACCGGGGGCATTGGGGTACCCGGAATAGCCGACCAGCCGATGCTGGGGGAACCAGGCCCGGTCGGCCTTCCAGCCCACCCACCGCTGCGGGACCGGCGGCAGCGCGGCGCCCTGGCCAGCGGTCTGGTCGGCGGTCTGGTCTGCGGTCTTGTCTGCGGTTGCTGCGGCAGTGTCGGCCGGGTTCGGGTCGGCGCCGAGGCGGATGCCCGGGTCGGTACTGGTGTTCGTGGCCCTGTCCGCGCCGACCTGCGCCGAGGCATCCGACACGCTGGCGGACTGGCCACGGTGCGGGAGGGGAGAGCAGGAGGCAGCGCCGAGGGCGACTGCCACTGCGGCGGCGGTGACCAACGAGGTGGCCGCCAGCTGTGGGGGGGTCATGTGCGTGCGAACAGGACGCGCCACTCCCGGTCGGAGACCTGCTCGCCGGTCATCGAGTAGCTGCCCGGCAGACGCTCCTGGACGACGTCGGCGATCGGCTGAGGGTCTTGGTCGGAGACGACCACAACCGAGCAGGCGGGGGCCAGTCCGATCAGGACACCGAAGATGGCCGACTGTCGGATGGCCGGATCGATCTGACGAGCGTCGAGTTCGGGGGGTCCGTCGCGGTGACCACCGCACCCGGAACCGGCACCGCAGGTCCCCGTCCCCCCGCAGGTCCCCGTCCCCCCGCAGGTCCCCGTCCCCCCGCAGGTCCCCGTCCCCCCGCAGGTCCCGGTGCCTTCGCAGGAGGCGTCCTCGGCGTGGTCGGACAAGGCGGCGGCCGCATGCATCGCCGGGTCGTTTCCTGCCTGGCTGCCGGTCGTCATCGGTACGTCGGTCGCTGTGTCCGTCACTGCCAGTCCCTCCTGGTAGGAGTGTCCCGTCGGGCTCGGCCACCCGCCGACAACCACGGGGCCGCGCCGGGCCTGCGTACCTGCACATCGTCCCACAGCCGGTCGGCCGGACAGTGCGACCGGGACCACGTCAGCTCGTCGCCGATGGGACCACCCTTGTCACGCCGGACCTGCCAGACTTGTCGGAGGGTGGTCGTCGGCGGCGCCGGAGCTCCTGCATCGCCGATCCCGGCGACACGCCCCGCGGCACGGAAAGGAGTGAGCATGCTCGTCCGAGAAATCATGACCACCCCTGCGTTGAGTGTGCACATCGACACCGACCTGGACGACGCCCTGAAGGTGATGGCTCAGAAGGGGGTCACGGCTTTGCCAGTGGTGAACGACGAGGATCACCTGGTCGGAGTACTCAGCGAAATCGACCTGCTGCGTCGCGCTGTCGAGCCGGACACCCGGGCCCACGTCATCCCGACGCGCGGTGGGGCACCGCTGCCCCGGACCGTCGGCGAGATCATGACGACGTCGCCGCGCAGCACCACCGAGCAGGCCGACGTGGCCGACCTGATCCGACTGTTCACGACGAGTTCGTTCAAGAGCCTCCCGGTGGTTCGCGGCCGGACCCTGATCGGGGTGATCAGCCGCAGCGACGTCATCCGGGTGTTGTGGCGCCAGGACGAGGACCTCCTGCAGGACCTCCGTTCGGTGTTCCACGAGTACGGCCAGGACCATTGGCTGATCACCGTCGAGCACGGGGTGGCAGTGATCTCGGGGACCGGGTCTGGCCGGGAACGCACCATCGCCAGCGCCATCGCGCACTCGGTCCTGGGGGTCCGCCGCGTCCGGGTGGTCGTGGGCCCGGACGCAGATCCCCTGTCCCAGTAGGCGCACTGTCGCCCAAGGGAACTCCCGGCCGCGCAGCAGCCGCCAGAAAGAGCGTGACCCGGCACATCTGGCGCGGCTGACCGTTGCTCGAAACGTATCGCGTCTACAGTGATGCCACATGCGGGCCCGTCCGGACGACCGTGGGTCGCGACCACAACGGTGGCAGGCGATCCTCGAGCTGATGAGCGAACGCGACCGGCTCACCGTCGCGGACGCCTCGGCCGCACTGCGCACCTCAGCGGCCACCATCCGCCGTGATTTCGCCAGCATGGCCGAGCAGCAGTTGGTCACCCGCATCCACGGTGGGGTTGTCGCCACGACGCTGGCCTATCGGGTGCCGTCCCGCTCCCGCGACGATGACGTCACGCGCGAGCGCCTCGCCACGGCAGCGGCCAATCTGGTCACCCCGGGCTTGGTCGTCGGGCTCAACGGCGGCCGGACCACCACCGAGATCGCCCGCCGGATCAGCACCCGGCCGGACCTGGCCGAGCGGATCGAGGTCGAGTACGACGTCACCGTGGTCACCAACGCCATCAACATCGTCGCCGAGCTGGTCCTGCGGCCGCACATCCGGGCGGTCTGCCTGGGTGGGGTGGCCCGGGCCCGCCGGTATCAGTTGACCGGCCAGCTGACCCTCGGCGCTCTCGACCAGGTGTGGGTCGACCTGCTGTTCCTCAGCGTGGACGGCATCGCCGCGGACACCGGGGCGACGACGGTCGACGAGACCGAGGCCCATATCGCCTCCCGGATGACCGAGCGGGCCAAGCATGTGGTCATCGTCGGGTCGGGCAATAAAGTCGGACGGCGCACCTACGCGACGGTCTGCGCCAGCGACGAGATCCAGCACCTCATCACCGACGCGTCGGCCGATCCGCGGCACGTGGCGGACCTGCGCGCGATGGGGGTCAAGGTCGACGTGTTGTGAGTCCGAGGATGCCTCCCCGGTCCTGGGACGCCGGACGTCGGGGGCAGTGACGGCCGCTGCGGCCCATGGCGAGCGGTCAGAGCCAGTGAAAGCCGAGGCGTGCCTGGTTGGGCGTGGCTCAGGCGACCAGGTCGCCCTGGTCTTGCCGGGCCAGATATCGACCGACGAGGAAGGCCAGGGCCACGTCGAGCACGTCCCCGGAGACGGCGTTGCCCTCGGGGCAACACTGCTCGTATCGGGTGTAGACGTCCTCGAGGTACTCGACGCTGACATCGGTGCCCCCGGGTAGGACGCCGGTCTTGCGGTCCATGGCCAGGTGCAGGGTGAAGAAGCTGACCCGCACGCCCAGCCCGACCACCCGCGGCGGGATGAGTTCGCCGGTGACGACCTGGATGAGCTCGCGGTCGGAGTCTGTCAGACCGTCCAGGTCGCGCTGTCCGGCGTAGAGCCAACGGACCTCCCCGGTCACAGCACGCCCGAGATTGGCTGCGGCGACGCACATCAGCGGTGACAGGCCGTAGGTGAGGGACGTCATCGCTACCTCCAGGTCTCGGGCCGTTGTGGGCGGTGAACTCTTGCCGCTCCCATCGGCAGCGGCGGCCCGGCTCTGAGCGGTAGTCCGCTATCGGACCGGATCGAGACTCGCGAACTCCTCATCGTCCAGCAGGGGGACCGGCAGGTCGATCCGGGGCCGGAGGGCGGAGATGACGTTGTTGACAATGGCGACGAGGGGAACGGCGGTGAACGCCCCGAAGATCCCCCCCACCAGGGTCCCCCCGGTGACGATGGCCAGGATGGCCAGCGGGTGCACGTTGACCGCCTTTCCGAGGATGTAGGGGTTGAGCAGGTTGCCCTCCAGTTGGACGGTCAGGAACAGCGAGACGAGCATGACGATGGCCAGCACCGGGCCGCTCATCACCCAGGCGACCAGGATCAGTACGACACCCGCGACCAGCATCCCGACCAGCGGAATCAGGGAGCCGAGGAACAGCAGCACACCGAGTGGGACGACCAGGTCCATTCCCGCGATCATCATGACGACCACCATCGTCAGGGCGTTGATGATGGCCAGCAGCACGGTGCTGCGCATGTAGGCGACCAGGGTCCGCCAGGCGACCCGGCCACCCTCCTCGACCCGATCCACCGAGCCGGCAGGGAAGAGGCCGACCACCCAGCGCCAGATCGACCCGTTGTCCAGCAGCAGGAACAGCAGGGTGAACAGGCACAGGATGGCCCCGGAGACCACCCCGATCACGCTGGAGGCCGTCGCGAACGCGCCCGAGATGACGTCACCCCGGGTGTTGGTCAGCTGCCGAGTGACCTGTGAGCTGATCTGACCAACCTGCTCCGGGGACATCCTGGCCGGGCCCTCTTGCAGCCACTGGAAGATGGCCGCGTTGGCCTCTGTCAGCTTGACGGTGATGACGTCCATGTTGTTGGTGATCTGCGAGATGACGAACCACGTCATCAACACGATGACGGCCACGCCCACGACGAACACCAGCAGGGCGGCCAGCCACCTCGGCGGCCCGGCGTCGACCAGGGCGTTCACCCCCGGTCGCAGCAACGCGCTGATCATCAGCGCGACGCTGAGGGTGATGGTGACCAGGCTGATCGTGTCGAGGATCCGCCACAACACGAACAGGGCCGCCACGATGAGCAGGAAGCGCGCCGACCATCCCGCCATCGCGCGCATGGTCCCGTCGAGACCTTCCGGCGAGGCGGTCCTGGCACTGTCCGGTGGTTCGCTCTGCCGACGCAGGAATCGAGGAAGCCACGGGTGTTCGTGCTCGTGCGCGTGCTCATGCGCGGACTCGGACTCGGACTCGGACCGTGGACCAGCCCCGGGATTGAGCCCTGGCCCGGGCTTGGACGCCGAACCAGTCCCAGCGGCCGACTGGGCCTTGGCGGTGCCGGTGGCGGGGCTGACGCCGTCCGGCGGCGTGGACCGGCCGTTGAGGACCTTCTGCAGGATCCGCGGCACCCGGGGGGGGCGAGGTTGTGCCGCCGATCGGGGCACCCGCTGCGGTACCGGCTGCGTCCCTGGCTGCGTTCCCGCCACTGTTACCGAACCTCTCCTAGCGGGCGCCGAAGAACGTTCCGCGCGGACTGTACGCGGAGGCGGCGCCACCGCGTTGATGTGCCCGAACCCCATGCAACCCGGCCCGGTTCGGGTGTGCAACCCGGTGACCGGCGGGTGCTCGCATCCGAGGGTCGGGGCATTGCACCTCCAGAGCGATGGCATCATCCCGGCGGGACAACGATCGGAGGCGACCGGAGGATCCCGGCCGGGCCCGCTACTGCGCCGGCGCACGGTGTTCGCCCAGTTCCAGAACCACCCGCCGACCGAGAGAAGCGCCGCCGACGGGCTGCGAACCGAGGCCGACCGCGGTCAGCGACGAGCGCAGGTCGGCCAGGTCGGGGTCGACGGCGCAATCCGCCCAGGTGGCGGCGTTCCGGTATTCGGCCAGGGAGTGCGACCGGGATGCCCGGGCCAGCGGGTCGTCGAACGGTCCGTCACGCTCGGCGCCGAACCGGATCGTCAACCGTCCGGACCCGCCGGGGTTGGCGTGCCCGTCGAGCATGGGCACGAGGTCGGCGCGGTGCTCCAGGGACAGCCCGCGAACCCCAGGGGGCAGCGCCAGCCCGCCGACCGGCGATCCGGCCGTCACTACGTGGGTGACCAGGTATCGCTCACGCAACCGTGGGTCACCGGCCGCGACGGTCGCCGTCAACCCACCCAGGCTATGCCCGACGAGGACCAGCCTCGTCCCGGCCGAGACTCCAGCGCTGGCGAGCGCGTCCGGAAGGGCGGCCACCTCAGCGCTGGCTCGGCGCCCGATCAGGTCGAGGCTGGCGCCAAGGGTGCGGATGTCGGGGGCGTCGCCGGCGGCCCAGGGCGGGGCCCAGTCAGAGGTCCCCGGTAGGGCGACCGCGACGGTACCGGGGTGGAAGGCTCCGGCGGGGACCAGCTGCCAGACGTCGACCCGACCGGCCGACGCACCAGGGGCCTCCAGCAGGGTGAGCAGCCCCGCCAGCCCCTCCGGCGGCGGCCGGGCCGGTAAGGTCTCCGGATCGCCGATCCGCACCTCGCGCTGTGGGTAGGCCCGGGCGACCCCCGCGGCCAGCCGCCCGAACAGCCCGTCGGTCAGCTCCCAGGACCGCCGGTTCACCTCTTCGGTGGTGGCATACGCCTGCGCGGCCAGCCGGATCCCGACGGCCAACCCGGTCAGGCGCCCACCGGTTGCCGCCGCCTCCGTCCGGGTCAGGGCGACCAGCCGCGCCGCCGCGTCCACCAGGCGCAGCGTGGCCGCGACGGATCGCGCCGCCGTCAGCCGCTGCGCCATGCCGTCGGCGGCCCGGCGGACCGTCTCGGTGGACTCGGCCAACCGCTCCTGCCACCGGAGCACCGAACCGGCCAGTCCGACCAGCTCCGCCACGGACACGACGGTCCGCCCGCCGGTGACGACTGGGGCGGGACCGGGAGGTGGCCCGGTCACGACGCCAGCCTCCCGGCCAACTGGTCGGCCGCGGACTCGTATCGGGTGGCGCACCACTCCAGCCACCGGGCAGAGGCGTCCACCTCGGCACGCATCCGGTCGGCGGCCGGGGACCGCCACGAGCCGGCGTGCGCCTGCAGGCGCAGGCTGGCCCCGGCGGACCGCAGCAGGGCGGCGTGGGCCCGGATGGCCGATGGGAGGCAGGAGTCGCACACACCCTGACCGTAGGCGTCGGCGGCCGGGGCTTCGGCGATATCCCCAGGCCCTCACGGCCCCCGGTGACGGCCGGGCTGTGGACGACCTCGGGGGCCCGGCGGGTCAGCCCAGGCTGAAGGTGACCTTGGTGGTGTCCTTGCGCTGGGCCTTGAACAGCACGTCCCAGGCGTACCGGAGCCCCTCGGGTGTCTCCACGTCCCGGGCGACTCGCCCTGAGCGCTCCACCAGCAGCGCACCGGAGGAGATCTGGTCTTGCAGGTCCCTCTCCAGGTCGATGCCGGAGTACAGCGCGGCCGGATCCTGGGGGCCGCCGTGCCCCTCGGTCAGGTTGGTCGTGTCGTGCCCGATGACCAGAAGTTCTCCGCCGGGGGTGAGGGCGGCGGCGGCCGCCCGGATCAGCGGCGTCCGCTGATAGTCCGGCAACTGGACGTAGGCCAGCAGGACCAGGTCGTAGGCGGCGGAAGGCAGCTCCATCGTGGTGATGTCCGCGCACAGCCAGGTCACGTCGAGGGGCTGGTGGCGCTCGGCCTCGGCGGCTGCCGCCACCGCGGCGGCCCGATCCAGGCCCACCTGGGAGAAGTCCACGCCAGTCACCGACCAGCCCTGTTCGGCCAGCCACCGCGCGTTGCGGCCCTCCCCGGTGGCCAGGTCGAGTGCCTTGCCGGGGGGTCGACCGGCCATTTCAGCGACCACCCATCGGTTAGGCGCGTGCGACCACACAAGCTCCGCGCCCGAGTACCGGGTGTCCCACCCGCTCGCGTCCATTCGACTGCCTCTCAGCGTGATCGTCGGCGATGGGCTCAGGCATCCACCGGAATGGCGGGCCGGAGCGTCGCGGCGCAGATCGCAGGGCCGCCAGCCCACCCGAGTGTCCAATACCCCATCCTAGGCCCGCTGGTGGGGGCGGGCGGGGGTGAGGCGGCCACGCACGGTGGGCGGTCGTCGCGACACCGACCGCCGGCACCGGCCCACACCTGTCAGCGGCTGGCTACCGCTCGCCCCGACCACGACGCCCGCGCCGGGTCCGACACCGCGGTGTGCCACAGTGGAGCGACGACCCCAGGAGGTGGCTGTGTCCGAAAGACCGGAACCGTCGAAATACCCAAGCGGCGAGGACGCCCCGGTCCATTCGGGGTGGGCGATGACACCCCAGGACGAGTACGAGTTGGGGGTCTCCGGGGGCTGGGGCACGCCGGGTGACCACCTGACCGGGCCGATTCCCAGGTTGCGCCCGGCCACCGACAGCGCCGCCCCGACGCGTCTCAGCGCCGATCCCATGGCGGACACCGCCGCGGAAGACCCGGCGGGCAGTCCCAACCCCGACCCGATCGCCCGTCTCGTTCCGCCCGACCCCGTCATCCAAACCGTCGTCACCCAGCCCGACTCTGCCCCGGGCGACACCGACACCTCCCGGGGTGATTCGCCGACGGATGGGTGAGGACACCGGTTCGGCCCCCATCATCGTCGTCACCGGCACCGGCAGCCGGGTGGACACCACCCTGGCCGCTGCCGCGCTGACCGTGGGGCTGCGTGACGAGGGCCTGGAGGTCACCGTCACCACCCCGGTTCGAACGGGTGCCACCGGCACCAACGGTCTGCGCCGCCTTTCGGACCTGACCGGTGGCACGCACGTTCACGAGCGCATCACGCTGGCCGCGGACCTGCCCCCGCGCGCCGCCGCCACGGTCGGCGGGATCGTCCTGCCCCCGGTCGTGGTGCACGCTGCCGAGTGGGCCAGGCTGGTCCGCAGGCCGGAGCTGGACGTGCTGCTGGTCGACGATCCCGAGGGAATCCTGACCGAACTGGACGAGGACGGCTCCTGCCTGCTCGACGTCGCCGACGCCGCCGAGGGGCTGGACCTGCGGGTCGGAGTCGTCATCGCCTGCGGGGTCGGCCGGGACGACCTGCGCCAGGCGGGCCTCATCGCCGCGGTACTGCGGTCCCGCGGCGTCGACATCCTCGGCTGCGTCATCGTGGACGACGACGGCGCCGCGAACGACACCGCCGCCGCCAACCCCATCCGCGACCAGCTGCCCGATGCGTGCTCGGCCCCGCTGATCGGTCACATCCCCCCGGAGGTGCGTGGCTGGGATCCGCAGACCTTCCAGGACCGTGCCGGCGCCTGGCTGCCGGTGGCCTGACCGGACGGACCGAGAATGGGCCTCATGTCCTGCTCCCCCTTGTTCCGGGTCTGCGTTGTCTGTACCGGGAACATCTGCCGCTCCCCCATGGGCGAGGTCGTGTTGCGGGCGATGGTCGAGGACCAGGGCCTGGGTCACGTCGTCACGGTCGACTCGGCCGGGCTCTCCGACTGGCACGTCGGCGACGGCGCCGACCCTCGGACGCTGACCGCCCTGGGCAACGCCGGGTACGACGGATCCGCCCATCTTGCGCGCGAGTTCGACCTGGCCTGGTTTGCTGAGCGGGACCTCGTCCTGGCCGCCGATGTGGGACACCAGCGGGCACTGCGCGGCCTAGCCCGGGACGCGGGCGGGCCGCAGCGTCCGGGGCAGATTCGGCTGCTGCGGGAGTTCGACGCAGACGCGGCGGCTCGCGGCGACGTCGAGCTGGACGATCCTTATTACGGCGGCGCGAGGGACTTCCGCCGGTGCCTGGAGGAGGTCGAGGCCTCCTGCCGAGGGCTGGTCGCGCACCTGCTCGACGGGGCCTGCCGAACCGCTAGCCAACCAGCTCGACAGCCCGCTCGACGACCTGGCGAGGCAGCCGGCACTCAATCCCGGTGACAGCCGGCCGGCGGCCCCGGCACCCTCCCGATCTGCAAGGATGACCGGCATGCGTTCCCTCGCAGACGCCGAGCCACCGATCGCCCTGGGACCTTTGGACGGGCGCTACCGGGCGAGCGCGCAGCCGCTGGTCGAGCACCTGTCGGAGGCGGCCCTGAACCGTCAGCGGCTGCACGTAGAGGTGGAATGGCTCGTTTTCCTGAGCGATCGTCAGGTCGTCCCCGGGGCCCGGGAGCTGACCGGCACCGAGCTAACCGCGCTGCGGGCGATTGTTTCCGACTTCGACGCCGACACCGCCCAGGAGTTGCGCGAGATCGAGCGGGTCACAGTCCACGACGTCAAGGCCGTGGAGTACTACCTCCGGCAGCGGTTGCCCGGCATCCTCGGTTCCGACGCGGCGACCCTCGGCGAACTCGTCCACTTCGGCTGCACCAGCGAGGACGTCAACAACATCTGCTATGCGCTGATGATCAACGCGGCCATCGACACTGTCTGGCTGCCCGCCGCGACCGGCCTGACCGACACCGTCGCAACCATGGCGCGGGACTTCGCGGCGATGCCGATGCTCGCCCGCACCCACGGCCAGGCGGCCACCCCGACCACCCTGGGCAAGGAGATGGCGGTCTTCGCCCACCGGCTACGCCGCCAGCTGGCTCGCATCACGGCCACCGAGTACCTCGGCAAGTTCAACGGGGCCACCGGCACCTACGGCGCCCATCTGGCCGCTGTCCCCACCGCCGACTGGCCGGGCCTGAGCCGGGACTTCGTCACTGGATTAGGTCTGACCTGGAACCCGCTGACCACGCAGATCGAGTCGCACGACTGGCAGGCGGAGCTGTACGCCGATCTGGCCCGGTTCAACCGGATCCTGCACAACCTCTGCACCGACGTGTGGACCTACATCAGCCTCGGGTACTTCGCCCAGGTCCGCGGACAGGGAACGGTCGGTTCCAGCACGATGCCGCACAAGGTCAACCCGATCAGGTTCGAGAACGCCGAGGCCAACCTCGAGGTGGCCAACGCCCTGCTCGACGTGCTGGCCGACACGCTGGTTCAGTCCCGGATGCAACGGGACCTGACCGACTCTTCGATGCAGCGCAACGTCGGCGTCGCGATCGGGCACGGGCTCGTGGCCATCGACAACGTCCGGCGCGGGCTGGCCGGGCTGGACCCGGTCCCCCAGGCCATGGCCGACGAACTGGAGGGCAACTGGGAGGTTCTCGGCGAACCGATCCAGTCGGCGATGCGCGCCCTGGCCGCCGCCGGGGTCCCGGGGATGCACGACCCCTACGAGCGGCTCAAGGAGCTGACCCGAGGCCAGCGGGTCGGACCCGAGCAGGTACGCACGTTCGTCGAAGGCCTAGGCTTGCCCGACGCGGTCCGGGACCGCCTGCTCCAGCTCACCCCACAGACTTACACGGGTTTGGCGCGCCGCCTCGTCGAGGACTACCTGACCTGACCAAGGCGTGCCCCAGGACACCATGGCCTCGCACCTCCGGCGCCCATTGCGGCCCTATCCGACACCCCTCCCGCCGCTGTGCTCCCGGTCCGGCGCCGGGACGATCCAGCGGGCCAGCCCCACCGACCGCGCGTTCCTGGCCATGGGCCGGCGCGGCATCCCCGAACACATCGGCATGATCCTGCGGCTGGATGATGCCGGGGCCCTCGACCTGGCGTCGGCGCGACGGCTGCTGGCAGAGCGTCTGCCGGCCGTGCCGCGGCTCCGACAGCGGCTCACGCCCGTCCCGTTCGGGTGCGGGGCACCGATCTGGGTGGACGACCCGCACTTCGACATCGAGCAGCACCTGACGGCGGCCACCTGCCCGGCCCCCGGCGACGACGCCGCCCTGTACGAACTGGCCATGCCGATCCTGACGACCCGGATGCCGGCCGGTCGGTCGCCGTGGCGGGCGGTCCTCGTGCAGGGTCTGGCGGCCGGGGACACTGGCCTGGTGGTGGTCTTTGACCACGTCCTGGTCGACGGCACCGGAGCGGTGACGATGCTGCGCCGCCTCGCCGACTCCCACGAGCCCACCGCGTCCGGCCCGGGTCCAGGCGGGCCTCGCCGCTTCCCCGACCCCCCTGCGAGCACGATCGCCCTTGCCCTGGAGGGCGCCGCCAACCGGCTGAGCGTGCTGCGCCGGATCCGCAGGAGCTGGCCCGAGCTGGCCCGGTCGATGCGGGCCGCCGGCGGTGTCCGGCCACCCCGGGTCGGGGCCTGCTCGCTGCTCCATCGCGTCGGGCCGGCCCGCCGTGTCGCCGTTCTCAAGCGTGGACCGGGAGCCGGTGCGCGCCGCCGCGCACCGGCTCGGCGGCACCACCAACGATGCGGTCCTCGCCGGCTACGGGCGGGCCCTTGGCAGACTCCTCACCACCCGCGGCGAAAGCCTCGACGAGATCGTGATGACCGTCCCGGTCTCCGGGCGCCGCCGCGCGTCGGGCCAGCAGCAGGCCTCCGGGGAGGGCAACCTGGTCGCCCCGGCCATCGTCGCGGTGCCGACCAGCGGGGATCCGGCCCGGCGGGTGGCCGCCGTCGCGGCGGCGGTGCGGGCCCGCAAAGAGGCCGCCACCGGCCCGCCACCGATCGCCGTCCTCGGGCCGGCCTTCCGGGTGCTGGCCGCAGTCGGCGGCTGCCAGTGGTACATGGCCCGTCAGCAGCGCATGCACACCCTGCTGACGCACGTTCGCGCCCCCAGCAACCGGCTCAGCCTGGGCGGTCACCCGATCACCGAGACCGTCGCCGTCCCCGTCGGGGGCGGCGGCAACACCAGCGTGTACGCCGCCGTGGTCTCCTACGGAGGCCGGCTCACCATCACCCTGGTCGTCGACCCCGACCTGGTCGGCCAGGACGAGCTGACCCGGCTCGCGGACGACCCGCGCGCCGACCTGGCGGCCATCGTCGCCGCCGCTCGACCAGCCCCCTGACCTACGCGTCTGAGGGACCGAGGCCGGCGTCGGCCAACCGCAGCGCGTACGGGATGGTCACGTCGTCGGCGCGTAGGTCGAGGTAAAGCCCTTTCCTTGGTGAACCCGCGGAAATACCACACCCTCGCTCCGCGTTGCCGCAGCCAGAGCTACGACGTGCACACACCCCGGTACCTAACCACAGGTTGCCACGACGCCGGTGAAGGCCAGGAGGACACGATGAGTACCACCACTCGGATCACGGTCATGGGAATGACCTGCGGGCACTGCTCGAGCGCGGTGACCGAGGAGCTGCAGGGCCTGACCGGGGTGACGGAGGTCGCCGTCGACCTCGTTGCCGGGGGCTCCTCCCCCGTCACCATCGTCAGTCAGGGCAGCCTGGACCGGGACGATCTCGTCGCGGCGGTCGCCGAGGCGGGGGACTACACGGTCGCGTTTTGACCGGCATCGTCTCCGGCGGCAGGTCCACAGCCGACCCCAGGCCGCTCGGCACCAGCCCACTGCCGACCCACGAGGTCGACCTCGCCATCGGCGGGATGACCTGCGCCTCCTGCTCGGCTCGCATCGAACGCAAGCTCAACAAGCTCGATGGCGTCCAGGCCAGCGTGAATCTGGCCACCGAGCGCGCGCACGTGCGTTTCGCCGCGCCGCTGGCGGCCCAAGATCTGGTCGCCACCGTGAAAAGGACCGGATACACGGCGCGGGTGCTGGGCGAAGCGGCGGGCCCGGCGAAACCCCCTCCCGCGAACCCCCCGGAACCGGACACCGGTGACACCGCAACGCCGGTAGCCGCCGAGCTGGACGGCTCCTCCAGGCGGCTTCCAGCCGACCTTCGCGAGCGGGTCCGCCGCGGCTTCGTCGAACCGTCGCTGCGATTGCGGGTCGTCGTCGCCGCCATCCTCACGGTCCCGGTCGTCCTCCTGGCCATGGTCCCGGCAGTCGGTGACCGCTTCGGCGGCACGCGTCCGTGGCTGGAACTGCTGCTCACCCTGCCGGTGGTGGTCTGGGCGGCCTACCCGTTCCACCGGGCCGCGATCGTCACCGCCCGGCACGGGTCGTCCACCATGGACACTCTGGTCTCCCTCGGGGTCAGCGCCGCCTTCGGCTGGTCCGTGGCGGCCACCCTCGCCGGGTCCAGCGGTCACATGTACTACGAGGTGGCCGCCGTCGTCACCACGTTCCTGCTCGCCGGGCGGGTCGCCGAGGCGCGCGCCAAAGACCGCGGCCGGTCGGCGTTGCGCTCGCTGCTGGAACTGGGTGCCAAGGACGTCGCGGTGCTGCGGCCCGCCGAGCCTGGGGGCGACCCGGTGGAGTCGCGGGTGCCGATCGAGCAGCTGGCCGTAAGCGAGCTGTTCGTGGTCAGGCCCGGCGAGCAGATCGCCACCGACGGAATCGTCGTCGAGGGCAGCAGCTCCATCGACCGCAGCTTGGTGACCGGGGAGTCGATGCCGGTGGATGCCGGTCCCGGCATCGAGGTCACCGGTGCCACGCTGAACACCCATGGCCGACTGGTCGTCCGGGCCACCCGGGTCGGCGCTGAAACGGTCCTGGCCGGGATCACCCGCCTGGTCGAAGCCGCGCAGACCGGGAAGGCCCCCGTCCAACGCCTGGCCGACCGGGTCTCGGCGGTGTTCGTCCCGGTGGTGCTCGTCCTCGCGGCGGTCACCTTCGCCGGCTGGCTGGCCACCGGGCACGAGGCTGGGGCGGCGCTGTCCGCGGCGGTCACCGTGCTGGTCATCGCCTGCCCGTGCGCGCTCGGACTTGCTACCCCGATGGCGCTGCTGGTCGGCACCGGCCGAGGCGCGGAACTGGGGGTCCTCATCAAGGGCCCGGAGATCCTGGAAAGCACCCGTCGGGTGGACACCGTCGTCCTGGACAAGACCGGGACGGTGACCACCGGCCAGGCCCGGCTCACCCACATCGCCACCGCCGGGCGGCTCACCCCGACGGCCGCGCTGCAGGCCGCCGCCGCGGTGGAGTCCGGTAGCGAACACCCCATTGCCCGGGCCGTCGTCACAGCCGCCCGGGAACGCGGGCTGCACGTCACGCCGGTCACCGACTTCACCAACCTGCCCGGCAATGGGGCCCGCGCCACGATCACCTCGGCGGCGGCGTCCGCGCGGGTGACCGTGGGGCGAGCGGGACTCTTCGGGCACGTCCCGGACGAGATCGCCGACCCCTCCGCGGTGGGCACCACGGTGTACGTCGGATGGGGTGACCGCGCCCGGGCCTCGCTCACCGTGGCCGACGAGGTCAGGCCCAGTTCGGTGGAGGCCCTGCACCGGCTGCGCGACCTGGGGATGACGACCTACCTGCTGACCGGAGACAACGAGGCCACGGCCCGGTCGGTGGCGGCCAAGGTGGGGATCGTGCCCGGACACGTCATCGCCGACGTCCAGCCCGAGCACAAGCACGACGTGGTCACCCGGCTGCAGCGCGGCGGGGCGGTCGTGGCCATGGTCGGTGACGGCGTCAACGACGCGGCCGCCCTGGCGCAGGCCGATCTCGGCATTGCGATGGGCACCGGCACCGACGTCGCGATCGACTCGGCCGACATCGTCCTGGTCCGCCCCGAGCTGGACGCCGTCGCCGACGCCATCACCCTGTCCCGGGCCACCCTGCGGATCGTCAAGCAGAATCTCGCCTGGGCCTTCGGCTACAACGTATTGGCCCTGCCACTGGCGGCGTTCGGGCAGCTCAACCCCATGATCGCCGGTGCAGCGATGGCAGCCTCCAGCGTCCTGGTGGTGACCAACAGCCTGCGGCTGCGGCTCGTCGCCCGCCGTCCGGTCAGCCTCAGATCGTGACCGTTCCGCCCGGGGTCTGGAAGATGACGGACAACAGCCCTGCAGTCCCGTGCGGGGCGAGGAACTCGATGTCGATGCCGTCGGCGGTCTGGTGCGCGGGCATCCCCAACCACTCCTGGACCCGGCGGGGGTCACCAGCGATGGTCAGCCGGGTGATGGTCGCCTCGCAAGGTTCGTCGAGGGCGGCCGACGGGTGCAGTCTCATGTCGTCGAATTGAACGAAGAAGGGCAGTTGCGGGTCGTTGATCAGGCCGTTGACGCCGACCTGACGCCAGGTCAGGTCGCGACCGTCGGGAAAGACCCGGTGTCCGCGGCGCGACGGACGTCCCAGTCGCTGCTCGACGCACTCGATGCCGGACACCCGGACCACCCAGCCGAGCCACCCGCCGCCAGCGGCCGAACAAGCCCGGACCGCCCGCCCGAACGCCGCCTTGTCGGAGGCCGGATGGTCGAGCACCTCGACGACCTCGACGTATCGTTCCTCGGCCATCGGCAGGATGATGTTGCGAGTGCCGAAGCTGGGGTGGACCCCACCGTTGACGGAGCGGACACCCAGTGCCTCGGCCAACCGATCCGCGGTGGCACGCACCCCGTCGTGCTCGGCGGCATACGACACGTGGTCGACTCGCATGGCCTCATCGTGGCACACCCACGACCGGGCTCGTGAACCCGGTCAAGACCGGGCCGAGCGGGGCCTGGGGTCGTCGGCATGGTGGGCCCAGGCCGGGCCAGGATGGGCGGGGGTCGACGGGTGTGCCTCACCCGCCGCGGGCAGCCACCCGGCGCTGTCGGACCGCCTCGAACAGGACGACGGCGGCGGCCGTGGACACGTTCAGCGAGTTGACCCGCCCGGCCATCGGCAGCCGGACCCGGGCGTCCGCGGCGGCCAGGACCGCCTCGGACAACCCGACGTCCTCCGCGCCGACGGCGACCGCGACCGGGGCGGCGTAGTCCTGGTCCAGGTAGTCCGTCTCGGCCTGAGGGCTGGTGGCCACCAGGCGCAACCCCCGCTCACGAACCCAGGCAAGGACCTGCTCGGTCGGGGCGGCGGACACCGGCACGGAGAAGACCGTGGCTTTGCTGGCCCGTATCACGTTGGGGTTGCCCCAATCGGTGACCGGATCGGCACTGATGACGGCCGCGGCCCCGGCCGCGTCCGCGCTCCGCAACACTGCGCCGAGGTTGCCCGGCTTCTCGATCCGTTCGCCGATCACAACCAGCGGGTCGGGGGTCAGCCGCAGCCGCGCCAGCGGGTAACCCGGGGCCGGCACGACCGCGAGCACTCCGTCCGGGTGGTCACGATAGGCCACCCGCGCGAACGCCCGGTGACCGAGCCGGACCAGTTCCACCCCGGACCGCTCTGCGTGCATCGTCAGCACCATCCAGGCCCGCGGTGAGGACATCAGCTCGGGGCAGCCGTAGATGGCAACGGGGACCACCCCGGCGTCCAGGGCCAGGAGCAGTTCGTCATACCCTTCGACGAGCGTGGTGCCGGTCTCCTCACGAATCCGGCGACGTCGAAGGGCACCCAGAGTCTTGACACGTGGGTTGCTGGGGCTGGAGATGGTGGGCTCGGCCATGGCGCCCCCACTATCCCACGGCCCGGCTCAGTGGTGCGGGTGACCGGGACACCGGGCCGCTGGACGGGGCAAACCCCCCCATCTGCCCAGCCGCGGCCGGATCAGCCGGAAGCGGGCATCCGGGGATGCCGGTACAACGGACCGCCAGGTAGGGCATCACCCTCGCGCAGATGAGAGGCGAGGTCGGTCAGCGCCCGCTGGTAGCCGATCAGGTACTCCTGGTCCAGCGTGCCCAGACCCCGGCCGTGCGAGACCTCGCCGCGGACCCGGTCGGCCCAGTCGTCGAGGTAGGCGGCGATCATGCCGTGGTTCTGCACCAGCAGCCTCGACGCAGATAGGTCGCGCCGGAGATCCCCATCATGGATGCGGGGCTGCGGGACCGGTTGCTGCGGCACGGTAACTCCTTTCCGCGTAGGAATCGTCTCGGACGCCCTCTTGATCGACCCGAGAAAGACATAGTTGAGAATGACAGAACTATGAGTTTTCAAGACGGTCGTTCGTACTATCCGCAGGTCAGAGCCCTAAAGAAATGGGCATCGATTCCCGATTCCCAGCCTTATCGACCGAATTCCCGCGCCACCTGGCCCCTTTCCGGGAAAAGACCCCAAAGATGGACAACCGACCGGATTACCCGGCCGGATCGGCAGACTCAGCCGCGCCAGGGCCGGGGTGCCGTCGGCGGAAGAGCCTCGAGCACCGGGACCAGGCCGTCGGCCTCCACCGGTCCGGTGACCAGTCTCGCGGCCACCTGCACCGGCAGCGGAGCCTGCGCCATGGCGACGCCGCATTCGGCCCAGCGGAGCATCTCGATGTCGTTGCGTTGGTCCCCGACCGCCACCGTGCGCCGGCGGGGGACCCGAAGGCTCCGGCGAACCCCTTCCAGCGCCGAGGCCTTGGACACCCCGTCCGGGCTGATGTCCAGCCACGCTGTGTACCCGACCGCGTAGTTGACCCCGTGCAGCCCCAGTCGCTCGGCGAGGGTGACGAAGTCCTCGGCGGTCGCGGTCGGCGAGCGGAACGTGACCCGAGTGGCGGGAGTGGTCAGCAATTCCTGCCAGGAGACCACCCGAACACCACCGGCCAGCTCGAACCGCCCGAACGGGGCATTCACCCGGAATCCCAGCCCGGCCTCCTCGACGGCCACGTGGGCGTCAGGCCAGGCTCCGCGCAGCAGCCGCAACACCGGGGCCGGATCGAAGGTCACCGTCTGGACCGTGCGATACCCGTCGGGCTGGCGTGGGTCCAGCGCGATCGTCACCGCACCGTTCGAGCAGACCGCGTAGCCGCGGGGCAAGCCCAGCTGCCTGATCACCGGCAGGGCCGAGGGGGCCGCTCGGCCGGTGGCGACGACGACGTGGTGCCCGCGAGCGACGGCCCGGCCTACCGCGAGCCGAACCACCTCGGCGAGGTGACCGTCGTGGTGCAGGGTGGTGCCGTCCAGGTCGAGCGCGACGAGATGCCGGCCCGGAACAGTCCTGAGATCGCCCGGCCGAATCGCGTCGTCGGCCCAGTCGTAGGCGTGCAGGCTCATTCGTCGGCGCCCCGTTGCCCCGCGCGGTCCCGTAGCTGACGGCACAGCAACGCCGGGGCGGTGTTGAGGTAGGAGTCCTCGATCAGTTCGGCCACCTCGGCCCAGTCGACCGCCGCGGCCCGGAAGTTGAGTCCGACCCACCCGGAGGGGCCGTAGTAGGCCGGTTCGAAGAACCGAGGGTCGGTCAGCAGGGCCGGGCGTTCGCCCGGATCGGGGAGCACCAGAACCGAACTGTCGTACATCCCGGAGTGATGGTCGCCCTTGACGACGCCCCCGTGCGCGGCGAACATCCTCGTGGTGAAGAAGTGGGGCCGATTGTGCGAGACCCTCTCCTTGGCACCGGGCAGAGCCAGGCAGACCCGGCGCAACCGACCCAGGACCAGATCGGCGTCGTCGAACATCGTCGGGTGAGCCATGGGGGAACCCTACGGCCCCACTGCGACGTTGGACTCGAGGTACGGCAAACCGCCCCCCGGCAGGCGGGCGGCACATCAGAACGAGGAAGGACACTGATGCGCGCGATGTGGAACGGCGCGGTGATCGCGCAGAGCGATGCCACCGAGATCGTCGAGGGGAACCACTACTTCCCGGCCGAGTCGGTCGACCAGCAGTACCTGCGTGACTCGCTGACGCACACCGTCTGCGCATGGAAGGGCACCGCCTCGTACCACAGCCTCGAGGTGGACGGGAAGGTCAACACCGACGCGGCTTGGTACTACCCGCACCCCAAGGAGGCCGCCGACGGGATCGCCGGTCGAGTGGCGTTCTGGAAGGGCGTGACGGTCACCGAGTGACCCGGCCCGGCGAACCCGACTTCGTGCGCCGCCGACGCTCCGGGGGCGCACTGTGCTTGGCCACCGGGGCCAGCTGGTCCATGAGCGGATGACGTTCATCGACCCTGGTGGTGGTGGGGGTGACCCCGGCCGCCTTGGTCAGCGACCGCACCGCCTTGACCTGGTCGTCATGCATCAGGGTGACCACCGTGCCCGTCGCCCCGTTGCGGGCGGTGCGGCCGGATCGGTGCAAATAGGCCTTGTGCTCCACCGGCGGGTCGGCGTGGATGACCAATGCGATGTCATCCACGTGGATCCCTCGGGCGGCGATGTCAGTGGCCACCAGCGTGGTCGCCGCCCCCGAGTGGAAGGCAGCCAGGTTGCGGTCACGGGCACCCTGCGCCAGGTTTCCGTGAAGCTCGACCGAAGACACCCCCCGGTCGTTCAGACGGCGTGCCAGCGCCTTGGCGCCGTGTTTGGTGCGAGTGAAGACGAGGCTGCGCTCGGCAGTGCCGGTCAGCCGGACCAGCACCGGGACCCGGTTGTCGCGGTGCAGGTGCAGCACGTGGTGAGTCATCGTCGACACCGGCGACTGGGGCGAGTCCGCCTCGTGGGTCACCGGATCGTTCAGGTGGCGGGTCACGATGGCGGTCACCGCGGCATCCAGAGTGGCCGAGAAGAGCAGCCGCTGGGTACCGACGGGGGTCTGCTGGAGGATCCGATGCACGCAAGGCAGGAAACCCAGGTCGGCCATGTGGTCGGCCTCGTCGAGGACGGTCACCTCGATCCGGTCCAGCCGGCACAAGCCCTGACGGATCAGGTCCTCCAGACGACCTGGACACGCCACGACCACGTCGACACCGGACTGCAGGGCTTTGGCCTGAGGGTGTTGGGACACCCCGCCAAACACCGTGACACTACGCATACCGACCGCGGCGGCCAGGGGTCGCAGCGCCGCGTCGATCTGAGTGGCCAGCTCCCTGGTAGGCGCGAGGATCAGGGCCCGCGGCAGCTTTGGCCGGGCCCGGCGCCCCGAGCCCAGCAGACGAGCCAGGATGGGCAGGAGGAAGGCGTACGTCTTGCCGGAACCGGTCCGGCCGCGGCCGAGAAGGTCGCTGCCGGCGATCGAGTCGGGAAGGGTTGCGGCCTGGATCGGGGTAGGGACGGTAATGCCCTGGCGGGCGAGTACCGAACACAGCGGTGCGGGCACGCCGAGGTCGGCGAAAGTGATGGGTGACGCGGGGGATGACACGAAGAACTCCAGGTGATGGCTGTCGGTAGGCGTCTCGCCGCACGGGTCACCATCGGTGGGACCTGCGTGCTGAGAACAGGGTGGCGGCGCCGGTAGCGACAAGATCACCAGCAGAGACATCACCAGCAGCCAGGGGCAAGACATCGCCGGCTGCTGATCACAATGCTACGGCATCGGCTGACTACCGCCGACCAGCCCCAACTGGGCGCCGGTGCGATCACCTCCGGTGACCCGGGTCAGGCACTGGTGGCGATGGGCGCAGACCCCGCACGCGGTGACCGACGACGCGCCGCGCACGAAGGCCGCTGCCGGGAACCGGGGCTGCCCGGTTCCACAGGGGGGTCAGTCCCCGGTTGCCAACGCCTGCCGAACCGTGACCCGTCCCTGGGTCTGCAGCAGCGAGCGCCGGTAAATCGTTTCCGCGACCCGGACCACGAGCCCGGCGGCGACCAGGGTGACGACCAGGGAGACGATCGGCTCCCACCAGGCCGCCTCGCCGGCGAGCAGCCGCATCGGCATCGTGATCGTCGACAGCAGCGGAATGTAGGAGGCCACCACGAGCAGCGTGCCAGTCGCGGACAACCCGGCGAACAGGGCCACGACCAGGACGATCGTCAACGGCGTCGTGGTCGACTGCAGGTCCTCGACGCGGCTGGCCAGGGCCCCGGCGACGGCCCAGACGCAGGCCAGCGTGACGAATCCGGCCAAGAAGAACAACAGGTACCATCCGGCGGGCCCGGACAGACTCGGCAGATACCGTTTGTACTCGGTGAATGACACGCCGATAAGCGTTGCGCCGACGAAAAGCAGCATTTGGGCCAGGGCCAGCAGCGTGTTCCCGACAACCTTGCCGATGAGCAACTGCCGCACAGGGATCGCGGTGGCCAGGATCTCGACGATCCGGGACTGCTTCTCCTCCACGACGCTCTGCGCGATGGCCATCCCGAACAGCAGCGAGGCGACATAGAACAGCATCGCGAAGAGCAGCCCGGCGATGAGCCGGACGGCGGGGCCCGTCTCGTCGGTGGCGGCGTCGAGGCGGTCGGTTCGGATCTGACTGCCTCGCTGAAGAGCCTCCAGGGTGGTGTTCGCCGCGGCGGCGTTGCGGGTCAGCGCCTCGTCCCGGACCACCTCGGAGATCCGCTGGGTCAACTCCTCGGAGGGTGCCGCCTTGCTGGTCAGGACCCATTCGCCAGTCGGTCCCCGGTGCAGCCAGGCGTCCACCGCCTCGTTCTGGACGCTGGTCCGCGCGTCGGCCTCACTCGAGGTGGTCACGGCCGTGAGGGTGGCCCGCTCTTCGCGTTGACGCGCCAGGTCCTGGCTCCGCTGAACAATGCGGCCAGACTCGCTGGAGGTCACGGCGATGGTGGAGGTGCTCTCCCGGGAGGCCATGAATCCCTGGAAGACGAGCATGCCGACGATGAGCATGAGAGTTAACACTGTGGAGATGAGGAAGTTGCGGTCGGTGAGCTTGACGACCACCTCGCGGGAGGCGACCAGCGGCCAGGTCCTGGCCGACCCGGCGGGGGTGGTTGGGCGGGTCATGACGACACCTCTCGGAAGATTTCGCTGATCGACGGCACCACCCGACAGAACTCATGGACCGTGCCACGCCGCAGCGCCTCGGTCAGCAGGTCGCGCTCGACGCCCGACTGACGGAGCTCGATGACCGCGGTCGAGCCGTCCACGTCGCACACGTGCACCCCGCGGATGGACCTGGTCCAGCCCGCGTCGTGGTCGACCACCAGCCGGTAGCGGACCTGACCGGTGGCCCGCAGCTCCTCGGTGGTGCCACTGGCCACGACCCGGCCGCGGGCCAAGATGACCAGGTCGTCGCAGAGTCGCTCCACCAAGTCGAGCTGGTGGGAGGAGAACAGCACCGGGACACCACGGCTGGTGTGCTCCCGGAGCAAGTCGGCCATCGAGTCGACCGCCATCGGGTCCAACCCGGAGAATGGCTCGTCAAGGATGAGGGCGTTCGGCCCGGTCAGCACGGCCGCCACGATCTGGACGCGCTGCTGGTTGCCCAGGGACAGCTTCTCCACCACGTCCTTGGCGCGGTCGGCCAGCCCGAACCGTTCCAGGTGAGCCAGGGCCGAGCCACGGGCCGCCGCGGCGGTCATCCCGTGCAGCCGGCCGATGTAAACCAGCTGGTCCAGCACAGGCTGCTTGGGGTACAGCCCGCGCTCCTCGGGCATGTAGCCGAAAGTGCGCCGGTCCGCGGCGGTGATCGGCCGGCCTTGCCAGCTGATGTGTCCGCCGTGGGTGGCCAGTACACCCATGATCATCCGCATCGTGGTGGTCTTGCCCGCCCCGTTCCCGCCGACGAACCCGGTCAGGCGCCCCGGGGCGACCGTGAAACTCACCGCGTCGACGGCGACCGCGTCGCCGAATCGCCGGACCAGGTCGACGACCTGCAGGCGGTGTGGTGCGCCCGCGGCCTCGCCGGGAGCCGGCCGGGGGCCGTAGCCAGGGTGTGTCGGGTTCACACGGCCACGTTACGGTTCACCGCCGGTGGCCGATCCGTCGGGGCGGACCCTCTAGCGGGTGCGTGTCGGGCGCGTGGCTGCGTCGCTCGGTGAGGTCATCGACCGCCCGGGACCAACCGCTCCGTCCGCAGGTACGGCTGCAGTGCCGCCGGCACCCACACCGACCCGTCCGCAGACTGATGGTTCTCCAGCAGGGCGACCAGCCACCGCGGCGAGGTGGCCAGAGTGCCGTTGAGGGTGGCCACTGTGGCGGTACCCCCGCGTCCGGCCGGCTCTCCAGGGGCCTCGACGCGCTCCCGGATGTTGAGGCGCCGAGCCTGGTAGGTGGTGCAGTTGGAGGTGGACGTCAGCTCCCGGTAGCGGCCCTGCGTCGGTACCCAGCCCTCGCAGTCGTACTTGCGGGCCGCGGGGCCCCCGAGGTCACCAGCAGCCACGTCGATGACCCGGTAAGGGATCTCGATCCGGTCCAGCATGTCCTTCTCCCAGCCGAGCAGGCGGGCGTGTTCGGCCTGCGCGTCCAACGGTCGGCAGAAGACGAACATCTCGACCTTCTGGAACTGGTGCACCCGGATGATGCCGCGGGTGTCCTTTCCGTATGAGCCCGCCTCCCGGCGGTAACACGTCGATAGGGCGACATACCGGCGGGGTCCTGCGGACAGGTCGATGATCTCGTCCGCGTGGTACCCGGCCATGGCCACCTCGGCCGTTCCGGTCAGGTAGAGGTCGTCCTGGCCCAGCCGGTAGACCTCCTCGGCGTGCGCGTCCAGGAACCCGGCGCCGGTCATCACGCCCGGGTTGACGAGGGTGGGCACGGCCAGCTGGGTGAACCCGTGGGCGTGGGCGGCGTCGAGGGCCAGGTGCATCAGTGCCGATTCCAGCCGTGCCCCCTGACCGACGAGGTAGTAGAACCGGGACTGGGCGACTTTGACCCCGCGGGCCATGTCCACCGCGCCGAGCCCCTCGGCCAGGTCGAGATGGTCACGCGGGACGAACCCCTCCCCGGGGAAGTCCCGGGGTGTGCCGACCGTCTCCACCACGACGTAGTCGTCCTCGCCCCCGGCGGGTACCCCCGGGACGATGACGTTGCCGACCCGGCGCAGCACCTCACCCAGTTCGCCCTCGGCCCGGGCCACCGCCGCGCCAAGGTTCTTCACCTGCTCGGACAGGGTCGTGGCCGTGTCCCGGGCCGCCTGCGCCCGGGACTTGGCCTCGGCCAGCTCGGCCGCGTCGGCGCCCGACGCGGCCGCCTTCTGGGCCGTGGCCAGCAGCGTGCCCACCTCCCGGCTCACCGTCTTTTGCTGGGCCCGGCGCTGCTCGTGCTGGGCCAGACACGAGCGGCGGCGTTCGTCCGCGGCCAGGATCGCATCGACGAGGGTGGCGTCCTCACCCCGGGCGGCCTGCGAACGACGAACGGTCTCGGGGTCGTCACGCAGCACCTTGATGTCGATCACAACGCCCAGGCTAGCGAGCGGGCGTCGGGGTACGGTCAAGGCGTGACCAACGCGAGCACGGTGCTGACGGTGGTCGCCGTGCTCATCGCCGTGGCTGTTTTGGTGGCTCTGGTGCTGGCGGGGGTGTTTGCCGGCCGCCGGGTCGCCCGGGCCCGCCGGCTTCAACAACTGCGGGTGACCCCGGCAGGTCGCCGCCCGGACCCGCAGCAGCGGCGTCCCCGGGCGGCGATCATCGTCAACCCGACGAAGCTGGACGCCCCCGACCAGGTCCGCCGGACCATTGCCGGGGTCTGCGAGCAGCACGGCTGGCAGGAGCCGTTGTGGCTGGAGACCACTGAAGACGACCCGGGCACCGGTCAGGCTCGCGAGGCGCTGGCGGCCGGCGTCGACCTGGTCTGCCCGCTGGGCGGCGACGGCACGGTCCGGGCGGTCTGTGAGCCGCTGGTCGGCCAGGACACCCCGCTCGGCCTGCTGCCGGGGGGCACCGGCAACCTGCTGGCACGAAATCTCGGGCTGCCCGTCGACTCGGTGGAGCACGCCTTTCACGTCGCGCTGACCGGGCGCAGCCGGCGCGTGGACGTCGGCGAGATCGGGGTCCAGCGGCCGGACTCCGACGAGGTCACCGACCACGTGTTCATGGTCATGGCCGGGATCGGCTTCGATGCCACCGTTGTCTCCGAAGCCCCCGAGGCACTCAAGGCCAAGGTGGGCGCTGCGGCGTATGTGGTCTCAGGGATGCGCAACCTGTACGGGCCCCGGTTCGCCGTCGATCTGCAGTTGGACGGCCTGCCCTCGTTTCACCGGCGGGTCCGCAGCGTCATCGTCGGCAACTGCGGCAAGTTGCAGGGCGGGCTGGAACTGCTGCCGGACGCCGAGCTGGACGATGGGTGGCTGGATGCGTTACTGCTATCCCCCACCGGGATCGTGGGGTGGGCGGCGGTTCTGGTTCGGGTGGTGACGAAGCGGCGGCGCGGTCACGAGCGAGTCGACCACCACCGCTGCCGGCGGATGGTGCTGGTGCTCAGCCACCCGGAGGAGGTGCAGCTGGACGGCGATGTGATCGGTCCGGCCATCATGCTCACCGCCTCGGTGCGACCCGGGGCGCTGCTGATCCGGGTCAGGTAGGCCACTGCGGCCGGTCCAGCTTCAGCGCAGCGTGACCTGCCGGCTGAGCAGTCCCGCCCTGGCCCGGCGTTGCTGGGCATCCAGGGGGCCGGCACCGCTTGCCTGCTCCAGCCGTTCGGCGAGGTCGGCAAGGGGCTGTTGATATCGGGCGGGCTCGAGGGCTGGATCCAATTCCCAGACCGGAACCAACAGGCCGCATGCGCGGAACGCACCGAGCAGCCGGGTCTGACCGCCGAGGGTGTCGCTTCGCGTCACGTGCAGCCGGGCCAGCGCATCGGTGGCCTGGTCCTCGTCGTACGGCAGGAACCAGCGCAGGTAGACCCGCTCTCCGACCCGCGTGCAATACGCCGACTCCACGCCGGCCAACTTCGTCGTCGGGGAGATTGCCTGGCTGGCCTCATCGACGGCGGCCCGAACCTGCTCGGTGCCGCCGTTCCCGCTCAGCCAGTAGTCGAACCGGTCGTGCACGGTGACGGCGAAGGGCACCCCAAGATCGAGCAGGTCCTGCAGGCGCGGCGTGGCCACCGTGGCCGCCGGGCCGGTTGCGACGGCCTCACCGGACGGCAGGCCCAGCAGCGCCAGGATGACCGCGGCGACGTCTCGGCTGGCATCGCCGCTGCTCGGGATGGACTGCAGTGCCAGCAGCCGCGCTCCGTCGGCGCGGTGCACCCCGGCGACCGCCATCGGGAGCAGGGTGGCCACCGTCAGATCCAGCTGTGCGGCTCCCGGGTCGGGGCCGATGACCCCGGCCAGGGCGGGCGTCTGCGGGTCGAGCCTGATCGGGGCGGTCGCCGCGGGGACGATCTCGCGCAGTGCCACCCAGTCCGTCTCACCGGCCAGCCCGGCGAACGGACGGGAGACAAACGGCGCTGGCGTCACCGTGGGCGCTGGGGTGCCCGGTGAGGCCGCGGTACTCAATGACGCTGGGTTCCCCCCGGCACGGGTTCGCCCCTGACGACGACGTGATGCCTTGCCCATCGGCCCAGCGTAGGGGTTCCCAGACGAGGGGCTCCTCTCCGACCAACCGGATGGCCCAGTGGTGCGGCCGGCTACAGGCGCCGGCGACGGGACGGCCCACCCAGCGCCGCCCAGACCGTGCGCCCGTGGCGCTCGTCCTGCACCCCCCACTCGTGGGCCATGCTGCGTACGATGCGCAGACCGCGGCCGCCGCTGGCCCAGGGCGCCCTCGGCTGCGGACGCGGAGTGGTCGGGCCGCCCCCGTCACTCACCTCGACCTCGACCGCGCCGGCCTTGACCTTCCAGCGGACCCGAACACAGCCGTCCGGGAGTGCCTTGGCGTGCTTGACGGCATTGGCGACCAGCTCACAGACCACCGTCTCGACCTCGTCGATGACGGTGGGGCGCAACCCGCGCTCGCGCAGGTCCTCGACCATGACGTGCCGAATGGCCGGAACTGAGGCGGCCGCATGGGGGACCCGAAGGCTGCGGGTGCCCTCACCTTCGGCGCGCTGCCGAGCCGGCGTCGGGACCGACGCCGGGGCATTCACCGGCACGCTGACCGAGGCGCTCAACGGCGCGCTGACCACGGCGTCACCGTCAACCGTCCGGAGCGCTTCGGCGACGCCATGGTCGCCGAAGCCGCGTACGGCCGAGCCGGGCCGCGCGGCATGCGCGCCGTCCCGCTTAAGGGTGTTACCTCGGTCACCTAATGTCATCTCAACCCTTCTCCATTCCTGTCCTGGAATTGAACCTACCGATCGATGGGCCCTGCCGCACAAGCCCTGGACCATGTGAGGTTGATCCCTCCTGGCAGCCGGGGAGTAACCGCGTCGAATGCGATCCGTGTGACTTCTTCTGCACCTACCGTCCACGAGATGGGACGTACCCGGTCAGTCACCCCAGAACCCAGCCCACTGGCGAGTCCCATCTCACATGGCGGAGCTATTCCCGACCGCACGGTGGGCAGCATCACAGCACATCCGGGCGTGGGGAAGTCCGGCTGGGCGGGAGCAACCGCACCGTCGTGAGCACGGGCGTCTACCGGACCGGACGGGGGGCTAGCCCGCTCCGGCGTCGGAGCCGGCCGCCGTTGAGCGGCCAACCGGACACACCTGCTCTTGAAGCCGCCCGGGCACGAAGGATTTACGACATTCGCTTCCCAGGCGGTTTGGAAACGCATTTTTGACCCGACATAGTCTCGCTTCTGCCGTTGGTCGCATAGCGTGTATTTATGTCTCTCGCCATGTATTCGGAAGTCTGCCTGGATGCCAGCGATCCCGCTGTCGTCGGTGATTTCTGGGCGCGGTTGCTGGGAATGAGACAGGACTGGAAGGCCGACGGCTCGCAGGTGCTGACCGGCACACCGGCGCAGGCCCCGATCCGGATCCAACCGGCCCCTCCCGGCCGGATGACGGAGTACCGGATCCACATCGAAGTGGGCGAGTCGGCGCTGGCGTCGATGCTGGACCTGGGCGCACGCGTGCTGGACGCGGAGTCCTACCCGTGGACCGTCGTCCAGGGGCCGGAGGAGACCGAGCTGGGGGTCTACACCAGGGACACGACGGGCCCGGCACCACCACGGGTGGAGTTGCTGATCAACTCCCCCGATCCGCGCCGGATCGCCGACTGGTGGTCGCGCATCCTGTCCGCGCCGGTGGAGGTGACCACCGCCGGCGACTATGCCTGGGTGACCGGCATCCCGGACTCGCCCTTCGAATCACTCGTCTTCACCAGGCTGGACGCCCCCCGGACCGCCGACCCGCGACTGCGGCTTGGGGTACGCACTCACGACCTGACCCGCCTGACCGACGCCGGCGCCCGGATTGTCGGGACGGTCCTGGGTGATGCCTACCGGTACGTCCTGCTCGACCCCGACGGGCACGAGTTCTACGCCACCATCGAAGACACCGGGGCCACCGCGGGAACCACCTCGCCCCGATAGCCGCGCCCGCGGGGAACGTCCCGGGTTCCCGGCGTACTGTTCGGCACATGCCTTCCCGCCTGTCGGCCCGTTTGGGCACCCTGGTGCGCCCGCGCGAAACGACCCGGTGGCAGTTCCGGGGCGCCATCGCGGGCCTCGGCACCGCCGAGGGGACCCGACTCGTGATCGGCCACTGGCCGCGGTCGCCGTTCGGACCGTTCAGCGACGTCATGGTAGAACGCCCTGATGGCCACCGCATGCTCTTGGCCCCGTCCCCGGATGTCGCCGAGTTCGTCTCGAGCACCTACCGTTTCGACGAGATCGTCATCCTCCCGGTGACGGTGTCGATCTGCGGTCACCCCCCGTCGGGGCAGCGCTGGCAGGTCGAGGCGGGACCACTGCGAGTCCGCTTCCTGACCGGGTCGAGGACGGCGGCCGGGTGGGCGCTGGCCGCCATCCCGCCGGTGGTGGCCGAACGCCCAGCCTTCGCCGCGGCAGTGGACCCGGTGGCGCGGCTGGTGATGCGCGGGGTACGAACAGTGGGCAGCGCCGGGAACGACCGGCGGGAGTGGTATGCGGCCACCGACGTGCATCGGATCGTACTGGCCGAGGGGACGTGGGCGGACACCCCGCTGGGTCAGCTGCGCGACGTCCACCCGCCGGTGAGATTCGGCTTCGGATCCACGCCTCGCCGCCCGGTGGTCACCCGCCTGGTGACCACGGTGGCGTGGTCTGCCCCGCCGCCGGCTTGAGCGGCCTACAACGCCGCGTCGGCGGCCAGTGACGCCAGTGCGTCCGGGTTCGGGCTGAGAATCCGCACTCCACCGACGACCTGGCCGCCTTGGACCCGGCCGAGGACATCGTCGGTGCACTCGGCTCGATTCACGGAGCGGGCCAGCACCAGGCGGCGCGCTCGACGACCCGGATTCCGCCACTCACGGGTGCTTCACCAAGCCGAGTGGGTTCCCAGCCTGTCCCGCAACGCGTTCCGCTCCCGGCCGGTGCCGCGGCACCTACCAGGGAAGCCGCCACCTGCGCGCCCCGTCAGCGCCCATCAGCGCCCGTCAGCGCCCGTCAGCCGGCGGGTCGGGCCGTCGGGCCGCACCTCGTCGGGCGGGGCCACCCGGGCACTGACCCGGACCGCCAGGTGCGTGGCCACTCCAACCAGGAGGGTCACCTCGAGGCGCTGCACCTGCGGCAGCCCCTCCTTCAGTTGCGCCACCCGGTGGATGACCGCCTCGATGCCGGCAACGTCCAAGGGCCGACTACCGCTGTAGCCGAAGAAGAGCGGCGCGGCCTGCACGTCTCTGACCATGTCCGCGGCGTCTGACTGGGTCAGCGGTGGGATCCGGTAGGCGACGTCGCCCAGCAGGTCCGACGACGGCCCGGACATGCCAAAGGAGACGATCGGGCCGAAGGACGGGTCCTCGATGCCCCCCACGGTGACGGGCAGACCCGGCGGGCCCATCTCCTGGACGACGAACCTGGCCTGTGCCGGGTCGCCCAGCACCCCGGTCAGCGTGTCCCAGGCCGCGGTCATCGCGGTGACGTCGCCGATGTCGCGCAGTTCGTGCTCCAGGAACGGCTGCCGGCGCAGCCGCGGGCTGGTGGCCTTGAGAATGACCTGCCAGCCGAGGTCCTCCCCGGCGGTCACCGCCTCCCGCAGCGCCATCACCGGGCGAGTCCGGGCCACCCGTATGCCGTAGCAGCCGACAAGTCGTACGGCAGTGTCCTCATCGAGGTCGAGCCCGTCCGGGTGGTCGCGCAGGACGGCGGCGACCAGGTCGGCGGCACCCGCCGTGTCGACGTCGGCCAGCTGCGGTACCGGGGTCGTCGGGCGATGCACCCAGCGCCCGTAGTGGACTGCGCGGGAAAGCGCGCGCGCCGCAGCCCCGGGTGAGGGGTAGGACGGGACCGAGCCGCGCCCGGCGAGCACCGGCCGGTCGCCTCCCCGATCCGGGACCCGCATCCGCTCCGGTACTCCGTGGAACGCCAGATAGGTGGCCACCAAGGGCTTGTCCGACGTCGATCCGACCGCGGCGAGGGCCTCGGCGACGTCGTTCTCGGCTCGGTCCAGCGCGGGGGTGAACACCACGAGCAGGGCGTCCACCCCGACGTGGGCAGCGGCGGAGTGCAGGGCGGCCGCGACGTCGGCACCAGTGGCCCAGCCGGGCAGCAGCACCGACTCCTCGACGATCAGGCCGTGGGCCATCAGCGCGTCCACCGCCAGCAGCAGCAGCGCGTCGGAATTGCCGACCACCGAGACTCGCGGCCCAAGCGGCAGCGGCTGGTGGGCCAGCAGTTGCGCTACGTCGAACATCTCGTCGAGGCTGTCCACCTGGATGACGCCGGCCTGCCGAAACATCGCATCGACGGCCGCCTGCGGGGCCAGGGTCGCGCGGACGCTGTGGCCCAGCGGCACCCCTTGGGTGGTCCGGCCGGACTTCACCGCCACGACCGGTTTCGAGCGGCCGACACGGCGGGCGATCCGAGAGAACTTCCGGGGGTTCCCGATCGACTCCAGGTAGAGCAGGATCACCTCGGTGCGCGGATCGTCCTCCCAGTACTGAAGCAGGTCATTGCCGGACACGTCGGCCCGGTTGCCCGCCGACACGAAGGTGGACAACCCCAGCCCACGGTCGGCCACGTTCTGCAAGAGAGCCACGCCGAAGGCGCCAGACTGACAGAAGAACCCGACCCGCCCGGGCGGAGGCATGACCTGCGACAGCGACGCGTTCATGGCGTACTCGGACGCTGTGTTGAGTACCCCGAGGCAGTTGGGCCCGACCAGCCGCATCCCGTTGCCCCGGGCCAACTCCAGCAGCTCCCCCTGCCTGGCACGCCCCAGCGCGCCGACGTCGGCGAACCCACTGGAGACCACGATGAGGCCAAGCACGCCAGCAGAAGCACAATCGCGCACGACGTCCAGCACCGCCGCGGCGGGGACCGCGACGATGGCCAGGTCGAGCTGGTCCGGGACCTGCCTCACCGACCGATAGGCCGGCAGGCCGAGCACGGCCTCGGCGCCCGGATGTACCACGTACACCCGGCCGGTGAATCCGCCCATGACCAGGTTGTGTACCAGGCGCCAGCCGATCGACCCGCACCGGGGGCTGGCACCGACGACGACAACCGCGCGAGGGACGAAGAACCTTCCCATCGAACGGGATTCCGCCCGGTGCTCCCGCGACCGCATCACCTCGACGGAGTGCCCGGTAGGCGCTATGGGGAACTCGAACCGCATCAGACCTTGCGCGAAGCCGACCGCGACCCGGTAGCCGGCGGCCCGGAAGGTGCGGATCATCCGTCCGTTCTCGGGCAGCACCTCGGCGACGAAACCGGTGACCCCGCGCTCGCGGCCGGCCTGGGCCAGGTGTTCGAGCAGTAGGGTCCCGATGCCGCGCCCGTGCTGGGCGTCCGCGACGAGAAAGGCCACCTCGGCCTGCGTGGGACTGATCCGATCGACGTTGCCGATGCCGATGACCCGGCCGCCGAGGGTGACCACCATGGCGATCCGGTCGACGTGGTCGACCCTGGTAAACCGGTCCAAGTCCTGTTCGGACAGCCGTGGCCGGGGGGCGAGGAACCGCATGTACTTGGAGTCCGCGCTGACCCGCTCGTCCAGGTCCCGGATCAGGTCGACGTCCCCGACACGCACCGGCCGGATCCGGGCGGTACGGCCGTCGGCGAGAATCACGTCGGCTTCCCAGTGCCCCGGGTAGTCGGTCACAGCCTCGGCCAGGCCGCCGGGCGTGGGTGCCGACCCGGCATCGCTCATCGGGTCATGCGCGTCCACAGCGTGAGGCTACTCCCCGATGGTCTCCCCGGTAAGGTCGCCAGCTGGGGGCCGGCCCAAGACAGCTCCCGGCCGGACCGCCCCATCGGGCGCTGATGGCGGACGCGACGCACCGAGGTGGCCCAGCGGCTCAATTGGCCCAACGGCTCAACAGGGCTCAACAGGGCTCAACGGTAGGTGAGCAGGCTCGGATCGCCGATCTCCAGGTGGGCGTGGTCGTTGAGGGTGCGCAGCGCCAGATCGGTGCGGTCGATGACGACCTCGGACACCCCGCAGTTCGCCAGCGCCGTGTTGACCTGAACCCAGGTAGCCGACCGGCCGTGCAGCAGGTCGCATGCGAGGGTGGCGATCGGCCCGGCCGAGGTGACGACGACGCCCACTGCCGGAACGCCGCCAGGGGTACCGGGCACCGACGCCAGCTGGGCGGCGGCCCGGGACAGCGCCCCGCGGACCCGGTCAGCGAACAGGGGATACGGCTCGGCATAGTCGTCGTCGTGTGTGCCGGACATCCATCGGGCCACCGCGGCGCGGAACACGACCAGGAATGCCGCCGCCGGATCAGGGTGTCGGGCCAGGTCGGCCATCCGGGCGGCCCGGTCGGCGTAGTCGGGACGATGACCGGCCAGCACCCCTCGATAGTCGAACTCCGCCCACCCCGGGTCCCGCCCGGGCAACCGATCCCACCCAGCCTGCGCCGCCATCGCCGCCGAGGTCTCCGCCTGCCGAGACATGCCCCCGTCGACGAAAACCGCCGGGAGGACGCCGCGCCGCCTCAAGGCGCCGCCCAGCAACGCTGTCTGCCGCCGGCCCAGCTGCGACAGCCGGTCATAGTCGGCGCTGTCGACCATCGCCTGGCCGTGCCGGATCAGCAGGATCCTGCCGGTGAGCGGGCGATCGGTCATTGCGCGGCCAGGTCGGTCGGTCAGTCCGCGGTGGTGCCGGGCGCCAGCCTGGCCCCGGCCGGAATGGCGGCCCCCCGACCGCTCCGGATGTCGACGCTGACCAGGACGATGTCGTCGTCCGTGGCCTGCCGCCGGGCGGTCTTCGCGCCCACCTCGGCGTCCCGTTCGACGACCGTGCCGTCGTCGAAGACGGTCGTGTACTCCGTCGCCCCCTTGCCCCCGGCCTGGACGTTCGCCGGGACCCTGTCGGGTCGAGTCATGGCGCGATCCTAGGTGGCACCCGACTGCACCCGCAGAAGGATCCGGATGGCCTCCTCCCAGTTCTTCAGATAACCCGGGTACCCGTCGGCGAAGCGCTGCAGGGCCGGACCGGCCGATTCGCTCAGGGCAGTCAGGTCGTAGGCGACAGTGACGGTGCAGCCCTTCTTGTTCGGTTCCAGACGAAGGTCGACGGTGCCGGCGTTCTGGTCCTCGACGACCCGGGCGTATCGAAGGTGCCGGCTGCGGCTGCGGCGCACCACGATCCAGGTCGTGCGGTGCCCCCCGGAGGTGGTCAGGAACACCGTCCCCGCAGCCGAGTCGTCCGGGGTGTCGACCGGAAACCGCGGCGCCCAGTTCGGCACCCAACGTTGCTCCCCACGAGGGGTGAACAGGCCGAATGCCTCCTCGGGGGGCTGGTCCACCTGCACCGACCCGGTGACCACCAATCGAAGGTTCACCCGGAAAAGGTACCCCAGGGGCTACCAGGTCCGGACGTCCGCAAGCTCCCCGGGCGTCGCCACCTGCGCCACCGGAACCACCTCAGCGGTGAACCGCAGGCCGGACCGGATCCGGTCGGCGACCGCGACCGCCACCTCGCCGGCCGCGGCACCGTCCTCGATGACCACCTCGCAGCGCAGCTCGTCGCGGTGCTCGTGGCGGTCGACCACCAGGCGCCAGACCTTCAGCCCGGGCACCCCGGTCAACACCTCGGCCGCTTGCCGGGGGTGCAGGAACATCCCCCGGACCTTGACCGCCTGACCGACCCGACCGAGTACCCCGGCCAGGCAGGCCTGGCCCTCCTCGTCGACCACCCAAGCGGACAGGTCTCCGGTGCCGAACCGAACCAGCGGGTAGTCGGGCCGGGCCAGGGTGACCACCACCTGCCCCTCACCCTGAGTCACCGGCACTCCGGTGCTCAGGTCGCAGACCTCCACCAGCAGACCGTCCGCGGGCCGCAGCGGGCGCCCGGCACCGCGCTCGTAGGCGATCAGGCCGGCCTCGGCCGTCCCATAGGCCATCCGGACCACCGGTACCCGACGCTGCAGTTCCGTGCGCAACGACGCCGGCAGCGGTTCCGCAGTGACCAGGGCGGTGCGCAGCCCCCAGGACGACGAAGGCCATGCGCCCTCGGTGACGCCCGCCTCGAACCGGTCGAGCAGCACCTTGAGGTAACTGGGCAGACCCGTATAGCCGGTGACCCCGGCCGTTGCGATGGCGTGCACCTGCAGGTCCTGGTTGCCGATGCCACCGGGGACGACCCGGGCCCCCAGGGCCAGGCAGCCCAGCTCGAACATGGCCCCCGCCGGGGACAGGTGATAGCCGAAGCAATTGAGCACCGTGTCGCCTGCCCCGATCCCGGCGGCGGCCAGGGCCGGGGCCCACCGCCACGGGTCGGGGCCGGCCAGCTGGGGTTCGTACAGCGGACCCGGGGACTGGAAGACCCGCTCGATCGGCGCCTCGGCCGCGACCAGGCCCCCGAAGGGCGGATCGGCTCGCTGCGCCTCGACGAGGTCATCCTTGCCTAGCACCGGGACCGAGGACAAGGCGTCGATGCCGACCGGAGCCTGCGGGTCCACCCCGGCTGCGGTCAGCCGGGACGCCAGCGCCGGCACCCGCGCGGCCGCCCGGGTCAGCGCGGCGAGCACCCCCGGGCCCACCCGGTTCCGGTAGGCCGCCACCGCGCCGGCCACGTCCTGGCTCATCCCGGCCTCCCGATCACAGCCACCGCTTGCGGCGCTTGTAGTGCTTGACGTCCCGGTAGCTCTTGCGTCCGCCGCCGTCGCCGAGCCCCAAGTAGAACTCCTTGACGTCGGGGTTGGCGCTCAGCTCGTCGGCCGGACCGTCCAGCACGATCCGGCCCTGCTCCATGATGTAACCGACGTCGGCGACCTCCAGGGCCCGTCGGGCGTTCTGCTCGACGACCAGCACGGTCAGCCCCATCTCGGTGTTGAGCCGCTTGATGAACTGGAACACCTCGGCGACCAGCAGCGGGGCCAGCCCGAGCGAGGGTTCGTCCAGCATGAGCAGCTTCGGCCGGGCCATCAGCGCCCGCCCGATGGCCAGCATCTGCTGCTCGCCACCGGAGAGGTACCCGGCGATCCGGGCCCGCATGTCGGCCAGCTTGGGGAGGAACTCGAAGACCATCTCCAGCGTCTGCGCCGCACCGGACCGGTTCTGCCGGTAGGCACCGGCAGTGAGGTTCTCGGCGATCGACAGGTGCTCGAAGACGTGTCGGCCCTCCATGCACAGGCTCATCCCGAGCCCGACCCGCTCGTCGGTGGACAGCCTCGTGACGTCCTGGCCGAGGAAGTGCACGCTCCCGTCGGTGACCTCACCTCGCTCTGTGGGCAGCAGCCCGGAGACGGCTTTGAGCAGGGTCGATTTGCCTGCCCCGTTGGAACCGAGCAGGGCGACGATGGCCCCCTGCGGCACCGCCAACGACATGCCCCGCAACACGAGGATGACGTCGTCGTAGATCACCTCGACGTTGTTGACGGCCAGGCACACCCCCGCCCCGGCTGTGGCGGCCGGTGCCGCCACAGCCGGGGAGCCGGCCGGAGTGCCGGCGGTGGAACCACTCATCACGGGGTGACGTTGGCTTGCAACTCGGTCAGCTTGCCGCCCTTGACCTGGTAGATCCCCGTGCCGTTCGATCCGCGGTGGGAGTCGGCGGTGAACTTGACCTGTCCGGTACCAACGACGCCGCCGGTGTCGACCGCGTCCATCGTCTCCAGGCCCTTCTTGATCGCCTCACCGTTCAGGTCGCCACCGGCGTCGATGGCCTTCTCGATGCCCTTGGCCATGACGTCCATGGTCTTCCAGCCCTGGATGTAGTGCAGCCCCTTGGCCTCCAGGGAGCTGCCCTTGCTGGCGAGGTAGTCGGCGGCGTCTTTGTGTCCGGGCTTGTTCGCGCTCGGCGGGGCGAACGGCTGGATCATGATGTGCCCCTCCGCCGGATCGCTGCCCGCGGTCTTGATGAACAGTTCGTCGGCGCACCAATTCAGGCAGACGATCTTCATGTCCATCTTCTGCGCCTTGATGTCCTTGGCGACCTGCGCGGCCGGGCTGGAGACGTTCTGGATCACGACATACTTGGCGCCCTGCGCCTTCGCCTGGGACAGCAACCCGACGAAGTTCGGGGTCTTCGGCATCGGGTAGGCCTTGTAACCGAGCGCCAAGTTCTTCTCGGTGATCCACTTCTGGCCGTCCGCGACCGGGGCCAGACCGAACGGGCTGTCGTTGTGGAAGACGGCAACCTCCGCCTTCGATCCGGCTTCCTTGGCGATCCAGTTCAGCGCAACCCGCATCTGATCGGAGTAGGTGGGAGCGACGACGAAGTTGAACGGTGATTCCGTGGGGTCGGTCAGCACCTCGGCGTAGGAGGCGGACATGAACGGCAGCTTGTCGGTGGCCACCTTCTTGCGCAGAGCCTCCGAGTCCCCGGTGCCCCAGCCCTGGATGGCGACCTTGCCGAGGCTGACGTACTTCTTGTACAGCTCCTCAGCCAGCGGAACCTTGTACGCGTAATCGTTGGAGGTCGCTTCGATCGTGCGGTTCTTGATCCCCCCCTTGCTGTTGACCCAATCGATGTACCCCATCATCCCCTCGTTGTACGGGGTGCCCACGTCACCGGTGGCCCCGGTCAGGTCCGCCAGGACACCGATCTTGATCGGCCCGCTCGCCGCGCCACCGCCACCTCCGCTTCCGCTGGAGGCGCCACCGCCGCAGGCGGTCGCAAGGACGGTGAAGGCGGTCAGGCTGGTCGCTGCCAGGAGGGTGGTCTTGCGGATCATCGGGACTCCTTGAATACCGGGACTTAGACGAACTACGGAGGGACTGCGACGAACGACGGAACGATCTACTCGGCTGGAGGCGGGATCGGGAGGGGTCGGTTGGGTCGATGAGAATCAGTAACGGAACGGCCAGAACCGGACAAAGTCCTTCATGCGTTGCCAGATGCGGTCCAACCCGCGCGGCTCGACGATCAGGAACACGACGATGACCAGGCCGAAGATGGCGTTCTTGATGGCCGGCAGCTGGTCGGCCAAGAACGGCAGGCTGCTCTTGACGGCGTCGCTGAGCTCGGTCAGCAGCGCCGGAAGCAGCATCATGAAAGCGGCCCCGTAGACGGATCCGGCGATGCTGCCCAGCCCACCGACGATGATCATCGCCAGGTAGAGAACCGAGACGTCCAAAGTGAACCGTTCCCAGGTGACCGTCTCGGAGTAGTGGGCGGTCAGCGCCCCGGCCAGGCCGACCATCCCACTGGAGACGGCGAACGCGGTCAGCTTGGCGGTGGTGACGTTGACGCCGATCGCGGCTGCGGCGATGTCTTGGTCGCGGACCGCCATGAAGGACCGTCCCAGTCCGGTGCGGAAGAGGTTCCGGGCCGCCAGCACGCACCCGGTGGCGATGATGAGCAGGATCCAGTACCACTGGAACTCGAACAGGCGGGTGCTGACCTCCCAACCAAAGAGGTTGAGCCGGGCCACGTCCAGGAACCCCTTGCCCTCGGTGAGCCACTCCCAGCGGCGCACCACGAACATGATGATCTCCTGGCTGGCCAGGGTAGCGATGGCCAGGTACAGGCCCTTCAGGCGCATCGCCGGCAGGCCGAAGAAAGCACCGACGGTGGCTGTGACGACGACCGCCGACGCGATGCTGAGCAGCACCGGCAACCCGGCCCGGTAGGTCAGGATCGCCGAGGTGAAGGCCCCCACTGCCAGGAAGCCACCCTGGCCCAGCGAGATCTGACCGGTGAAGCCGACCAGGATGTTGAGACCGACCGCGCCGACGACGGCGATGAGAATGGTGTTGACGATTCCCAGCCAGTACGTGTCCAGCACGTACGGGGCGGCGATCAGGCCGACGATCATCAGGGCGAGGCGGGCGTACTCGGCTCGGGTGTGCCGCAGGGCCGCCTCGGCGCGGTAGGTGCGGTGGAAGATGCCGGTGGCGGTGGCCATCAGGTCAGACCCTTTCGATCCGGGTTTCGCCGAACAGTCCGTACGGGCGGATCATCAGGATGAGCACCAGCACGACGTACGGGATTACCTCGGCGAGGCCGGGATCGGCGTAGCCGGATACGTACTGCTTGAGGAGCCCGATGGTCAGACCGCCGACGACGGTGCCGGGCACCGAGTCCAGGCCACCGAGGATGACCACCGGGAAGACGATGAGCCCGAACGCCGCGATGTTCTGCTCGACGGCGGAGATGTCGGCCAGCAACACCCCCGCGATCAGCGCACTGACCGCCGCCAAGGCCCAGGACATCGCGAAGACCCTCGGCACCGAGATGCCCATTGTCAGTGCCGCCTGCTGGTCGTCGGCGACGGCCCGCATCGCGATGCCGTGCTTCGACCTGCTGAAGAACCGAGTGAAGGCGGCCAGAACGAGCGCCGCTATCAGGATGACCAGGAGCCGGTTGGCCGGCACGTTGGCGCCGAAGAGGCTGATCGACCCGCGGGGCAGCAGCGCCGGCTGTTCCCGTACCGACGTCCCGAAGAACATCTGGACGACCGCACGCAGCACCGCGGACAGCCCGATCGTGACCATGATGACGCTGATCGCGCTCTCCCCGATCAAGGGGCGCAGGACGAACCGTTCCAGAAACACCCCCAGCAGGACCGCGACGGCGACCCCGACCACGGCCGCCAGCGTCCAGGGCAGACCCAAGAGCACGAACGCCGCGTAGAAGGTATAGGCCCCGAAGAGCAGGAACTCGCCTTGGGCGAAGTTGATCACCCGGGTCGCCTTGTAAATCAGTACGAAGCCCAACGCGGCCAGGGCGAGGATGGCGCCGTCGGCAAGGCCGTAGATGGTCAGGGAGACGAAGGTGCTCACTGTCGGCCGCTCCACACCGGGCGGCGGGCTCGGCCTGCGGGGGAGCGATAGCCGGCCAGGTCGACGATGGTCAGCTCGATGTCACGCACGGCGGTCGATCCGTCCTGATAGGTGATCCGGCTGGTCACATTGACGGTGCCGGCGCCCTCGCGTAGCGCGGTGATGATGGCCGCGTACCGCTCGGCGATGACGTTGCGTCGCACCTTGCGGGTGCGGGTGATCTCGTCGTCATCCGGGTCGAACTGCTTGTGCAGCAGAACGAACCGGCGGATCCTGATGCTCTCCGGCAGGTCGGCGTTGGCTCGGTCGATCTCTTCGGCGATCAACTCCCGGACCTGTTGCTTGCCGGCCAGGTCGGTGTAGGTGGTGTAGCCCATCCGCTGCTGCTCGGCCCAGGCGCCCACGGTGAACGGGTCGATGGTCAGCATGGCCGTCATCGCCGAGTCGCCGTCCCGCTCCGCGGAGACCCCGGCGGACCCGAGGAAGACCACCGCCTCCTCGACGTACGGGGAGAACTTGAGCCGGTTCTCGATGAAGGCGCTGGAGAACCGGGTTCCGTCAGCGGTCTGCAGGACGTCCTTCGCGCGATCGATGACGACCAGGTGGCCCTTCTCGTCGAGGTATCCGGCATCGCCAGTGTGCAGCCACCCGTCCGGGTCGACGGTCTCGGCGGTGGCCTCTGGTTGACGGAAGTAGCCCCGGAAGACCGACCCGGAGCGCAGCAGGATCTCCCCGTCGTCGCTGATCGCGATGTCGGTGCCGGGCAGGGGGGTGCCGACCGTGGTGAAGGCGATGTCGTCGTCACGGTGCACGACGGCAATACCGCAGATCTCGGTCTGGCCGTAAATCTGCTTGAGGTTGACCCCGATGGCGTGGAAGAAGGCGAAGACGTCCGGGCCGAGCGGGGCACCACCGGTGTAGCAGCGCTTGATCCGGGCCAGCCCGAGCTGGTCGCGAACCGGACGCAGCGCTACGGCGTCGGCGATGGCGTGCAGGGCCTGAAGACCCGGGCCGACCCGTTGCCCGTGCACCCGCTTGCGGGCGACCCGGTCGCCGATGCTGTAACCCCAACCGAAGGTGGCCCGCTTGAGCCGGCCCGCGTCCTCGATCCGGACCTGCACGTCGGACAGCAACGACTCCCAGATCCGCGGCGGGCTGAACATGACGTTCGGGCCGATCTCGCGCATGTCGGCGCGCTGGGTGGCCGGGTCCTCGGGGAAGGAGATCGTGAAACCACGCGACAACCCGCACGCGACCGCGAGCATCTGCTCACCGATCCACGCGAACGGCAGGAACGACACGTACCGGTCCTTGGCGCGGATCGGGTCGATGGAGGTCAGGTGCTCGGCCATGGTCAGGAGATTGGTGTGCGACAACTCGGCCATCTTCGGACGCGAGGTGGTGCCCGAGGTGGTGCAGATGATCGCGACGTCGTCGCTGCTCAGAGCCGCGAGTTGACTGTCGAGGAAGCCGGGGTGGGCCGAGCCCCAGTCCCGGCCGCCGGCCTCGATCTCGGTGAAATCGCGTAGGTAGGGCTGGTCGTACTGCTCCAGCCCGTGCGGGTCGTAGTACACGACGGTGGTGACCAGGTCGGCGGGCAGTTCGCCGGTGTCCTTCAGCTTGATGAGCTTGTCGACCTGTTCCTGGTCCTCGGCCACCACAACGTGCACCTCGGCGAGCCGGATGATGTGCAGGAGTTCCTCGTTGATGCTGGTCGGGTAGATCCCGACGACCGCCGCACCGAGGCTCTGCGCGGCCAGCTCAGCCACCAGCCACTCCGGGCGGTTGTCGCCCAGCACCGCGACGACATCACCCCGACGGACCCCCAAGGCGGCCAGCCCGTGGGCGAAGTCCGCGACCCGGCCCGCGTACGCGGCCCAGGTCAACGGCTGCCACACCCCGTACCGTTTCTCCTGCAGGGCCACGCCGTCCGGATGCTGCTGGGCGTGTCGCCGCAGCAGGAACGGGAAGGTCGGGTTCGTCATCTCGGTGGCGGCCGGGTCCGAACGGTGTGCGCCGCTCACGCCTCCCCCTCACCCAGGTAGGCGGCGACGACGGCCGGGTCCGCCTTGACCTCGTCGGGAGTCCCGTCCGCGATGAGCCGGCCGAAGTCGAGCACGCTGATCCGGTGCGAGACGTCCATCACGACGTTCATGTCGTGCTCGATGAGCACCACGGTCACCGAGGCGAGCTCGTTGACGTCGATGACATAGCGGGCCATATCCTCCTTTTCCTCCGCGTTCATCCCGGCCATTGGCTCGTCCAGGAGGAGAACCGAAGGTTGCAGGCACAACGCGCGACCCAGTTCGACCCGCTTCTGAATCCCGTAGGCCAGGGAGCCGACCGGCTTGTGACGGTGCGCCTGCAGCTCCAACAGGTCGATGACTTCCTCAACGAGCGAGCGGTGGGTGATCTCCTGAGTGCGGGCCGGGCCGAACCACAACATCGAGGCGAAAAGCCGGTGCTTCATCCGGGTGTGCCGGCCGAGCATGAGGTTCTCCAGCACCGTCAGGTGGGAGAACAGCTCGATGTTCTGGAACGAGCGGGCTACCCCGAGCCGGGCGATCTTGTGGGTGGGCAGCTTCGTCAGCTCATGGGTGGCCGGCCGACCCTCCTGGTCGGCGGTGACGAGCTGGATCGTGCCTTCCTGCGGGTGGTACAGCCCACTGACGCAGTTGAGCAGGCTGGACTTGCCTGCACCGTTGGGGCCGATGATGGCGTGCACCGCCCCCTGGGCCACCGAAAGGCTTACATCGGTCAGCGCGGCAACACCCCCGAACCGCAACGAGACGCTCTGCACGGTCAGCACCGACTCACCCGAACGAACTCGACTTGAGTTGAGTTCGTGCTGGTAGGCCCTGGTGTGCATGGTGGCCCTTTCGTGCAATGCCGCTGTTACGTGTGCCGCACACTAGGGCCGCTCGGTGACAGAGGACAATGGTCGGGCGAGGATGTGGCCTCACCTGCCGCCGCATTCGTGACACTGCGGCTGGCCTCGGCACCCACCCGTCGCGACCCGGCAACCGTCCGGCGCAGGTCAACGGGCCGGGTCCGGCCAGCCCGGCGGACGACCCACCCTCGGTGACCGCCCGCCGCAGATTCGGGCCGCACGGCGCATGGCCTGGGGGCGGTGGAAGCGCGGAGGGTTTTCGACGGTCCACGCACCGAAGCGACAGGCACACCCACTCGGAGGGCAGCAGGCTCGTGAGCAACGACACGGTCACCCTGCACGGTGAGCCCGGCTGCGAGACGGACCCGGTGATGTCCCAGTGGTCATCGAGGAGGTGGCGCCGGTCCCGGTGTGGATCCGCTTCCTGACCCGATCCCGCTTTCCGGGATGACGAGCGTCAGGCGCTGAAGCTGCCGTAGAGCTGCCAGCCCATCAGGTCCTTGCCCGAGCCCGCGGTCATCTCACACCGAGACCATCACCCCGCCCCGGCGCGGGGTGATCACGAAGGCCAGCGCGTAGAGCAGGCCGACCACGATGAGCAGGTTGCGGTATCCGGTCAGCAGCGCGGCGTACTCCAGGCACCCGCCGAAGATGGAGCCGAGCAGGTTGATCCCGAACGCCGCCTGGGAGCTGTCGGAGGCGGCGAACCGCTTGGCGAAAGCGATGTTGGCCAGGTATATAGGCGCGAAGGCCAGCAGCACCGCCGCGATCAGCCGGGGCGCGAACGGCCAGGCGAGCAACCATTCCGGACGGACCAGGTAGGCGATCACCAGCGACACCGCGACCCCCGCGAACACCACCGGCAGGGGTGGTGTCCGGACCCGCCGCGTCGTCTCCACCGCGGCCAGCACGATGAGCAACACCCCGCCGAAGACGAACGCATTGACCAGCCACGTCGTGCCGAACAGCAGCGCGAACGTGGCGATGTTCTTGGTCTCCAGGAGAAGGAACGCCGCGCCCATGAAGAACAGGTCAGCGTAGGGGCGCATGGTGCGGAACGGGCCACCCAGGGCTCGCACCGCGATCAGCGAGATCAGCAGGATTCCACCGAGGGTGATCAGGTAGATGGACGGGATTCCAGTGTCACCCCGGTAGTACAGGAAGGGGGCGTCGTCGGTGGCCGGCGCCACCCGGGAGGCCGGCAGGACGTGGTTCTCGGCGGCGCAGCGCTGATTGGCGGGGTCGCGTGCGACGGTCACCACGGCCTGCCCCCCACCCAGCAGGTCGACGCACGGGTCGTGACCGAACGCGTCCCGAACCGTCCCGGCCAGCCGGTCGATCAGCCACGGTTCCCGATAGTAGTTGTACATCGCGAAGACGCCATCGTCGGTCAGCCGGTCCCGGGCCGACCGCAGCGCCCCCTCGGTGAACAGGAACGACTCGAGCCGGATCTGGGAGGCCCCGTTGACCAGCGCCAGCGAGTCGGGCAGCGCGAACAGGATGAGGTCGTACTTCTTGTCGGTGGACTGTAGGAACGCCCGGCCGTCGTTGACGATGCGGTTGACGCGCGGGTCTTGGTAGGCCCGGTCCGGGTTGAGTTCGACACCGATTTGCATGATCCGTGGGTCGATGTCGACGGCGTCGACCTGCCGGGCACCCTTGGACAACGCGATGGCCACGTCGGACCCGGAGCCGGCCCCGATGACCAGGACGTTGCCCAGCGGGCCGTCCTTGCGCCGTTCGTAGGGGGTGGCGTACTGCTTCTCACCCTTCTCCAGCTTGTACTGGACCGACCCCATGGTCTGGTGCGGGATGCCGTTGACGGTGATGTAGTACAGCAGGTCGCCCTTGTACGAGCCGATGTCCTGCCCGGTCACCTTGTAGTAAGGGGACCATGACACTCCCGCACTCAGGGACTCGGCCAGCAGCGTTCCGACGATGACCAGCCCGGACAGGACGCTGATCACGCGGCGCGGGTTGGCGGTCAGGGCGATCATGGCCGCAGCGACGATGAACCCCCACGCCACCGAGGGGGCGTGCAGGAACGACAGCAGTGTGAACCCCGCGATGCCGATGATCGACCCCACCAGGTCCCACCGGTAGGCCACCAGGGGCTGCAGCTGCCCGAAGCATCGGCCGACTACCTCGGCCGGCCCGGCCAGGATCACCGCAACCATCAGGAAGATGACCGGCAGCGCTAGCCAGGTCGGCGGGCCGGAGGTGTCCAACGAGGTGAAGTAGATGATGTCGTCGCCGCCGCGGTCGATCGTCACCGGGAACTTCCACACCGCGAAGACGAGCACTGCCAGCAGGACCGGCGTCCACGGCAGCACCGACCAGGTCTTGCGGGAGATGAGGAAGCCGGCACCGATTCCCAGGAAGGAACCGAGCAGCACGAAGTTGGAGAAGTACGACAGGTGGACCACGTTGGACCCAAGCCAACGGATCAGCGCCAGTTCCAGGAACAGCATGAGCGAGCTGCCCAGCAGCAACCGGGTGACCACCGCGCGGCTCCCGCCGGCCGCGGACCGTTGGTGCCCCGCGGGCTCGTCCCCTGGTGGTAGCGGGGCGGGATCCGTGGCGCTCGGCGAACTCATGCCAGCCATCCTGCCGTTCAGATCGGCCCGCTGGCGCTGGGGCGCGTGGGAGTCTCAGCCACATCGACACCCGTCCCGGAACGGGCCGAGCGGTCCGAACGGAACGTCCCACGCAGACGCGACCGCGAACGAGCCCACGGCGACCAGCGCGTCCAAGACCCGCACGACACCTACGCCCGCTAAACCGCCGAGCTCCGCGCGTTCGATGATCGCCAACCATGATGGTGGGATAAGAAGAGGGCCCCCAAATGCCCCACCCCTCCTGAGCTGTGGGTTCCCCCGGCGTTCCCGAGGAGGGGGTTCACATGCCCCACCCCTCGATCTCACGCCTGAGGTTTCTTGTCAGGAGGGGTTCGTAATGCCCCACCGATGACCGCGGCCACTCACGGGCTTGCTACTGCCTGGAGGGGCTCGGAGTGCCCCGCCCTCTTGGCGTCCAGTGCTTGCGTCCGGCGCCGCCGTGACCCGAACCACATAGCCCTGGTGAGCGGTGAGGCGTTCGGGGAGACTGGTGCTGTGGCCACTTCGACGACCGAGGGCAAGACCCGAGGGTGGGTTCTTGATCTCGTCGTCGGTGGGCTGACCGGCGGCGTCGTGGGCGCCATCGTCGCAGTCAACGTCGTCATCTTTGCCGGCATCGATCGGGGCTATGAGTCAAGCCTGGCCGACGTATTCCGAGAGAGCGCCCTCGTGGGTGTCCTCGTCGTCGTGGTCCTCCTCGGGGTACCTGTCCTCGGCGTGGTGACCGCCCGTCGGATACGCCGTGGCCGCTGAGACAGGGACGACGACTCGTCGTTCACGAGGCGAGGTGGCCATGACCCCGTCTGGTGGACACCTCCTAAGAGAGGATGTTCATCATGGGAAGACAGCGTCGGGAGTTCGCTCCTGAGTGCAAGGACGAGGCCGTGAAGTTGGTGATCTCTCTATGAGCAACCCCAGACCGGACTTCCGCAGCTCGTAGGCATATCTGGGCTTGGCCCATAGCGTTGTGCCTGTTCAGAGGCCTGTGGCAGGTCGTGGAGGCCACAATAGTGTAGGCACACGAATTTCGCGTGTCGCGAGGGAAATCGGCATGTTTCTTGGTTTGGTGTAGGCATGTACTTGCGGGAGACACGGCGGACGAACCGGGACGGGTCTGTGGTGCGGTACCTGCAGCTGGCGCACAACGAGCGGCACCCGGTGACTGGCTCGCCGACGGCGAAGGTGATCCACAACTTCGGTCGGGCCGATCAGGTCGACCGCGAGGCGTTGGCCCGGTTGGTGTCCTCGGTCTCTCGGTTCCTGAGCCGCGAGCAGCAGGCGCTGCTCGCGCCGCAGGCCACCCCCACCGAGCAGGTCGAGGTGGTCGAGTCCCGTCGCTTGGTCGGGGACCTGGACCCTGGACCGCCTGCGGGAGCGGCTCGGGATCGGCGCGGCGATCCGGGCGGTTGCGACCGGGCGGCGCCTGGACGGTGACGCGGTCGAGCGGGTCATTTTCGCGTTGGTCGCCCAGCGGGCGTTGGAGCCGGGCTCGAAGCTAGCCGCGACCAGGT
>DASQEP010000028.1:0-1994 GCA_035633615.1 Dermatophilaceae bacterium
ACAGCTGTCCGGCGGTGAGGCGCAACGTGTCTCACTGGCTCGAGCGCTCGCCTCGGACCCGGCGGCGCTGCTGCTCGATGAACCCACCGCGGCGCTGGATGCTCGAACCAGGTTGCAGGTCCGAGCCGAGCTGCGCCGGCATCTGCACTCGTTCGCAGGACCGGTCCTCATCGTCACGCACGACGCCGTCGAGGCCATGACGATCGCCGACCGGTTGGTCATCCTCGAAGACGGCGGCGTGGTTCAGACCGGTACACCCGCCGAGGTCGGCCGACATCCCCTGACCGACTATGTCGCCCGTCTGGTCGGCGTCAACCTGTACGTCGGTACGCCGGAGGCCGCCACCGGATTGGTCTTCCTCGACGACGGTGGGCAACTGGTCACGGTGGGCCTGGGTGATGCCGTCCGGACCGACGGTGAGCGGGTGCTCTTGACGGTCCGGCCCAGCGCAGTCACCATCCACGTCGAACAGCCCCACGGCAGCGCCCGCAACGTCTGGCCGGGGGTCGTCAGCGATCTGGAACCGATCGGTGACCGGGTGCGGGTTCAGGTCGCTGGGACACCTCCCGCGCTCGTCGACGTGACAGCCGCCGCCGTGGCCGATCTCGACCTGCGCGTCGGGCGGCTGGTGTGGCTGTCCGTCAAGGCCACCGAGGTGCACGCCTACGCAGGGCGGTCAGCCGCTGGAGCCTCACCTGCCTCGTAGCCGTGGGGGTGCAGCAACGGCCCGGCGGCAGCCGCGAACGTCGGCGGTGCGGCGAGGTCGTCCATCCGCACCGGTGCAGCAGTCAGCCAGCGCCGGCCGTCACACCGATGAACGTCGGCGCGCGGCGGCGATCCAGGCCAGGACGGCCCCGGCCGCGAGGAACGGCAGCCCCAGCCGCCAGACCTCTGCCTCGACCTGTGTCGCCAGCAGCAGGCACGAGGCCAGGCCGAGCACCGGAAGGACGACAGGCGCCCGGTAGTGCCGGTGTTCGACCTGCTCACGACGCAGGACGAGGGTCGCGAGGTTGACCGTGAAGAAGACCACCAGCAGCAGCAGGACCATCGTGCTGGCCAGCACTTCGATGCTCCCTGTCAGGGCCAGGAGCAGGGACAACAGCGCGGTCGTCAGGATGGCCACCCACGGGGTGCGCCGCTGCGGGAGCACGCGCTGGAGGATCGACGGCAGCAACCCGTCGGTCGCCATCCCGTACGCCAACCGGAGGACATGATGCCGGTCAGCAGCGCCCCGTTCCCCACGGCGACGAGCGCGATCAGGCTGAACAGTGCCGGGGGCACACCGCCGGCCGCCTTGACGATCTCCAGGAGGGGGGCGCTGGACGCCGCGAGCTGGTCGGTGGGGACGATCGCACTGGCCGCAACCCCGACCCCGGCGTACACCAGACCGGCGACCATCAGCGCCCCGAAGAGTGCTCGGGGATAGGAGCGGGCGGGGTGGCCCGAGAGCGTCGACGGCAGTGCCCAGTAGCCGATCTGTCATCGGTGCATCAAAAGCTCACGATCTGCGCCATGAGAGTGAATCGGAATCATCTAAACCCAAGGTGACTGGATAGGTCGTCAGATGCGGACGTTCTGAGGCACCCGGCTGCGATCGGCTCACGATGTCGGCGTGTCGTTGACGGTGTCCGGCTTGGGAGCGTGTTTTGATCTCGGCGTGTCCCAGCCATTGGTCCCGCCGCCGCCCTCGTATGAGGAGCTGGCCGCGGAGAACGCGCAGCTGAAAACTGTGCTGGCGCAGGCTCTGGCGCGGATCGCGGAACTCGAGGCACGGCTGGGGATGACGTCGAAGAACTCGGGGAAGCCGCCCTCGTCGGACGGGCTGGCCAAGCCGGCGCCGAAGTCGTTGCGGAAAGAAGTCCGGTCGTGGTCCTGGCCGTCCGAAGGGCCAACCGGGAATGACGTTGCGGCAGGTCGAGGTCCCCGACCACGGGATCCGTTATGAGCCGGGCGTGTGCTGTGGCTGCGGGACCGGCCTGCAGGATGCGCCGCAG
>DASQEP010000029.1:0-2732 GCA_035633615.1 Dermatophilaceae bacterium
GCCGGGCGCCGAAGCGGGCCACCATCTTGCCGCTGCGGGGTGCGGACAGCAGCTGCCCGATCGCGAACGGGACGGTCAGCGCCCCGGACTGCAGCGGTGACCACCCGCGCACCACCTGGTAGTAGAACGCCAGGAAGATCAACGAGCCGCTCAGCGCCGCGAAGGTCAGCGAGGTGGCTCCCAGCGGGACCGAGAACGAGCGGATCGAGAACAGGCTCAGGTCCATCGAGGGATGGTCGGTCCGCGACTCCCAGAACAGGAACCCGGCCAGGACGGCCACGCCGAACGCGATCCAGGCGTAGGTGACCGGCTCGCTCCAGCCGGCCTCCTGGATCCCGTACACGAGCGCCAGCAGGCCAACGACCGACAGGACGAGGCCGAGGGGGTCAAGCCGCCCGGGGTGCGGGTTGCGCGACTCGGGGACGTTGGCCAGGATCCCGGCGATGCCGACGGCGATGATCGGGATGTTGATCAGGAACACCGAGCCCCACCAGAAGTGCTCGAGCAGGAACCCACCGAGCAGCGGCCCGAGCGCGACCGCGCCACCGACGGCTGCCGCCCAGATGCCGATGGCCTTCCCGCGCTCCGCCGGAGGGAAGATCACGGTGATGATCGACAGCGTCACGGGCAGGACGGATGCGCCGCCGATGCCCATCAGCCCGCGCGCGACGATCAGCTGCATCGGGGTCTGGGCGAACGCGCTGAGCAGTGATGCGAGCGCGAACAGCACCAGTCCGATGATCAGGATCTTCCGGCGCCCGTAGCGGTCGCCGAGCACGCCCCAGGTGAACAGCAGCGCGGCGAACACCAGGGAGTAGGAGTTGATCGCCCAGATGAGCTGGCTCTGAGTGGCGCCGAGGTCCTGCTGGATCGTCTTCAGCGCAACGTTCAGAACGGTGTTGTCCAGCACGACGACGAGCAGGCTGACCACCAGTGCCGCCAGCGCTCGCCACCGGTGCGGCGCCACGACGTCGGGGGTCATGGGCGCGGCCGGGCTCGGGGTGCTCATGGCGGGTCAACCTACTCCCGGCCCGGGTCATTCCACACCGACGTGTGGGCCGGGTCACACCAGCCAGACGCCCCCGCCGGACGCCCCCGCCGGCGCCGTCCGGGTCAGGCCGATCCGCCGGTCGACAGGGGGAGCCGCACGGAGATGGCTGCGCCGTGCCCCTCCACGGAGTCCACCCAAACCTTGCCGCCCTGAGCCTCGGCCAGCGCGCGGACGATCGGGAGGCCGAGCCCAGAACCGCGGGTCCCAGTCGCCGACACGCCCCGCCACGACCGGTCGAAGACGTGTTGCAGCTCCTCAGGGCGGAACCCCGGCCCGTTGTCCGACACCTCCAGGACGCCGTGCCCGCCGTCGATGCCCACACGCACCCTGACCCGGTCGCCGGGACGGCAGTAGAGGACGGTGTTGGCCAAGAGGTTGCCCACGACCTGGTGCATCCGGCCCGAGTCGGCAATGACCCAGACGTCGGGGTCGATCTCCCGTTCGACGATCAGCCCGGCCGACTCCATCGACCCCTGTCGCGCAGACAGCGCAAGGTCCGCAAGCTGGGAGAGCTCGACCGCGGACAGGTGCAGCTGGACGCCGGACGACTCAGCCTCGGACAGCTCGGACAGGTCGTTCACGATCCGCCCCAGCCGGGTGGCCTGGTCATGCAGGGCCGCCAACGTTGCCGGATCAGCCGGGACCAGGCCGTCGCGCAGCTCCTCGAGCCCGATCTGCAGAGCGGTCAGGGGCGTCCGCAGCTCATGGGCGATGTCCGCGGTGAGTCGACGACGGGCGCCCTCCGATCTCTCGATCTCCTCGGCCGCTGCGCTCAGCGCGACGGTGAGGTCGGCGAACTCTGGGGGCCCGAGATCGTCGGGACGCGCCGAGTGGTCACCGGCGGCGAAGCGGCGGGCGGTGTCAATGTACCCGTCGATGGGGCGTGTCAGCCGGCGCGCCATGACCACCGACAGGGTGACCGCTGTCACCAGTGCGACCGCGGTCGCAGACAGCAGCCACGGCGGTGAGACGGCGTCGTCCGGGTGGGGAGGGTCGGCCACGAGGTGCGGCACGACGGTGCCGACGAACAGGACCGTCAGCGACGCAGCAGATACCAGCAGGATCACCCCGGCGAGCCGACGGCCGAGCCGGCCGAGTCGCCAGCGGTCACTCATCGGCCGCCAGCCCCAGCCTGTACCCGAACCCGACGACGGTCTGGACGACATCCTGCTCGTCTGGACCCAGCTTGTGCCGCAGGTTCTTCACGTGCGAGTCGACGGCTCGTTCGTAACCCTGGAACGTGTAGCCGCTGATGCGCTCGACCAGCTCGCGGCGCGTGAACACCCGCCCTGGGGCAGTCGCAAGGGCAAGCAGGAGGCCCCATTCGTGTGGAGTCAGGGCCAGGTCACGTCCAGCGAGGGTGGCCCGGTGGCCCGCCTCGTCGATCTGGAGCCGGCCTGCGCCGAACGCCCCGATCGCGGCGGGAGCCCGCAGCCGATTCCCTCGACCCAGCACCGCCCGAACCCGCAGCACCACCTCGGTGGGGCTGAACGGCTTGACCACGTAGTCGTCGGCGCCCATGCGCAGCCCCGCGATCCGATCGTTGACACTGGTACGCGCGGTGAGCACGATCACGGGGATGTCCGGGACAGCACGTCCCAGCACGTCCATCCCGTCGATGTCAGGCAGCCCCAGGTCCAGCAGGAGGAGGTCTGGCCGGATGGTCTCGATCAGGTGCAGC
>DASQEP010000030.1:0-73201 GCA_035633615.1 Dermatophilaceae bacterium
CCGGCACCAAAGCCAGCACGTCCATGCCCTCAGGCCTACCCCTGAGCAGGACCGACTTCCACCACCCCCAACGCGATCCCCGCCACGACCCAGCTCAGGCAGCCAACCCCCACGAGTCGGATTGGCCGGTTAACAGGCAGATCCCGGTCAAGCCCATCGACCGGGTGATGCCGTTCTCGGCCGCGAACAGCGTGATCTGCTCCGACGCGTACTGGGTGCCCCTATCGGTGTGGAACACGACTTGGGTGGGCAGTCCGCCACGCAGAGCGATCGCCATCTTCAGCGCGTCCTGGACCAGGTCGGTGCGCATGTGATCCGCGATCGCCCACCCGATCACGCGACGCGAGTGCGCATCGATCACGGTGGCCAGGTAGAGCCACCCCTGCCAGGTCCGCAGATAGGTGATGTCGCCGACCCAGAGGGCGTTGAGGACCCCGGTGTCCCATTGGCGCTTCGCCGCGTCGGGCGGGTAGGTGTCGCCGTTGTCGCGTTGGGTGGTGGCGCGCCACCGCCGGGGGCAGATCCCGCGCAATCCTAGCTTGCGCATCGTCTTCGCGACCGTCTTGCCGGAGATGACCTCGCCGTCCTCACGCAGGTCGGCAAGGATCCTGGGTGCCCCGGAGACCTCGTCGGACTCGCCGTGGAAGCGGGCGATCTTGGCCTCGATCCTCTCGGCCCTGATCGCCCGCTTGGAGGGCAGTCGCTTGACCCAGGCGTAGAACCCCGATCGAGAGACCTCCAGCAGGCGCGCCATCCGCGAGACCGTGTAGTTGCTCTTCTCCGCGTGCATCAGTGCGAACGCTTCTGGTTCGTATCCGATGCTTCCTGGGCGAAGAAGAGGGAGGCTTTTTTCAAGAACGCCCGATCCAACTTCAGCTCCGAGTTCTCCTTGCGCAGACGAGCGAGCTCGACCCCCTCGGTCTCGCTCAGGGCCCCGTCACCGGCGTCCTGGCGGGTCTTGAACAGGTTGACCCACCGGCCCAAGGTCTGCTCCTTGACGCCCAGCTCGCGAGCCACAACGGCGACCGGACGACCGGTATTGATCACCAACTTCACGGCCTCGTCCTTGTACTCAGGAGCGAACTCCCGACGCTGACTTCCCATGATGAACATCCTCTCTTAGGAGGTGTCCACCAGAAGGGGTCATGGCCAGACCAACTCACTGAAATCTTCGACCTCACCAAGTGGGCCCCCAACAGTTAGGTCATACACAAAAACACCACCCACACCGCCCTGACCAGCAGCGATACCACCAAACTCAAAATAGCCCGGAAACTCCCGCTAGGTCCGGTCCGAGCCGCCAATACCGCTCGATCTCCGGCAACCCCACCGGGGTGTCCAACGGCCCTTGCGGGGCGAAGAGTGCCGACAGCTGGGTCTGATAGCAGGCCACTTGCCGGGCCTTGGCCTCCCGGTTGACCGCCAGTTCGAACAGCGCCGCCGTCCGGCCGGTCTCGGTACTGACCGCAGCCACCTCCTCATCGGCCGGTCGGCCCCACAGGTAGGGAACCTCCTCGTACAACAACACCGACACCGCTCGGCGACCCGACAACACCCGTAGCGCGGTATCCCGAACGAACCGGTGGTCCACATGTCCGTGCGGAGGCAAGAGCGACGGATCCTGCGGCTGGCTGCCACTGCGGAGCCGGCGCACGCCCGAGGCGGCCTTGCCCAGCCCCCGCCGGGCCCACCGCGGCAGGCCGGCCGCCACCGAACCGGATGTCCAGGAGTCCCCGGAGGTCGGCTCGACCACCGGCAACCCCGCGATGGCTGGGATGGCAAGAAAAGCGCCGGGGCCGTGTCTGTCGATCCAGTCGACCACCCACGCCAGGATGACCCCGGCCTCATGCTCGGCTGCAGGGCGTCCTCGGTACTGGTCGTCCAGGAGACCCAGAGCGTGGAGCCGGTGAGGGGTGCCGGAGAAGGCGGCGAGATTCTCTGCCGATCTCACCGACATGGCCACATCCGAGTCGAGGAACCCGGTGAACGAGTCCCACTTGGTGCGCTGGGGCGGTGAGGGCGCGCCCGTGAACACCGTCAGGACATCGACGGGCACGCTCCGGTCCAGCAGGGCGAAAGCCGAGAGGATCGCATCGTCCAGGTGCGGAGAAATGACCAGCAGAGGGGCGCAGCCCAGGTCCATGTCGTGGCCCACTGCCTGCGCGGGCTCCGCCGGGACGGGCGGGTTCGGCACGGTAGATGGGTCAACGGGGTCAGTCCCGGACATGGCGCTTATCCGTCGACAGGAACGCCCACCAGGTGATCGCGAATCCTAGGGTCTGCACTGCGGCGAAGGCGAGGGCGGCGCCGGGTGCCCCGTTCAGCCAGCCACCCAGAGCGCCTAGGCCCAACAGCAGGGGCGCCTGAAGCAGGGTGACCTTGAGCAGCAGCTGCGCCTCCGACCGGGCCTTCAGTCCCAGCCCGGCACCGACCGCTCCGGCGATCATGATCATGCTCCAGCCAAGTGCGGGGATCACCGCCGCGGCCCCAGCCCAGTTCTCCCGCAGCAGCCAGATCCCCCACTCGGTGGGCAGTTGCACCATGGCCAGCACCCACACGCCGGCGGCCGTCACGAGGCACAGACTGGTCAGAGCGGCCTGGCGGCGAAGTCTACGGCTCGCGACCGATCCGGCGAAGACCGGCAAGACGAATGAGGTCGTCCCGGAGAAGAGCAGCTGCAGCGGTCCGAGGAGGGTGCGTGCCGCACTGAGGGCACCGACGGCGCTGACGCTCGACACCGGACCGACGAGTGCCACGGCGGTGGTGCCGGCACCCTGGTTGACGACGAAGTCGGCACCCAGCCGCCAGGAGAGGTGCCGGTTCTCTCGTAGCCAGCCCAACCCGCCGGTGGCCGACAGCCGCTGCTTCTGCAGAATGCCCCCCAGCACCGCCGCCACCACAGCTCCGACCCCCCAGCTGAGCATGAGGGTCACCATCGTGCCCTTGCCGACGAACAGGAGAACCGCGATGATCCCGAACTGCACCACGGCCCACGTCAGGTCGATGATGGTGGCCCGCAACGGGTCACCCCGAGAGAAGAACACGTACCTCCAGGCGTCCTGCACCAACAGCCCGGGCAGCAGCACGCCGAGACAGATCAGGGCAGCCCCTAGGTCCCCGCCAATTCCGGCGATGAGACCGGCGAAGACACAGGCCAGACCGGTCACCGTCCCAAGGCTCATGGCAGCGGTGGCCGCCCGACCGCTGGCCCCCCGGTGGTCGTGGTCGTCGGCGGTGCTGAACCGGATCACCAGTGGGTCGGTGATCATGGCCCTGGAGGTGCCGATGACGAACGTGAAGACGAGTACTGCGATCGCGAATGAGCCGAAGGCGGTTGGGTTCACCGAGCGGGCCACCACGATCGACAGGGCGGCGTTCGAGACACTCGACAAGCCCTGATCCACGAACGTCCACAGGGCCCGCCGCGGCAGGCTCCGGATCGGGGGTTGCACGGTCGAGGTGCCTCCTTGGGGGCTCAACGGTCAGAGCCGATCTCCCATGTCGGCTGGTGCCAGCCCACCGTCGACTCCGAAAACAGCGGAGAGGGCTCCAGTCCGGTGCCGCGCCGGACGGTTCCGGTCAGGCCGGGCGTGGCTGAGCCTGATCGGGTCATGCCCGAGCCGGCCAGTGTCGCCACCGTGGTGTCTCGCAGTGGCCGCAGCCCGGCTCCGTCGTCGATCTTGACCGGCCCCCTGTGGCGGCGCCTTTCCAGGGCCGCCGGAGCCCACCAGGTGATGGCGGCAAACACACAGTTGACAATCCCCTGTACGCCTGCCTGGAGGGTGAGCAGAGACGCCAGGAGGCCCCAGGCGAGAGCGGGGTAGGGAGACCTGACGTGCGCGGCGACGATGACCGCGATGAGCAGGACACCGATGAGCAACCCGTAGTCGAAGAGCATCTTCGCGATGTTGGGCACGAGCAGCCCCGGCACGCTAAGTCCGTCCAGGACGGCCCGAGAGGATCCCGCGCCGTACCCGGCGAGCATGCCCATGGTCTCCCGAGACCAGTCCGGCCACAGGTCCAAGTACGGCTCGACGGCCCGCAGCGACGAGGAGGAGTTGGCGTCACCGACCTCACCTACCCGGCCGAAGACCAGTTCCTGCAGAGGCGTCAGCGTGACGACGAGCGCGATCAGGCCCAGGCCAGGCAGGTGCGGCAGCAGCAGCGTGCGCTGACGCGACACCACCAGCACGACGAACGCGACGGCCAACACGGCCAGACCCGAGCCGGCGAAGGTGGCCAACAGCCCCGCCAGGATCCACAGGAACACCCACGGGCGTAGTCGCGCGTAGATGGCGCACATGGCGCACACGGCGAGGGTGAACGACAGGAACGACGGCTCAAGCGCGAACCACGCGTTGGACCGGTAAATCGGGTTGCCGTATTGGATCGGATAACTGATCACGAAGCCCTGGACCTGCATCGCCTTGGGCAGGAACTCGCCCAAATAGTCACGATAGGAGACCCCGACCAATTGGAGGAGCAAGAAGAGCACCGACAGACTACTGATTCCGGCCCCGGCCAGGGCCAAACCGCGAGCGCAGCGCTGGTAGTCGACTTTGGTGGTCGAATTGGCCCGGACGATGATCGGCAGCCAGAGTCCCATCCAGAACAGCCAGCTGCTCACGCTGACGATCGGGTTGGTGACGACCAGGAGTTGGACGACAGTCACCAGCCCGCTGGCACCCAGGGCCACCAGCCAGAGCGTCATTCGGCGCCGCTCGAAGACGAACACGCCACGCCACAGGCCGGCGATCATCCAGAACACCACCAGCGGAGTAGCCGCCGAGAGCAGCCCGTTGGGCAGCACCGAGACTCGCTGGAGGAAGAAATTGGCGAGGAAGAACGCGACGACCCAGGGGACCGGGTCGGGCCCTCGGCGCAGGTCAGACCCCCGCGGCGGCAAGGTCACGACGCTGCGCTCGCGCGGGTCGCTGGGCGGGGGTCAACACCAGGGCGGTCCGCTCGGTGAAGTACGGCGCCAGCCGGTCCAGGTCACCGATCTGGGTGCGTTTCGGTTGGACGGCACAGAGGACCAACACCCCCGGGTCGGCCGCGGCCCGGGACAGCATGATCGGAGTGGCAGGGACCGACATGATGTGAACGGTCGAGTTGTTGGCGCGGTGCAGTCCGGCCAGGCCGGCCAGGCCGCCTGCCTGCCCCGCACTGACCACGGCTACCTCGTAGCCGGCGTCGTGGAGCTCACTGCACACCGTGTCGGCGACGCTGGAGCCACCTTGGCGGAGGTCCTCGGGGTGTTCGGCCACAGCCACCATCCGGTACGGCGGGGAGGCAAGGGCCAACACGGCCGGCAGGTCGTGAGGCCGCACGACATCGGCCATGGGGTAAAGGCTGCGCAGCTCCTTTTCCGAGGCGACCCGCCCCTGTCGACCACGGGACAACAACAACAGGGCCAGTCCGAGGGCGGCACCGGCGATCGCGCCGACGAGGGCCAGATTGCTGGTGGACGGGCGGGTGGCCCCGGTTGAATCGGCGCTTTGCAGCAGCTCCAGCCGACCGTAGTCACCAAGCACGTTGCTCTGGTTGGCAGCCAGGCCTTCGGCGAGCTTCTGCACTCGCGCCGTTTCGGCGGCCGCACCGCGCAACGGGCGTTCGGCGATCAGCTCGGTAGTGGCCTCGCGCAGTCTGGCCAGCTCACCGTCACGCCGCTGTTTCGATACGGCCACGGCTGCGTTGGCTACGGCGTTGGCACCCGCGGCGGCCCGGGCCGGGTCGTCATCGGCGACCTGCACGGTGAGCACCAGCGACTTGGTGGAAGCCGCCAGCGTGGTCCTGGCCTGAAGATCCTGTCGGGTGACCGCGAGAGCCTTCGCCGCGGAATCGAAGACGACCGGAGCCCCGGTCTCCTCCAGAGCACTCTGGGTGGCGCGCTCCATCGCGGTGCTGTCGAAGGCTCGCACCCGCAGCAGGAGCAATGCGCTGGCCCGGTAAGGCGTAGAAGCGGCGACCCAGCCGGCGAAGAGGGCGCCGAGAAGTCCGGTGACGACCAGCACCCACCAACGGCGTTTGACCTTGGCGACCAGGGAGGTACCCCACTGGTCGGAATCGCGCAACATCCAACAGCCCCCTGAGTAAGAAAAGCGCCGACATAGCGCGCCACTACTGCGTCAGTATGGCATGTTGAGGTCGACCGCCTCCGGCGGTCAACAGAAATCGTGAATGAACGTCGGACCGTCTCAGGCCAACGGACTGTCAGGTAAGACATCATCCGAGCAGTTCAGCCAATTGCCGTCGGGTGCCCACGGCGCGGATGTCCCGTCGACGCCACGGTACCAAGACCTCCACCGCCGGGCGTCCGGCTCGACCATGGCCACGGTGGAGTGGTGGTGACCCGTGGTGCCGGTGGGCGGCGAACGACTCCCCTGCACGCTGCCCGGCTTCCCGTTCTCCGCCGCTGTGATCGGGTTGAGCCGCTTGACGCGGCGCACGACCAGCCGACACGCGAGGTGATCGCTATGACGGCGCAGGGTGAAGACGGCGACAGTGGTCTGGCTGTCCGACTCGGAGACCCAATGCCGGCCACCGGGTGCCTGATTATCGGCTTCCGAGATCGCGTGGGGTACTGGATGGCTGTCCACGCGTCATTCGCGATCCCAGCGATGGCTGCGCGGACCTTGTCGTTTATCCGGCGGTGACCGAGAACCAGACCTTGGCTCGTCGTGCGAACCCGTGACAGCAGTGTGCGGAGCCGACCCGCGCCAGCCCGGGACGGTCCTCGGTCACCCCCACCCGCCTGCTGGTGGTGATCGTTGCGGTCAACGCGCGGCCGCGCACCTCACCGACGCTGTCATCGACGTCGAGGAACGCGACCCCACCCTGTCCTTCGCCGGCCCCCAACCCCGACGCCTTGTCAACGAGTTCGGCCAGGAGTCGGAGTAGACCGCGTCGAGCTTCTGCACGTGCCCGTGGGTGAAGGACCGCAGATACGTGCCCATCGTCGACGGCGCCCGGAGCCTACCGAACAGGCGGCCCATCGCCCCCGTCAGGCAGCACCCTGAGGTGCGGAATCGTGCGTGTAGTGACTCCGATCCTCCTGCCCAGCAGGGCCATCCTCAGTCCTACTGCATGCGCACACCAACGACATCCTCAGCTCGATCGGTGGATCAGGGACTAGCCAACCGTGAGCAGGAGGCCGGCAACAATCGAACCGTCGTGCAGAGCGCTGATTGACGGAGCCGACTCTTCAATCAGGCGACCACCGGGACCGTGTCCACATAGTGGTTACACGAGTTCGCTGGTCAGGGATGAGATTCCGCTGTTGTTTGCCTGAGCTTTACCCGCTGAGCTAACCTGAGACAGGCGTCCAGGTTGGGCGTCCAATTTGGGGAAATAAGGACAGCAGGGGAAAGGCGCCACGTTCGGGCAGGGGAGCCCGCTCGTGGGCAGATGGGTCCAACGCTGAGCGGGTGAGCACGGAACCTCGTTGCAAGACGCCTACCCCCGGGGAGGAACAGTAGTGGCGATTCACGATCATCGGCCTGCGCTACGGCACCGGACCACTTCGGTGACGCCAGGTACCCACCCGGCGCGCAACGCCACGAAACCGCGGAGGATGCCACCCGGCGCGCCCGCTCTTGCCGACGCGACCCGTCGGGACCGGGGCGTCGGTGGCGAGCCGATCACGACGACCGCGCCATCGCGACGCACCATTCCATGGCCGACGTCCTATCTGCCGCGGCTCGTTGCCGCCGACATCCTCGTCGCCACCGTCGCCGCCGTCGTAGCAGTCGCCTTCGGGCCCGCGCCCGAGGCGAAGTCGATGTACGCCCTGCTGTCGTTGGCCGCCCCGCTCGCCTGGCCGCTGAGCCTCATGCTGGCTCAGGGCTACCAGCGTCGCTACCTCGGCGTCACCGTCCAGGAGTACCGCGCGGTCGGGCGAGGCATCATCGGACTGCTCGGGGCGATGGCCGTCGCCGCGGTTCTGGTGAACGTGGCCCTCAGCCGGGGTTACTTGGCGTTCTTCCTTCCCGGGCTGTTCCTGGGCAGCCTGGTGGCCCGGTGGCTGCTGCGGTCCTGGCTGGCCGCTTGCCGCCGATCCGGCACCATGCTGCAGAGGGCCGTCGTGGTGGGCCGTGCGGACGCCGCCGCCGAACTGGTCCGGTCCTTGAACAAACACCCTGAGCAGGGCTTCCTTCCGGTCGCAGTCTGCACCTCGGGACTCGACATCAGCTGGGACGCGGCGACGGACATCGAGGGCGTGCCGGTGATGGGAGACCCCGACCAGGTCGTCGCCGCCGTCGACCTGGTCGACGCGGAGGCCGTCGTCGTCGCCTCGCACCCAGAGTTGGCCGGCAAAGCGCTGCGGCGACTGGCCTGGTCCCTTGAGGAGCGCGAGGTCGAGCTGCTGGTCTCAACCGGTCTGCTCGATGTGGCCGGGCCGCGCCTGTCCATCCGGCCCTCCGAGGACACCTCCCTGCTTCACATCGAACGTCCCGCCGCCTCCCGGGCCCACGTGCTGTGGAAGAGCCTGTTGGACCGCAGCCTCGCGGTTCTGCTGGTGACGCTGCTCGCTCCCGTCTTCATCATCGCCGCGCTGTGCATCCGGTTCACCTCCCGCGGGCCGGTCCTGTTCCGCCAGAACCGGGTCGGTGTGAAGGGTGAGCCGTTCAGCATCTACAAGTTCCGCACCATGGTGGTCGGGGCCGACCAGCAGCTCGACTCGATCAAGCACCTCAGCGAGGGCAACGCGGTCCTGTTCAAGATGAAGCAGGACCCCCGGGTCACCAAGGTCGGCTCCGTGCTGCGTCGGTTCTCGATCGACGAGTTGCCGCAGCTGTTCAACGTGGTGCTCGGCGACATGTCCCTGGTCGGCCCGCGCCCACCGACGCCGCAGGAGGTCGAGCAGTACGAGCCCGACACGATGCGTCGGCTGCACGTGCGGCCGGGGATGACCGGGCTGTGGCAGGTCAGTGGCCGCAGCGACCTCGATTGGGAGCAATCCCGGCGCCTCGATCTGCGGTACGTGGACAACTGGTCGCCGATCGTCGACCTGCAGATCCTGTTCCGGACCGTGCGGGCCGTGCTGGGCGGCTCAGGAGCCTACTGAGCTCTCTCGCTCTCGCCATCGGCCGCTCGCCCCGACAGCAGACTCGCCCCTCCCCTGGGTCCCACCCCTGCGGTGACCCACCACGACCCGCCCCCGGCTATCCGCCGACCAGGGCGGGTCGTGTCGTTCTCGGCGTGGTGGACCGCCGGATACCCGGGCGGGGCTGCCCGCGATCGGGTGCCCTCCGCTCCGAGGCGGCGTCTCATTCACTGCCGAGTCCAACCCATATGTCGGACTGTCACACGCGGGGTAGCGCGGCTGCATGACCATTGATCCGGACAGGCGCGCCTGCCAGGCCCGCTCGGGTCAGGGCCCGCCCCTCCTGTTACCTGTCGATCCGGAATGTCAGTCAGGAGACGTCGGTCAGGACATGGCGGACAACACGAGAACGTCACTTCGTCACGATGACGGTGATGTGAGCCCCCGGTCGTGGGGCGTCACCCAGGAGCTCATCGGCGCTGATCTGGCGGCCATGTGTGAGGGACCCCCGGTCGGGCCGGGCACCATCCTGAGGCGGCTGGCGGTGCACGCCCGGTGGCGGGCGGTCCTGGCTTACCGGCTCGCCGGGTTCCTCATCGACGGCCGGGTCGGCAAGCCGGCTGCGCTCTGGCTGACCGATCGCACGCTGGCCGGCAGCGGAGCAGAACTCCAGCCGAGTAGCCGGATCGGCGGCGGCCTGGTGCTGAAGCACACCACCGGTCTGGTCATCGGCGGTGACGTCCGCGCCGGCCAGCGACTCACCCTGCACCAGGGAGTCACCCTCGGCGACCGGCATCCCTACGGCGGCCAACCCCGGATCGGTGACGACGTCACGGTGGGGGTCGGTGCGAGCATTCTGGGACCGATCAGCATCGGCGACCGGTCCACCGTGGCCGCTGGTGCCGTGTGCCTCGACGACGTTCCCGCCGACTGCGTGGTCGCCGGGGTACCAGCCCGGGTGGTCCGCCGGGCCACCACAGCGCCAGACCAGGACCGCCGGTGAACGCCGCCGACATCCCCCCACCGGCCGAACACACGCGAGAGAGCCGCCCGGACTGGGCCGGGCATCGCTGGATCGTCGTCGCGGACTCCCCGTTTCTGCCGGCACACGGGGGCGGCGAACGCGAGCACCTAGGCTTTGTTCGCGCCGCCACGGCCCGAGGGCTCCTCGCCGCCTTGGTGGTCCCCACGGATGATGACCCCGCGGCATTCGACCGTCAGGACGATCTTGCTGCGCTGCGAGACCTGGTGGCGCCGGCTCCGGCGCTGTTCGTCCCGCGGAGACGTTCGGTGTTGGCGGCAGCGACTCCGTGGCGTCCATACGTGGTCGGGTCCCGCCCTCCTCGGCGGGGTGTCGTCGCAGACCTGCGTGCGATGGCTCCGGACGCAACCGGAGTGGTCATCTTCACCTACAAGTCCCATCACCTGGGCCACGCCGTCGCGCGGGGACTCGGTCTATCCGCGGTGGTCCGCGCCCACAACCTGGAGGGCCCGTACCACCATGCGTTGGCCCACTCCGAGTCGGCCCCGAAGAGCTGGGCCATCCGGGCCGAGGCGATCCGGATCGACCTGGACGAGCGCCGTCTGGAGCGAGACGGTTGGCTGGCCGGCATCGCCGACATCTCCTCCTCCGACGCGGCGATCCGCGCCCGTCGCAGCCGAGTGCCGGTACGGCACGTGCCCACCTTCGCCCTGGGGGGGGAGCCCGACTGGGCCGCCGAACGGCACACCCCGCCCGCCACCCCCGTCGTCACCTTCATCGGGGCCCTGGACGTCCGCACGAACCACGACGCGCTGCGTTGGTTCCGCGAGCGGGTCTGGCCCACCGTGCTGGCGGAGGTCCCCGGCACGTGCTGGCACATCGTGGGTCGCAAACCGCCGCCGTGGCTTCGCGAGGAAGCGGCGGGGTGGGATTCGGTCAGGCTGTTTCCCGATGTGCCGGACCCGAAGGAGTACCTGCGCGGCACCACCGTCGCGGTCAACCCCGCGGTGTCCGGCTCGGGGGTGAATATCAAGCTCGTCGAGTACCTCGCCATGGCGGTACCGGTGGTCAGCACCGAGCGCGGGATGCAGGGGCTGGGACTCAACCGCGGGGTCGACCTGGCCGTGGCCGACGACCCGACCGTCTTCGCCGCCGAGGTGGTGGCCCTGCTGCGCGACCCCGATCGGGCACAACGTCTCGGGTACACCGGACAGACCACCGCGCTGGAGATCCTCGACGTGGACCGCAGCCTCGGCCTGCTGGCCGGGATGTTCGGCGCCGCCGCGTGAGGCGGATTGGTCGCCGTCCCCGGCCGCCTCGTGGCATAGTCACACCCCCGAGGGCCGGGGCGAGATTCGGCAATTTCGGGGTCGAGGACGAATCCTGCTGTAGCATAAGATTGAACGCGCGCTCGGTGGGGGCCGGTCGTGGGTTCGGACCGGAGGGGGACCATCTGGTTATGCCATACGTGGTACCCCGGCCGCCCCTAAGAACCACCAGCCGAGCCGGATCTGTGCCGTGACCCCGTCGTGGCGCCCTGGACCGCGACGGCACGATACGCATCAGGAAACGCAGCTCCACACGAGGGGGACACTCTTGTCTACTGTGCTGATTTCGGCTGCCCACGGAGGGGTGCGATGAAGGCGGTCATTCTCGCCGGTGGGTTGGGGACCCGGCTCAGCGAGGAGACAGCGCTCAAGCCGAAGCCGATGGTGCAGATCGGCGAGTTCCCGGTCTTGTGGCACATCATGAAGGAGTACTCGGCTCACGGCGTCGAGGACTTCATCGTCTGCTGCGGATACAAGGGCAGCGTCATCAAGGACTACTTCGCCAACTACGCGATGCGGATGTCCGATGTCACCTTTGACCTGGGCCGCGACGAGCTGACCGTACACTCCAGACAAGCAGAGACCTGGCGGGTGACCCTGGTCGACACCGGACAGACAACGATGACCGGGGGCCGGCTGCGCCGGGTGCGGGAACACATCGGCGACGAGACGTTCTGCTTCACCTACGGCGACGGAGTCAGCGACATCGACATCACCGCGTCCATCGATTTCCACCGCGGTCAAGGCCGGTTGGCCACCATGACCGTCGTGCAGCCGCCCGGCCGGTTTGGAGCCATCTCACTGGGCCGCTCCGAAACGGTCATCGAGCACTTCAAGGAGAAGCCGGACGGTGACGGCGCTTGGGTCAACGGGGGCTACTTCGTCTGTGAGCCCTCGGTCATTGACTACATCACCGACGACTCCACGGTGTGGGAGCAGCAGCCGCTGCAGACGCTCGCTCACTCCGGCCAACTCAATGCGTGGAAACACCAAGGGTTCTGGCACCCGATGGACACCCTGAACGACCGGAACAAACTCGAACAGATGTGGGCCTCGGGAACGGCGCCCTGGAAAGTGTGGAACTGAGCATGCGGATTCTTGTCACCGGCACCGACGGCTACCTGGGGTGCCTGCTGGCACCCACACTGATCGCCCAAGGACACGAGGTCATCGGCGTCGACACCGGCTTCTACAAGTCCGGCTGGCTGTACAACGGCCTCGACGCGACGCCCAAGACCCTGGCCAAGGACATGCGCGACCTGACTGTCGCCGACTTCGAGGGTGTCGAGGCTGTCGTGGCCATGGCCGAGCTGAGCAACGACCCCATCGGGGACCTCATCGGGGACATCACCTACGAGATCAACCACAAGGGCTCGGTGCACGTCGCCGCCACGGCGAAGGCCGCCGGCGTCACGCGGTTCGTCTACATGTCCTCGTGCAGCGTGTACGGCGTGGCCGACGGCACTGTCGACGAGACCAGCCCGATCAACCCGCAGACCGCCTACGCCAAGTGCAAGGCCCTGGTCGAGGGCGAACTCGCGACGATGGCCGACGACGACTTCCACCCGACCTGCCTGCGCAACTCCACCGCGTTCGGCGCCTCGCCGCGGATGCGGTTCGACATCGTCCTGAACAACCTCGCCGGCCTGGCCTGGACCGAGAACAACATCGCCATGACCAGCGACGGGACCCCCTGGCGGCCCATGGTGCACGCGCTGGACATCGCCCAGGCGATCCGATGCGTGTTGGCCGCACCGGTGGAGTCCATCCACAACCAGGTCTTCAACGTGGGATCGGACGACAACAACTACACCGTTCGCCAGATCGCGCAGACGGTCGCCGACGCCTTCCCGGGCTGCCAGCTCAGCTTCGGCCCGCCCAGCGCCGACAACCGCAGCTACAAGGTTGGCTTCGGCAAGATCCACCAGGCGCTGCCGGACTTCTCCTGTGACTGGAACCTCGCCGACGGCGCCCGCCAGTTGCACAACGTGTTCGAGGCGATCGATCTGGACAAGGGGACCTTCTACGGCCGCGGGCACACCAGGCTCAAGCAGATCCAGTACCTCTTGGGGACCGGTCAGATCGATAAGTCCCTCTACTGGAAGAGGGTGTCGGCATGAAGTTCACCCCGACCGCCGTCGACGGCTGCATGATCATCGAGCTGGAGCCGCACGGCGATGACCGCGGCTTCTTCGCCCGGACCTTCTGCACCCAGGAGTTCGCTGCCGCCGGCCTGGACACCTCGGTCGTGCAGTGCAACCTGTCCTTCAACCACAAGGCGGGCACGCTGCGAGGCATGCACCGGCAGATCCCGCCGCACGCGGAGGGCAAGCTGGTCCGCTGCATCCGCGGAGGCATCGTCGATGTCGCGGTCGACTCCCGGGCGGACAGTCCCACCTTCGGGCAGCACGTCATGGTCGAGCTGACCGCCGACAACCGGATGGCCCTGTTCATCCCTCCCTTTGTGCTGCACGGCTACCAGACCCTCGTCGACGACAGCGAGGTCACCTATCAGGTGAGCGGACCCTACGCCCCGCAAGGGGAAAGGCCGCACCGCTACAACGACCCGCAGTTCGGGCTCAGCTGGCCGTTACCCGTCAGTGTCATCTCCGCCAAGGACGCGGCGGCCCCCGACTGGGACGGCAGGCCGATGCGATGATCATCACCGACACCCTGCTGCGCCAGCGGGAGACCGACGGCAACCCGATCCGGGTCGGCATCGCCGGTCCCGGGTTCATGGCCAAAGGACTGATCAACCACATCACCAACACCGTCGCCGGGATGCAGATCGCGACGGTATACGCCCGGTCACTGGACAAGGCCCGCGCCGCCCTGGAGCTGGCCGGGGTGCCCAGTGACCAGATCCGTGACGCCGACACGGCCGCAGCCGTCGACACCGCCGCCGGCGCGGGGGCGATCGCCGTCACCGACGACCACACCGCGATGACCGGGGCCGGCAGCGTGGACGTCGTCGTCGACTGCACCGGGTCGGTCGAGTTCGGGGCCCATCTCGCGTTGTCCTGCATCGAACAAGGCAAGCATCTGGTACTGATGAACGCTGAGGTGGACGCCACCCTGGGGGCCATCCTGTGCGCCAGGGCGGACGCTGCGGGCATCGTCTACACAGGCTGCGACGGGGACCAGCCCGGCGTTCAGATGAACCTCATCCGGTTCGTGCGGGGCCTGGGCCTGCGTCCGCTGGTGTCGGGGAACATCAAGGGCCTGCAGGACCCCTACCGCAACCCGACCACGCAGGAGGGTTTTGCCCGGCAGTGGGGCCAAGACCCGCACATGGTGACCAGTTTCGCCGACGGAACCAAGGTCTGCGTGGAGCAGGCTTTGGTGGCCAACGCCGCCGGGCTGTCCGTGCACCGGCGTGGCTGCCTGGGCCGGGACCACCATGGCCACGTCGACGACCTCACCACGATGTACGACCTCGAGGAGTTGCACGAGCTCGGCGGCGCCGTCGACTACGTGGTCGGCACCAAGCCCGGACCGGGAATCTACTGCCTGGCCGAGCACGACGACCCGAAGCAGCGCCACTACCTCAACCTGTACAAGCTCGGAGAGGGCCCGCTGTACAGCTTCTACACCCCTTACCATCTGTGCCACTTCGAGGTGCCGAACACGGTGGCCCGAGCCGCGCTGCTGGGCGACGCCACGATCCGCCCGCTCGGCCGCCCGCACGTGGAGGTCGCCACCATCGCCAAGATCGACCTGACCGCCGGTCAGCGGCTCGACGCCCGCGGTGGGTACCACTACTACGGCGAGGCGGAAAAGGCACAGGTCTTCATGGACGAGCGGCTGCTGCCGCTGGGTCTGGCCGAGGACTGCGTGCTGACCCGTGACGTGGCCAAGGACGAGGTCATCTCCTACGCCGACGTGATGGTGCCGCAGGGACGGCTGGCGGACCGGCTGCGAGCCGAACAGGACGAGACGTTCTGGGGTCGGCCATGAGCCAGATCCACGACTTCTGCGTCATCGGCGGGGGCATCGTCGGCCTGGCCACCGCGCTGCGGTTGCTCGACGAGCGCCCCGGGGCCGACGTCGTCGTTCTGGAGAAGGAATCCGGGGTAGCCCGCCACCAGACCGGCCACAACAGCGGGGTCATCCACGCGGGGATCTACTACGCCCCGGGCAGCCTCAAGGCGAGGCTGTGCAAGGAGGGGGCCCAGGCCACCCGCTCCTTCTGCGACGAGCACGCCATCGGCTACCGCAACACCGGAAAGCTCATCGTGGCCACCAATGCCGCGGAGGTGACCCGGATGGAGGACCTGTTCGAGCGGGCCGTCAAGAACGAACTGGACGTCGAACGCGTCGATGCCTCGGAACTGTCCCGCCGCGAGCCGAACATCACCGGGCTGGGTGCCATCTTCCTGCGCTCGACCGGCATCGTCGACTACACCCAGGTCTGCGAGAAGATGGCCGAGTTGCTGGTGGCCAGCGGCGGCACGATCCGCTTCGACGCCGAGGTCACCGGGATCTACGAGGCGTTCAGCGAGGTCGTCGTCGAGCTCGGCGGGCAACGACTGGCCACCCGCCAGCTCGTGGTCTGCGGCGGGCTACAGGCCGACCGGTTGGCCCGGATGGCCGGGCTGGACGTGGACTTTCAGATCGTGCCGTTCCGCGGGGAGTACTACCGGCTGCCGGCGTCGCACAACGACATCGTCAACACCCTCATCTACCCCGTCCCGGATCCGGACCTGCCGTTCCTCGGCGTCCACCTGACCCTGACGATGGACGGCGGGGTCACCGTCGGGCCGAACGCTGTCATGGGCTTCGCCCGCGAGGGTTACCCCAGGTTCTCCGTGGACCGCAGGGATGTGGCGACCTTCCTGCGCTTCCCCGGCTTTTGGAAGGTGGCCAGGGACCAGCTGCGCACCGGACTGGTCGAGCAGTGGAACTCGCTCTACAAGCCCGGCTACCTCGAGCTGGTCCGCAAGTACTGCCCGCAGCTGACGGTGGCCGACCTGCTGCCTGAACCCGCCGGTATCCGCGCCCAGGCGGTGATGCGCGACGGGTCGTTGGTCCACGACTTCCTGCTACGCCAGACCGACCGGATGCTGCACGTGTGCAACGCCCCGTCCCCGGCAGCCACCTCGGCCATGCCGATCGCCGGGCTCATCGCGGACAAGGTGCTCGCGGGCAAGGCCGCTGCCTGATGCCGGCGGTCGGCGGCGCACTCGACCCCGACGACCTCGAGGTTGTCCTGGTCGTCTACCGGAGCCGTCCGCACGTGGAGGCGCTTCTGGCGTCCTGGCCGACCGGCCTGCCGGTGGTCGTGGTGGATAACTCAGCTGACACCGACGGGGTCTCGCACGTGGTCGCGCAGCACCCGGCCTGCCGCTACCTCGACGGCGGCGGGCAGGGCTTCGCCAGGGCGGCAAACCTGGCGGCGTTCGGCTCGACCCACGACTTCGTCGTGTTCGTCAACCCCGACACCCGGCCTACCCACGCCGACCTGCTGGCCCTGACCCGAGGACTGGCGCAGGACCCGACCGCGGCCTCGCACGCGGCGACCGTCACGACCGGCGACGGCGCCATCGAGGTCGGAGTCGGCGGCTGGGAGCCGACCGTCCCGCGCGCAGCGATCCACGCCGTGGGCCTGCACAAGCGGTTCCCCCGCGCGGGCCTGTTCGCCAAGCCGGAGCGGGGCGCCACGGAGGTTGTCGACTGGACGACCGGGGCCTGCATGGCTGTTCGTACCCGCCAGTTCGCCACCCTCGCCGGTTTCGACGAGATGTTCTACGTGTACGCCGAGGACATGTCGTTCGGGCGGCGGGTGCGCACCGCGGGTCTGCGGCAGGTACTGCGCCAGGACGTCTTGGTACGGCACGGCGCCGGCAACTCCGGCGCGCCGTCCCGGGAGATGATGCGGCTGCGCGGCGCGTCGTTCGCCTACTACCTCTGCGAGTACCACCCGCCGCACCGCAGCCTAGCTGTGCTCGGCGCCACGATCGCCGGCTACGCGGTGCGCGCCGCCGTCGCCAAACGCCACCACGACGAGGATCTGGCCGGTCAGTATGTCCAGTTCATCCGGGGCATGATGACCCGCACGGCCACCGTCGGCGGCACCGAGGTCGCCCGGCGGCGGCATCGACAGATCGTCACCCTCGCACGTCCCGGCGCCCACTGACGGGACGTGCTGGTCCTGCGCGGGCTCAGTCCTGCCAGCCCGTCTTCTGGGCCCAGGCCTGCATGCGCGGCCAGATCGCGTTGAACCACGGCTCCTTCAGCTCCCGGTAGGCCTCCGCCGAGACGGCCTCCCGGGCCAGGCGCTCCTTTTCGGCGAGGTAGTCGTCCCGGGCCGCCGAGTCCGCGCGCAGCCAGTCCCGGTACAGCAGGGCGTACTGCCATCCCGCGCTGCCGATCTCCCGGATGTGCAAGTGGACCACCCGGGCGGGGTCGCTGGAACCGTGGAACCGCTTGATCCACAGCGACGGGTCCGGAAGCAGATCCTTCGGGTAGTCCATGGCGTTGCCCTCCGATCGAGGGAACCCCAACTCGGTCAGCGCCGCCACGAAATCGGGCTCATCGGCGGCCCGCAGGTCGGCCACCCCCAATTGCAGATCAATGAGGTCCCTGGCCGGCAAGCCCGGGACGCTCGTGGACCCCACGTGCTCGACCTCCGGCGCTCGCTCCCCCAGCACCCGACAGATGCGTTCCGTGATCCGCTCGGCGGTCGTCGGCCATGCCTCGTCATACGGGACCAGGACCGGGATCTCCCCGCGACGGTGCCGCCGCCCGTGCACGAGGTTGTCGGCGTACGGCACCAGGCGCTCCCGCCACAACCGGTCGACCTGCTCGAGTAATGCCTCCCGGGTCGTGCCGTTGTCCAGCAGGACGTCCGCGGCGGATCGGCGCTGGTCGTCGCTGGCCTGGTGGGCCATCCGAGCCCTCGCGTCCGCCTCCGACATCCCGCGGGACTCTACCAGCCGGGCCAGCCGGGTCGTGGTGGGGGTGTCGACGATGACGACAAGGTGGTAGTGGGCACCCATGTGCTTCTCCACCAGGAGCGGCACGTCGTGGACGACGACCCGGCCTGGCTCGGCACGGGAGACCAGTTCAATGGTTCGGGCCGCAATGAGCGGGTGGGTGATGGCCTCAAGGGACTCACGGGAGTCCGCGTCGCCGAATACCCGAGCCCCCAGGGCCGAGCGGTCCAGCGACCCGTCTGGGGCAAGCACTTGCGCCCCGAAGCGCTCGGTGACTTTGGCCAGACCGGTCGTTCCGGTCGCCAGCACCTCCCTGGCGACCGCATCTGCGTCGATCAGGATCGCGCCGAGCTCCTCGAAGCGGCGTGCGACCGTCGACTTACCGGAGCCGATGCCGCCGGACAGGCCCACTCGTAACATGAGCCAACTCTAAGGCCGCAGCGGCCCAGTGGGGGGGCCCAAGGCGTGTTCCGGCCGGTGGCGGACCATCCCCGGCCTCAGTTGCCGGTGAGCTTCTCCCGCAACGCCGCCAACGCCTCGTCGGAGGCAAGCGTGCCCTCCAGCGGTGAAATCCCGGCCTCGGCGCCGCCACCGGAGGAGTAGGTCGTGGGCACGTCGACCGACGTCGTCGTCGAATCTACGTCGGCCTTCGCGGCCTCGTCGACCTGCGCGCGGTGGGCCTCCCACCGAGAGTGAGCCTCGGCGTACTGCCGCTCCCACTTCTCCCGCTGCTCCTCGTGGCCCTCCAGCCACTCGTTGGTCTCCGAGTCGAAGCCCTCCGGATACTTGTAATTGCCTTGCTCGTCGTACTCGGCGGCCATCCCGTACAGCGTCGGGTCGAACTCCGTGGACGCGGCGGCCGCGTCGTTGGCCTGCTTGAGCGACAGCGAAATGCGACGCCGCTCCAGGTCGATGTCGATGACCTTGACGAAGATGTCCCCGCCGATTGTGACCACCTGTTCGGGCAGTTCGACGTGCCGCTCCGCCAGTTCGGAGATATGCACCAGCCCCTCGATACCGTCGTCAACGCGGACGAAGCTACCGAACGGCACCAGTTTGGTGACCTTGCCTGGCACCACCTGACCGATGGCGTGCGTGCGCGCGAAGTGCTGCCACGGGTCTTCCTGCGTGGCCTTGAGGGACAACGAGACCCGCTCCCGGTCCATGTCGACGTCGAGCACTTCGACGGTGACCTCCTGGCCCACTTCAACGACCTCGGAGGGGTGGTCGATGTGCTTCCAGGACAGCTCGGAGACGTGCACCAGTCCGTCCACGCCGCCAAGGTCGACGAACGCCCCGAAGTTGACGATGCTGCTGACCACTCCGGAGCGGACCTGGCTCTTCTGCAGTTCCTTGAGGAAGGTGGTGCGCACCTCCGACTGGGTCTGCTCCAGCCAGGCCCGCCGGGACAGGACCACGTTGTTGCGGTTCTTGTCCAGCTCGATGATCTTGGCTTCGATCTCCTTGCCGACGTAGGGCTGCAGATCGCGCACCCGGCGCATCTCGACCAGAGAGGCAGGCAGGAAGCCGCGCAGCCCGATGTCGAGGATGAGGCCCCCCTTGACCACCTCGATGACGGTACCGGTGACGACGCCGTCCTCCTCCTTGACCCGCTCGATCGTGCCCCACGCCCTTTCGTACTGGGCGCGCTTCTTCGACAGGATCAGCCGCCCTTCCTTGTCCTCCTTCTGGAGTACAAGGGCTTCGACTTCGTCACCGACGGACACGACATCACCCGGGTCGATATCGTGCTTGATCGACAGCTCTCGCGACGGAATGACACCCTCGGTCTTATACCCGATATCGAGTAGGACCTCGTCCCGGTCCACCTTGACGATGACACCGGCGACGATGTCCCCGTCGTTGAAGTGCTTGATCGTCGCATCGATGGCGGCGAGAAGGTCCTCCTCAGAACCGATGTCGTTGATCGCGATCTGGGAGTGGGCCGGGCTTGCAGTCATGTAGTCGGGGCTCCGATTGTGGGCGAAGGTCAGGGGAGCACGCGGAAGGCACGTGATCCCGGGGACGGTTTCCTGGGCTGATGCGCCCTGGGGCGCGGGGGCCGCGCGGGCCTGCGTGTCATTGTTCAGCGCATCATTTAGCGCATCCTGTGCGCTGCTCCACCCTACCGATGTCCGTAGCAAGGGGCAAAGGTTCAGGATAGACGCATGACCCCCGTCGATCCGATGCAGCGGCATGCCGAAGCCGGTCCGGGCCTCTCCGATCAGGTCGATCGCAGGTACCTGCGTCGCCCGGTCGGAGTGACGCAGACCCTCCGAGCGAACCGCCGCTGGTGGGACGCCCAGGCCGGCGAGTACTACGCCGAGCATGGGGCGTTCCTCGGCGACGACGAACTGGTCTGGGGGCCGGAGGGGTGGCGGGAGTCGCAGCTGCGCCTGCTCGGGGAAGTGTCCGGCAAGCGGGTGCTGGAGATCGGCGCCGGTGCCGCACAGGGGTCGCGCTATCTACTCGGACGCGGCGCACGGGTGGTCGCCAGCGATCTGTCCGGGGGCATGCTGGCGAGGGCCAGGGCCATCGACGCGGCCCGGGCCGGTACCCCCGCGGTGCCCCTGATCCACTGCGACGCAGCCTTGTTGCCGTTCGCGGACGGCAGCCTCGAGGTCGTGTTCAGCTCCTACGGTGCGGTGCCCTTCATCGCTGATACCGCCCAGTTGATGCGGGAATGCCGGCGCGTGCTGCGTCCGGGCGGACGGCTGGTGTTCTCGACCACCCACCCGTTTCGATGGGCCTTCCCGGATCAGCCCGACGAGTCTGGCCTGACGGTGGCCATGTCGTACTTCGACCGCACCCCGTACGTCGAACTCAGTTCGGGGCGGACCGACTACGTCGAGCATCACCGGACCCTTGGCGACCGGGTCCGCGAGCTGGTCGCCGCCGGCTTCCGGCTGGTGGACGTCGTGGAGCCCGAATGGCCCGACGCGACCACCCAGACCTGGGGGGGGTGGAGCCCGCTGCGCGGGCGGATGATCCCGGGTACAGCCATCTTCGTCGCCCAGCGGGAGTAGGGCGGTGGCTCGTGACCTGTGAGCGCCGACGCCGCCCGGCTGGCCCCGCCTCGTTGGACCAGGCGATCCGGACTTGACCGGGAGCTGGACCGAGCCCGGTCGGGGGTGCGAGGTCAGTGTCCCGCGTCGAACCAGGTGCGGCCCAAGCCGACGTGGACCTCTAGGGGGACGTCCAGATGCACTGCGGAGCCCATCTGCGTTCGCACCAGCGCCTCGACTGCTTCGGCCTCCGCGGGGGCAATCTCGAGGACCAGCTCGTCGTGCACCTGCAGCAGCACCCGGGAGCGAAAGGCGCTGTCGGACAGGGCGGCGTCCACCCGCAACATGGCCACCTTCATGACGTCCGCCGCCGAGCCCTGGATGGGCGCGTTCAGTGCCATCCGCTCGGCCATCTCCCGACGCTGCCGGTTGTCCGAGGTCAGGTCGGGCAGGTACCGCCTCCGCCCGAGCATGGTCTCGGTGTACCCGGTCAGCCGGGCTTGGGCGACCACCTCCCGTAGGTAGTCGCGGACCCCACCGAAGCGCTCGAAGTACCCGGTCATCAGTGTCTCGGCCTCGCCGGTCCCGATGCCGAGCTGCCGGGACAGCCCGAACGCGGACAGCCCGTACGCCAGCCCGTAGGACATGGCCTTGACCTTGCCCCGCATCGCCGTGGTGACCTGCGCCGGAGGCACATCGAACACCTTCGAACCGACGAATCGGTGCAGGTCTTCACCGGTGCGGAACGCCTCGATGAGAGCGGCGTCCCCGCACAGGTGCGCCATGATCCGCATCTCGATCTGGCTGTAGTCGGCCGACATCAGGAGGTCGAAAGGCCCGGACTGGTCGGCGCCCACGACGAACAGCGACCGGATCCGGCGCCCCTCCTCGGTGCGGATCGGGATGTTCTGCAGGTTGGGGTCGGTCGATGAGATCCGGCCGGTGGCGGCGATGGTCTGCTGGTAGGTGGTGTGAATGCGGTCATCGTCGCCGACGGCCTTGAGCAAGCCCTCGACGGTGACCCGCAGCCGGCTGGCGTCTCGGTGCCGCAGCAGCGCCGCCAGGAACGGGTGTTCGGTTTTCGCGTACAGGTCGGCCAGGGCGTCGGCGTCGGTGCTGTGACCGGTCTTCGTCTTCTTGGTCTTCGGCATGCCGAGCTGGTCAAACAGCACCACCTGTAGCTGCTTCGGGGAGCCCAAGTTGACCCGCTCCCCACCGATCGCCTCCCACGCCTCGCTCTGGGCGTCGCGGACCTGATCAGCGAAGTGGCGCTCCAACTCGGTGAGGCCGAGGACGTCGACCGCGACGCCGACGCGCTCCATCGTGGCCAGCACGTCGACCAACGGCAGCTCGACCTCCCCTAACAGAGCCGCTCCCCCGGTGCGGGTCAGCTCGGCGTCCAAGGCGGTGGACAAGTCGAGCACGGCCCGGGCCCTGGCCATCGCCGCGTCCGGACGGGACCGCTCGTCGCCCAGGTCGAGGACGCCCTGGCCGGTCGGCCCCGCGGACCCCCGGATCTCGCGGTGCAGATGTCGCAGCGCGAGATCGGCCAGATCATAGACTCGCTGATCCGGCCTCACCAGGTAGGCCGCCAACGCGGTGTCGCTGACCAGCCCAGCCATGCTCAGCCCCCTGGCACGCAACGCCAGCACCGGCCCCTTGGCGTCGTGCAGCGCCTTGGGTCGCGCGGGATCGGCCAGCCATCCCAACAGGGCCCGGTCGTCCTCAGCAGTCAGCTCGGTCATCTCCAGGTATGTCTCGGCCTCTTCGGTTGCCAGCGCGATGCCCTCGACGTCGCCCGACCCTCCGCCCCAGGTCCCGTCGACCTGGATTCCCACCCGGACGCCCTTGCCGGCATGCCGATTCAGCCAAGCCGTCAGTTCCCCCGGCGTCAGCTGTGTGCCGGTGACCTGGTACACCTCGTCGGCCTCCGGTGTCACCGTGGACAGTGTGGCGAACAGTCGATCGCGAAGGACCTTGAACTCCAGCCCGTCGAAGACCCGATGCACCTCTTCCCGGTCCCAGCTGCGGCGTTGCAGGTCGGCGACACCCACCGGCAGCACCACGTCTCGCACCAGTTCGTTGAGCTGCCGGTTGCGCAGCACCTGGTCCAGGTGCTCCCGGAGGGCCTGCCCGGCCCGGCCGGGGACGGCGTCCACATGAGCGACCACCCCGGCGAGGTCCCCGAATCGGTTCAGCCATTTGGCGGCCGTTTTCGGGCCCACCCCAGGCACCCCCGGCAAGTTGTCCGAGCTCTCCCCGACCAGGGCCGCCAGGTCGGCGTACCGCTGTGGGGGCACTCCGTATTTGGCCTCGACGGCGGCCGGGGTCATCCGGGACAACTCGCTGACCCCCTTGATGGGGTACAGGACCGTGGTGGCCTGGTCGATGAGCTGGAACGCGTCCCGGTCGCCGGTGACGATGAGGACGTCGTGACCGGCCTCGCGGGCCTGGCTGGTGAGGGTGGCGATGATGTCGTCCGCCTCGTAGCCCGCGGCGGTCACGTGCGGGATCGCCAGAGCGTCGAGAACCTCTTGGAGCAGCGAGATCTGGCCGAGGAACTCGTCGGGGGTCTTGGACCGTCCGGCCTTGTATTCGGCGTACTGCTCGGTGCGGAAGGTCTGCCGGGACAGGTCGAAAGCCACCGCGAGATACCCGGGATCCTCGTCGCGCAGCACGTTGATGAGCATCGAGGTGAAGCCGTAGACGGCGTTCGTGCTCTGCCCCGTGGTGGTGGAGAAGTTCTGCACCGGCAGCGCGAAGAAGGCCCGATAGGCCAGCGAGTGCCCGTCCAGCAGTAGCAGTCGGCTCACGTGTGGCAGCCTATGGCCCATGACCGACAGCGCGTTCCCCCGGGAACAGGACTGGTCCGACCTCACCGCCGTCAATGCCGTGGCCAGGGGAACGTTGATGGAGCGGATGAACATCACCGTCACCGAGGTCTCCCCGGAGCGGGCAGTGGCCACCATGCCGGTGGCCGGCAACACCCAGCCTTACGGGTTGCTGCACGGCGGGGCCAGCGTGGTGCTGGCCGAGTCGGTCGGCTCGATCCTCGCGGTGCTGTGCGCCGGTCCGGGACGGGCTGCCGTCGGGGTCGACATCAACGCCACGCACCACCGGGCCACCCGCGCGGGGCTGGTCACAGCGGTGGCTACTCCGCTGGCCGTGGGCGGGGGCACCGCCTCCATCGACGTGGCGATCACGGATGAGGCCGGTCGGCGGGTGTGCACGTGCCGCCTGACCGCGCAGTTACGGGACGCCCCGCCGGGGGCGTCCCGTACTGGCTGAGCCGGACTGAGTCGACTCAGCCAGTAGGGGAGCGCCCCGGTTTCGCCGGAAGGGCGTCTCTTGCGCCGGCGGTGCCTGTCCTGCCGGCGTCCGCCTTCTTGTCTGTCCTGCCCGCGTCCGACTTCTTGCTGGCAGGCGCCCTCTTGGTGACGGTCGCGGCCTTGATCGCGCCCGCCTTGGTGGTGGCGGCCGCTGTCCTCGTGGCGGACGCCCGGGGGGTTGCGGGCGCCCGCGTTGGGGCCTTGGCCGACGGCGGCGAGGGGACCTGGGAGCCGTCCGACGCGGAGGCGGACCGAGGCGGCGGGGTCGCGGCCGTGCGGGCCGTCCGAGGGGTGGGCGGTGCCGTACGGCGCCCACCCCGGCGGGTCCGCGCCGTTGCCGTCGCAGTCGCTCGGCGTCGTCCGGTCGGCGATGCGGCCTGCCCCCCGTCGCCAGTACCGCCGCCGGACGTCGCAGCCACCTCGTCCGCGACGTCCGGCGGGACCTCCGGCTGCAGTGCGGCCTCCGGCGCGGCCGTGTCCCGGACGCGTGGACGACGGGGGGTGGGTTTTGCCGGCGCCTGTTCGGCGCCCGCCGGCCCGGCCGCCGAGGCAGGATCCGCGGCAGCGGCGCTCGGCGGCCGCCTCCCCGGGCTGCGACGAGGCGACCGGGCACCTCTTGGGGCCGGCCGCGCGGCCGGTACGGCCTCCGCAACGGCCACGATCTCACCCAGGGCAGCGGTCACATAGTCCGACAGGAGTCCCAGGTCGGGCATCAGGTCCGGGCAGCCGCAGATCCCCACGGCAACCCGGCTGCCGCTGCTGTACACCCCGACGTTGAGCCCGACACCCGGGGTCAGGAACCCGACCGGCCACTGGCCGACGACGGCGGCACCGCACATCGTCATGGGCTCCGACCGAATCGGGACACTGGCGACGACCACGTTCCACGGGGTGCCTGGCGCCCACTCCGGGGCCCGGTTCAACAGCTTCATCGACACGTTCAGCATGGTCAAGGGCATCAGCCGGCTGGCGTCCCGCAGGATGTGCATCGGCAGCGCGTCGAAGGTTCCTCGGGCCGCCGTCAGTTCATCGTGCACCAGCCGCACTCGGGCGGTCGGGTCGTCGACGTTGGTGGGAAACTCGGCGAACAGCATGCTGAGGTGGGTGGCCCAGGGTTCTTTCTCCTGACCGGTGCGGATGCTGGCCGGCATGCACAGGATCAGGGGACGGTCGGGAACCTCGCCGTAGCGCTGCATGTATCGACGCAAGCCACCCGCGCATGCCGCTACGACCACGTCGGAGCCGGTGACCTGGAACCGGGCCGCGGCCCGGGCGATGTCGTCGGCCGACAGCTCTGAGAACGCGTAGCTGCGTCGCTCGGTCAGTTTCCCGTTAAAGGGGGTCTTCTGCATCTGGATGGCCGGGATCAGCGGCCGTACCGGCGTCCCACCGATCATTCGCTGGTGGCCGTTGACCAGTGCAGACAGGGGTCGGCTCAGGCCGCCGGGAAGCATCCGAGCCAGGTACGCAGGCAGCGCCAGGGCGCCTTCATGCTTGGTCCGGCCGAGCAGATACTGCACGGTGCGGCCCTGGATGGATAACAACCGCACCGGCGTCAAAGCGCTGTTGACGACGCCTCGGGCCAGCAGATCCACGAACTCCGGCAACCGACGCCCTGCCGGCGGCGGCGGGGCCGTCTGCGGTGGCTGCTGTGGGTGGTCGGAGAGCAGGTCGAGAACTATGGGCAGGGTGGGACCGTCGACGATGCCGTGGTGGACGCGGAACAGGTGGGCCAGACCCCCACCGGCCAGCCCACGGAGCACCACCAACTCCCACAGGGGGCGGTTCGCGGGCAAGGGTTCCTCCATCACCGCCGCGACTCCGGCGGCCAGGTCCGCCAGGTCCGCCTCTCCGGTCGGGGACAGCACCACCTCTCGAACGTGCGCGGCGATGTCCACGTCGACCTCGCGCAGGTAGGTGTTGTTGATCCCCACCGGCAGACCCGAGGCCACCCGACGCAAGGGCGGGATCCCCGGCAGCCGCTCTTCCAGGCGGGCTCGCACCCGATCCAGCCCGGCCACATCGGGGTCTTCGGGTGCGCCCAACAGCAGCAGATCCCCGATGACGGCGTTGGAGGCTGGCCCGGCGTCGATGCAGAGGAAGAGTTCGTCCAGCCCGGTGACCTGTTGCATCCGCCCGTCCTCCGTTGCGCCGCCAAAGTCAGGCGAGCCTCGAGCCGGTGCTTCGTTCCGGCTGGCACGCACCTCATGGGGTCGACCGCGGTGATCCGCCCTGTCCTGCATCTTCGCCGGTTGCGCCGAAAGATGCCAGCATGACGGCTGGTGAGCTGCGTCCGATCCGGCAGGTGACCCCGCACTGCCCGCTGTGCTTGTATTGTTTGATTGGTCAATCGGGCGCGCAGTTTATCAATCGCGCCGGACGGTTGCCCGGCGTTGGCCGGGTACGGCGGAAGGCGGGACGATGCCAGAATCGTGGTTCCCCGAGGCACCTGGTGTGGGTGCCTACATCCGGGCCCGCAGAGAGCTGTCGCGGATGTCCCTACGGGAGCTGGCCCGGCTGTCCCAGGTCTCCAATGCCTACCTCAGCCAGGTGGAGCGTGGCCTCCACGAGCCGTCGCTGCGGGTGCTCCGCGCGGTGGCCGGTGCGATGTCGATCCCGCTGGACGAACTCATGCACGCCACCTCACCGCGGGACCCCGAGGCCGCCGGACGGCGGACTAATCTGGAGGAGGCGATCCGCTCCGAGCCGCGGCTATCGCGGTCGCAGCAGGAGGCGCTCATCGCCGTTTATCGGAGTTTCCTGAAGGAAGGCACTGCGGCCACGGAGGGCAGCCATGCCACCGGCGGAACCGAATCATCCTCCCCGGCCGGCGCCCGCGCGGCCCCCGGATCGTGAGGTGGGTCAGTGAAACCCGTGCGGCTCAGTCCGTTGGACTCGTCGTACCTGTCGATGGACGGTCCGGTCACAGTCGGGCACGTGTGCATCATGTGCCCGCTGGACGGTCCGGTCACCATGGAGCAGTTGCGTTCCCGGGTCACCGAGCGGATCGACCGGCTGCCGGCGATGCGGCGCCGGCTGCAGACCACTCTGGTCGGCCTCGGCCGTCCCTGGTGGGTGGACGATTCCGACTTCCACCTGGACCAGCATCTGTTCGAGGTGACCCTCTCCGGTGGGGGGGATGACCTGGAGCTGTCCAAACACGTCGCCCGGATCGCCACCGGCCGGCTCAACCGGGCCCACCCGCTGTGGGAGTTCCACCTGGTCCAAGGCATCCGGGGTGGCAGCACGGCGTTGGTGACCAAGATTCACCATGCCGTGATGGACGGGATCGCTGCTCGAGACCTGCTGTACGACCTGTTCGGGCAGGACGAACTCGCCGGCCCCGCCGACGACACCGATACCGGCCCCGCGGCGGACCGGGACCAGGACGGAGTCGAACGATGGACCCCCGGACCCTGGCCGTCGGAACTGGAACTGATCTACCGCAGCATCAAGGACACCCAGGGGTGGCTGGGCACCGTGGCCCGCTTCGAGTACCGGGCGACCTCGGCGATCGTCCAGGGGGCCGAGAAGGCCGTCGGCGGTGTCCTGGGCGGGGTGACCGGCATCCTGCGCCGGGGCGGAGAGGCCGCGAGGACGTCGACGGACGGGACAGACCTGGCAGCGGCCGACCAACCGGCAGCGCCGGCGAAACCGGACCGGTCTTGGTGGAGCATCGCCCCCGACAGCATCCTCAACGGTCCGGTCTCGGACGCCCGGTCATACGCGTTCGGCTCGCGGGACATGCCCAGCAGCCGGCCCCTGCGGCACTCCACGGCGACGACCGTCAACGACATCGTCATCGCCGCGGCCGCGGGGGGGTTGCGGGCGTGGCTGCAGGAACACGACGCTGTCCCGGACGAGCCGCTGGTGGCGATGATCCCGATCGGCGGCCGCACCGCCCCGGGCCGTGAAGACGTCGGCGGCAACCGGCTGGCGCTGACGCTGTGCACCATGCCGACCCAGCTTGACGACCCGTACGAGCGGCTGATGTTCTCCCACGACGCCATGGCTCGTGCCAAGAACACGCCCTCGCTGGACGAGTCACTCCTGGAGGACCTGTTTCGGGTGACCGCACCTGGGCTGACCAGCCTGACCGCGGAGGCGTTCTACCGGCTGCACCTGGCCACCCGGATCCGGTTCCCCTACAACCTGGTCATCACCAACGTCCCAGGGTCGCCACGGCCGCTGGGCATCGGTGAGGCCACCGTGACCGGGCTGCACCCGTGCCCGCCGCTGATCGACACGATCGGTCTCAACCTGGCCGTCCACGGGTACCGGGACCGGCTCTGCTTCGGGATCAGCGCCTGCCCGGATCTGTTGCCGAACGTCGGGCACCTGATGGCTCTCATCCTGCGCTCGCATGACGACCTGTTGGCCCTGGGCCCGGAGCTCGTCGACGAGCAGCCAGGCCAGCCACAGGCACCCGAGGCGGCAGGGGGGCCAGCCCCCGGCCCCCCGCCGGCACCCGGCCGCGGTGGCCGGCGCAGCACCGGACCTAAACGGTCGGCGACGGTCACCGCCCCGGCTCGCCGGCGCCGCTGACGCCCTGACCTGCACGGGCGCCCTCAGGGCTTGGAACTGCCCCGCGGCAGGCCGGTGATGACGGCCTCGGCGACCTCACGCATGCCCAACCGGCGGTCCATGGCGGTCTTCTGGATCCACCGGAATGCGTCTGCCTCCCCGAGCCTCAGCTGCGTCATCAGAACCCCCTTGGCGCGATCGACGGCTTTGCGGGTCTCCAGGCGTTCGTTGAGATCGGCGATCTCACCCTCCAGCGCCTTCATTTCCCCCCACCGGGACAGGGCGATGTCCAGGGCGGGGCGCAGGTCGTCGATGGTGAACGGCTTGACGACGTACGCCATCACCCCGGCGTCCCGGGCCCGCTCCACGAGGTCCTTGTCGCTGAACGCGGTGAGCATGACCACCGGCGCGAGTCGCTCCCGGCCGATCGCGACCGCCGCACTGATCCCGTCCAGAAGCGGCATCTTGACGTCCATGATGACCAGGTCGGGCTGCAGCTGCCTGGTCAGCGCAATAGCCTGCTCACCATCGCTGACCTGGCCGACCACGTCGAAACCGGCTTCGGTGAGCATTTCGGCCAGGTCGAGACGGATCAGAGCCTCGTCCTCGGCGACCACGACCCGCGCCGGGCGTTCGTCCTTCTCAGCCGTGCTGGGGCGCGGCGCCGCGTCGGCTCCCCCGGCCAGTCCCCGTTCGCTCACGGGAGCCAGCCTACTGCCGTCCCGGCCGGGCGTCCCGGGCCGGGCTGCCGCCGAGAGCGGTGATCCAGAGCCAGGATCCAGGGCTTGGGAGCCGGTGCCGGGAGCGGGACTTGAACCCGCACGACCTCGCGGTCAGAGCATTTTGAGTGCCCCGTGTCTGCCATTCCACCACCCCGGCCGGGCGTGCCAGGCAAGCATACTGGCAGCCGCGACCCCTGGCGTCAGACCGCTTCGCCGACGATGTGCACCTGCAGCGTGTTGGTGGTGCCGGCCACTCCTAGCGGCTGACCCGCGACGATGACGACGAGGTCGCCCGGTTGACACCAACCCTGCGCCATCAAGCCCTCATCGACCCCGCCGACGAGCAGCTCCGGGTCCTCGACCAGACCCAACAGATGCGGCAGGACCCCCCAGGTCAGGGTCAACCGGCGCACGGTGGCCAGGTGGGAGCTGAACGCAACGATCGGCAGGCGGGGTCGGACCCGGGCCATCCGGCCGGCGGACTCCCCCGAGGTGGTGAGCGTCACCAGATACTTGGCGTGCAGCTGCTCGCCGATCTCGGCGGCCGCCGCCGTCACCGCCCCGCCGGGGGTGGTCGGCCGGGTGCCGAGCAACGAGATGCGGCCCAGGCCATGCTCCTCGGTGCGTTCGATGATCCGGTGCATCGTCTGCACGGCCTGCACCGGCCAGGCCCCGATGCTGGTCTCCCCCGACAGCATCAGCGCGTCCGCGCCGTCGAGCACCGCGTTGGCGCAGTCGCTCGCCTCGGCCCGGGTGGGCCGCGGGTTCTCGATCATGGATTCGAGCACCTGGGTGGCGACGATGACGGGTTTGGCCTCCCGACGGGCCATCGAGACCGCACGCTTCTGCACCAGCGGAACCTCCTCGAGGGGCATTTCCACCCCGAGGTCACCGCGGGCCACCATGATCCCGTCGAAGGCCCGGACGATCTCGACGAGGTGGGTCACGGCCTGCGGCTTCTCGATCTTCGCCAGGACCGGCAGGCGGCGCCCCGCCTCGTCCATGATCTCGTGCACCCGCTCGATGTCGGCCGCGTCCCGCACGAACGACAAGGCGATCCAGTCAGCGTTCTGCTCGATCGCCCAACGCAGATCATTTTCGTCCTTCACGGACAGCGCGGGCACGTTGACCGCGACCCCCGGCAGGTTGATGCCCTTGTTGTTGGACAGAGTGCCGCCGACGACGACCTCGGTCACGACGTCGGTCGTCGTGACGTCGACGGCGCGCAGCTCCAGACGCCCGTCGTCCAGCATCATCCGGTCGCCGACCGCGACGTCGCGGGGCAGACCGCCGAAGGTCGTGGAGACCCGCTCCCTGTCGCCGGGCACGTCCAGGGTGGTGATGGTGAATCGGTCGCCGCGGGTGAGCAGCACCGGCCCGGCACCGAACCGTCCGGTGCGGATCTTCGGGCCCTGCAGGTCGACCAGGACGCCGACGGGGCGGCTCGCCTCGTCCGCCGCTTGGCGCACCCACCCGATCTGCTGGGCGTGCTCGGCGTGCGATCCGTGGGACCGGTTGATCCGGGCCACGTCCATCCCGGCCGCGATCAGCTGCCGAATCCGCTCGAGCGAGTGCACCGCGGGGCCGAGGGTACTGACGATCTTGGCGCGTCTCATGTCATTTCCCTTCGACGGCCGGGCCACCGCGACCGGCCGTCGGCGAGCGGGCAGGCCCGGTCAGGCCATCAGTGGACGGTCGGTCGGGTTGACCGGCCGGGGCAACGACGAGGACCCGGTCAACCAGGCGTCGACGCCGTACGCAGCGGCTCGACCCTCCGCGATGGCCCAGACGATGAGCGACTGCCCCCGGCCTGCGTCGCCGGCCGCGAACACCCCCGGCACGGACGTCATATAGCTGTCCTCCCGGGCGATGTTGCCGCGCTCGTCCAGCTCGGTACCAAGCTGCGCAACCAGCCCGTCCGATTCGGGCCCGACGAACCCCATCGCCAGCAGCACGAGCTGGGCCGGGATGACCCTTTGGGTGCCCGCGACCGGGGCGAACCGGCCGTCCTCACGGCGCACGTCGACCACCCGAAGTCCGCCGACTCCCCCGGTGCCGTCGTCGAGCACCTCGGTGGTGCTCACGGCGTAGACCCGCTCCCCGCCCTCCTCATGGGCGCCGGCCACCCGGAACAGCATCGGGTAGGTCGGCCACGGGTCGGAGTCGGCGCGCTGCGCGGGCGGCTGCGGCATGATCTCCAGGGAGGTCACCGACCGCGCCCGCTGCCGGTGCGCGGTGCCCAGGCAGTCGGCCCCGGTGTCCCCGCCCCCGATGACGATGACGTCCTTGTCGGTGGCCAGGATCTGGTCGGGCACCTCCTGGCCGGTCGCGGCCCGGTTGGCCTGCGGCAGGTAGTCCATCGCCTGGACGACCCCACGCAGGTTGGCCCCGGAAACCGGCAGGGCGCGCGCGACGCTGGCCCCGGTGGCCAGCACCACCGCGTCGTACCGGCGGCGCAGCTGGCTGCCGGTGATGTCCACCCCGACGTCGATGCCGGTGCGGAAACGGGTGCCCTCGGCGCGCATCTGCGCCAACCGCCGGTCGACGATGTGCTTCTCCATCTTGAATTCGGGGATCCCGTAGCGCAACAGCCCGCCGGCCCGGTCCGCCCGCTCGAAGACGGCGACGGTGTGCCCGGCCCGGGTCAGCTGCTGGGCGACCGCTAGCCCGGCCGGGCCGGATCCGACGACCGCGACGGTCCGACCGGACAGCCGTTCGGGCGGCATCGGCTGGACTCGGCCGTCGTCGAAGGCCCGGTCGATGATGGAGACCTCGACCTGCTTGATGGTGACCGGGTCCTGGTTGATGCCCAGGACACAGGAGGTTTCGCACGGTGCCGGGCAGAGCCGGCCGGTGAACTCCGGGAAGTTGTTCGTGGCGTGCAGCTGCTCGATGGCATCGCCCCACCGACCACGCCACGCCAGGTCGTTCCACTCCGGGATGAGGTTGCCCAACGGGCAGCCGCTGTGACAGAACGGGATTCCGCAGTCCATGCACCGGCCAGCCTGCTGCTGCAGTTCGGCGGGGTCCTGCGGTTCGTAGACCTCCCGCCAGTCCCGGATCCGCACCGGCACCGGACGCCGCGCCGGCAGCGCCCGCTTGCGGTACTTCAGGAACCCCTGCGGATCAGCCACGAGACGCCTCCATGATCCGGCTCCACACCTGGGCGCCGTCCAGATCGAGCCCCTCGCGCTCGGCCTGGCTGCGCACGTCGAGGACCCGCTGGTAATCCCGGGGCAGCACCAGCCGGAACCGGCCCGCCGCGGCAGGCCAGTCGGCGACCAACTCGGCGGCCACCGGTGATTCGGTGAGCTGCCGGTGCCGTTCCAACAGCTCACGCAGCACCGGTTCGTCCTGCGACCTCAGCTCCAGGACGTCCACCAGCTCGGGGTTGACCCGCTGTTCGGGCAGGTCCAGAACGTAAGCCACGCCACCGGACATGCCCGCGGCGAAGTTGCGGCCGACCAACCCGAGGACGACCACCAGCCCGCCGGTCATGTACTCGCAGCCATGGTCCCCGACCCCTTCGACGACGGCGGTGGCACCGGAGTTGCGCACACAGAAGCGTTCGCCGACCTGACCTCGCACGAAGACCTCCCCGCAGGTCGCCCCGTAACCGATGACGTTGCCGGCAATGACGTTCTCCTGGGCGGTGAAGGTCGCCTGCACCTGCGGGCGTAGCACGATCCGGCCACCGGACAGGCCCTTGCCGAGGTAGTCGTTAGCGTCGCCGAACAACCTCAGCGTGATCCCGGCCGGCAGGAACGCTCCGAACGACTGGCCGGCCTCACCGGTCAGGGTGATGTCGATGGTGCCGTCGGCCAGCCCCATCGGGTAGGCCTTGGTCACCTCGTGACCCAGCATCGTGCCCACCGTCCGGTTGACGTTGCGGACCCGGCCTGCGATCGTCACCGGCCTGGCGTCCTGCAGGGCCGGCTGGGCCTGCTCGATGAGCCAGTTGTCCAGGGCCCGCTCCAGGCCGTGGTCCTGCTGCGTGGTCTGGAAGCGGGCCGACCCCTCAGCTGGCACCGCCTCGGTGAGGATCGGCGCGAGGTCCAGGCCGGAGGCCTTCCAGTGGTCCACGGCGCGGCGGAAATCCAGCGCCGAGGTCTGCCCGATGGCCTCGGCCACGGTGCGGAACCCCAGTTGGGCCAACAACTCCCGGACTTCCTCCGCGACGAACTCGAAATACGTCTGGACGAACTCGGGCTTTCCGGTGAACCGGGCCCGCAGCTCCGGGTTCTGGGTGGCCACCCCGACCGGGCAGGTATCGAGGTGACAGACCCGCATCATGACGCAGCCGCTGACCACGAGGGGGGCGGTGGCGAACCCGAACTCCTCGGCGCCCAACAGGGCGGCGACGACGACGTCCCGGCCGGTCTTGAGCTGTCCGTCGGTCTGCACCACGATCCGGTCCCGCAGCCCGTTGAGCACGAGGGTCTGCTGCGTCTCGGCCAGCCCAAGCTCCCACGGTGCGCCGGCGTGCTTCAGGGAGGTCAGCGGGGCGGCCCCGGTGCCGCCGTCATGACCCGAGATGAGCACCACGTCGGCGTGGGCCTTGCTCACCCCGGCCGCGACAGTACCGACGCCGACCTCGGCGACGAGCTTGACGTGGATCCGGGCCTGGGGGTTGGCGTTCTTCAGGTCGTGGATGAGCTGGGCGAGATCCTCGATGGAGTAGATGTCGTGGTGCGGCGGCGGTGAGATCAGGCCCACCCCGGGGGTGGAGTGCCGGGTGCGGGCCACCCACGGGTACACCTTCGTGCCCGGCAGCTGGCCGCCCTCGCCTGGCTTGGCGCCCTGGGCCATCTTGATCTGGATATCGTCGGACTCGGTCAGGTAGAGGCTGGTCACCCCGAACCGCCCGGACGCCACTTGCTTGGTGGCGGAGCGGCGCTCGGGGTCGAGCAGCCGCTCGACGTCCTCGCCGCCCTCACCGGTGTTGGACCGGCCGCCGAGCCGGTTCATCGCGATGGCGAGCGTCTCGTGTGCCTCCTGGCTGATCGAGCCGTAGCTCATCGCCCCGGTGCTGAACCGTTTGACGATCTGGCTGACGGGTTCCACCTGGTCCAACGGGACCGGGGTGCGCCCGGCGGGGGTCAGCTCGAACAATCCGCGCAGCGTCATCAACCGTTCGGACTGCTCGTTCACCCGGGCCGCGTACTGGCGGTAGATGTCGTAGCGCCGGTTGCGGGTGGAGTGCTGGAGCCGGAACACCGTCTCGGGGTCGAACAGGTGCGGTTCGCCCTCCCGGCGCCACTGGTACTCCCCACCCACCGGCAGGGTGCGGTGAGTGTTGCTCAGCCCCTCCTTGGGGTAGGCCACGGCGTGCCGAGCCGCCACCTCGGCGGCGATGACGTCCAGGCCGACCCCACCGAGCTGACTGACGGTGCCGGTGAAGTAGGCGTCAATGACCTCCTGAGACAGGCCGATGCACTCGAAGACCTGGGCGCCTCGGTAGGAGGCGACCGTGGAGATGCCCATCTTCGACATCACCTTCAGCACGCCCTTGCCCAGTGCCTTGATCAGGTTGGCGACGGCCCGTTCGCTGTGCACCCCGGTGATCTCCCGGGATCGGACCATGTCCTCGACGGTCTCCATGGCCAGGTAGGGGTTGACCGCGGCGGCGCCGTAGCCGATCAGCAACGCGACGTGGTGGACCTCCCGCACGTCTCCGGCCTCGACCAGCAGGCCAACCCGGGTGCGGGTCTTGGTGCGGATCAGATGGTGGTGTAAGGCGGCGGTGAGCAGCAGAGACGGGATCGGGGCCTGGTCGACGGTAGCGTCCCGGTCCGACAGCACGATGTACCGGGCCCCCCGGGAGATCGCCGTGGAGACCTCCTTGAAGATCATCGACAGCCGACTCTGCATGGCGGCTGCTCCCCCGGCGACCGGGTACAACCCCGTGACCACGACCGTCTGGATGCCCGGCTCGTCCAGCTCGGCGTCGACGTGGACGATCTTGGCGAGGTCGTCGTTGTCGATGACTGGAAACGGCATGAGGATCTGGCGGCAGTGGTCCGGGCCGGGCTGCAGCAGGTTGCGCTCCGGTCCGATGAGGGTGCCCAGGGAGGTCACCAGCTCCTCGCGGATCGCGTCCAGGGGCGGGTTGGTGACCTGGGCGAACAGCTGGCTGAAGTAGTCGAACAGCAGCCGGGGACGGGTGGACAGCACCGCGATGGGGCTGTCTGTGCCCATCGAGCCGAGGGCCTCCCCGCCGGTCTTGGCCATCGGGGCCAGGATGATGCGCAATTCCTCCTGGGTGTAGCCGAAGGTCTGCTGCCGGCGGGCCACGGACAACGGGGTGTGGAAGATGTGCTCCCGCTCCGGCAACGCCGACAGGCGGATCAGCCCGTTCCGCAGCCACTGCCCGTACGGGTGCTCGGCTGCCAGGGCGGTCTTGACCTCCTCGTCGCTGACCAGCCGGCCGTTGCCGGTGTCGACCAGAAACATCCGTCCCGGCTTGAGCCGGCCCTTCTGCACGATGCTGGACGGGTCGAGATTGAGCACCCCGGCCTCGGAGGCCAGCACGACCAGGCCGTCATCGGTGACCCAGTACCGGCTTGGGCGCAGTCCGTTGCGGTCCAGCACGGCCCCCACCAGCGTCCCGTCGGTGAAGGTCACGCAGGCCGGACCGTCCCAGGGCTCCATGAACGCCGAGTGGTACTCGTAGAACGCCTTGCGCTCGGGGTCCATCTCGGCGTGGTTCTCCCATGCCTCCGGGATCATCATGAGCACCGAGTGCGGCAGCGATCGGCCGCCGAGGTGCAGCAACTCAAGGACCTCGTCAAAGGAGGCGGTGTCCGAGCCGTCCGGGTCGCAGATCGGGGAGAGCCGCTCCAGGTTACCTGGGATGAGGTCCGAGCCCAGCATCGACTCCCGCGCCCGCATCCAGTTCCGGTTGCCCTTGACAGTGTTGATCTCGCCGTTGTGAGCGATCAGCCGGTACGGGTGGGCCAGCGGCCAGGACGGGAAGGTGTTCGTGGAGAAGCGGGAGTGTACCAGGGCCAGCTCGGTGGCTAGCCGGGTGTCATGCAGGTCTGGGAAGAAGTCACCGAGCTGCTGGGTGGTCAGCATCCCCTTGTACACCAGGGTCCGCGCGGACAGGGATGGGAAGTACACCCCGGCCTCGTGCTCGGCCCGCTTACGCAGGCAGAACGCCAACCGGTCCAGGGCGATGCCGGTGGCACCGGCGTGCTGCCCGATCGAAACGACGAACAACATCGACATATACGGCATCACCCCACGAGCCACCGCTCCCAGGATGTCCGGACAGACCGGAACATCACGCCAGCTCAACACCCGCAGGGACTCCTCTTGGGCCAGCAAGTCGATCTGCGCGACCGCATCGGCGCGGGCCCGCGGGTCCATCGGCAGGAAAGCGATCCCCACCGCGTAGCCGCCCGCCGGCGGCAGTTCGTCGGCCACCTGGGCGCGCAGGAACGCATCCGGGAGCTGTAGAAGGATGCCGGACCCGTCGCCGACCAGCGGGTCTGCGCCCGTGGCGCCGCGGTGGTCGAGGTTGTGCAGGGCGGTCAGGGCCTGCTTGACGATGTCGTGACCGGGTGTGCCGCGCAGGGTGGCCACCATGGCGACGCCACAGGCGTCGTGTTCAAGCTCCGGGTCATAAAGACCCTGGCGGCCGGGAAGCGCCGAAAAGGCATGCCGGGACACGGGGCGTCACCGTCTTAGGAGATCGGGCAGGCCTAGACCTGCAACTGAGTAGGGCCACTCGGTGGAGTGTGGCGGCACCGGGACGACGATGGCCGTGCTGTCTGAAGCGTACCAACGCGCCCTGTGGGACCCTATCCGGTCTGTTCCGGATCAGAGTCTGAGAAGTGCTCGTCTGCGGCTCGCTTGGCCCCGGGAACGACCCGGGCGTCGGCGTTTCCGCCCCCGACGTGCCTCGCAGCGGCGTCAGGGGCGGCGGCGCAGTCGCTGGTCTCGACCATGGCGGGGCCGGGGGCGTCCAGGGGTGCCGCCGCCGGTGGTCCAGAGGCCAGGCGGGCCCACCACCAGAGCCCGAACAGGAAGACCACGATGGAGGTCCATACGTTCAGACGCAGGCCCAGGACGTGGTTGGCCTCGTCGACCCGGATCGACTCGATGACGAGCCGGCCCAGTGTGTACAGCATCACGTACAAGGCCATCAACCGGCCACGGGCCAGCCGGTAACGCCGCTCCACGAGCAGCAGGACGGCCGCCACCAGCAGGCACCACAGCGACTCGTACAAAAAGGTCGGATGGAAGGTGCCGAGGACCACCGCGCGGCCCTGGGCGTCGAGCACGGCACGCCCCGCGACGAAGTCCCAGTCGTGGATGGTCAGCGCCCACGGCACGGTGGTCGGAGCGCCGTAGATCTCGTTGTTGAACCAGTTCCCCCACCGGCCGACGGCCTGGGCGACGGCGAGGGCCGGCGCCAGGGCGTCGCCGAAGACCAGCAGCGGGATGCCGCTGCGACGGCAGCCGATCCAGGCGCCGACGGCTCCGAGGGCGACCGCCCCCCAGATGCCCAGCCCGCCCTCCCACAACCGGAAGGCCCGCAGCGGCTGACCGCCCTCCCCGAAGTAGGCCTGCGGAGAGGAGAGCACGTGGTAGAGGCGGCCCCCGAGAATGCCGAACGGCACCGCCCACATGGCGACGTCGAGAGCGGCGTCACCGGAGTATCCGCGGGCTACCAACCGCCGACGGGTCCACCAGCCGGCTAGGACGATCCCGACGAGCAGACACAGTGCGTAGGCGCGCACTGGGATCGGGCCCAGGTACCAGACCCCCTGCTCCGGGCTGGGGATCGCCGCGATCACGTGTTCGAGCCCCCCTTGAGGCCGGTCAGGCGCGCGTACTCGGCGTTGAACGTCGGCAGGACGTCCGGCTCACCCTTGACCTGCTTGAAATCCATGCTCTGGCCGTTGACCCGGTAGGTGGGGGTGCCCAGCACGCCGGCTCGGGAGGAGGCGTCCTCCACCCTCTGTAAGTAGCCGCGGTAGCTGCCATCCTTGACGCACGTGTCCCAGGCCTCGCGGGCCGGGCCGGAGACGCCGACCTGGTCGGCGAAAATGCGCAGCTGCTCGTCGGACCACCCGTCACCTTCGTTGGCGGGCTGGTTGGCGAAGACGATGCCGCGGTAGGCAAGAAACTTGCCCGCGTCGGCGGCGCAGGCGGCGGCGTTGGAGGCACGCTTCGACGCGTCGTTGCGCAGGTTGGCGTCCAGGAACGTCTTGAGGTGGTGGACGACGTTGGCCTTACCCGAGGTGGCCAGGTTCTCCACCGTCGTGCCGAGCAGACCGTCGTAGACCTTGCAGAACGGGCACTGGAAGTCGGCGTACACATCGAGGGTCGGGATGCCCGGCTTGAGGACGCCGCCACCGCTGACGACGATCCCGCCATCGGGGCCGGTGGCGCCGGCTGGGAAGTCCTTGCCCGCCGTCGGCGCCCCGCCGGACTCTCGGGCACCGACCCAGATCACCCCGCTGGCCGCCAGAATCGCCAGTACCGCGATGACGACGCCGATGATGAGCCTGGTGTTGCTCTGTTTGGGGGCGGCCGCGGCGATCTTCCGTTGCCGCTCTGCGCGGGACTGTTTGCCGGAGGCCATCCACTACTCCTGTGCGCGTCATGGTGTCTGCTGGTCATCGGAAGGGTACTGGCTGTCGCTGGGACTCATGTGATCCCACGGAGGACGTCGGATCAGCGTCGCTGCCGTGCCAGCCGGGCGTCCAGGCGCAAGGGGCTATCCGGACGCCATGCCAGCCACAGCCCGCAGGCGGCGAGGAGTAGGTCACGGGCGATTTCGACGCCGTAAGCGGTTTGGTCGGGGGCGACGGCACCGCCGCCACCGAAGCAGCCGCAGTCGATGCTCAGCCCGCGCGCCCAGGCGGAGAGGATGCCTGCGATGAACACCACCATCAGGACGGTCCCCGCGATCGCGGCGGGGCGCAGGTACAGCCCGATGAGGATAAGCCCACCCAGCACCAGCTCGAGGACAGGCAGCGCGTACCCGACGTAGGCGGCCAGGTCGAACGGGAGGATCTGGTAAGCCTGCACCGCCCGCCCAGAGACCAGCGGGCTGCCCACCTTCAGCGCCCCGGCGTAGAGGAGTGCGCCGCCGAGTACCAGCCGAGCCGCCAGCCCGATCCAGTCGCGGGCGCGGGCCGCGGGGTCGGTGCGTGGGGGGGCCCCGACGTCGGCGGCGCGGCTCACCGGTCGACCTCCGGGCGCTGCCGCACCCCGGGCTCGATCGGGCGCTGCCGCACCCCGGCACTCAAGTCGAGAGTCACCTGTCGGAGCCGATCCTCGGCGCGCACCGGGTCGGGGTCCTCGCTGAGGACCCGGACCAGCGCGGACCCGACGATCACCCCATCGGCGAAGCCGGCGACCTGCGCGGCCTGGGCACCTGTGGACACCCCCAGACCGACGCACAGCGGCAGGTCGGTGACCGCCCGGGCCCGCCGGACCAGCTCCTGGGCGCCGCCGCCTACCTGGTCGCGGACGCCGGTGACCCCCATCGTTGAGGCGACGTAGACGAAGCCGCGGCAGGCGGCCGCCGTCATGGCCAGCCGGCGGTCGGTGCTGGACGGCGCGACAAGGAAGATCGGATCCAGGCTGTGCCGGGCGGCCGCGGCCAGCCACGACCCCGCCTCATCCGGGATCAGGTCCGGGGTGATCAGCCCGCTCGCTCCGGACCGGGCCAGGTCGGCGGCGAACGCCTCTACGCCATAGCGCAACACCGGGTTCCAGTAGGTCATCACCACGGCCGCCGCCCCCGCCTCGACGACCGCCTCGACGGCGCCGAATACGTCCCGGACCCGGGTTCCTCCGGCCAGGGCCCGCTGGGCGGCGTGCTGGATGACCGGGCCGTCCATCAGCGGGTCGCTGTAGGGAAGCCCGACCTCGACGACGTCCGCGCCGGCGGCCACGATCGTCCGCATCGCGGAGATGGACCGTGCCCGCGTGGGGTATCCGAGCGGCAGATAACCGATGAGGGCGGCACGGCCCTGGGCACCGGCCGCCGCCAACGCCTGGGTCAGCGGGCTCGAGACCGGTACAGAAATCGGAACCCGCGAGTATGCCGGGCGAGGCGCCGCCGGAAAGGGCCCCGGCTGGCTCATCTGGTGTGGCGAGGTCACCGTTGGGTGCTCGACGACGGGGGCTGGTCGATCAGCCCGAACCAGTCCGCGGCAACTGCGACGTCCTTGTCCCCCCGCCCGGACAGGTTGACCAGCACGATGCCGTCCGGGCCGAGATCGGCAGCCACGTCCAGGGCTCCCGCCAGTGCGTGCGCGGATTCCAGCGCAGGGATGATCCCCTCGGTGCGGCACAGCAGCGTGAACGCGGTCATGGCCTGCTCGTCGGTGACCGGACGATACTGCGCTCGCCCACTGTCCCGCAGAAAGGCGTGTTCGGGGCCGACCGAGGGGTAGTCCAACCCAGCGGACACCGAGTGCGACTCGATGGTCTGGCCGTCCTCATCCTGTAGGACATAGGTGGCCGCGCCGTGCAGCACGCCCGGGCTCCCGGCGGCGAACCGGGCGGCGTGCTTGCCGGAGGCTACCCCGAGTCCGCCGGCTTCCAGACCGATGAGCCGGACGCCGGGGTCGTCCCGGAAAGCGTGGAAAATGCCGATGGCGTTGGAGCCGCCGCCCACGCAGGCGCACACTGCGTCCGGCAGGCGTCCCACCTCGTGGAGCAGCTGGGCCCGGGCCTCGACGCCGATAATGGCGTGGAAGTCGCGCACCATCTCCGGGAACGGATGCGGTCCGGTCACCGTGCCCAGCAGGTAGTGGGTGTGTCCGACGTTGGTGACCCAGTCCCGCATGGCCTCGTTGACGGCATCCTTGAGGGTTCGGCTGCCGTGGTCGACGGGGATGACCTCGGCGCCGAGCAGTCGCATCCGGGCGACGTTGAGGGCCTGCCGCTCGGTGTCCCTGCGTCCCATGTAGACGACACAATCGAGGCCCATCAGGGCGGCAGCGGTGGCAGTCGCCACACCGTGCTGACCGGCCCCGGTCTCGGCGATGACCCGCGTCTTGCCCATCCGCCGGGTCAGCAGGGCTTGACCGAGCACGTTGTTGATCTTGTGTGACCCGGTGTGGTTGAGGTCCTCACGCTTGAGGAACACCCGCGCCCCGCCGGCGTGCGCCGCGAACCGGGCAACCTCGGTCAGGATGCTGGGCCGGCCAGTGTAGCTGCGGTGTAGGTGGGCCAGTTCGGCCTGAAAGACGGGATCGGCGGCCGCGGCCAGGCGGGCAGCGTCGAGCTCGTCCAGGGCCGCAACCAGCGCCTCCGGGACGTATCGCCCACCGAACTCACCGAACCGCCCGGCTGTCGTCATGGGGGCCGAGGTCACGCGTCCGCCTGGGTACGGCAGGCCGGATGCGCACCGGCTGCGACCAGTCCAGCCACGGCCTCCCGCGGTTGCCCCCCGGTGACCAGAGATTCGCCGACCAGCACCGCGTCGGCGTGGCACCGCGCGAACTGCAGCACGTCGTGCGGTCCGCGCACGCCGGACTCGGCGATTTTGACGATCCCGGTCGGGATCTGCCGCGCGACCCGGCCGAACGTGGACCGGTCGACCTCGAGGGTCTTCAAGTTACGGTTGTTGATCCCGATGACCCGGGCGCCGGCGGCGACCGCGCGCACCGCCTCCCTTTCATCGTGAACCTCGACCAGGGCGGTCATCCCGAGCGATCGAGTCCGTTCCAGCAGTCCGACCAGGGTGTCCTGGTCCAGGGCGGCCACGATGAGCAGGACCAGGTCGGCCCCCCAGGCCCGGGCTTCCCACACCTGGTAACTGGAGATAACGAAGTCCTTGCGGAGCACGGGGATGTCGACGGCGGCCCGGACCGCGCCGAGGTCGTCCAGGCTGCCGCCGAAGCGCCTGGCTTCGGTCAGGACGCTGATCGCGGATGCGCCGCCGGCCTCGTAGTCGCGGGCCAGCCCGGCGGGATCGGCGATCATGGCCAGGGCTCCCTTACTCGGGCTCCACCGCTTGACCTCCGCGATGACTCTGACCCCGGTTCGGTCGTTGCGCAGCGCCGAGACGCCGTCGCGGGCCGGGTCGCGCCGAGCCGCGCGTTCCTTCAGCTCGTCCAGGCTGGTGTGGGCCTGGCGGGTGGCGAGGTCCTCCCGCACGCCGCCGATGATGTCGTCCAGAACCGTTCCCACCTGGCCAGGTTAACCTCGCCCGCCTTTTCTCCCGTGGCCGGTCACGTGCCGAGACGTGACTGCGGTTACGCGTCCGGCTGGTGAGACGGCCACCTCGGGGGGTGGACAACCCGGGATGTGGGCTCCAGGCCGGGCGTGGGGCTGGCCAGTAGGATTAGGGACCTCGGGCGGGTCACGCAATGAACCAGGCGGGTGACACGATCCAGCGGACACCACCGAAAACGCCTAGACCGACGGCCCAGCCGAGCACGGCCACCGACAGGGCACCGTGCCGAAGCGCGCCGTGCCGGCGAGTGAGCAGCCATACCAGGCTGCCCAGCCATACCAGGACCGCTGACAGGGCCGTCGCGGTGAGGTAGCCATTGGCGGCCCAGGCGCTCGGCAGGTCACCGTGGGTCAACGCGGAGAGCGCACGCAACCCACCGCACGTCGGGCACGGCCGCCCGGTGACCACCAACCACGGACACCAGCCCCAAGAACCGACCCGCTCCGGGGGGTTGAGCCGGACGGCCAGTGTCGCGGCCACGCCGACCCCCGCCATGGCGACGCATAACGCTACGGCCGCCAGGCCGGCCGGGGGGCCTGCCGGCAAGGGCGTCTCGGCCGAGTGCCGCTCGCCTGGCCACCTCTTCACCCGATCACGGTAACCGGCGCAGGTGGGCGCCGTTCACAGGCCCCGCGGGTGCGGTCCGTGCGGCTCCACTGGGCTAGCCTCCTGACAGGCGAGGCCGTCACACTCACCGGCGCGCCCGGTGCGAACGTAAGAGGAGCAGCCATGTCCGATCCGAAGGGACCACCACCCGAACGGGACCCGACGGCACCCTGGCAGCCCCCGCCGACCGGGTCGACCCCACCCGCTGGCCCGCCACCTCCGGGCGGCCAGCCCGGGCACGAGGGCACCGGCAACCCATGGGCACAGCCGCCTGCCGACGGGGAGCGGCTGCCCTCCGGTGCCCCCTCCGACGATGTCCCGTCGTACCCCGGGGCGAGCAAACCCCCAGTCGCGCCGCACTATGGCCAGTACGCCTCATCCGAGCAGCCACCTATCGGTGGCTACGGTCAGTACCCGCCGTCCTCCGGTCAGCCGGACCAGACGCGCTACGGGCAGCAGGCCGGGCAGCCGTACGGACCGCAGTACGGGCAGCCGTACCCAGGCTCCGCCGGGGGGTACCCGCCGTTCACGCCCAGCCCGAGTCGGGGACTGGCGGTCGCCGCGCTGGCCGTCGGCGTGCTTTCGGTGCTCGGGTTCTGCATCCCCTTCCTCGGCCCGCTGCTCGGGGTGGTCGCGGTGATTCTGGGTGTGGTGGCGCTCGGAAGAGTCCGGGCGGGTCGCGCCAGCGGTCGCGGGTTGGCGATCGGGGGCCTGGTGACCGGCGTCCTTGGAGTGGTTCTCGGCATTGTCGTCGTTGCAGCACTGCTGCCGTTCCTCGACGATCTACGCTACTGCTCCAACCTGCCGACGGCCGACCAGCAGCGGCAGTGCGTCGAGGACACGTTCGGCCAGACCGGGACAGTACGGACTCGCTGAGCGGACTGGGCCGGTACAGCGCAGCAGGGCGCGGTGAGGTCAGCTCGCCGCGGTGATCGGTAGAGCCCGGTCTGTCAGTGGTGCCCGGCGCTCTTCTTGGCCGCGGACTTCTCCATCACGTTCCACAGGACGGTTCCGACCACGGCGACGACGATCCCCAGGATCCACAGCGGGGGGTTGCCCAGCACGATGCCGAAGCAGATCAGCAGTCCGGCCAGGCTGATCACCACCGTCCCGGTCCAGCGTCCGGGGGTGTTGCCGTGCGAGTCAGACATGAAGGGCTCCTCGTGAGGGTGGGCTGGTTGCTGCCATTGTGTCAGCCGCTGGCCTGCCGCCGGCCGACCAGGCGCCCCCGAAATGCCATGGTCGGGCGTCCGGTCAAGGCTGCGGGTCGCGAGTCGGGGCCGGGCCGACGGTCGGGTCCTCGCCCTCGGAAAGCCGGTCCCACGCGTGGGCCGTGGCATCGTTGCCACTCCCCAGGGGGGGTGTGCCCGGCGCCTCGTACCGCCGGCCCGGTTCACCCCAGCCGCGTCCGGCGACCAGCACCAGCACGCCGACCAGCCCGGTCACCAGGGCGGCGAGGGCGGCCAACCAGGGCCACCACGTGATGGCCGCATCAGTGATCACCGTGTCGGTCCGCGTCACCGCCGTTCCGGCGACCGTGCGCAAGGCACTGGCCGGGTCCTGCGCCACCGATAGCGACGCGGCGATTCCCAGCAGCCCGCCCAAAAGTGTGGCGGCCGCGCTGACCATACGCAATAGCCGTCCCGTGATCGCGGCTGCCACCATCCCGGCCGCGGCGACGAGCGCGGCACCGACGACCCCGGGCGCCAGTTGTTGGCCGGATCCCGTGACCACCACCCGGCCGAGGACGACATCCGCAGCGGTCCCGCTGGCCCAGGGTTGGAAGGCCGCGAGCAGCCCGACGCCGGCTGACAGCAAGCCCAGCGGCACCAGACGTCGCCGCGACAGCCGGGTAGCGGGCGCGCGATCATGCGGCGACTGTGATGTGAGTGCCGGGCTGGTCATGGCCGCCCCGTGCTCTGCGCCTCGGCAATGGCTCGCAGGGCGGGTGCGCTGGCCACCGCCCGGATCGCGGCCGCCGCCTTGTTGCGGCTCTCGGCGAGCTCATCGGCCGGCACCGAATCCGCGACGATCCCTCCCCCGGCCTGCACGTACGCCACCCCGTCGAGGATGACCGCGGTCCGTATCGCGATCGCCATGTCGAGGTCCCCGTGCACGTCGAGGTAGCCGACCACGCCCCCGTACACGCCTCGACGGTTGGGTTCCAGCTCATCGATGAGGGCCATCGCGCGGGGTTTGGGCGCCCCGGAGAGGGTGCCTGCGGGGAAGGTCGCGGCCAGCACGTCGTAGGCGGTCAGCCCGGGACGCAACCGCCCGATGACGGTCGACTCTAGGTGCATGATGTGGCTGTACCGGCGGACCCGCATCAGGTCGATCACCTCGACGGTGCCGGGCAGGCAGACCCGCTGCAGGTCATTGCGGGACAGGTCGACCAGCATGACGTGCTCGGCGCGTTCCTTCTCGTCGACGCGCAGTTCCTCCTCCAGCCGCACATCCTCCTGAGGGCTGTCCCCGCGCGGCCGGGACCCGGCGATGGGGTGGGTGATCACCCGATCCCCGGTCACCTTGACCAGTGCTTCCGGGCTGGAGCCCACCACGTCGTAGGCCCGGCCGTCGGGGGTGGCCAGGCGCAACAGGTACATGTAGGGGCTGGGGTTGGAGGCCCGCAGGACCCGGTAGACGTCCAGCGCATCGCCCGGGCTGGGCAGGCTGAACTGTTGGGACAGCACCACCTGGAACACCTCCCCCGCCCGGATGGCCTCCTTCCCGGCCTCGACCATCGCCAGGTACTGCTCCGGGGTGCACGTGCTGACCGGCTCAGCGGCCGCGGGTTCGAGAACCGCGACGGTGCTACTGGCGGCGCCGGCCAGGTCGTGGGTCATCCGGTCGAGCCGGGCCACCGCGTCGGCGTGAGCCTGCCCGGCCAGGGCGTCGGTGGCGTCGTAGTTGACGGCGTTGGCCACCAAGAGGATGGACCCGTCGGCGTGGTCGAGCACGGCAACGTCGGTGACGAGCATCATCGCCAGCTCCGGCAGCCGGAGAACGTCACGGGCTCGGGAGGGGACGTGCTCCCAGCGGCGCACCGCGTCGTAGCTGATCACACCGACCAGACCCCCGGTTAGGGGCGGTAGGCCAGGCAGCATCGGCGTGGCCAGGGCGGCCACCGTGTCGCGCAGGGCAAGCATGGGGTCACCGTCGGTCGGCACCCCGGCCGGCGGGTGGCCCATCCAGTGCGCCTGCCCCTGGTCCTCGGTCAGGACGGCCCGGCTGGCTGCGCCGATGATCGAGTACCTCGACCAGACCCCGCCGTGCTCAGCGGACTCCAGCAAGAAGGTGCCGACACGGCCCCCGGCAAGCTTGCGGTACAACCCCACCGGCGTCTCGGCGTCCGCCAGCAGCCGGCGCACCACCGGGATCACCCGGCGGTTCGGGGCCAGCCGCAGGAAGGTGTTCAGGTCCGGCCAGGTGTGGCCGTGGCGTAGGTCCGGGACGGGCTCTGCGGCCGGTCCCATGCCAGGTGCATCAGGCGTCACAGCCGGCCACTCACGGCCGCCAAGTCGGTGGCGAAACAGCTGCGTGACCCGGTGTGGCAGGCGTCCCCGACTTGCTCGACCCGCACCAACAGGGCGTCACCGTCGCAGTCCAGAGCGACGGATCGGACGAACTGCACGTGCCCCGAGGTGTCCCCCTTGCGCCAGTGCTGCCCGCGGCTTCGCGACCAGAACACCACCCGGCCCCCGGTCAGGGTCCGGTGCAAGGCCTCGTCGTCCATCCAGCCGACCATCAGCACCTCGCCGGTGTCGTGCTGCTGGACGACGGCGCATACCAGCCCGGCGGAATCCCGCTTGAGGCGTCGGGCCAACTGCGGGGGGAGCGGGCTGCGCGACCACGGGGGGACAGCAGAGGGGACGGCAGGGGGCTCAGTGGACGGGCTCACCGGCCCATTGTGCCCGGCGTGGGAGAGGATGAGCCCATGAGTGAACTCGCCCAGGAGGAACGTCAGGCCCTCTGTGACACCTTCGACCAGGTCGGCCCGAACGCCCCCACCTTGTGCGAGGGATGGACGACGGCCGACCTGGCCGCCCACCTCATCATTCGGGAGCGTCGCCCGGACGCCCTCGCGGGGGCGTTCATCCCAGCGCTGGCCGGGCGCACCAAGACGGTGCAGGGTGAGTACGCCCGGCGGCCCTGGGCCGAGGTGGTCGACCTGGTCCGGAGCGGTCCCCCGATCTGGGCGCCGACGCGACTGCGAGCCGCCGACGAGGCGGTCAACCTCGCGGAGTTCTTCGTCCATCATGAGGACGTGCTACGTGCTCAGCCGGGCTGGACCGCCGATCACGCCCGGGATCTGCCACGTCACCTCGTCCAGGGATTGTGGACCCGGCTGAAGACGATGGGGCCCTTGCTCTACCGCAAGGCGGACGTCGGCATCGCCCTGGTCGCGCCGATGCTGGGTAGGCGGACCGTGCACGCGCAGACCAAGGCGGGCAGCGTCGTACTCACCGGCGCTCCCGGCGAACTGGTGCTGTACTCGTTCGGGCGGAAATCCGTGGCCCAGGTGGACGTCTTCGGGGCGCCCGAGGCGGTGGCCCGGCTGGACGGGCTGAGCCTGGGCATATGAGCCCAACCCCGGCACCAGGGATCGCACCCCAGGAATCGACGGGTTCGGCTAACCTCAGCCGTCCGCCGGGGTGACTCCCGAGGCCGGCTGCGGACGCCTGGATCGGGCCCGCAGTCCCGCTGAGTTGCCCAGGCATCGCTGCGCGAGGTCCGCCAGGCCCGCCCGGGTCACCGCTGACGACGCCCACTCCAAGACCAGAACGAACGCCGAACTCCGGCCGCGGCGGTCAGCCCCGCATCGACATCCCAGGGCCCGACCATGGCCCAAAAGCCCGCCACCGGGTGACCCGGGACGGGTCGCCGAAGAGCTGGTCGAGCAGGTCCCCGGCGAGCAGCCCAGTCGCAAGGGGGCGCTCACGCCGGTAGTCTGCCCCCGTGTGACGCAGGGTGTGCGAACTCACCTCCGGCTTGTCCGGTGGGCTTTGACACCGCCGACGGACAGTGGGAGCGTTCAGCTACCGAACGCCCAGACAGGCGGGGAAGCCGGTCGAAGTCCGGCGCTGTCCCGCAACCGTAGGCCGACGGCCAGGATCGACGATCCGGCCGAGGCGAGCCGGAGCACCGTCCGACCGGGTCTCGGCTCCTGTATGTCCGTCGTGGAGAGCGGACCGGAGCCCGCGACGGCCGCCCCCTAGGCTCCCGGTTCCGCGGCACCGGGGCTCTCGGAGGAGGTCCGTGTGACTGCCCACCGCCACCAGCCCAGATTCCACCCGGGTCGCTTCGCCGCGGCCTTTGTGGCCCTGATCGCCTTGTTCGCGGGGCTGGTGCTCGGCACCGCGGGCACCGCGCACGCGGCCGCCTACCGGTACTGGAGCTACCACCACCTGACCAACGGCGCGTGGACCCTCTCGCAGCAAGGCATTGAGTCATACACCCCCGCTGACGGGTCGGTCGAGGGCTTCCGCTTCGCGGTCAGCGGGGAATCCGCTTCCTCGCGGACCCCCCGGGCGGTGGTGACCTTCGAGGCCGTCTGCGGCTCGACACCGGTCGCGTCCGGGCTGAAACGGGTCGGGGTCGTCCTGGACTATGGCCGCCCGGCCGACGCCCGCGAGGGTGGCAAACCGCCGGCACCGACTGCTCGCTGCGCTGTGGTCGACGCCAAGGCGACCACCGCCAGGGTGCTGGCCGCGGTCGCTCCGATCCGGTCCGATCGAGGTTTCCTCTGCACCATCGATGGCTACCCCGCCGGGGCCGGCTGCACCGACACCCTGCCGGCGGTGCCAGAGGCCGCTGCCGCCGCGGACACCCCCGCCGCCATCCCCGCCGGTGGATCGGCTGTCCCGACAGCCGACACACCCGCATCCCCCGGGTCCTCGGCCAGCACCTCGGTGGGCAGCGAGGCCGCCACCTCGGGCGGATCGAACGCACCCTGGGTGGCGATCATCCTCGCCGTCGCGGCGATCGCCGCCGCCGCGCTGGTGTCGTTGCGTCGTCGCCGCCGATGACCACACGGCACGGCGCCCACACACCACGGCTGCTGCACCCGGTGGCCTGGTGGACGTGGGCGCTGTGCCTGGCCGTCGCCGCGTCCAGGACCACCAACCCCTATCTGCTCCTGCTGCTCATCGCTGTCGTCGGTTGGGTGGTTCTGGAACGACGGGAACCCGGCCAGTCCCGGGTCCTGCTGGCCTTCCTCGCGGTCGGCGCGTTCGCACTGGCTCTGCGGCTGGCCATGACCACCCTGCTGGGCGGGGGGGTGGGGGGCACCACGGTGGTGCTCACCCTGCCCGAGGTGCCGCTGCCGGACTGGGCCGGTGCGCTCCGGATCGGGGGTGAAGTCAGCCGGGAGGCACTGCTGGTGACCGCCTATGAGGCAGCGCAGCTGGTCGCCATCCTGGCGTGCCTCGGTGCCGCCAACGCGCTGGCCAGCCCGCGGAGACTGCTGAGGTACCTGCCGGCCACCCTCTACGACGTGGGAACCGCCCTGGTCGTAGGTTTGACCTACGCGCCTCAGCTGGTCATCGACGCCGCCGGGGTGCGCCGCGCCCGCACCTTGCGTGGCCACTCCGGTCATCGCCCACGCGAGCTGGGCCGGCTCATCGTCCCGGTCACCGCCGGCGCCCTGGAGCGTTCCCTCGACCTGGCCGCGTCCATGGAGTCACGCGGTTACGGCAGGGCCGTTCATCGTGACCCGCGCCGCCAGCATCGTGCCACCGGCATGACCGTGCTCGGTGTCGTCGGTGTCCTGGCCGGCCTGTATGGGCTGCTGGACGGCGCCACTCCCCCGGTGCTGGGTGTTCCGGTGTTACTCGGCGGGGTGGTCCTGGCGGCCGGGTCGCTCTGGTACGGCTCGGGCCGGGACCGGCGCTCACACTACCGCCGGGACCCCTGGAGTGGCCCGGAGTGGCTGGTCGTCGCGGTGGGCTTAGTGACCGCCTGCCTGTTCGTCGTGGGTCAGCAGCGGACCTGGGAGGGGATGAGCGCCGTTTCCGACCCGAGCGCCGCCCCGGAGCTGCCGTTGCTGGCGGTGGCGGCCATCGTGCTGGCCGCGCTGGCCGGGGTACTGACCCCCGCACAACCCCACCGGGATGCGTCGTGATCCGCCTCGAGGAGGTGCGGGTCCGGTACCCGCAGGCCACCACGACGGCGTTGACCACCCCCGTGGTCACCATCGGCGAGGGTGAACTCGTCCTGGTCGTCGGACCGACCGGGAGCGGGAAGTCGACTCTTCTGGGCACCCTGAACGGCCTGGTGCCGCACTTCACCGGGGGCACCCTCTCCGGTCGGGTCGTGGTCGACGGCCGGGACACCCGCGAGTACCGGCCCCGGGACCTTGCCGACGTCATCGGGGTCGTCCGGCAGAACCCGGCTGCCTCATTCGTCGCCGACACCGTCGAGGACGAAATCGCCTACGGGATGGAGACCCTGGGGGTGCGGCCCAACGTCATGCGCCGCCGCGTCGAGGAGACCCTCGATCTGCTGGGCCTGGCCACCGAACGGCACCGGCTGCTGCGTGAGCTGTCCGGCGGCCAGCAGCAGCGGGTGGCAATCGCCGCGGTCCTGGCCGCGGGCCCGCACGTGCTCGTTCTCGACGAGCCGACCTCGGCGCTGGACCCCGTCGCCGCCGAGGAGGTGCTCTCGGCGTTGCAGCGGCTCGTCCACGACCTGAGCCTGACCGTGGTGCTGGCCGAGCACCGGCTGGAACGAGTCATCCACCATGCCGACCGGATCATCCTGGTGCATGGCGGGCAGGCCACCGTGGCCCTGGAACCAGCCGAGGCGATGGCCCGCTCGGTGGTGTTTCCGCCGGTTATCGAGCTGGGCCGGATGGCCGGGTGGGATCCCCTGCCGCTGTCAGTCCGGGATGCCCGGCGACGCGCCGGGCCGCTGCGCGCGGAGTTGGCCCCCGTCCTACTGGACAGCGAACGTGACGCGCGAGCTCGCCAGCACGCCGCAGCGGGGGCCGGCCCGATGGGCGGCACCGGCCGTTGGCTTCGACGGCTGCTGGGCAGCCAGGACCCGGCCGGGCCCGGGGATGCCGCTCCCGGGCCTGGTGGTCGGCCGGATCAACCGGCGGCTCAGACCACCGCGCTCACCGTGCAACTGGGCACCTGCAGAGCCTTGGACGGCGTCGATCTGGCTGTTCAGGCTGGTGAGGTGACCGCCGTGATGGGACGCAACGGGGCGGGCAAATCCACCCTGCTGTGGGCGCTGGTCGGGCAACTGCGGCCGGCGGCAGGGTCGGTACGGATCGGCGCCGCGGACCCGGCCGAGCTGGCCCCGACTCGGCGGGCCGGCCTCGTCGGGATGGTGCCGCAGGACCCGTCCGCGCTGCTGTACGCGCAGACCGTCGCCCAGGAATGCGCCGACGCCGACGCGGAAGCGGACGCCCCGGCCGGCACCGCGGCGGGGCTGCTGGCAGACCTCGCCGGGCCGCTCGACCCACGACGACACCCGCGGGACCTGTCGGAGGGCCAACGCCTAGCGCTGGCCCTGGCCATCGTGCTGAGCCGCCGCCCGCAGGTGGTGCTGCTGGACGAACCCACTCGCGGGCTCGATTACGCCGCCAAGTCCCGGCTCGTCGACGCCCTGCGCTCGCTGACCAGCGGTGGGCACGCAGTGGTGATGGCCACACACGACGTCGAACTGGCCGCCGAGGTCGCCGACCGGGTCCTGCTGCTGGCCGACGGTCAGCTAGTCGCCGACGACCCGTCACCGAGCGTCCTGGCCGACAGCACCGCCTACGCCCCGCAGGTGGCCCGCGTGCTGCACCCCATCCCGCTGCTCACCGTCGCCGCGGTGCGCCGATCCCTGGAGGCCGTCCGTGACCGTTCACGATGAGCGAGCAGTCCCGGCCATGACCCCGGAGCGCCTAGCCCCGCCCGGGCGCCGCGCCGACCCCTCGACGTCCCCGGTGGGTCCCGCGGCCACGTGGCCGGGGACGCTCGTGCTCCTGCTGGTCAGTCTTGTCGGGGTGATGGCGTTCACCTGGCCGTTCTTCGTCGACCCCCGTTCCGGACTGGCGCACGGCACGGACGCCCCATGGCTGTTCGCCGTGCTGATGTCGTTGCTGGGGGTCAGTCTGCTTGCCGAGCAGTCCTCGGGCCGTCTGGACGCCAAGACGGTGGCCGTGTTGGGGGTCCTGGCTGCGCTCGGCGGATGCCTGCGACTGCTGTCCGCCGGCACCGCCGGGCTGGAGCCGGTGTTCTTCCTCGTCGTGGTTGCCGGGCGGGTCCTGGGAGGCCGGCTGGCCTTCCTGGCGGGAGCGTTGATACTGCTGCTCGGCGCCTTCTTGACCGGTGGGATCGGACCCTGGGCACCCTTCCAGATGATCGCGAGCGGATGGATCGCCCTCGGTGCCGCGGTGCTGCCGGCGCTGCGCGGCCGCGCCGAGTTGGTGATGCTCGCCGCCTATGGACTGATCGCGGGGTTGCTGTATGGGGTGGTGATGAACCTGTGGTTCTGGCCGTTCATAGGCTCGGGGGCGCCGGCCGGCGCCGGCTTCGTCCCAGGTGCCGACCCGGTGACCAATCTCGGTCGATACGCGGTGTTCTACCTGGCCACCTCGCTCGGATGGGACCTGCCGAGGGCGGTGCTGACGTGCCTGCTGGTGGCGGTCGCCGGTCCGGCCGCGCTGGCCACTCTGCGGCGGGCGGTGCGGGCGGCAGCGTTCGAAGAAACGGGGCAGTTCCGGTGAAGTCGGCCCGTTCGGCGAGGACTCGGGGGGCCGGTGGCCGGTGGCCGTCACCGCTGGTGCGGCCCCGGTGACCACGGTCCTGGTGGTGGGCGGAGCCCGCAGCGGCAAGAGCCGCTACGCCGAGCGACTGCTGAGCCGGGCCACCGGGGTGCGGTACGTCGCTCCAGGTCCCATCCCCACCGACGCGGACGGGGAATGGTCGGAGCGGATCCGCGCCCACCGCACTCGTCGCCCGCCGGGCTGGGCGACCGTGGAGTCCGCGGACGTGGTCACCGCCATCCGGACAGCGCACGCTGCCGCCGTCCTGGTGGACTGCCTGGGAACGTGGCTGACCCGCCTAGTTGACGAGGCCGGGGCTTGGTCGGACCCGCGGCGGGCCCGGGCGGTGCTGGCCTTGGCCCGCGCGGATCTGGTCACGGTCGTCACGGCAGCCGACGCCCACGTGGTCCTGGTGAGCAACGAGGTCGGGGCAGGTGTGGTCCCGGCCAGCGCCTCCGGTCGGTTGTTTCGAGACGAGCTCGGCATCCTCAATGCGGCGGTGGCCGACGTCTGCGACCGAGTGGTGCTGTGTGTCGCGGGCCGCGCCGTCGATCTGACCGCCCAGGACGTCGTCGGCCAAGCGGCCCCGCTGTGCTGAGGACGGTGAGCCGGTTGTCGACCGGAATCGACGCCGCCCGGCTCGCGCTCGGCACGCTGACCGCCATCCCGGTCCGTCCCCCCCGGCGGGTGGACCGGGTCGTGGCCGGCTGGGCCATGATCCTGGCCCCTGTGGCGTTCCTGCCTGTGCTCGTCCTGCTCGCAGTGATGGTCTGGGCCGGAGTGCGGGTGGGTGTCCCGTCTGCGCTGCTCGCGGTCGTCCTGATCACCGTCACGGTCCTGATCAGCCGCGGCATCCACCTGGACGGTCTCGCCGACACCTGCGACGGCCTCAGCTGCGGGCCAGACCGGACGCGGGCCCTGACTGCGATGCGGTCGGGCGACACCGGACCGTCGGGGGCGATGGCCATCGTGCTCACGCTGTTGCTGCAGGTGACCGCCTTGGCCGCGCTCATACCGTCCCCGGTCGGGATGGCCCTGGCCGGGGTGGCCGTGGTGGTCTCCCGCCACGTCCTGGCCTGGGGCTGCCTGCGCGCGGTGCCCGCGGCCAGGACCGACGGTCTCGGCGCGCCGATGGCTGCGTCGGTGTCCCCTCGTCGTGCGGCCGTCGCCACGACCATCGTCGCGCTGACGGCCGGATGGGTCGGGTGGGCCGTCGAAGGGCGCTGGTGGGACGGTCCGATCGTCGCCACCACCGGTCTTCTGGCCGCCCTGCTCCTGCTCGGGCGGGCTCGGCGCCGCCTCGGCGGGATGACCGGCGACGTCCTCGGCGCGATGGTGGAGGTGTCCCTGGCCGTCGGCCTGACCACCGCGGCGGTGCTCACCAGCACCGCCGGGTGACCTCAGCTCAGGAGCCGACGCCGGTGGTCACGAATGGGGGCCGGGTCACCCGAGCGGCAACCCGCTTGCCCCGCACCTCCACGAACACCTCGTCGTCGGCCGTTGCCCCCGTCTCCAGCAGCGCCAACGCGATGCCGCGGCGCAGGGTCGGGGAGAAGGTGCCCGAGGTGACGACGCCCACCGGCTCACCCCCGGCGTCCAGCACCCGGCAGTCGGCTCGTGGGATGCCCCGCTCGGTGGCCAGCAGCCCCCACGCCTGACGCCGCGGCCCGGCGGCCTTCTCGGCCTGCAGCGCGGACTTCCCCCAGAACTGCGGCTTCTTCCAGCCCACCGCCCAGCCGACTCGCGCCTGGACGGGGGTGATCTGTCGACTCAACTCGTGGCCGTGTAGCGCGTACCCCATCTCCGTGCGCAGAGTGTCCCGGGCTGCCAGCCCGCACGGCAGCCCGCCGAACTCCGCCGCGGCCGGGAGGAGACCCTCCCACAGCTGCACCGCTCGCTCCGATGGAATCACCAGCTCGTAACCCCGCTCGCCGGTGTACCCGGTGCGGCATACCGTCAACGGCGTACCGCGCCACTGACCCGCCACGAACGACATGTACTCCGGCGCCATCGGCAGGTCAAGCGCGGTCAGGACCGCATCGCACCGCGGTCCCTGGATGGCGATGATGGCGAAGTCCCGGTGCCGGTTGCGAACCTCGATCGTCGGCGGCGCCTGGGCCCGGAGCATCTCGACGACTTGTGCGCTATTGGCCGCGTTAGGCACCAGCAACACCTCGTCGTCGGCCGCCAGGTACTGGATCAAGTCGTCGACGACACCCCCGGATTCCTCGCAGCACAGGGTGTACTGAGCCTTGCCGGGGCCCACCTTACGCAGGTCGTTGGTGAAGCACCGGTTGACGAAGTCCGCCGCGCCCGGCCCGCTCACGTCGGCGTTCCCGAGGTGGCTGACGTCGAACAGCCCGACCCGTTCCCGGACGGCGGTGTGCTCGGCGACCACCCCGCCACCGGCATACTCCAGCGGCATCTGCCACCCGCCGAAGTCGGCCATCTTGGCCCCCCGCGCCAGGTGCAGCTCGTGGAGCGGCGACTGCAGCGCGCCATCCCGCGCACTTCCGGCTGCAGGCCGGCGGGAGCTGGTCTGATCCTCGGCTGCGGCCGGTGCGGCCGAGGTGGCCGGGGCCGCGCTCGACGGTGAGGTTTCGGTCATGGCGGACAACATAGTGCCCACCGTCGATACGCTACCGGGGTCCCTCGTTTCGCCAGACCCGATCGGAAGCAAGATGGCGCCCCCCGGCCCGGTCCGGCCCCCATCGACGCCCCTGGAGCACTGTTGCCGATCCTCACCCTGACCGACGAGGCCCCCGAGGTCGCCGTCGCCGATGTGCTTGTCGTATTCGCCCGGCCTCGTGACCCGGCCACCGGCCCCCCCAACGGGTCACCTGCGCCCGCGCCGCCCGAACTGTGTACGGCTGCGCCACTGCCGGCCTTGGTGTCGCAACATGTCCTCTCGTCACTGGCCACGCTGCGGGCGAAGGGGGCGGCCGACGAGGTGACGTTGCTGGCTTCGGTGCCCGGAGTCGCTGCGCCGCTGGTGGCGGTGACGGGACTGGGCGGCCACACCAGTGCCGCGGCCACGGCACCGGAGTCGGTTCGTCGAGCCGCGGGAGCCGCGGCGCGGGCAGTGGCGGGGCGCCCGTCGGCAGCGTTGCTGCCACCATCCGACGACGAGCCGGGGGTGGCCGCAGCCGCGGAGGGCTTCTCGTTCGGGGCTTACGACTTCACCCGCCACCGGGGTACGGGTGGCGCCGGTGGGGCCCGTGGGTCCGGTGACGCAGCAACGGAGGGTTCCGACCCGGCCGCCTCGATCGCCGGACATGTCAAGTCCTCCCCTCCGGTGTCACGAGTCTCGATCCACGTGGCGCCGGTTGCCTCCCCGGCTGCCGACCGGCCGGACTTAGAGATCGCGCTGGTCCGGGCCGCCGTCCTCGGCCGCGCTGTGGGATGGGCCCGTGACCTGGTCAATACCGCCCCCAATGCGCTGTCCCCGCAGTCGTTCGCAGATGCCGTGGTGACGCGTGCCGCCGAGTTCGGAGCAGTCGAAGTCGATGTCCTCGACGAGAGCGAGCTGGCCCGGGAGCGGTGCGCGGGCCTGCTCGCCGTCGGGATGGGCTCCAGCCGCCCCCCTCGGCTGGTGGTCATGCGGTACCGCCCGACCACCGGGCAGTCCCGGTTAGCGTTCGTCGGAAAGGGGATCACCTTCGACTCGGGGGGGCTGTGCATCAAGCCGGCCGCCTCAATGATCACCATGAAAGACGATATGGCCGGCGCCGCGGCGGTGGCGGCGGCCATCCTGGCGGCCGCGGAACTTGCGCTGCCGGTCCAGATCGACGGCTACCTGTGCCTGGCGGAGAACATGCCGAGCGCCACCGCACAGCGGCCTGGGGACGTCTTGACCATGCGAGACGGCACCACGGTGGAGGTCATCAACACTGATGCCGAGGGGCGCCTGGTGCTGGCCGACGGGCTGTGCCTAGCCGGCGAAACCGACCCGGACGCCATTGTCGATGTCGCGACCCTCACCGGCGCGGCGATCACCGCCCTGGGCCGCCGGACCGCGGCGGTCTTGGCCAACGACGAGGCCGTGCAGGGCGAGCTCGCGCTCGCCGCCACGAGCGCCGGCGAGTCGGTGTGGCCGATGCCCATCCCCGAAGAGATCCGCGCCGACCTGGACTCCCTCGTCGCCGACCTCAAGCACACGGGGGACAACGTGGGCGGCTGCCTGGTTGCGGCTGCGTTCCTGCGCGAGTTCGTCGGAGGACCGCACCCGGACGTCGTGGTGCCCTGGGGGCATCTCGACATCGCCGGCCCGGCTTATCACGAGGGCAAGCCCTACGGGTACACCCCTAAGGGAGGCACCGGCGCCGCGGTCCGCACCCTCATCGCGTTCGCCGAGGGGCGGGCAGTCGGCGACGAGAGAACCCCGCGCCGGGTCGGGCCCTGACGCCGCCGCCGTCTCTCTGGCTGCAGCGACGATGCCGCGGTGAGAGGATGGCCGGACGGCGCGGGTCGGCGAGCCCGACCGCCTCCTGGAGCGGAGCTCAGTCCCCATGACCGAGGCCGTCAGGAATCGCAAACCCGCAGTGAAACGAGTGCCACAACGACACAGAACGAGTCCCGTGTCCAGTCCCTTACCGACTCCCACACCGACGTGCAGCACCGCCGCCCGAGCCAACCTCCCCAGGAGTGGATCGCATGCCCGAGGAAACGTTCGACATCGTGGTGGTAGGTGGCGGTAGCGGTGGCTACGCTTGTGCGCTGCGTGCGGCACAACTGGGCATGTCGGTGGCTCTGGTCGAACAGGACAAGCTGGGCGGGACGTGCCTGCACTCGGGCTGCATCCCGACTAAAGCCCTGCTACATGCTGCGGAGATCGCCGACGGAAGTCGCGACGCGGCACGCTTCGGGGTCCGGGCCACCTTTGAGGGTGTGGACATGGCGTCGGTGAACCGGTACAAGGCCGGGGTCGTCGAGCGCCTCTTCAAGGGTTTGCAGGGTCTGGTCTCGGGACGAGGCATCACCTACATCCCCGGACACGGCCGGCTCGTGCCCGCCGGCGGTGGCGACTCGGGGGCGCCTCCGGCGCTCGAGGTGGACGGTCGCCGGCTGGTTGGACGTCACGTCGTGGCCGCCACCGGTTCTTACCCTCGAACCCTGCCCGGCCTGGACATTGCCGGCCGCATCATGACCAGTGAGCAGGCGCTGCAGCTCGACTACGTGCCGGACCGGGTGATCGTGCTTGGTGGCGGAGTTATCGGGGTGGAGTTCGCCTCGGTGTTCTGTTCCTTCGGCTCCCAGGTCACGGTGGTCGAGGCCCTGCCGAGGCTGGTCCCGGCTGAGGACGAGGCGGCTTCCAAGCACCTTGAGAGGGCCTTCCGCAAGCGCGGCATCACGGTTCGCACCGGGGTGTCCGTCATCGGGGCGACCCAGGACGACGACGCGGTCATGCTGCACCTGGACGGCGCCGACCCGCTGGCCGGGGATCTACTCCTGGTCGCTGTGGGCCGCGGCCCACGAACCGAGGCCTGCGGCTACGAGGATGTCGGGGTCGCCATGGACCGGGGCTTCGTCGTGACCGACGAGTGCTGCCGCACGAACGTGCCGGGCCTGTACGCGGTCGGCGACATCGTGCCGGGTCTGCAGTTGGCCCACCGCGGGTTTGCCCAGGGGATCTTCGTCGCCGAGGACATCGCCGGACTGCGACCTACCCCCATCGAGGAGTCGGGTATTCCACGGGTGACCTACAGCGATCCCGAGGTGGCCTCGGTCGGCCTCAGCGAGGCCCAGGCTCGGGAGCGGTATGGGGACGTCGAGGTCGTCGAGTACGGCCTTGGCGGGAACGGCAAGAGCCAGATCCTCGGTACCACCGGCTTCGTCAAGCTGGTCCGGTCGGCGGGGGGACCCGTCGTGGGCGTCCACCTCGTCGGCGCCCGGATGGGCGAGCACGTGGGCGAGGCCCAACTCATCGTCAATTGGGAGGCCCTTCCAGCCGAGGTCGCGGCCCTGGTCCACGCGCACCCCACCCAGAACGAAGCGCTCGGTGAGGCCCACCTCGCGTTGGCCGGGAAAGCGCTTCACGCACACGCCTGAAGGCCTGCCGAGGCCGCCCTAGACTGACCCGCGTACCCGCAGACGAGGAGACCTGACAGACATGTCCGAACGTGTGACCATGCCGGCTCTGGGTGAGTCGGTCACCGAAGGCACCGTGACTCGCTGGCTGAAGAACGTCGGAGACACCGTTGCCGTCGACGAGCCACTCCTCGAGGTCTCCACCGACAAGGTCGACACCGAGATTCCCTCGCCGGTCGCTGGAACCGTGCTGAGCATCCTGGTCGGCGAGGACGAGACCGTCGTCGTGGGTGCCGAACTGGCCGTCATCGGCGATGCCGCCGAGGTCGCGTCCGGTTCGGCGGAACCCGCGCCCGCTCAGGCCGACGCTGACGACGCGGCACCGGCCCAGGCCGAGCCGGCTGCGGCTGCCCCGCCGGATGATCCACGTCCGGCCCCCGTGCCCGCCGAAGCCGCACCAGAACCGGCTCCAGTGCCGGACAGCCCATCCACAGAGGCGGCTGCGCCGGCCGGTTCAGATGGCGAAATCGCAGGTGGAGAGCGGGTGACCATGCCGGCTCTGGGCGAGTCGGTCACGGAGGGCACCATCACCCGGTGGCTCAAGGCCGAGGGCGACCAGGTGGCCGTCGACGAGCCTCTGCTGGAGGTATCCACCGACAAAGTCGACACCGAGATCCCCTCCCCGGTTGCGGGCACTCTGACCAAGATCTTGGTAGCCGAGGACCAGACGGTGCCGGTCGGTGCCGAGTTGGCCATCATTGGCGGTTCCGCGGCGCCCGCCCCCCAGGTCCAGGCCCCAGAGCCGGCAGCGCCACCACCGCCGCCCCAGGCCGCCCCCCCAGCCGCACCCCAGGTGGCTGCGCCCCAGGTGGCTGCGCCCCAAGTGGCTGCGCCCCAAGTGGCTGCGCCCCAAGTGGCTGCGCCCCAAGTGGCTGCGCCCCAAGTGGCTGCGCCCCAGGCCCAGCCCGCCGCCCCGGCTGAGGGCGACGCTGCGGACGCGTCGGCGTATGTGACACCACTGGTTCGAAAACTGGCGGCTGACCATGGTGTCGATCTGGGGTCGCTCCAGGGAACGGGTGTCGGCGGCAGGATCCGCAAGCAGGACGTCCTCGACGCCGCCAAGGCAGCCGCCGCGCCGCCAGCCGAGCCGGCCACCCCCGTGACAACACCTCCGGCCACGATCGCGGGTCACCCGCCCGTCCCCGCAGGGGTCTCGCCGAAGCGGGGCACCGTGGAGAAGATGTCGCGGATGCGCAGGATCATCGCCCAACGGATGGTCGAGTCGCTGCAGGTCTCCGCCCAGCTGACCACCGTGGTCGAGGTCGATGTGACCCGGGTGGCCACCCTGCGTGCCAAGGCCAAGTCGACCTTTGCGGCGCGTGAAGGCGTCAAGCTCAGCTTCCTGCCCTTCTTCGCGCTCGCCGCCGTGGAGGCCCTCAAGGCGTTCCCGATGGTCAACGCCAGTGTCGACGGCGAGAGCATCGTGTACCACGGCCAGGAGAACCTCGGGGTGGCCGTTGACACCGAGCGCGGCCTGATGGTGCCGGTCATCCGGGATGCCGGGGATCTCAACCTTGCCGGCCTGGCCCGCAAGATCTCCGACCTCGCCGAACGGACCCGCACCAACAAAATCACCCCGGACGACCTGGGTGGCGGCACCTTCACGCTCACCAACACGGGCAGCCGTGGGGCGCTGTTCGACACGCCGATCATCAACCAGCCGCAGGTGGCGATCCTGGGCACCGGCGCCGTGGTCAAGCGGCCGATGGTCGTCAAGGACACCGATGGTGGAGAGACGATCGCGATCCGATCGATGGCCTACCTGGCGCTGTCTTACGACCACCGGATCGTGGATGGAGCGGACGCAGCACGGTTCCTGACCGCGATGAAGGGGCGGCTGGAAGAGGGGTCGTTCGAGGTGTGAGAGGCACATGTCCGTGCCATGGCCGGGGGACAACCATCTTCCCGGGCAGCATGCCGCAGCGGCGGAACCCGTTCCGGGCAGCCGCCCGAAACCCGAGCGGCCGGTAGCGGCCGGATGCGAAGCGCCTCGTCCGGCGGCACCTGCCATTCGACCACCACTTGAATCGACTGGGATCAAACGATCAGGAGTAGTGACATGGGTCAACGCGTCCTCATCAGCGGTGCTTCGGGCCTTATCGGCCGCGCCCTGTCGACCCACCTGCTCGCCCGCGGCGACGAGGTGGTGCATCTGGTCCGCCGGGCTCCTCGTAACAGCGCGGAGATACGGTGGGTCCCCGGTGAGGAGCCGCTCGACCCTTCGGTGTTCGAGGGCGTCGACGCCCTGGTCCACCTCGCCGGGGCGGGCATCGGCGACCGTCGGTGGACGGCCAAGTACAAGGCGCTGATCCGCCGGTCACGGATCGAGGGGACGCGCACGCTGGCTCAGGCGCTGGTCAACGTGGCCGCGCCGGTGCGCTTCGTGTCGGGCTCGGCAGTGGGCTTCTACGGCGACGATCGTGGCGAGGAGACTCTCACCGAGGGCAGTGCCCCCGGTAGTGGGTTCCTTGCCGAGGTAGTCCGGGCGTGGGAAGTCCAGACGGAACCCGCCGCGCGCACCCGACACCCGGTTGCGCTGGCTCGGAGTGGGATCGTCATGTCCCGCACTGGCGGCACAATGGGGCGAATCCTGCCCCTCGCGAAGCTGGGCCTTTTCGGACCGCTGGGCACGGGTCAGCAGTTCTGGGCCTGGATCACCCTGGTCGACGAGGTGCGCGCGTTGACCTGGCTGATCGACCACCCGGGCGTCACTGGCCCGGTCAACCTTGTCGCACCTACCCCCGCCCGGCAGCGCGAGTTCGCCCAGAAGCTGGGGTCGGCCTTGGGGCGCCCAGCGCTGTTGACAGCTCCTGCACCGGCGATCCGGCTGGCCCTGGGTGGGCTTTCGGAGGGTGTGCTGGGCAGCCAGCGGGCCATCCCCACGGTGCTGCTCAGCGAGGGCTTCAGCTTCGAACACCCTGACCTGGAGGCCGCTATGCCGTGGTTGGTGGGCGCGGCCCCGGAGTAGGCGCCGGAGCCAGTCATTCTTGGGGGCGACTCGATCTCGGATATCCCGGGCGGTCCGGCCGCCCCGAACAGCGCCACCGGAACCCACGGCGCAACGAACTCCACCGGAGACGATGCGAGGCACGACGACCCCTCGTAGAGCGATCACGCCGCCGTCACCGAGGCGATCCGCCAACCGCGCGACGTGTGGGTTAGTGTCACGTCGCAAATCACCCCGGGCACGCCCGGCCGACTCTGCCGGCGGCCGTCGGGATAGACGACGGTGTAAGGCATGGTGTCCACCTGCGCCCGCAAAACGCCGGTACCAGTGAAGTTGCCGGAGGGACCGCCGGTGGCGATGCCGGCGGAGCGGTCCGTCCGGACGCGACGGTGCACCACGTAGCGGACGCCCTCATATCGTGCACCTTGAGAGCGCAGGGCTTCCAGCCGAGCCGTGTCCTCACGCAGGCCCGCACCTCCCGGCTGGTACACGCGCTCCAGCCGGGAGGGGTCGGTCCGCTCGTATGCCTCAGCACGAGCCGAGACAAGCGCGGCCAACGTCGCCCAGGGGTCTGCTTCTCTGCCGTGGGCCTCGTTCTCGGCAGAGGCTGAACCCGACCGTGGCGGCTGCGTCGCGCCGGCCACGACGACGCCTGCGCGGGCCGGCCCCGACGCCGCATTCGGGGCTTCCCGGGCCGGCGTCGCCTCCTGGGCGAGCGGCTCGCCGGTCTTCACGCCACGACTGCTCCAGCCCCAGATGGTCCAGGCCAAGGTGGCCAGGACGGCCATGCATGCCACCGTTACGCCGGCGAGCACCCCCGAAGGCGTCCCCGCGCCGCCCCGACCTGGGCTGGTCGCTGCCCAGCGACGGGCCCCGACGGGGCCTGCCGGGGCAGGCGACGGCAGGTCGGCCGATGGGGAGGGCGAGCCCGCGGGGGTGGCCGCCAACCCGGTTGCCACTCGATCGCGCCGCCCCGGTGGCCGCCTGGGAGGAGCCGCTCGGTGACGGCCCTGGATGGCGCCTCGGGCACCCCGGTTGCCGTGGGTGTGGCCTCGGCCGACGTGGGTGTCCTCCGCCCCACTGGCGTGGCCGGACCCCCCGAGGACGCCGAACGGGTCCGCCGCCTCGACGTGATCGGCGAGTTGCCGAATACGCCGGGTCAGGTGATCGGCCGGGTCGAACCCGACCGGCACATCCACCGGCCGGGCAGGTGCCGCAGCCAGAGCGCGCTCAGCAGCCTCCTCCGCCCCAGGCCGGCGTGCCGGATCCCCGCGCAGGCAATCCTCGATGAGCTCGATGAAAGCTGATGGCGTCTCCGGGACGAGGTCGGCCAGGCTGGGGCGCAGGGCGCCGTGCGGCGCCGGCGACCCGGTCAGCAGCAGCCAGGCAAGGGCACCGGCTCCGTACACGTCTGTCGCTGCGCTGGCCTGTGCACCGTCGAGCAGCTCGGGCGCGACGAAGCCGGCCGTGGCAACGACCTCCTGGTGGGCCTCGCCGACAAATCGGGCAGCGCCCAAGTCGGTCAGCTGAGGGCGTCCGTCGAAGCCGACCAGCACATTGCCGGCAGACACATCGCCGTGCACGACCCCCCGTTGGTGCAGAGCCGCCAACGTGGCCAGGACCGGCGCCAGGATGGTGATCACCTCCCCCGCTTGCAAGTGGCTCCGCTGGCGCAGGATCGTGTCAACCGACCCACCGTCGACCAGGTCCAGGATCAGGGCCAAGCACGTGTCCGGCTGCTCGATCACCTCGTGCAGCCTTATGAGGTGGGGCAGCCGGAGGCTGGTCAGGACGGCCACCTCGCGCCGGAGCCGGGACAGGGATTCGGGAGAGTCGGCGCTGACCACTTTCACCGCGCAGCGCCATCCGTCCAGGTCACGACGGGCGGCGTAGACCCGACCCGACGCGCCCTGACCAAGCAGTCGCAGCATGGTGAGCCCAGGCAGACGCGGCATTGTCGACGAGGCAAGGCCACCTGGCGATGGCGGCCCGGTCGCTGGCCCCGGGTGAGGCGGGGGTGGTGGCTCGAGTGTGCTGGGGAACGGAGTCACCTCGTCACTGTTGCGCGAGTCGCCGCCGGAGCGCCGCAGTTATCCCCAGCCTTGGGAGATGTGAGTGGTTGTCCACAGCGACTCCAGCGGACCGGGTACGGCTGAGCGGGCGCGGCGTAGGGTGAGCGTCATGCGGTTCGAACACCTCGGCTTCGGCCCCGACTACGTCGATTACCGGACGGCGTGGGCTCACCAGCGGGACGTGCACGCACGCGTCGTGGCCGGCGAACTGCCCGACACAGTTCTGCTGCTCGAACACGCGGCAACCTATACCGCCGGGAAACGCACCCAACCCCATGAGCGGCCGTTCGACGGGACGCCGGTCATCGACGTCGACCGTGGCGGAAAGATCACCTGGCATGGACCCGGTCAGCTGGTCGGCTACCCGATCGTCAGACTGCCGGACCCGGTCGACGTGGTGGGCTACGTCCGGCGCCTCGAGGACATGCTGATCCGGGTCTGCGCGGACGTGGGGGTCCCGAACGCGAGCCGGATTGAGGGCCGGACCGGGGTCTGGGTCCCAGCAGATGCCTCCGGGCCGGCCCGAAAGCTCGGCGCCATCGGAGTGCGAGTCAGCCGTGCGGTGACGATGCACGGGTTCGCCCTCAACGCCAATTGCGACTTGACCTGGGGCCGCATCATCGTTCCCTGCGGGATCACCGATGCCGGGGTGACCACCCTCAGCCTCGAGACGGGACGGGTCGTTACCGTCATGGACATCCTGCCGTTGATTCGCTCGCGGCTGGAGGAGGTGCTCCAACCGAGCGGCGACCCCGCCCAGGTCGCGGCCGGCGAGCAGTTGGACCGAGCGAGCGCGCCCGACGCCTCCCTGCCAGCCTGACCCAGCTCACGTCATCCGAGCAGACCCCCCACGCAACGCGGCGACAGTTCGGGTGACCACCGGACCCCCAGGAGCCTCCCGTGAAGTACGTCGAGAACAAGATCGTCCTCGTCGGCACCGGCGCGGTCGGGGTGGCCTACGCGTTCGCCTTGGTGAACCAGGGAACCTGCGACGAACTGGTGCTCATCGACATCAACGAACAGCGCACTCACGGCGATGTGATGGACCTCAACCACGGGGAGGCGTGGGCGCCGAACCCGGTCACCGTCACCCTTGGGGACTACGAGGAATGCCGCGATGCGGCGATGGTCGTCATCTGCGCCGGTATCGCCCAGAAGCCGGGGCAGACGCGACTGGACATGGTCGACACCAACATGAGGGTGTTTCGTGACATCGTCGGCCGGGTCATGGGACAGGGGTTCGACGGCATTCTCCTGGTGGCCACCAACCCCGTGGACATCCTCAGCTACGCCACCTGGCGGTACTCCGGTTTGCCGTCGGCTCAGGTCATCGGGTCGGGGACCATCCTCGACACGGCCCGGCTGCGGTTCAACCTGGGCCAGTACTTCGAGGTGGCCACGACCAACGTGCACGCCACGATCATCGGTGAGCACGGCGATTCTGAACTGCCCGTCTGGAGTGCAGCCTCTGTCGCCGGACGGTCGCTGTCCAAACGGGTGGCCGCCCGGCCGAGTCTCCAGGAGGACCTGGACGAGATCTTCGCCCAGACCCGCGATGCGGCCTACGACATCATCGATGCCAAGGGCTCCACCAGCTACGGCATTGCCATGGGCCTGGCCCGCATCACCCGGGCCATCCTGTCGAACCAGAAACTGACCCTGCCCGTATCGGCGCTGCTTCAGGGCGAGTACGGCCACCACGACGTGTACATCGGGGTCCCGGCCTCGATCGGCCGGCGGGGTGTCCGCCGTGTCGTGGAGCTGGACCTGGATCCCGACGAGCAGGAGGAGTTCAACCGCAGCGTGGCGACCCTGCGGGATGTGCAAAGCCGGTTCTGGACCAACGAACCACCCGGGCAGCCGTAGGCCTGACCGCGTACCCTGGACAATGGTCACCCCACAGCAGCCGCGCGTAGGCAAGGAGCATCCGTGAGCGTCGGACCCGATGGTCGCCGGGTGTTGCGGGTCGAGGCTCGAAACGCCCAGACTCCGATCGAGCGCAAACCCGGGTGGATCCGCACCAAGGCAACCACGGGTCCGGAGTATTCGGGCATGAGGTCGCTGGTGCGCCGGGAAGGCCTGCACACTGTGTGCGAGGAGGCGGGCTGCCCCAACATCTACGAATGCTGGGAGGACCGCGAGGCGACCTTCCTGATCGGTGGTGAGCAGTGCACTCGACGCTGCGATTTCTGCCAGATCGACACCGGGCGGCCGGCCCCGCTGGACCGGGACGAACCGCGTCGGGTGGCCGAGTCGGTCCACACCATGGGGCTGCGCTACGCCACCGTCACCGGAGTAGCCCGGGACGACCTCCCCGACGAGGGTGCCTGGCTGTACTCCGAGACAATCCGTCAGATCCATGCCGTCAACCCAGGCACCGGCGTGGAGATCCTCATCCCCGATTTCCACGCCCGACCGGAACTCGTCAGCCAGGTCATCGCGGCGGAACCTGAGGTGTTCGCCCACAACCTGGAGACGGTTCCACGAGTTTTCAAGCGGATCCGTCCCGCCTTCACCTACCGGCGATCGCTGGACGTCATCACGATGGGCCGGGACGCGGGGATGGTCACCAAGTCCAACCTCATCCTGGGTCTCGGCGAAGAGACCGACGAGATCGATCAGGCCCTCCGTGACCTGCGGGCGGCCGGCGCCGATTTGTTGACTATCACCCAGTACCTGCGGCCCGGCCCACGACATCACCCGGTGGCGCGGTGGGTGAAGCCAGAGGAGTTCGTGCACTGGTCGCACGTGGCCACCGACCTTGGCTTCGCCGGAGTGATGAGCGGCCCGTTGGTGCGATCCTCGTACCGAGCCGGGCGACTCTGGGCCCAGGCCATGCAGCGATCCGGCCGCCCGGTCCCCGAGCATCTGCGCGGCGTGGTAGACCGCCCGTACGCGCCGGCCCGTCAGGAAGCGCAGGTCCTGGTCGCAGCCCGCGACGAGGCCGCGGTCGCCCCGAATATGACTCACTGATCGACCTGTCGTCCTAGGAGGCCCGCACACACATGGCTCGCCAGCGTCCCGACGACACCGCCGCAAAGGCCCCACGACGACGATTCGGCAGCCGCGCCAAGCCCCCGGCAGGGGACAAGAAGCAAGGGCGGCTGGCTCAGATCAAGCAGGTCTACACGCTGACCCGACAACACGACCCGCTGATCGGCGTGTGGATGGTCGGCATGTTCGTGTTGGTCGTACTCCTTGGTTACCTGATCGGTTCGCGATTCGACCTGCCCGTGTACGGCGCTTTCGTCGCGTTGCCTCTGGCCTTCCTTGCGGCCACCTTCCTGCTCAGCAAGCGGGCCGAACGGGCCATGTACCGGGTCTTCGAGGCCCAACCCGGCGGCGCCGGGGCAGCCCTGCAGGGACTGCGCCGGGGCTGGTCCTATGAGCAGCAGCCCGTCGCCATCGACGCCGGGCGTTCCACCGACATGACGGAAGCCGGGATGCTGTTCAGGGCGGTGGGGCGCCCCGGGGTGGTTCTGATCGGCGAGGGGCCCGCCGGTCGGGTCGCCCGGCTGCTGCAGAACGAGCGTAAAAGGACCCAGCGCCTCGTCCCGAACGTGCCGGTCACAACGTTGCGAGTGGGCGTGGGCGAGGGCACCGACGTCGTGGCCCACCGGCAGTTGCTCGGCAAGCTGAAGAAACTCCCGAAGAGGCTGACCAAGACGGAGGTTAGTGCCGTCACCAAGCGACTGCGGTCGGTGGGTGGGGCACGCCCGTCCATCCCACCCGGCGTCGACCCGGCGAAGGCCCGATCCATGGGTCGGGGCATGCGCAAATAGCAGCGGGTCCGCTCGCGATCAGCGCTGCACGGCACGGCACAGCGACCGAACCCCGTTCACCTGGTGCACAGCACAACCGTGCCAGCCAGACGGTCATGCAGGCCCCGCTCGTCTCGGTCCCAGATCAGAGCCGGGATGGCCAGGCACAGCAGTGCGCTGCGGACGAGGGCGCGCACCGGTCCGGCGTACCCACGGGGGCAACGCTCAACGCGCATGCCGAACAACCGGTGTCCCATGGTGTACCCGGCCGTGCCCACCATCAAGAGGTTGACGACGGCAAACACCAACAAAGGCTTGAACCCGCCCGCGCCGCCTTCGCCGAGCCGATACCCCAGCACCCCGGCCGCAATCAGGGAGCAGGCGATCCAGTCCACGAAGATCGCCAACGTGCGTCGGCCCAGCCGGGCCACCGATCCTGGGCCGGCCTCGGGCAGGCCCAGCCGTTTCCCGGGGAAGCCGTCGTCGTCGTGCACCGGGGTCGGGCCCTCGAGCCATGACCCGACATCCTCGCGATCCACCACCCCCTAAGCCTAAGACCAGCGGCGCGGCACCCGGCACGTGGCCGGCCCGGCTGGCGTGTCGAGTGCCGTAACACACGGGAAACACGGCAGTCACCACCGAGAAACCCCCGCTGGGTAGCGTCATCCCTGACACATTGACCGGTTGCCAGTTATGTGCTGCCCGGGCCCCATCACAGGAGGTTGGTTTGTTCACCGAACCCGCGGAGGTTCTCGAGTTCATCAAAGCCGAGGACATCAAGTTCGTCGACATCCGGTTCTGCGACTTACCCGGAGTCATGCAGCACTTCAATATCCCGGCGCAATCAGTCGACATGGATTTCTTCACCGTCGGCCAGGCCTTCGATGGGTCCTCGATCCGCGGTTTCCAGGCAATCCACGAGTCCGATATGAAGCTCATTCCGGACGTGAAGACCGCCTACCTCGACCCTTTCCGGGTGGAGAAGACCCTCATCATCAATTTCTCCATCGTCGACCCGTTCACCGACGAGCCATACAGCCGTGACCCCCGCAATATCGCCGCCAAGGCCGAGGCCTATCTGAAGTCCACCGGTATCGCCGACACCGCGTACTTCGGTGCGGAAGCCGAGTTCTATGTCTTCGACGACATCCGTTTCCAGACCTCGCCGCAAGCCAGTTTCTACTATATCGATTCCATCGAAGCCGCCTGGAACACCGGTCGGGAGGAGGAGGGCGGCAACCTCGGCTACAAGACTCGGTACAAGGGCGGCTACTTCCCGGTGCCGCCAGTCGACCACTTCGCAGACACCCGCGACCGCATGTGCTTGATCATGGACCAGGTGGGGTTGTCCGTGGAGCGGTCCCATCACGAGGTCGGGACGGCCGGCCAGCAGGAGATCAACTACCGCTTCAACACCCTGCAGCAGTCGGGCGACGACATCATGAAGTTCAAGTACGTCGTGAAGAATTGCGCGTGGGAAGAGGGCAAGACCGCAACCTTCATGCCCAAACCCCTGTTCGGCGACAACGGGTCCGGCATGCACACCCACCAGTCGCTGTGGAAGGACGGCACGCCCCTGTTTTACGACGAGCAAGGTTACGGCGGATTGTCGGATCTGGCACGCTGGTACATCGGGGGATTGCTTGCGCACGCTCCGTCCCTGCTGGCGTTCACCAATCCGACGGTGAACTCCTATCACCGGCTGGTGCCTGGGTACGAGGCGCCGGTCAATCTTGTGTACTCGGCCCGCAACCGCTCGGCGTGCGTGCGGGTGCCGATCACGGGAACTTCGCCCAAGGCGAAGCGGATCGAGTTCCGAATCCCGGACCCCTCGGCCAACCCGTACCTGTCGTTCGCTGCCCAGCTGATGGCGGGCCTGAACGGGATCCGCAATCGGATCGAGCCGCCGGAACCGATCGACAAGGACCTGTACGAGCTGCCGCCGGAGGAGCACGACCAGATTGCCCAGGTCCCCGGATCTCTGCCGGAGGTGCTCGATGCGCTCGAGGCCGACCACGACTACCTGCTTGAGGGTGACGTGTTCACCGAGGACCTGATCCAGGCATGGGTGGACTGGAAGCGCAAGAACGAGGTCGACCCGATCCGCCTCCGTCCACACCCCCACGAGTTCGAGATGTACTACGACCTGTGAGCAAACCCGCAGGTCAGTGGCCTAGTCTGCCCCAGTAGTCCTTGACGAGTCCTCACGAGCACTCAAAGCCGCCGCGACGGCCGCTCGTGAGGACTCGTCTGCGTCCGGCCACAGGTGCCCGTAGGTGTTCAGCGTTGTAGTCGCGGTCGCGTGGCGAAGCCTGATCTGGACCACCTTGACGTCCAGGCCGGAAGCGATCAGCAGTGACGCGAAGTAGTGGCGCTTATGGGGAATTCCACATAAGAGGCATTAGGCGGACGGCGGGGTTATGCGCCCTGCCGGGGTGTTTTGGCTGGTGAGGGTGTTGCTGGCGGGCGCTCTGTCCGCATAATCCTGGGGTCGGTATCAACGTGCCAGCGAGTCGAGCCGGCTGCTCAGAGATGTCGGGGCTGGCGCGCGGTCGTGCTGGGTGCGGTTCGTGGCGGCGAAGAATCTCGTCTGTTGTTCATTCGGTACCGAACGCAGAGGTGATTCTCATGGGAGAGACAGATGTCGAGGCCGTCGTCGGCCGCGTTGTGATGGTGTTGCGCGAGGCTGGCCGGGCTGAGGGCACGGTCCGGCGCCATCGGGTCGTGCTGGAGCGGTTCGCTGCCTTTTTGACCGAGCGCGGCCTGGGCGCGGCAAGCGACCAAGCGTGTATCGACTTCATCGCGGATCAGACCGGGGTCAGGTTGGATTCGCCTCGAGAGTCGGTCACAGACCGGGGCATCCAGGTGGTCCGGCGGCCGGTGGTGTTGATGGCGCACGCGCTGGCCGGCCGGACGGTCATGGTCGACCAGCCGGCGGTTCTGGCGAAGGACGGCTGTCCGGTCAGGTTCCGCTGGCTGCGGGACGACTACGTTGCCTCGTGCCGCGGGCGGGGCAACGCGGCGGCGACCGTGGTCGCCAAGGACAGAGTGGTCAGCCGGTTCTTGGGCTACCTGGACGAGGTCGGCGTCAGTGACCTGGCGGCGCTGGGCGTGCGAGACGTGTCGGGCTTCTTTGTGCGCCAACGCGGCCTGCGGCGCAAGACCATCGCGGCGATGAGGTCGTGCCTGGCGGACTTTCTGGCCTTCTTGGCCGCCACGGACCGAACACCGTGCAGTCTGGCGGATCGACTGCCGCCACACAGGTACGTTCGCCACGAGTCCGAGCCGCACCTGTGGACCGTGGAGGAGATCCGGCGGGTGCTGGACGCGATCGATCGTCAGTCCGCCACCGGTAAACGCGACTACGCGATGATCCTGGCGACCGCGCGGCTCGGCCTGCGGATCTCGGATCTGCGCCACCTCGAGCTGGGCGACATCGACTGGCGGGCGAAGCAGATCACGATCGTCCAGCACAAGACGGGCCGACCACTCCACCTGCCGCTGCTGGAGGACGTCGGCTGGGCGATCATCGACTACCTGCAAGGCGGCCGGCCCGAGACCGGCTGCCCGAAGGTGTTCGTCAAGCACCGTCACCCGTTCGACACGTTCGGGTGCGCCTCCTCGGTCGCCTCCCGGCTGTCACGGCACGCTGCCCGTGCGGGCATTGACTTCCCGCCGGAGCAGGTCTGCGGGATGCATTCCCTGCGGGGCGCGTTGGCTGTCGCCATGATCGGGGGCGGCACGCCGATTCCGGTGGTATCGGCCGTCCTGGGACACGCCTCAACCGATACGACCCAGGCCTACTACCTGCGGTTCGACGTCGACCGGCTGCGCTGTTGCGCGTTGGACGTCGAAGACGCCATCGAACGGGCCGGGGCGGGTGAGCACGGTGCCTGACATGACGCTGCCGGGCCTGGTCGCCGACCTGATCGCTGTGCGCCACGCCGGCGGTTACAGGTTCACAGTCCAAGAACGGGTGCTGCACCAGTTCGCGGACCACTGCCGGCGCGAGGGCTACCCGGACGGATCGATCACCAAAGAAGCCCTCGACGGGTTCCTCTACGGCCGGCATCTGCGCTGCAGCACGGTCAGGCGCAACGAGTTGGCGCTGCGGCAACTGTCCGAGCACGCCCAAGCCGTCGGCTGGGACGCGTACACCCCGGCCGCGGCAACCCGGGTCCGAGTCCGCCACCAGCCGCCGTATGTGTTCACCGACGAGGAGGTGCGCCGCTTTTTCGCCGCGATCGACTCCCAGGCCATGTCCTCCCACTCGAACAAGGCGCTGGTCGACCCGGTCCTGTTCAGAGTCTTGTACGGCGCCGGGCTGAGGATCTCCGAAGCGCTCAACCTGAGCTTGGCGGACGTGGACCCGCGGGCCGGGACGCTGCGGATCCGCGACTCGAAGAACGGCCAAAGCCGGACCGTGCCGGTCACCGGCCGGCTCGTCGCGACCCTGGCGGCCTACACCGCGGCGGCTCACCCGGTCCCCGAACGCAGCGACTACGTGTTCTACAGCAGGGCTGCGGGCAGGCCGATCAACCAGGCGACCGTATACACGCGGTTCCGCGGCTACCTGACCGATGCTGGCATCCCCCACTTCGCGGGCGGCCCTCACCCGCACTCGCTGCGCCACGGCTTCGCCGTGACCAACTTGAGAGGTTGGGCCACAGCCGGCGCGGACCTGGCCGTGATGCTGCCCTACCTGGCCTGCTACATGGGCCACGCCGACCTGCGTGGCACCCAGTACTACCTAAGGTTGACCGCGGACGCCTACCCCGAGGTGATGACCAAAGCCCAACTCCGGTTCGGCTACGTCATCCCCACCTCGGCTGAGGACGAGCCGTGAACCGCCAGCCCGCGCCGCCATCAGACCTCGCCGGGCGCTGGCTG
>DASQEP010000031.1:0-17492 GCA_035633615.1 Dermatophilaceae bacterium
CACACGGATAACGGCGCACCCACCGACCGTCACCGCCACGGCCCAGCAGCTTCGAAACCCGCGACCGACGACTGGATCAGGAATCGACGGTCACCCGCTTAACCAGCCCACAGTCCCCTGGATCGATCACCGCGGCCACCCAGGCATCCCGTTCGACACCAGCCACCTAGGGCCTCCGTCCTCGGTGCACACAGCTGGCGAGACGGCGGGCCCGCTTGGAGGCCATCAGCTCCTCCAGCAGTACCGGCTTTCCGTCCGGGCCAGCCAACGGCAGCCGCCAGTTGGGATACTCCTCGTCGGTCCCGGGCAGGTTCATGATCCGTCGGTCGCCGACCAGGTCCGGCACGGAAACCCCTAGCAGCAGCGCCGGAGACCAGGACAGGTAGCGGTGCAACGCGTCGACTGTGGCGTCCAGGCTGTCCTCGGTCTCCTCGGCTCCGAGCAGCCCGCGGGAGCGCAGCACCTCGATCATCCCGGCCCGTTGCGTCTCATCCTCGGCCCGCTCCACCTCCACCGGGCGGGTGAACAGGTCGAGGTCGGCTCGCACGTCGATGTGCTCGCCGCGCAGGTAGCAGGCGGTCGGGGGCAGGTCGTGAGTGGTCACCGAGGCCAGGCACAGCCGACGGTAGTCTTCCGCGGCCTTCGGTCGGCGTTCCTCGGTGCGCTCGAACCACAGGATCGACGTCCCTAGGATTCCGCGATCGCTCAGATAGTCGCGCACCCACGGCTCCACCGTGCCGAGGTCCTCACCAACGACCAGGGCGCCGGCACGTTCCGCCTCCAAGGCGAGGATGCCGATGATGGCCTCGTGGTCGTAACGGACGTAGGTCCCGTTCGCGGGGGTGAAGCCCTTGGGGACCCACCACAGCCGGAACAACCCCATGATGTGATCGACCCGCAGCCCTCCGGCGTGCCGCATAGCCGCGCGGATCATGTCCCGGAACGGGTGGTAGCCCAGCTCGGCGAGCCGGTCGGGGCGCCACGGAGGTTGGCTCCAGTCCTGGCCACGCTGGTTGTACTCGTCCGGTGGCGCCCCGACGGTGACCCCCTGGGACAGCGCCTCTCCCAGTCGCCACGCGTCGGCTCCCTCCGGGTGCACCCCAACCGCAAGGTCCTGCATGACCCCCAGGGACATCCCTGCGTCGCGGCACTGCCGCTGCAGCGCCTCCAGCTGCTCATCGAGCACCCATTGCAGCCACGTATGGAACCGCACCGTCTCGTCCAGGTCGACCACCGCGGCCTCGACACCTGGTCCGTGCGGGTCCAGCAGCTCCGCCGGCCAGTCCAGGATCGACGGACCGTGCTGCTCGGCCAGCGAGCACCAGCGGGTGAAATCCCGAAGCCCGGTGCCCTCTGCGGTGCAGTAGGCGTCGAACAGGGCCTGCCGTCGCGGGGCCAGGCCCTGCTGGAAGACGCACCAGAGCGCGGCACGCTTGAGCTTCCAGGCAGCGTCGCGGTCGATTCTGTCGGCCGTGTTGAGGGCGCGGGCCCTGGTGGCCAGCCGGGACACGACGGTGCGCACCTTGCCGGGCAGGTAGGTGAGCTCTGGGATGTCCTCGACGCGCAGATAGAGCGGGTTGACGAAACGCCGGGAGGTGGGCAGGTAAGGCGAGGGCTCCATCGGCGGTACAGGCTCCGCCGCGTGCAACGGGTTGATCAGCACGAAGTCGGCTCCCAGCTCCCGCGCCGACCAGGTCGCCATGTCCCCGAGGTCGGCCAGGTCACCGACCCCCCACGACGACGAGGACCGCACCGAGTACACCTGGCTCATCAGCCCCAACGCGCCGTGATCGGCCAGGGCCGGGGGCAACCGGACCGTGTCGGGCACCACCACCAGCTGCCCGGTGGCCACCGCGGAGGTCGAGTGCTCGCGGGCACCTACCAGATGCCATCCCATCGGGATGTCGTCCGGAACCGCGAAGGTGGCCTCTCCGACGAGCACCCCGTCCACCTCCCGGGGGTCGACCCAGTGGTCGACCTGGGGTAGCTCCCGTCGGCTGCCATCCTCCAAGTCCACCCACACCGAGACGCCGGTCCCGTGCGGCACGTGTACCCCCACCCAGGCCCCTCGGCCGTGCCGGGCCAGGGTGAACGGCTGGACCATGAATCGCCAGGGTCGCCGGTCGAGCTCCTCCAGTGCCGCCGTGGCAGCCCCGACGTCGCAGACGTGCACATCCATGGCGGCCAGCACGGCCTCGATGGTGTGCCGGGACACCAGGACGTGCCGGCCCTGCCAGTCCCAATACTCCGTGGCCACCCCATGAGCGCGGGCAAGGGCAGCCACAGCGGGTGACGGGGACTGGTTCGCCTCGACGGGGTCAGACATCTTCGCTCCGCGACATCGCTACTCCGAAACGGTGGATCACCTCTGGTCGGGTCCCGATCCTATGCCGACGGCCGGCTCCCGACGGGCCACCGTCCGCCGCGGTTGGGTTCGTCCGCGTCGACGCCGGCCCCGTCCGGCAGGTGCAGCGGCTACCTCGGCGGCCGGGACAATGGCGGCATGACACCCCAGCCGGTGCTTCCCCTGGACCTGCGCGCCGCCACCGTCCAGTCCTCGACGCTGACCTGGAACTGGCCGGACACCCCGGCGTTGCTCCTGGCGACGATCCTGATCGCCCTGCTGGCGCGGTTGCTGGTGCATCGGGCTATCGACAAGGTGGTCGCTGCCTCGGTGAAGCGGGCCGATGCCCACGGCCCCGGCTTAGGCGCCCGCGCCGGGAAGGTCCTGGCGCAGGCCACCGGGCTGAGCACGGAACGACAGACCCAACGAACTGCGACCATCGGTTCCCTGCTGCGCAGCATGACCAGCTTCGTCATCGGCACGATCGCCGCCCTGATGGTGATGAGCCTGGTCGGGCTGCCGCTGGCGCCGTTACTCGCCTCGGCGGGTGTCGGCGGCTTAGCGCTCGGGTTCGGCGCTCAGAGCCTGGTGCGGGACTTCCTGTCCGGGATTTTCATGATCGTGGAGGACCAGTACGGCGTAGGTGACGTCATCGACACCGGCGAGGTCGCCGGCACGGTCGAGGAGGTGACGCTGCGGATCACCCGCATCCGCGACGGACAGGGGGTCGTCTGGTATGTCCGCAACGGCGCCATCGCCCGGGTGGCCAACTCCTCACAGGGCTGGTCGACGGCGACGGCCGACCTGCCCGTCTCGTACCAGGAGGACCCGGAACGGGTGTGCGCCGTTTTGCGAGACACGGTGGCGGGGATGTCCAAGGCCGAGCCGTGGTCCCTGCTGCTGCTGGAGGAGCCGACGGTGGTCGGCGTCGAGACCATCTCCGGTGGGGTGATGACCGTCCGGGTGGTGGCCAAATGCGCCGCGAACGAGAACCTCGTGGTGCGGCGGGAGATCCTGGAACGAGGCAAGCGGGCCCTGGACGCGGCCGGGATCCGTGGCGCGGTCCCCCCGGGGACGCCCAACGGCCCGGCGCCGCCCACGCCCCCGGGGGGGGCTGCCTGATCCCGGATCGACGTCGGGCCATGTGCCAGACTTCCGGGGTGGACGAGTCGACTCCCTACCAGCGGATGGGCGGCCACCGGATGTTCGCCGAGCTCACCGAGCGGTTCTACCGCGGGGTCGCCGACGACCCGCCGCTGAGGGCCCTGTACCCCGAGCAAGACCTGGGTCCGGCCACCGAACGGCTGCGGTTGTTCCTGGAGCAGTACTGGGGTGGTCCCAGAACGTACCAGCAGGTGCGTGGGCACCCCCGGCTGCGCATCCGGCACGCCCCTTTCGCGATCACCCCGCTGATGCGGGACCGGTGGCTGAGTCACATGACGACCGCCCTGGACGAGGTCCTCGACCAGCCGATGCCCGCCGCCGACGAGGTAGCGCTGCGCAGTTACCTGGTCCAGGCGGCGCAGTTCCTGGTCAACGCCGACGACGAGGCCGGATCCGGCACAGGCCCCGCTGACGGTCCGGCCTCCGGTGCCAGCAATTGACCGGCCGCTCAGCCGGCCACCATGACCCCCCCGTAGACCACCGCGACCACCGCGGCGCCGACAAGAGAACCCGTGGCCGCCTGGGCGACTGTGTGGCTGCCGGTCCGCACCCGCGACCACGCCAGCAGCACCAGCAGTGGAACCGCCGCCATCGCGACCGTCCCCAACTGCAGCCACAGCACGACAACGGCCCCGGATGCCACAGCCAAGTGCAGCGAGACCTTCCACACGGTCGTGATGAGGATGACCACCACCAGCCCGGCCAACATGCCGGCCACGGTCGCCAGGATCGGCAGCGGCGCCCCGAGCGCACGGACGATGCCCATCCCGACCAAGACCGAGACCACCCCCAGCAGCAGGGGCACGAGTCGTTCGTGGCGCTGGCGCAGCTCGCGGTCGCCGAAGTGGCCCCGACGCACTCCCACCAGCACCACCGCGTAGGGCAGGACGGCCGAGAACAGGCTGGTCAGCAGGCCCCAGCCGAGCGCAACCCAGATTGGAGCGGTGCTGCGCAGAGCGACGAAGAACAGCGTGGCCGCAGCCAGGACGGGCGGGGCCAGGATCTCCGCTACCCACCGCGCCAGCAGGGTCGCCGCTGACGTCCCCGACTGGCGTTCGGCGAAACCGGACGCCCGCTGTGCGCCCATACCCCTCCCGATACCCCTGCTGCCGATGGACCGGTCTCCGACCACGGTAATCGAGCCTGGGCCCACCGTAGGGTGGGTGGGTGACCCGACCGTCCGGTTCGCCAGCTGGCGCACCGCGTCCCGCTGCCGATGTCGAAGGCGAGCGGTCGCCGCTCGCGGGGGTGTTCACAGCGGTCACATTGACCTTGATCGGCCTGGTCAGCCTCATTGCGTTCGAGGCCATGGCCATCTCTACCATCATGCCGACGGTGGCAGTCGAGTTGCGGGCCGGCGAGCAGTACGGCCTGGCGTTCTCGCTCATGTTCACCGCCCAGTTGCTCGGCATCGTGCTGGCCGGCCCGTGGATCGATGGCCGCGGGCCGTGGCCGTCGCTGTGGCTCGGCCAGACGCTGTTCGTCCTGGGTTCGATGCTGGCCGGCGCAGCCCCGACACTGTGGGTGCTGCTGGCCGGACGGGTGGTGGCCGGCCTCGGGGCAGGGTTGGTGGTGGTGGCCATCTACGTCGTCATCGGCCTGGTCTACCCCGAGCGGCTGCGGCCCCGGGTGTTCGGATGGATCTCCGCCGCGTGGGTGCTGCCGTCGGTGGTCGGCCCGCTGCTGGCTGCCTGGCTGACCCAGGTCAGCTCCTGGCGGGTGGTGTTCCTGCTGGTCGTGCCAGCGGGTGGGCTCATCGCGACGGCGCTGTGGGTGAGGCGGGCGGCGCTGCGTGGCTCGGGCTGGGGATCCGGCCCAGGCGCGGGCGGCGGGCCGGCAGGGGCGGGACGCGCAGGTGATGCGCGGCGTACGGTTCGGCTGGGAGTGCTGGTGGCGGCCGGCGCCGGGGTGTTCCAATGGGCCAGCACGGCCCTGGTCCCGCCGCGGCCGGGACCCGTCGGTGCCACCGTGGCCGGGCTGGCCGGGGTGGCTGCGGCCGCTCCGCGCCTGGTCCCAGCAGGCACCTGGTTGCTGCGTCGGGGCCTGCCCTCGGTCATCGCCGCCCGGTTCCTGCTGACCGCCGCCATGAACGGGGCGCTGACGTTCGTCCCGCTGATGCTGGTTCAGCAGCGCGCCCTGTCGGTCGGGCAGGCCGGGATGCTGCTGGCGTTGGTCTCCGTGGGGTGGGCGGGTGGCTCGCTCACCCAGGGCCGGTCGACCTTCCTCGGGCGTTCCGCGACCCTCATCGTCGCCGGCGGGTGGTCGCTCGCCGCCAGCCTGGTCACCATCGCGGGAGTCGCCGCGCTGTCCTGGCCGACCTGGGTGTTCGTCCCCGCTATGGGGGTCTGCGGACTGGGGATGGGGCTGGCCATGTCGTCTACCTCGGTCTTGACCCTGCAGCTGTCCGCGCAGTCCGAGCACGCCAGGGCGTCGTCGGCGCTGCAGCTGTCGGACGTGCTGGGCAGCACGATGGGTATCGGGGTGTGCTCAGCCGTGTATGCGGCGGCGGTCTCGGGTCTGACGCTGGACCCGGGGTCGGCGACGGGCGGGGTCGCCCAAGGGGCCGCGCCCGGCGCCGGGGCGGTGTCCGGCTCGCCGGCCCCGATGACGTTCGCGGTGATGTGGGCGCTGACCGCCGCGGTGGGCGCGGCCGCCGCCTGGGCGGGTGCCCGGACCCGGCGCTCCTGACCGGCCACCCGGCCCGCAGGCGCTGCTGTCAGCCGCCGGGTCCGCCACAGTCCGCACCCCGGGTCCGCGCCCCGGTGAGGTCCCGACCGCAACGCCGACCCGCCGACCCGGGGGTATGTTCGATCCATGACCAGCCCGCACGGGAGGATGCCCTACCAGGCTGACGACTACGACCCGCTGAGCCACCTCTTGGAGGTCTTGGACCTGCGGGCGGCGGCCGACGATCCGGACCTGGCTCACGACGCTTCGCCCGGTCTTGGGCAGGGTCGCGATGACGCCACGTACACCACATTCGTCGCCCGCTCCCAGCCACAGCCGCACGGCCGCGTATACGGCGGCCAGGTGGTCGCTCAGGCCGTGATCGCCGCCGGACGGACTGTGGCCACGCTCGACGGGCCGACGCGGGTGCTGCACTCCCTGCATGGGTACTTCCTACGACCCGGAGACAGCAGCTCACCCATCGGCTTCGTCGTGGAGGTGCTGCGGGACGGGTCGTCGTTCTCGGCGCGGAGGGTGCACGCCATCCAGCAGGGCAAACCGATCCTGTCGATGGCTTGCTCGTTCCAAACCGCCGCGGAAGGCTTGGATCACCAGGACGCGATGCCCTCGGCCCCGGACCCGTCCTGGCTTCCGACGGTCGAGCAGGAGCTCGCCGGTCTGACCAGCCCCCGGGCGGAGTACCTGACCCGGGGGAGGCCCATCGACGTGCGGCACTGTCAGGGCGGGATCTACGTCACACAGGGTCGGCAGGCGGCGGCGGAGCAGTCGGTGTGGATCCGCCCACTGGGCACCCTGCCGGATGACCCGCTCGTGCACGCGGCCGTCCTCGCCTATGCCTCGGACTACACCCTCTTAGAGGCCGTGCTGCGGCGGCACCGGATCGTCTGGGCCGACCCGAGGCTGCGGCCGGCCAGCCTGGACCACGCGATGTGGTTCCATCGGCCGGCGCGGGCGGATGCCTGGATCCTCTACACCCAGGTGTCCCCGTCGGCCTCCAGCGGCCGAGGGCTCGGCATCGGCAAGATGTTCGCCGAGGACGGTGGGCACATCGCCACGGTCGCCCAGGAAGGCATGCTGCGACTCAAGGGGTACTCGTCCGGAGATCCCGGGGATCCCGGGGGCGCCACACCCAGGATCTGAACGACACTCCGGCCGTCACGGCCCTCTCCCCCGGCCCCCGTCCGCAAGGCGACAGCATGTGTTGACGACCTTCATGGCGTCAGCTTGCTGGCCGTCCATCACAGCGAGGCAGGCAGGGCGCTGGCCTCCCGACGCGTCAGCGCGGCGGCCTCGTCTTCTGGGGTCCGGGCGGGGTGGCCACGCACGTGGCTGTGTGTCTCGGACGCGGCCGGGTGGTGGTGGAGGCGGTGCAGCCGCGGGTCCGGGTCGCCGGCTACGCCTCCACCCGGGGCCGGACAACCGTCTTGCCGTACGTCGTGCGCTCCCTCGCCGACCGGTGAGCAGTGAGCGGTGACCGGGTGACCGATCCGCGGTCACCAGCAACGGGTACACCCAGACCCCGAGGTGAGTGCTGGGACCTCAGTTGCGGGTGAGTTTGCGGTAGGTGACCCGGTGCGGCCGAGCCGCATCCTCGCCGAGACGCTCTACTTTGTTGGTCTCATACGACGCGTAGTTGCCCTCGAACCAGTACCACTTCGACGGATCGTCGTCATCGCCCTCGTAGGCCAGGATGTGGCTGGCCACCCGGTCCAGGAACCACCGGTCGTGGCTGACGACGACTGCGCAACCGGGGAAGTCGAGCAGCGCGTTCTCCAGCGACCCAAGGGTCTCGACGTCCAGGTCGTTGGTCGGCTCATCCAGCAGCAAGAGGTTGCCGCCCTGCGTGAGGGTCAACGCGAGGTTGAGTCTGTTGCGCTCACCACCGGATAGCACACCGGCCGGTTTCTGCTGGTCCGGTCCCTTGAACCCGAACTGCGAGACGTAGGCGCGGGAGGGTATTTCGACTTTGCCGACCTGGATGAAGTCCAACCCGTCCGAAACCAGCTCCCACAGGGTCTTTGTGGGGTCGAGGCCGGCGCGGGACTGATCGACATAGGAGATCTGGACCGTCTCGCCGATCTTGACGGTTCCGGCGTCAGGCTGCTCCAGGCCGACGATGGTCTTGAACAGGGTCGTCTTGCCGACCCCGTTGGGGCCGATGACGCCCACGATGCCGTTGCGTGGAAGGCTGAAGGACAGGTTGTCGATCAGCACCCTGTCGCCGAAACCCTTGCGCAGTCGATCGACCTCGATGACCGTGCTGCCCAGGCGCGGGCCCGGTGGGATCTGGATCTCCTCGAAGTCGAGTTTGCGGGTGCGCTCCGCCTCGGCGGCCATCTCCTCGTACCGCTGCAACCGAGCCTTCGACTTGGCCTGCCTGCCCTTGGCGTTCGAGCGCACCCACTCCAGTTCATCCCTGAGCCGTTTGGCCAGTTTGGCGTCTTTCTTGCCCTGGACCTGAAGGCGCTCGCCCTTCTTCTCCAGGTAGGTCGAATAGTTGCCCTCGTAGCCGATGAGTCGCCCCCGGTCAACCTCGGCGATCCACTCTGCGACGTTGTCAAGGAAGTACCGGTCGTGGGTGACTGCCAACACGGCGCCGGGGTAAGCGGCCAGGTGGGCCTCCAGCCACTGGACGGACTCGGCGTCCAGGTGGTTGGTCGGCTCGTCCAGCAGGAGCAGGTCCGGCTTGCTCAGGAGCAGCTTGCACAGGGCGACCCGACGGCGCTCACCGCCGGACAGGATCGAGACGTCCGCGTCGCCGGGGGGGCAGCGCAGGGCGTCCATGGCCTGTTCGAGCTGCGAGTCGAGGTCCCAGGCGTCGGCGTGGTCGATGGCCTCCTGAAGCTGGCCCATCTCAGCCAGGAGAGTGTCGAAGTCGGCGTCCGGGTCGGCCATCAGCCCGGAGATCTCGTTGTACCGGTCGACCTTTCCCTTGATCGCGCCGAGGCCCTCCTCGACGTTTCCCAGGACGGTCTTGTCCTCGCTCAGCGGGGGCTCCTGCAGGAGGATCCCTACGCTGTACCCGGGGGTCAGCCGGGCCTCACCGTTGGACGGTTGGTCCAGCCCGGCCATGATCCGCAGAATCGTCGATTTGCCGGCGCCGTTCGGACCGACCACGCCGATCTTGGCACTTGGGTAGAACGCCATCGTGACGTCGTCGAGGATCAGCTTGTCGCCGACCGCCTTGCGCGCTTTGGTCATGGTGTAGATGAACTCGGCCATGCTCGTCAGGCTATCTGTCGGCCTCGGACCGGCTCGGCCCCAGCCGGCTCGCGGGATCGCCCGCTGGCTGAGGCTGCCGGCGCCGTGGAACGGCTTGATCAAGTCGCCGTCACGACGCAGCCCTCGGCGGGCTCGGGCGTCACCGCGGGCACCTCGCCGGCCGCCTCGTCATCGGGTCCCACCTCCGGCTGTTCGGCCGTCGGCGGCTGATGTTGCTCCAGCAGGCTGGTGCGCTGGAATGTCGCAACGCCGCGGTTCAGGTCGTGACCGATGGCGTGCGCGTCGATGTCGACGCTCGTGCCGGACCGCTCTCCGCTGCTCCACCGCTGGACCCGCAGCCGGCCGTACACGATGACCGGCTGACCGCGCCGCAGGGACGTGTCCGCGTTGACACCGAGCCGGCGAAACGCGCTGACGTTGACGAAGCTGGTCCCCGCGTCGGCGTACCGTCCGGTCCCGGGATCCAGGTGCCGTACGGTCGAGGCGAGGCGAAAGGTCACAAACGGCACTCCGGCCGCCGTCGTCCGTCGCACCGGCTGGTCCACCACGTTGCCGGTCATTGTCACTAGGGTCTCGTTCATGCCGCCCCTCCTTGGGTCAGCACCAGAGTGGTGCCGCCGGGCACGTCGGCGCTGCCCGCGGCTCCCCCCCTGTGGATAGCGGGCGGAGCCGCCACCCCGCCGAGGCCACCGCCACCGACCGGACCGGCTAGGTGGACCGGCTAAGGGGTCGGCTACCGGCCGAGCGCGGCGTTCAGGTGATCACGGGTTCGGGCGTGCCGCACCAGCGCCGCCCGTACCGGTGCGATCAACCGCTCCCGGGTCACCTCGGCGATCTGTCCCGACAAGACACGCTGCACGCCCGCCCGCCGGCGCCTGGCACCCACCCTGACCAGAGGACCGGCCAGAACGGCCAGCAGCAGCCCGAGGACCAGACCCAAGACGGCCAGCAGCGTGGGCGCCGGAACAATGCCCACCCGCCACGACTCGGGCACCGGCAGCTGCAGCATCACCATGGTCAGCGCCCAGATCGCGCCACCGACGGCCGCGAACGCGCAGAGCCACTGCATGGCGTTGAACACCAGCCACCAAAGCGGTCGCACCCGGCGGATCGGTGCTGCCAGTATCGCCTGGTCCAGGGCGTCAGCCAGGTGAGCCTGATCCGGCATGACGATCCGCTCGACGCAGGCACGCCAGCCCTCCGGCAGGCCGTCGGCCGCCACCACCCCAAGCCTGCGGATGGCGAGGTCGACGGCGGCCCGAGCCGTCGGCGGAGCCTGGGGAACCGCGGACCGCTCCACCAGGGTCGCCACGTCGCCGCCGGGATCGACCGAGGCCGCGGCGCCCCGCACGCCCGCTTCGGCCCGGGTGCCCCTGCCCAAACCCAGTCGGGCAAGCGGGTCGGGCCGTAGCCGCTGGACCCACCGTCCGAACCACCACCCGGTGTGGAACCGGGCGCGGCGGCGATAGTCCCGCTCGACAGCGTCCAGCACGACCGGCACCCCCGCCGAGCGCCCGAGCGCCCCGATCAACTCTGCCTCCAGGTTCGCGGGGATCTCCGGTTCCGTATCGGCCACGTGCTCGCGCAGGGTCTCGGCCCGCGACCGCACGTCGCCGAGCAACCGCACCCTGGCGGCGTCCGCGGCCTTGACAGCACCGGCCACCGCCTCGGCCAGCTCGGGCAGCCCCTGACCGCTCTTCGCCGAGACGAGCAGCACCTCGGTATCGGGCAGCCCGTCGGCGGCCAGCAACCGGCGCAGGTCGTCCCGGCAGGCATTGGCCAAGTCGGACCGCATCCGGTCGGCCTGGTTGAGCACTACCAGGGTGACCGTCTGGTGATGACGCGCGGCGGTCAGGTACTCGTCGTGCAGTAGTGCGTCGGCATACTTCTGCGGGTCGGTGACCCAGACGAACACGTCGGCCAGGCCCAGAACCCGGTCCGCTTCGACCCGGTGGGCCGCGACGTCCGAGTCGACGTCCGGCAGATCCAGCAGCACCAAACCCTCGAAGGTCCGTTCACCCTCGCTGCGGGCCCGTCGCCCGGGCTGCACCTGATGCCGCGACCTGACCTGAAGCCAGTCCAGCAGGGGTCCGGCGTCGTCGTGCCCCCACACGGCGGCGCTGCTACGGCGAGTGGTCGGCCGCAGCTCGCCGACGGCGGCGACCTCTTCCCCGACCAGACGATTGAACAGGCTCGACTTGCCGCTGCCGGTGGCCCCCACGAAGGCCACGACGGTGTGCGCACCGACGAACGTCAGCCGGGTTGCGGCTTTGTCGAGAGTCCGCTCGGCGGCCGTGCGGGCTGGCACCGGGAAGGCATCCGCTCCTTCGTCGAGGGCCCCCATCAGCCCTTCCACCGCGGCGCGAAGCTGACCGGCGGTTGCCTCTGGGGCGGCGGCGGCGAGCCGGGCCGCTCGGCGAGTCATCGCGCCACCCTCATCGAGGCCACCGCGGCCAGCAGGCGTTCCGGCTGTTCCACGTCCACCTGCACCTCGGTGAGTCCGTCCGCGATCCGGGCCTGCTCGCCCCGGTACAGGGCGGTTGTCCGGTCGACCAGCAGCTGCCGGGCCTTCTCGGCGAGAACACGCACGGCCTGATCACCGAAGATCGCCTCCAGCAGTCGTTGCGCCAAGACGGCCGACCCCCCGGCGATGCCGACCTCCCCGCCGGATAGCCCCATGGTGTGACTGAACACGACGAGCATGAGCACCACACCGACCGCGTTGAGCCCGAACGCGAGCAACCGTGCGGTGGTCCGCCGGTCCTTGCCCTCAGCCCGGACCAGCTCCAGAATGTCCCCCTGCCAGGCCCGGACCTCCTGTTGTGCGCGCTGATGGAAACCCTCCGAGAGCCGGGCCAGGTGCGGCTGCTTGATGACGATGGCAGCCCCGCCCGGCACCGCCCGCCAGCGGCGCGCCGTCGTCATTGCGGCCCCCTCGGCGTGGGCCACGATGAGCTGGGCGACTCCGGACTGGAGCACCTCGCCGAGTTCGGGTGAGGGAGCCGGATGCCCGGTCAAGACGGCGGTGACGCGATCTCGCCACCCGCTGATCCGCGACTCGACCCGCTTGAGGAACTCGCCCGTGCCGACGAACTGCTGCCAGCGGGCGAGGACTTCGCCGCGCAACAGGGTGCCGTCGCTGATCCCGGTGGAGACCTCGGCCAGCGCGTCCCGAAAGGCCGTGTCGAGGATCGCATCGAGCTCCTGGACCGTTTGAATCTGCGCGAAGCTGGCTTCGGCCAGCTCGGTGGTGCGCCGCTCCACGGCATCGAGGGTGCCGCCCAGGGTGCGCCCGACGACGAGCCCCCGGGCGCGGGCGTCCTGCCCGAGGCGGGTCAGCCACTCGCGGATGGGTTGGACCTGGTCTTCCGGCAGCAGGCCCGAGTCGGTGAGCTCGGTCTCGGCGAGCACGAACAGGGGGGCATGCCGTAAGCCGCGGTCGCTGAGCATCTCCGCCAAGTGGTCACCGATCGGGTCCAAAGCCTCTTCGGGGACTCGGTTGAGGACGATGGCCACCGAGGCTCCCCGCTCGACGGCGTGCCGCAGCAAGTCCCAGGGCACCGCGTCGGCGTACCGGGCCGCGGTCGTGGTGAACAACCACAGGTCGGCGGCGGCCAGCAACTGCCGAGCCAGCTCCCGGTTGGCTTGGACGACCGAGTCGATGTCGGGGGCGTCGACGAGCGCGATACCTGCCGGGAGTCCGTGCGCGGCAACCAGCCGCACCGACGAAGGGTCGTCGTGGGTCAGGTCGGCACCGGTGACCCGGCGCAACCCGGGCAGGACCCGGGGCGTGGTGAACCAGGCCGTGTCGTCGGCATGATGGACTAGGACGGGGGCTCGGGTGGTCGGCCGAAGCACACCGCTACGCGAGACGACGCGCCCGGCCAGCGTGTTGACCAGGGTCGACTTCCCGGCGCCGGTCGACCCCCCGACCACCGCCAGCAACGGTGCATCGAGATCAGCCAGCCGGGGGATGACGTAGTCGTCCAGCTGGGCGATCAGGTCTCGACGGTCCCGGCGCGCCAGCTCAACCCCGGTGATGTCGAGTGGCAGAGCGAGGTCGGACAGGAGCTCCCGCAGCGACGTGACCGTCTGGAGCAGGGCGGTACCGCCGGGTTGGGCCGTCACAACACCATCCTGACCTGGGCAGAAGCCATTTCCACGTAGGCGCGCAGTGGCGCGGGTCGCTACCCCCGCCCCGGGCCGGAACCGACCGCCTGGAGGGGATGGGTGTTCCGCGGTGCCCTGCCACCCACCACCCTGCCACTTCGCCTGGCTGACCCCAGCAGGGTACGGATCCTCTGTATCCGGTGCGGACCCGACGCCGCCTGATGAGCTCGCGGGCCGCGAGGTCGGCGAGGCGGCCGACCCGCTGCCGTTCATAGGCACATAACACGCGCAATACGCCGATGGCGGCGATCGGCTGGAACCCGGAACCTCCCATCGTGTGGTGCTTCTGGCCACCCACGGTGGCGTCCTCACCTGGCCGGGGTGTCATCGTCCGGATACCGTTGCCCTAGAGTTTCGTCGGGCACTCGCCGGTTCAATCGACCGGGTGGTGATCGTGCGTAGTCGGGAAGACCGGGGCAGCAACGGATGCTGATGCTGCTTGCCGTCGTGACCGGTCCGCCGGCCATGCATTGTGCGTGCCGACACGATGAGCCCCACGGTCTGCTTGGCGCTGGTGGTCGGCAACGGCCACGAGGCGAGCTCCTGGTTCGACCTCCTCGTGATCGTGCGGGCGATGACCGTGGGCCTGGTGTCGACCCACCCTCCGCACTCGCGCTGTCGGTGCGGCTGATGGATGACTGCCGGCTGGCTGGTAGTCCCTGCCTTACCCCCCCGTGGGTCATTGGGCTGTGAAGGAGAAGCAGATGGCTGATGGACCTGAGTCACCCGAGCTCGCAATGGGTGGCGCGGGCGGCGTGGCTCCCCTGCGTGGGCCTGACGATGAGGGGTGGCCTGCGGTGGGGCGCTACGCGGTGGGGGCCCTGCTCGGCGGTGCCTTGGGGGCGGTGCTGATCGTCGCGATCACCACGCTCATCAAGGAGATGCTCGCTGTGGTATCCCGGCAGGACACCTGGATCATCATCACCGTGCCCGTACTCGCGCTCGGCGCCGCCACGTTCGTGCTGCACGTGATCGGTTGCGACGAGGCAGCCCTGCGCCGCGCCCCGCAGCCGTCTCGACCCTCGCGCCAGCCACGACAGATTCGTCGCAGGGCCTGGTACCTCCCTCGGATCCCGCGAGCCTGGCGCACGTTCCCCTCGGATGTCGCCCGGGCCGACCTGACCGGGGACGTCGTGTCATCGGCTGGCGTCGAAGAACGGTTTCCGTGGCGGCAGGCCCCGCTGCGGGCCCTTGCGATCATCATCACCGTGGGCCTCGGAGCTCCGATGGGCACCGAGTCGCCGGCGGCGCACCTCGGCACCGCCGCCGGTTCGTGGTTGGGTCAGAGCCGACCGCAACTGCGCCGGATGCTGCGGGGTGCCGCGATCGCCGGAGGTGCTGCAGGGGTCTCGGTGCTGATGGGGGTTTCCCTCATCGGTACGGCCTTCATCCTCGAACTTGGTCGCCGCCGACAGGTGCCGTTGCGACCCGCCCGTGTTGCTGCCGCTCTCATCGGAGGAGTCGTCGGCTGGCTGGTCAACATCACGTTTGATTTGAACCTGATTCGGCTGATCACCCCGAAGGTGGCGCCAGACAGCCTCTTCCAGATCATCGAGACCTGCCTCTACGTCGGCATCTTCTCCGGCGTGCTCACGGCTCTCAGTGGAGCCGCCATCTACCAGGTGAAGGGCTGGACGGCATCCCCGGTCGTTCGACTCGTGGTCGGTGCCGGCGCCATGCTCGTCGCGACTCTGACGCTACTGCTGCTCGCTGACAATGGATCGGCGGTCGGCCCCGGTGGTGGGTCCATCCTCTGGGCCGAGGGCCCCGGACTCGACTCTCCCGCGTGGTTGCTGCTACTCGTCGCGGCCCTGCGCGCTGTCGCCACCACAGCCGCGGTCGCCGCAGGTGGCTGTGGAGGGATCTTCGTGCCGTTTCTTGCGATCGGCGACCTCGCCGGCCGCTCATTCGCGCCGCACTTGGGCATCTCCGGCGACCTGGCCGGGGCATCGGGGGCAGCATGCGGCATTGCTGGCGGATACCGTCTGCCGGTCACCGCCATGGTCATGGTGATTGGCATCGGCGGACCGGCACTGGCGATAACCACCAGCCTCGGCTGTGTGCTGGTGGCCTCGGCGGTCGGCATATACACGAGCCTGGGCCTCGAACGACTGCGCCGCCGACGGACAGTTGTGATCGCTGACTGAGGACCCGGACTGGTTGACGTCGCACCCGCATCATGTGGCCGCGAAGCGGAAGCGACGTCTGTCATCTGCTACCCGGAACGGTGGACGACCGGTCCCGCACCCCCTGCTCGGGGAGACGGTCCGGGTCCGGGTCCACGGGCAGGGCTGCCAGGAGCAGGTGGTCATCATGCACCTCGGGGCGGACGGGCCGGTCGTGGTCGCCCGCCACGGCCGCGCCACCGCGGGCTCCCCGCGGCTCGAGGACGCGCACTTCCCGCCCGCCCCGCCGGGCGCGCTGGAGCGCACACCGTTGGCCCGTAACCGGTGCCGAGGCCGCGTTCCTCGCGATCGGCGACGGCGCCCGGTTGTGGCTGGCCGGGGCCGCCGCTGCCGGGACCACCAAGATCCGGGTCAAGATGGCCCAAGCCGTCACCCTCGCGAAACTGTCCGAGGCCAAGGACGTGGACTGGGCCCTGGGACATGCCGCGGTGCACGCCCGGTTCGCCGAGGCCGACCTCGCCTCGATCCTGGACCACCACCACAGCGCCGGCGCCACCGGCGCGACTCACCCGGCCGGGGAGAAGGAGTCCTTGACCCAAGGCACCGCCGGGTGGGCCGCGCTCGGGGTCCCCACCCCCGGGACCGCAGGGGCAGCCCGACACCAAACACCCCGCCGATCGCGAGGGCGAACTGCGAGACGACGAGCGCGAGCAGGAGCGGGCCCAATGAGTACCCGGTGACCGCCCGCAGCTCACCCATCGTCAACTCGAAGTCCCCCGAGCCCGTCACCCTCGAGAGCCTCGCAGGCCCCGACGCCACGGTCGAGCACCCTGCTAAGCCAAACGACAACGCTGGTCAGCAGGCGGCTGAGTGCCGCATCTGGGGGTCACGCCTCGGGCAACTAGGTAGCATTTCGATGCTACCGGAGTAGGATGCGGCCATGAAGCTAAGTATCAGCCTTCCAAAAGAGGACGTCGCGGCGCTGGATCGGTACGCCCGGGAGGCCGGCATCTCCAGCCGGTCCGCGGCCGTCCAGCGGGCCATCCGGCTGCTGGCGCAGCCCGAGCTCGACGATGCCTACGCCGCTGCCTGGGAGGAATGGGAGGCCTCCGGCGACGCCGCGGCGTGGGAGGAGACCTCCGCCGACGGTCTTGCCGATGCTCCGCGGTGAGATCCGCTTGGTCGACCTCGACCCGGCCCGCGACGCGGAAGCGAACAAGCGCCGCCCGGCCGTGATCGTCAGCAACGACCGAGCGAACGCCACCGCCGCCCAGCTCGGCCGCGGCGTGGTCACCGTCGTCCCCATCACCAGCAACCTGGCCCGCGTCTACCCCTTCCAGGTCGCCCTGCCGGCCGAGCGGACCGGCCTGCGGGTGGATTCCAAGGCCCAGGCGGAGCAGATCCGGTCGGTATCGGTCGAACGCGTCGGCCCACCTCTCGGGCGCGTTCCAGCGCAGCTGATGGCGCAGCTGGATGATGCCTTGCGGCTTCACCTTCAGATCTAACCCGGGCGCCAGCCTGCACGTTTGGCGGCGCATAGACGCACTACTCGCCGACGTGTGCTCGCTCTTTCATTCCGGCCTGTGAAAGGTGGCCCCGGATTGCCCGAAGGTGCCCACGCTTGTGGCGAAGACCGCATGGGCACCGCACCCGGCCGGCGCGACCACGGGGTCTGCTGGTCGTCGCGGCCGACGAGGACGACCACAGCTCCGCCAACCGGATCCCGATGCTCATCGCGGGGGCGGGCGTGAAGGCGGGCCAGCACGGGCAGCGCTACA
>DASQEP010000032.1:0-33259 GCA_035633615.1 Dermatophilaceae bacterium
TCGATGTCGGCTCGTCGCATCCTGGGGCTGGAGTAGGTCCCAAGGGTTGGGCTGTTCGCCCATTAAAGCGGTACGCGAGCTGGGTTTAGAACGTCGTGAGACAGTTCGGTCCCTATCCGCTGCGCGCGCAGGAAACTTGAGGAGAGCTGTCCCTAGTACGAGAGGACCGGGATGGACGAACCACTGGTACGTCAGTTGTCCCGCCAGGGGCACCGCTGATTAGCTACGTTCGGACGTGATAACCGCTGAAAGCATCTAAGCGGGAAACACACCCCAAGATGAGGTTTCCACGCACCACAAGTGCGAGAGGCTCCCAGCAAGACGACTGGGTTGATAGGCCAGATGTGGACACACAGCAATGTGCGTAGCTGACTGGTACTAATAAGCCGACAACTTGACCACACACCGCGTCCACTATACAAAACCTGAAAACACAAACACCACACGCTTGTCACGGCGGCAACAGCGAAGGGGAAACGCCCGGACCCATACCGAACCCGGAAGCTAAGCCCTTCAGCGCCGATGGTACTGCACCGGCCACGGTGTGGGAGAGTAGGACATCGCCGGACACCCACCACAAACGGGGCCCCCCACAACACACCAGGGGGGCCCCGTTTCGGCGCCCACACCACACACCAAAAACGACAATGCAGGGCCTCGCTGAGCGGACGAGCGGCGTCATTCCCGCTGGTGCCACAGCTGCCCCCACCGCAGACCCAGTCGTTCGATGAGGCGGCGCAGCAGCGGCAGGCTGAGCCCCACCACGTTGTGCGGGTCACCGTCAACGCCGTCGATGAACGGGCCGCCAAGGCCGTCGATGGTGAAACCGCCGGCGACGCGCAGGGGCTCGCCGGTAGCCACGTAGTCGCGGATGTCAGCCTCGGTGAGGTGGGCGAAGCGGACCGTCGTCGCCGCGGTCTCGCCCAGTCCCGCACGCACGGGCCGTCCCGTGCCGACAAGTGGCTTTGCCCCTCGAAGGTCGATCAGCCAATGCCCGGTCAGCAGGGTGGCCTGCCGCCCCGACAGATGCATCCAGCGGCGGATCGCCTCGTCCGGGGTCGCGGGCTTGCCGACGAACTGACCGTCAACGTCCAGGATTGAGTCGCAACCCAGGACCAGGTCGGCCGGCGCTCGAGTGGCACCAGGCGTGGCGGTGAGGGTGGCCGCGACATCCTCACACTTCGCTCGCGCCAAGAGCAGGGCCGCGCCCGCCGCCGTCAGCGCGCCGCTTCGGCGCGTCGCGGCATCGAGAACCGCGGCCTCGTCCACTGAACTCACGACCACCTCGGGGTCCGCTCCCGACTGGCGCAGCAGGCGCAGGCGAGCCGGCGACGCTGAGGCGAGGACCAGGGAGATCGGCACCACGAGAGACTATCGCCGAGGCAGCCGCCGCCACCGGCTGCGGCGACTCCGTTGGGGGGGACGGCCATCGGAAACGGTTACCGTCTGCGATGATCGGGACGCCCCGTCCGGCCCACGACCAGGAAACCCATGTCCGCACCCAGCCGACGCCCCGCCCGGAGCTCACCGCCATGTCTGCCCCGACGCCCCACCGACCGCTCGCCCCGACGCAGTGGCGTCATCGGCGCGCTGGCCGCCCTCGTCACCGGCACAGTGACCGCCGCGTGCAGTGCTGCGCCGCCGCAACCTGTGGGGCCGCCGAGTCTCGCGAGCCAGGGGCTGCGGGACAGCCTCGCGCCCACGTCGACCGACTCCGGCGGAATGGCGGGGCTCACCGGGTCGACCTCCCCGGTCTCGGCGTGTGTGAGCACCACGCTGGCTCGGATGGACCGACCCACGAAGGTCGGACAACTGCTCATGGTCGCGGTAGCCGCCGGCCAGGCCGATCCCCCGGCGCCGGCCAACCGACCGGGCTCGCTGGGCGGTTACCTCCTGCTCGGTGGGTGGAGCAGTATAGCCGCGGTGTCAGCTCGGACCCGGGTCTGGAAACGGAAGGCCACCCGCGGCGTCGACCCCCTCGTGGCTGCCGATCAAGAGGGTGGCCGGGTCCAGCAGCTGAGGGGCGCGGGGTTCACGACCCTGCCCACAGGGGAAAGCCAAGGCCGGCTGAGCGCGGCCGATCTGAACCGGCTGCTCAGCCGAGCCGGCCGGGAACTGCGGACGGCCGGCGTCACCGTCAACCTTGCACCGGTCGCCGACACCGTCCCCGAGGACGTCGGGACGCGGAACGCGCCGATCGGCCGGTTCTCCCGCCAGTTCGGGTCCGATCCCGGTGCCGTGGCACGAACCGTGACCACCGCGGTGCGTGCCTTGCAGGCCGGCCGGGTCGCCGCCACGGTGAAGCACTTTCCAGGGTTGGGCCGCATCCGCGGCAATACCGACGTCACCGCGGTCTCCATCACCGACGTCCGCACTGACGCCGCAGACCCTCATCTGCAGCCGTTCCGGGCCGGCATCGCCGCCGGGGCGAAACTCGTCATGGTCTCGTCCGCGCGCTATCCCCGACTCGACCCGAAGCACCAGGCCGTGTTCTCTCCCGCGGTCATCGACGGCCTGCTGCGCCGCAGGCTGGGTTTCCGCGGCGTCGTCATCAGCGACGACATCGGGGCGGCACGAGCAGTCGCCGGCATCCCGGTAGGGCAGCGCGCGGTCCGCTTCGTCTCAGCCGGGGGTGACATGGTGATCACCGTCCGGGGTGCAGACGTCCGGCCCATGGCCTCGGCGCTGCTCTCAGCGGCCGATCGCGATCCGGGCCTCGCCAGAAGGATCGACGCGTCGGCGCGCCGGGTGCTGACGCTCAAAGCCGACCTTGGCCTGCTCAGCTGCGCCACGCCCGGTCGGGTCTGACCAGCGGGACCCGATTGGCTGATGCCCGACCAGGACGACGTCCTGGAGGGACCGCCACCCCACTGTTCGCTCCAGCCCACCGGTTCACCACGCGGTCAGCGCGGTCCGCAGCGTGTCCAGCCCGACCGATCCGAGGTCCAGGGCGTCCCGGTGGAAGGCACGCAGGTCGAAGTCGCGCCCGTGCCTGGCGCGGGCCTCGTCCCGCAGCTGCAGCCAGACCCGCTCGCCGATCTTGTACGAGGGAGCCTGACCGGGCCATCCCAGGTATCGATGCAGCTCGAACCGCAGCATGTCCCGCCCCATCGACGAATGAGCTGTCAGGAAGGTCCATGCCTTGTCATAGGTCCAGGCACCTGCGCCCACCTGCTCCGGCGCCGGGAAGCCGCAGTGCAGCCCGATGTCCAGGACGACCCTGGCCGCGCGCAGCGACTGCGCCTCGAGCATGCCCAGCCGGTTCCCCGGGTCGTCCAGGAAACCCAAGTCATCCATGAGCCGCTCTGCGTACAGGGCCCAGCCCTCGCCGTGGCCGGAGGTCCAGGACATCGTCCGGCGCCACAGGTTGAGCGCTTCGGCGCGGTAGGCGGTTTGCCCGATCTGCAGGTGATGCCCGGGCACCCCCTCGTGGTAGACCGTTGTCAGCTCGCGCCAGGTGGTGAACTCGGTTACCCCCCGTGGTACGGCCCACCACATCCGTCCCGGTCGGCTGAAGTCCTCCGACGGCCGGGTGTAGTAGATCCCCCCGCTGTGCGTGGGGGCGATGCACGCCTCGATCCGGCGCACCGGGTCCGGGATGTCGAAGTGACGGCCGGCGAGCAGATCGACGGCGCGGTCGGCCTCCGTCTGCATCCAGTCCCGCAGCGCGTCGGTACCTCGCAGCTGGTAGCGAGGATCATGGTCCAGGGCGGCGGTGGCCTCCGCCACCCCGGCCCCGTTCCGGACCGAGCCCGCGACCACCCGCATCTCCTCGGTGATCCGGGCCAGTTCGGCCTGACCCCAGGCGTATGTCTCCGCCAGGTCGACGCGGCTGCCCAGGAACCCCCGGGACAGCAGGTCGTACCGTTGCCGACCGCACCCGTCGGCCTCCGGCGCCCGGGGCAACAGATCCCGGCGCAGGAACTCGGCGACCTCACGGTAGGCGGTCCGGGCCTGCTCGACCCCGGTGGTCAGCTCTTCGCGGACGGCCTGACCCGGCGGCGGGTCGGCGGCGTCGGCCCGCCTGCCCAGGGCGACGAAGAACCCATCGGGGCTGGCGAAGTCGGTCGCCTGCTCGGCGACCGCGGACACCTGCCGGCTCGCGCTGACCAAGCCGCGGCCCGCCGCCTCGGTCAGCGAGACCTTCCAGCCGCGCAATGCCTCGGGGATGGCCGCGAGGCGGCGGGCGATACGCCACCAGTCCTCGGCGGTCTTGGTGGGCATCACGTCGAAGACCTCGCGGACCGTCTGGGCCGGGGAGTCGATGACGTTGCAGGCCATCGCATTCAGGCCGGCTTCGTCGATCTCCTCGTCCAGGCCGAGTCGTTCGGTCATCGCCGCCACGGTGACCCGGTCGGTGTCGTCGCGTGGGGCCGCGGCGGCCAGGCGGGTCAGCGTGGCCTTGCGGGCGTCGGACAGCGCCGCCAGGCCGTCGGGGGACAGGTCGTCCAGGTCGGTGTCCAAGCCGGCCAATCCAAGAGTGGTGGCCTGGATCGGGCTGAGTGCCACGATGCGCCCCACGTATTGCTCGGCGATCTCGTCGACCGGCGTCGCGGGTCGGGGGGAGGGCGCAACCGGTCGGGTCGAGGTCACGAGGGCGACGCTACTCCAGGCGGCCGTCGCGGCCGCCTGGAGTACACCACGGCGGCCGAGCCAGCCGCCCAGGATCCGGGCGGGCAGCGCTGACTACAGCAGGCTGCCCCAACCGGCCCCGCGGGACGCACCGAGGTTGAGGGTGCGCCTGCGGTGACTCCAGCCGCGTCGCTGGCCGGAAGGGGTCTGCTCGTCCTCGCCAAGGGCGGCCAGCAGCACCGACAGTGCGGCCACCTCCTCGGCCGTCGCCACCCCGCGCAGCACCCGCACCACCGGCAGTGCTACGCCAGGTGCCGCTTCCGCGTCGGAGGGGCCCGGCTCGAGTTCGGGACCGGCGGTGCTCATAGCGGGATGTTTCCGTGCTTCTTGGCCGGCAGCCGGGCGTTCTTGGTCCGCAACGCCCGCAACGACCGGATGACCTGCACCCGTGTCGTCGACGGCGTGATGACCGCGTCGACATACCCGCGTTCGGCCGCCACGTAGGGATTGGCCAGCATCAGTTCGTACTCGTCGACGAGCTGCTTGCGAACCTGGTCGACGTCCTGGCCGCCCCCCTCGGCTTCCAGGATCTGCCGCCGGTAGAGGATGTTCACCGCCCCCTGGGCGCCCATGACCGCGATCTGCGCCGTGGGCCAGGCGAAGTTCATATCCGCACCCAGGTGCTTGGACCCCATCACGTCGTAGGCGCCCCCGTACGCCTTCCGGGTGATGATCGTGACCAGCGGAACCGTGGCCTCGGCGTAGGCGTAGATCAGCTTGGCGCCGCGGCGGATGATCCCGTTCCACTCCTGCTCGGTGCCCGGCAGGAAGCCAGGCACGTCGACGAATGTGATGACCGGGATGTGGAACGCGTCGCAGGTCCGCACGAAGCGAGCCGCCTTCTCGGAGGCGTCGATGTCCAGCGTGCCGGCGAACTGCATCGGCTGGTTGGCCACGATGCCCACCGAGCGACCCTCGAGGCGACCGAAGCCGCAAATGATGTTCGGTGCGAACATGGAGTGGACCTCGGTGAAGTGCCCCTCGTCGAGCACTGTTTCGATGATCGTGTGCATGTCGTAGGGGGTGTTCGGCGAATCCGGGATGAAGGTGTCCAGTGCTTCGTCCTCCGGCGTGACGTGCGGCTCCTCATCGAACTCGTACACCTGGGTCTCTTCCAGGTTGTTCTGTGGTAGGTAGGCCAGCAGCTCTCGGACGTACTCGATGGCGTCGTCCTCGTCGGTGGCCATGTAATGCGCCACCCCCGACCGGGTGTTGTGCGTACGGGCCCCGCCGAGGTCCTCGAATGCGACGTCCTCGCCGGTGACCGTTTTGATGACGTCCGGACCGGTGATGAACATGTGTGAGGTCCGGTCGACCATGACGGTGAAGTCGGTGACGGCCGGGGAGTACACCGCACCGCCGGCGCAGGGTCCCATGATCAGCGAGATCTGCGGGATTACCCCCGAGGCGTGCACATTGCGCCGAAAGATCTCGCCGTACAGTCCGAGGGAGACCACGCCCTCCTGGATCCGCGCCCCACCGGAGTCGTTGATGCCGACGACCGGGCATCCGATCTTCATGGCCAGGTCCATGACTTTGACGATCTTCTCGCCGAACACTTCGCCGAGCGAACCACCGAAGACGGTGAAGTCCTGCGCGAAGACGCAGACCGGACGGCGGTCGACGGTGCCGTAGCCGGTGATGACGCCGTCACCGTAGGGCCGGTTGGCTTCTTGGCCGAACATCATGGACCGGTGCCGGGCGAAGCCGTCCAGCTCGACGAAGCTGTCCTCGTCGAGCAACTGCTCGATCCGCTCCCGCGCCGTCTGCTTGCCCTTGGCATGCTGCGTCTGCACCTGGCGCTCGGAGCCCGCGTGCATGAGCTCGTCGTGACGCAGCTGAAAATCAGCTAGCTTCCCGGCCGTCGTGTGCAGATCGGGGGCGTTGGACACACCGGTCGAGACCGCTTCAGTCATGGCCGTCAGCCTAGTCTGGTGTCCATGTCCGTGGCCGGCTGGCAAGCAGCTCTTCGTGCCAGTCTGCTCACACCGAACGGGCCCTGGCAGCAGGTGGACGCGCTGGCCACGGTAGATTCGACGAACGCGGAGTCGCTGCGCGACCCTCGCCCCTGGCGCCTCGTCGCGGCCGGTGAGCAGACCGCTGGGAGGGGCCGACGGTCGCGGTCCTGGCAATCCCCGGCGGGCACCTCGGTGGCCCTGTCGGCGACCGTGCCGCTGGCCGCGGTGCCTGACGTGCTCGGCTGGTTCCCGCTGCTGACCGGTCTGGCCGTACGCGACGCCCTTGCCGCGCTGACCGGGAGCCCCGACGGGTTCGTGCTGAAGTGGCCGAACGACGTCCTGGCCCGGACCGACAGTGCCGGCCTGCCCTGGGGCAAGGTGTGCGGGGTCCTGTGTGACGTCGTCGGATCGCTGGTGGTGGCCGGGGTCGGGGTTAACGTGACGGTACCTCGGAGCCACCTGCCGGTGCCGACGGCGACGTCCCTGCAGCTGTGTGGCCACTCGGTGAGCCGGCGGGCGATCGCCATCGGGGTCGCCCGGGCGTTGGCGGACGTCCACGCCGGGTGGGTCGCTGGGTCCACCGACCTGGACCGGCTGACCGGCTCCTACCGGCGGTGGTGCCAGACCATCGGCACTGACGTGACCGTGTCCACCCCAGATGGGCGGGTCCGCCGGGGGGTCGCCCGGAACCTCGACAGCCAAGGCCGGTTGGTGTTCGAGAGCCCCGGGGGGATCAGCCTCGTCGCCGCCGCGGATGTGGTGCACCTCCGCCCGCGCGTCACACAGGTGGACGACGCGCGCGGGACCCCACCAACCGGGGCATGATCGGGGAATGGTCGACCCGGAGCTGGTGACGGGCTCGGATGGGTCCGGACCCGGTACGGACGGGCCCCCTTCAGTCGTGCCCTCCGCACCGGCCGAGGTGATGGACGTCGCCGAGATGCTGCTAGGACACCCGCGGATGATGCCCCGGCGCCAGGTCAGTGCCGCGGCCGGTGTCTCGTTGCTGAGCGCCCGCCGGTTCTGGCACGCCCTGGGGTTCCCCCGGGTCGGTGACGACGACTCTATGTTCACCGACGCGGACCTTGAGGCGTTGACCTCTATCGTGCGCATGGTCAGGGCCGGTTACCTGGACGAACAGACGGCGCTGGCGATGACCCGCGCGGTGGCTCGCAGCGCCGATCGGCTGGCGGCGTGGCAGACCTCGGTGGTGCGGGAGATGGTCACCGAACGCCGGGCCGAGGACGGCCGGGACGAGAGCGCGGATCTCCCCATCGCCCTGGAGGCGTCGCACCTGCTGGTGGCCCTGGCCGACCAGCTGGAGCCACTCCTGGTCTACGCCTGGCGGCGTCACCTCGCTGCGGCCATCACCCAGATGGTGGCCGAATCCGACCCGGCACTCGACGACACCGCAACGGTGCGCACCGTCGGGTTCGCCGACATGGTGGAGTTCACCCCACTGGTCCGCACGCTCTCGGAGCGTCAGCTGACCCACCTGGTCCAGCACTTTTACACCCTGGCCACCGACGTGGTCACAGCCCACGGTGGCCGGGTAGTGAAGACCATCGGCGACGAGGCGGTCTTCGTGACCGAGACCGCCGGCCCAGCCGCCGCGATCGCGCTGGACCTGGTCGAGGAGATGCGCGAAAAGGAGAACATGCCGCAACTGCGCGTCGGGATGGCCACCGGCCCGGTAACCTCGCAGCTCGGCGATGTCTTCGGCACAACCGTCAACCGCGCCAGCCGGTTGACCGACGTGGCCCGCCCCTCCACCGTCCTGATCGATGACGCCTCTGCCGAGGCTCTGACCGCCGTCTCCGGATTCCGCATGCTGCGGCTACGCACGCGTACGCTTCGGGGTCTGGGGCCGACCAGGCTGTGGGTGTTGCGGCGGACCACCCAGACCGCCAGGCGCGGGCTGTGGCACGACATTGCCGTCGTCGACCCCGACGACACCTCGGACCGGCCCTGGCCGACCAGCCCCTCGGCCTGACCGGCCGGACCGACCGAACGCCATAGCCCGGGCACACACCCGGGGGTGCGAACCGCCCGCGACAGAAACGTCAGAGAGGACGCAGCCATGCCGGAACATCAGGCCCCCGCGTCGGCCGAGCAGCTCGTCGAGATCATCCGTCATGGCGGCGGAGGCCACGTCGTCGAACTCGCCCTGGACCGGCCGAGTGCGATGAATGCGGTGTCCACTCAGATGGCGATCGCGCTGGCCGGCGCCTGCCAGGCCCTGTCCGGCGACCACACCGTCCGGTGCGTGGTGCTGACCAGCACCCACCCCAAGGCTTTCTGCGTCGGGGCCGACCTGAAGGAGCGCAACTCCTTCACCGACGCCGACCTCATGGCGCAGCGTCCGGTGGCCAGGGCCGCGTACGGCGGGGTGCTCAACCTGCCCATGCCGGTGATCGCGGCGGTGGAGGGTTTCGCCCTCGGCGGCGGCTGCGAGATCGCCTTGGCGTGTGACCTCATCGTCGCGGGTCAGAATGCCGTGCTGGGTCTGCCGGAGGTCTCGGTCGGGGTCATCCCTGGAGGTGGCGGAACCCAGCTGCTGACCCGCCGGATCGGCTGGTCCCGGGCGGCCGGGCTCATCTTCACCGCGCGGCGGCTCACCGCGGCGCAGGCCCACCAGCTCGGGGTCGTCGACGAGCTGGTCGACTCGGGGGCGGCCCGGGACCGGGCGATCGACCTGGCCACACAGATCGCCGGCAACTCCCCGGTCGGGGTGCGTCAGGCCAAGCGAGCCATGCGGCTCGGTTCAGATGTCGATCTGGCCACCGGATTGGAGGTCGAGGACGGCTGCTGGCGAGCTACCGCCTTCTCCGGCGACCGCAAGGAAGGGGTGGCCGCGTTTAACGAGAAGCGCCCCCCTCGCTGGCCCGGTCGATAAGGTGATCAGTGCTCCCGGCTCGCCAGGGTTCGCCGCTGCGCTGAAAGGCCACCGAATGCCTAGACTGGTCCCATGATTCGCGTCCTGCTCGCGGAAGATGATGTCGCCATCAGCGAGCCACTGGCGCGCGCGTTGCGCCGTGAAGGATACGAGGTCACGACCCGTGCCGACGGCCTGGACGCGCTCAAGGCTGCGCGTGACAATCCCGATCTGGTGATCCTGGACCTTGGCCTGCCGACCATGGACGGACTGGAGGTGTGTCGCCGGTTGCGCGCCGACGGGCGGACCGCGCCGGTGCTCATCCTTACCGCTCGGGCCGATGAGGTGGACACCGTCGTCGGCCTGGACGCCGGCGCGGACGACTACGTGACCAAGCCGTTCCGGCTGGCCGAGCTTCTGGCCCGGGTGCGCGCGCTGCTACGCCGCAACGCCTCGGGCTCGCTGGAGGAGGACGGCGGCATCCGCATCGACGCGCAGGCTCGCCGTGCCTACAAGAACGACGAGGAACTGCAGCTGACCGCCAAGGAGTTCGACCTGCTCCGGGTGCTGGTACGGGAGCAGGGCAAGGTCGTCTCGCGAGAGCAACTGATGCGCGAGGTGTGGGAGACGCAGTGGTTCGGCTCCACGAAGACACTCGACATGCACGTCTCGGTGCTGCGCCGAAAGCTGGGCGACGACGCGGCCCGGCCGCGGTTCATCAGCACCGTGCGCGGCGTGGGATTCCGATTCGAACGGCACGACGCGGGCTGAACCGTGCAGCGCCTCCTGGTCCGCACCACCCTGGTTTCGCTGGTCATCGCGCTGACGATCTTCGCCGTCCCGTCGATGGCGGTCGGCTACCTGTTACTGCGCGACGACCGGGCGATGTCCTCGCCCGAGCAGGCTTACCTGGTGGAGCCGTGGCAATACTTCGCCGGGCTGGCGTTGCTGGCCGGGCTGACGGTGCTGGTGGCCCTTGTTTGGGTATGTCACTATTCCCGTCGTGCCGCGGTCCCGCTGACCACGCTGGCCGAACAAGCCGAGCGGCTCGGCGCCGGCGACGCGCGGTTCACCCCGACCGAGTCCGGAATCGCCGAGGTCGACCGGGTCTCCCAGGTGCTCAGCTCCAGCGCGCGGCACCTGATGATGTCGCTGTCCTCGGAGCGCGACTTCGCCTCGGACGCCTCCCACCAGTTGCGCACCCCGCTGACCGCGTTGCTGATGCGGCTGGAGGAGATCTCGCTGACCGACGACCTGGAGGCGGCCCGGGAGGAGGCCACCATCGCCATCGAGCAGGTCGAGCGGCTCACCGACACGGTGGACACCCTGCTGTCGCGGTCCCGGCAGGGCAAGAAGAACCAGCCGGACTCGGTGTCGCTGGACACCGTTCTGGCGGCGATGCAACGGGAGTGGCAGCCGGCGTTCGGAGCGGATCACCGGGTCGTCAGGGTCACCGGGGAGCGCGGTCTACGGGTGCGATCCACTATCGTCGCACTGTCCCAGATCATGTCGACGCTGGTGGAAAACTCCCTGTCGCACGGCAAGGGCACCGTGCGCATCGACGCTCGCCGGTCCGGGCCGTCGGTGGTCGTCGAGGTCAGCGACCAGGGCTCGGGGATCGACCCGGCGCTAGCCCCGCACATCTTCGAGCGGTCGGTGAGCACCAAGAGCTCCGGCCTCGGCCTGGGACTGGCCCGCGACGTCGCCGAGAGCCATGGCGGACGATTGGAGCTGGTCCAGGGTCAGCCGGTCGTCTTCGCGCTGTTCCTGTCCGCGGCGGACGCCGGCTGATCGAGCGACCGAGAGCCCGCTCCAGGCGCCGACATGGGGGCGTGGGGATCGTCAAGTGGGCCGAAGTCCTCCTCGAGTTCGGCGCGGAAGACGAACGTGCGGTACGTCCAGAATCGGAACAGCGTGCCCAGCACGATGCCGACGCTTCGTGCGGTGGTCTCCCAGCCGAGACCGCGCAGGTCCAACACGTCCACGGCGAGCATCACGCAGCCAACCGTGATGGCCAGCCCGACGACATTGAAGAACCCGAACAGCAGGAGCTCCCGGGTGCGCTTGACGTTGCGCTTGTCCCGGAAGGTCCAGTACCGGTTGCCGACCCAGGAGACCAGCGTGGCGACCAAGGTGGCGACAGCGGAGGAGATCTTGTAGTGCCCGAACAAGGGGCCGTCGCCGGGGCCCGGCATCCCGTAGATGAGGTAGGCGAACGTCAGCGTGTCGACGATGAAGGCGAGGGCCCCGATCACACCGAACTTGGCGGCCTCTTTGAGGATGAGGTGCCACAGGTCGACGACCTTTCTGGCCAGCCTCGAGCGGGTCGGCATGCATCTCCTCGAGTTCACGGCGGTCGCGTTGGAGCAGTCGCCTTGCAGGATTGTGGGCAAGCTGCCCCCGGTGCGGCCGGACCCGGCAGCCACCTATGCTACGGGGTCGACCCGGGGCATCCGTCGCGTCACATCGGTGTGGCCGGTCGGCGTCCGGCGAGTGGGACGGGCCTCGGCGCAGGCGATACGGTGAGGGGGTGACCGTCCCCCGACGTGCCCCTGGTGGCTTCCCGGTGGTGGGAATCATCGGGGGAGGCCAGCTGGCCCGGATGTGCCAGCCACCGGCGGTGGCCCTCTGCGTGACCCTGAGTGTGCTGGCCGAGTCCACGTCCGCCTCGGCGGCCCTGGTGGTACCCAGCGCTCCGGTGGGAGCACATGACGACCTGGCCGCAGTCCGCGCCTTCGCCGCCGGCTGCGACGTCGTCACCTTCGACCACGAACACGTGCCCGCCGAGGTCTTGGCGGCTCTGGAGGCGGACGGGGTCAATCTGCAGCCACCTCCCACCGCGTTGCGCTTCGCCCAGGACAAGCTGGCGATGCGCCGCCGGCTGTCGGCGATCGGCGTGCGTTGCCCACGCTGGGCCGCCGTCCATGACATCGATCAGCTTGCAAAGTTCGGCGAGCGGGTCGGGTGGCCGGTGGTCGTCAAGACCCCCCGGGGCGGGTACGACGGCCGAGGGGTCCGGGTCGTTGCGCGGGCCGACGAGGCCCTCGACTGGCTCGATCAGGTCGCGTGGGACCGGTGTCACGGCGGTCCTCTGGCAGACGGGTTGCTCGTCGAGGAGCTCGTCGGGTTCTCCCGGGAGCTGGCCGTGCTGGTGGCCCGCAGCCCCTCCGGCCAGGCCGCCGCATGGCCCGTGGTGGAGACGGTGCAGTCCGGAAGCATCTGCACGGAGGTGCTGGCTCCGGCGCCCGACCTTCCCGACGACCTGTCCGCGACGGCGACCGAGGCCGCGCTGCGGATCGCCGGCGAGCTCGGTGTCACCGGGGTCCTCGCGGTGGAGATGTTCCAGGTGACCGACGCCGCCGGTCAGGACGGGTACGTCGTCAACGAGCTGGCGATGCGCCCCCATAACAGCGGCCACTGGACCATCGACGGCGCCGTGACCAGCCAGTTCGAGCAACACCTGCGGGCGGTGCTGGACCTGCCCCTGGGGGACCCGCAACCGCGGTCGGCGTGGACGGTCATGGGTAACGTGCTGGGTGGGTCCTACCCGCAGCTCTACCCGGCGTACCGGCACCTGCTGGCCCGCGACCCGGCGCTCAAGGTGCACTTGTACGGCAAGGGGGTTCGCCCGGGACGCAAGCTCGGGCACGTCAACGTCAGCGGCGACGACCTGGTCGACCTGCGCAAGCGGGCCCGCCACGCAGCCGACTACCTGGCAGGGGTGGTCACCGAATGAACGGGCCCGCGCTCTGCGCAGCCCCCCTGGTGGGTGTCGTCATGGGCAGTGACAGCGACTGGCCGGTGATGGAGCAGGCTGCGAGCGTCTTGACCGAGTTCGACGTGCCGTTCGAGGCGGACGTGGTCTCGGCCCACCGGATGCCCGCCGAGATGCTCGAGTACGGCCGCCGTGCTCACGAGCGGGGGCTGCGCGTCGTCATCGCCGGCGCCGGCGGTGCGGCGCACCTGCCCGGAATGCTGGCCTCGGTGACCCCGCTGCCGATCATCGGGGTGCCGGTCCCGTTGCGTCACCTGGACGGGCTGGACTCGCTGCTGTCGATCGTGCAGATGCCGGCGGGGGTGCCGGTGGCGACGGTCTCGATCGGCGGGGCCCGCAATGCCGGGCTGCTCGCGGTTCGGATCCTGGCGGCTGGGGATGGACCGCAGGCCGCCGACCTGCGACACCGGATGTTGAGGTTCCAGTCGGACCTGCGCGACCAGGCACACGCCAAAGGTGCCGTGCTGCGCGGCCGTCGGGACTGACCTGCCGAATGCCGGAGTTGGCCCCTTCGGCCGGCGCACCCGGGCGCTCAGGTATCGCCCGGGTGCGCCGGCCGCAGCACCAGCTCGACGTAGCGGCGGCCGACGTCAGCCGGGCTCCATCGACGCCGGACCACCAGGTCGGGGTTGAGCTGCAGCGCCCGAAAGGCGATCGGCGTGGTGAAGTCGTCCGGCAGCGCGATGCAGTCGATGGCGTCCAGGTCGAGGGCCGCGAGGGTGCCGGCCGCGGCCAGCTTCCGGGCGACGTACCAGGGCCCGACGTTGCGCCAGGCGAAGTCGTAGGGGCCCTCGTGGACCCGGCGGGCCAGTGTGGCATGACGCTTCCGCAGCCGGCTGGTCAGGGCCACCGCCCGCGTCCCCATCCGGCCGACCCGGTCGGTCCGCTCAGCCCCGCTCGGGCCGGCGCCCGCCAGCAGCATGGCCCCGCGCTCAGCGGCCCGAAGCACCGCCGCCGGGACGTCCCGGATCAGGGCCCGCTCGACCCGGGGGACCAGCGCGCAGCGTTCGATGCCGGAGATGTCGACCACCCGGATCGCCGCCGGCAGCCACCCCAGCGGTGGCCGTCCGGCCAGGTACACCCCGCCGCCGCCGAGCTCGGCGAACAGGGTCAGGGCGAACTCGGCGTCCTGCGCCTCCTTGGTCGTCAGCGCCATGCTGAGGACCCGCATCCCGGGATAGGGGAGTGGGGTCGGGGTGGGTCGTCCGGACAACACCGCGGCGAGCCGGTCCCCGACCTCACGGCTGCCGTACCGGCGCTCCAGATCGGCCCGGGAGAGCGCCAGGTTGGCCGGGTCGGCGGTGAGGGCGAGGGTGCGCACCGCTGCCAGCACCGGTTCGATGTCCTCCTCCGGACCCACCGGTAGGAAAGCGGCCAGCCCCAACGCCGCGTGCACCGCCAGCGTGGTCTGCGGTCCGCCGGACTCGGTACTGACCACCGGCAACCCGCAGGCGGCGGCCTCGACGCAGGTCAGCCCAAACGTCTCGGCCTGGGACAGGTGAACCAGCAGGTCATGCTCGAGGTAGACCTCGGCGATCCGGGCCGGGTCGACGGGGCCGCGCAGCTCGACCCGGTTGGCCACGCCGAGGTCGGCGGCCAGGGCAGTCAGCTCCCGCTCCAGCGGGGCGGTGCCCACGAGGGTCAACCGCGCGGCGGGGTCACCGGTCTGGTCCACCCAGGCGGCGAAGGCCCGTACCAGCCGCCGGACGCCCTTGTGCGCTGTGAGTGTCCCGACGAACAACCAGGCCGACATCGCCGGGTTGATCAGGTCCTTGGACGGAAGAGTGTGCAGCGGTGTGGGGTTGGGCAGCAGCGTCACCGGGTGGGCGTCCCCGAAGGCGTCCCGTAGCTGCCGGGTAATCCGGGCGCTGACGCTCGTCACCGCATCGGCTCGCTCCATCAGGGTACGGTAGAGGTCGAGGGCAACAGGATCGGCCAGCACCCGGGGGAGGTAACTCGCGTGCTCGGTGACGACGAGGCGCGCCTGAGGGTCGACCAGAGGTACCAAGGCGGCCCCGGTGGGGGCTCCGGTGTGACAGTGGATCACTGCCGCGTTCGCCAGCAGCTCGCCGGCGTGACGGGCCAGCGCCTCCCGTTGGGCCAGGATCATGCCGTGCCTACTGGTCGTCGGGTCCATCGGGACACCGATCCACAGCACCCGTCCCTCGGGCGTGTCGGACCAGAACGGGACCCGCGGGTCGCCCAGGGGCCGGTTCTCCACATGCACGACGCTGATGCGCGGGTAGTGCCGAGCCAGGGCACGGACGGTTTCGCGAACGAACGACCCGGCGTACGGGTTGTCCTCGGTGGGGTACCACGGCGTGGCGACGAGCAGGTCCGTCATCCGGCGACCTCCACGTGGCGCCGCGCCAGGGCGCGCATCCGGGCCTCGAACGGCGCGAGCAGGGCCCGCCGATCGAACCGCCGCGCGTGGGCCAACGCCGCCTCGTGGTCGGCCCGGGTGCTGGTCCGAGCCAGGCGCGCGGCCTCGATCAGGGCGTCCCGGATGGCCTCGGGTGTCATCGCCGCCACGGAGGCCTTGAGCGGGTAACCCCGAAGCGGATCCCCGGCGGCGGAATCAGGGGTGTGAACAGCGACGATGGGTTTACCGGTGGACATGTACTCGTACGTCTTGCCGGACGTCACGAACGGGCTGCTGGGCACCCAGAACAGCAAGACGTCCAGGTCGCGGTAGGTTGCCGCCACGTCGGCCTTGACCACGGGCCCCAGGTAGTGGGCCGCCGGGACCGTCGGGCCGGGCAGGGCCGGGTTCGGCGGTCCACTACCGGAGTGGGCGAAGAAGCCGACGTGGCCGTAGATGCTCGTGGTGGCCCCGGCCATGCTCGGATCGGCCAGCGCCAGCTGCCATCCCGCCCAGAAGGCCCGGTTGTCGTACTGGGTGGTGAGGGTGCCGAGGTAGCCGAACCGCAGCGGCGCACCCGGGGCGGGCGGCCGGTACCGGTCCTCGGAAAGCAGGCCGGCGTCGTAGCCGTTCTCCAGGACCAGGGTGCGCGCAGCGATGTCCGGGTAACGCCGCGCGTACCAGCGGCGCATCGGCTCGTTGACGGTCACGACGGCGGCGGCGCGGCGCAGCAGCCGCGGCTCCCAGGTATAGGCGCGGTCCCCGGCGGGAAACGCGAGTTGCTGGGTGAACTGGTTGAGGGTCCACGAGTCGCGATAGTCCACCACGTACGGGACGCGGGTCAGCTCGTGGATCACCGCGGCGGCCGCGAACGAGGTCCACGGGTTCCCGGTGGCCAGGACCAGGTCGATCGGGGCGCGGCGGTGCAGCCGTAGCGCCGCCGCGAGCACCCTCGGCAGCCAGGGGGTGTACCGGTCGAAGACGCTCAGCGACGCGAACAGCTTGGAGTGCAGACGGGGGAAGTTGGCCCGCATCGGGGTGAATCGGCGAATGTCCCGTTCGAGGTGGGCGATCGGCATCGGGACCCGGATGACCTCGACGTGCGGGTGGATGGCGGCCCCCAGGGAGTCGTCCCGGGAACCGGTCACCCGATCGAAGAAGTCCTCGGTGACGGTGATGACGCTGACCTGCCAGCCGTGGGTGACGAAGAAGTTCGCCATCGCCAGCGGACGGAAAACCCCACTGGCCCGGGACGGCGGGAAGAACACCGCGATGAGCAATAGGTGGGGCCGGTCGTCCCGACGTGACGGCCCCCGCATTTTTGCCATCCCTTCCGCGTTCCGCGCCGCCGCTACAGGGCTGTCTGCGCCCCACCGATCTCCGCGCCCGGCGGACCAGGGGTGCTGAGATCCGCGCTGACGCACCGCACTCACGCACCGCGCGCTCATGTTACCGGACCCGGCCGCCACGGAGTTCGTCGCTGCGTCAGCACACCCGCAGAAGCGAAAAGGTTTGAAGCCACATGTATTTCGCCGCTGCGGCCGCACTCCTCAGGAATAGGCTGAGTTGTTCCAGACAGCGAGGGCTGGTCCGCGACACGGGGCCAGTCCAACGGTCGAGGGCTACGCCGGGCCCAACGTCGGCGGCGACGCCGACGGACTCTCCAGGGCTCTTGTCAGTGAAGGGGTGGGGTACATGCAGGCATTGCGACGGGGTTCGGCGACGGTGGTCGTGGTGGCAGGGATGGCCGGTGTGAGCATGATCGGTGCCGGTGGGGCAGGGGCCGCCGGCCAGGCTCAGCGAACGTCGACCGTTCAGCGGGTGGAGTCCGGGAACGGCTTCGGGCGGGTTCCGGGGGCGGCGGTGGTCAACGGGGCCATCAGGTTGCCCTCCTTCACCTTCTCGGTGATCTCGCCGGTCAACGCCCCGCCGGGCACGCAATGGGCACGCTTCGACGCGGTGGCCACCGGCATCAACGACGCCGGGGCGGTCGTCGGCAATGCCGAGGCGCACGGTGATTACCGGTCCCGCGCGTTCGTGTCCAGGTACAGCGGGCGGGGCACCTGGTTGCCCTCGGGCGGTCGAGCGGCCGAGGCTGCGGCCGTGTCGCGGACCGGCTGGGTGGTCGGCTCGGTCGTGAAGGCGGGGACCACGTTCGACCAGCGACCGGTTCGGTGGAGCCCGGCCGGCCGGATGTACGCACTGCCGGTCCAGAACCAACAACCGTGGCAGATCCGGGCGGTCAAGGTGAACTCGTCCGGGACCATTCTGGGCTGGATCAACAATTGGATCAACGACGGGTTCTGGACCGCGTGGACCGCCGGCGGCGCCGGCGGTTCGTTCGCGGCTCAGGAGTACCGCCTGGGACTCGTGAACTTGGCGCCGTCGGACATCTCCGACGCCGGAACGATCGTCGGGTCTATAACCGCGAAGGTGTTTGCACCCGCAAGCCGGGGCAGTCTGGCCGCCGTGCTGGCTCCTGGGCAGCCGCGGGTGTTCCCGGAGCTGAGTGCCAGCACCGAGTCCCGGGCCACGGCGATCTCGCCGAAGCAGCGGTACATCGTCGGATCGGTCTGGCAGAAGGGGTCGTCGCAGCGGGTGGGGGTGTACTACCGGTGGTGGAACACGCCGGTCAAGCTGGGGTACAGCGCCTTCGACCCGACCGACGTCAACGACGCGGCAGTCATCGTGGGGACCAAGCTCACCGGGTCGACGACCACTGCGATGTGGTTGGGGTTCAATCAGGCCCGCACTTTGGCGGCCATGACACGTAACCTGCCGTCCGGCTGGCGGTTGACTGAGGCCGTTGCGCTGAACGCCCGCGGGGACGTGGCGGTGACGGCGGTTGCGCCGTCTGGGCGGACGTTCGCGGCCCGCCTGCGGGTCTCCTGACCCCCCTCGACACCACGCCCGGTGACACCTGACGTCGCATGGAGAGGAGAACAGGCGCGGCGAGCACGGCGAGGGCAGAGGTGGGGTCGGGCCGGTCGCTGGTGGTTGCTTCTGGTCGCTACCGTGACATGGCGTTGGTAGCGTCGGGGCATCGGGCAGGCCCAACGAGCGGGGAGCGCCATGAGGTTCGGATTGTTCATTCCACAGGGCTGGCGGATGGACCTGGTGGGGGTTGATCCGCTGCAGCACTGGGGGGTCATGGCGGGCCTGGCGAGGCGCGCCGACGCGAACGAGGACTGGGCCTCGGTGTGGGTCTACGACCATTTCCATACCGTCCCAGTGCCCTCGCAGGAGGCGACTCACGAGGCGTGGTCCCTGATGGCCGCGTTGGCGGCGGTCACCGGCCGGGTCCGGCTCGGTCAGATGTGCACCTGCATGGCATACCGGCCCCCGGCGTACCTGGCCAAGGTGGCCGCCACGGTCGACGTCATCTCTGAGGGGCGCCTGGAGATGGGCATCGGTGCCGGCTGGTACGAGCACGAATGGCGGGCCTACGGGTACGGTTTCCCGACCGCCGGCGACCGGCTCGGAGCCCTCCGCGAAGGGGTCCGGATCATGCGGGACATGTGGACCACCGGCTCGGCCGTCCTGGACGGCCGCTACTACCAGGTGGACGGTGCCATCTGCGCTCCCCGACCCTTGCAAGGCAGTCTCGTGACCGGTTCGCCCCGCAACGGGATCCCGGTGTGGATCGCCGGCGGCGGGGAGCGCAAGACCCTGCGGATCGCCGCCGAATTCGCCGACTACACCAACTTCGACGGCACCCCCGAGACGTTCACGGCCAAGAGCGAGATCCTGCAGGGACACTGCCGTGACGTGGGCCGGCCGTTCGACCAGATCGTCCGATCCGCCAACTACAACGTCGTCATCGGGTGGGACGACGCGGAGGTCAAGGACCGCATCGAGTGGATGTACGAGCACTTCCTGCGGGGTGGGGTTCCGGAGAAGGTGGCCCGCTCGCAGGCGGACAACCTCGCCGGCCAGCCCCTGGTGGGCACACCCGAGCAGATCATCCGAACCTTGCGGGGGCTGGAAGGTCGCGGGATGACGTACGCAATCTGCTATTTCGCCGAGGCGGCGTACGACACCTCGGGGCTGGACCTGTTCGAGCGAGCGGTGCTGCCCGAGCTCATCGGCTCCTAAGAACCGAAAATGGACCAGCCGGGAGCTGTCGCACGTCCCGCTGGATCCAACCCCCAGACAGTGACGCGCCGAGGTGGTCACTCTGGGGCTGGCAGGTGCCTGACCCACCACTCGGCCAGAGCGTGCCGCGACCACTCCGGCTGGACCTCCACTGAAGGGTGAGCGGCGAGCGCATCCCGGGTGGGCCTGTCGAGCACGGTATCCGGCGCCTGAATGAGGTCGACGCGCGTCAGGTCCAGCCCGAGTAGGGTGGCGCGAACCTGCGCGACATCACGGGCGTACCGGGTCGAACCCCTTAGTCGGAACTCGCTGCGCAGGGCGTACCTGGGCCCGGCTACGGCGTGCGCCGATCGGACTCGGACACCCTCGATCCGCCTGCCTAGGCCGAGAAGGACTCGCTGGGATCGTTGTCGGCCGGGGATGATCCGGGCGGTGATCCGGGCCACAGCGTCCAGGCCGTCCCACAGGGCGGTCGGCAGCCTGATCGAGGCGGACTCCACCTCACGGCGCCAGCGGGCCGTTCCCGTCGCCAACGCGGGCAGGTCCACGGACACACCGGGTGGCAGGGGGTGCTCCGGCGGGGCGGTCGTGACCAGGTGTCCGGTGCCACCGAGGTCGTGCACGTCCCACAGGGCGCGTTCGGCGGCGGCGAGCTGCCCGGGGGTGACGGCCACCGCGACCAGCTCGGGGTCCCCGCGGCTTGGCTGCCGGCCCGACGTCCCGGGCAGTCCCAGCGCGGCCGCCAGCCGCGCACCCACGGCCGCCGACCCGTAGCAGCGTTCCAGGTGTTGCCGGGACACCCGAAGCCGGTCCGGCACCCCCTCCGCCTCTGCCAGCCCATCGCAGAGCCGCGCAACGGCCGAAACCACGTCCTGGACCTCTCCGTCACCCGCGACCGGGACCACCTCGGCCAGCCCCAACGCGGCATGGACGGCCAGGGTCTGCGTCGGTGCCCCGCAGTCCGTGACGACCACGGCCAGCCCCGACGCAGCCGCCTCCACGCAGGTCAGGCCAAACGTCTCCACCCGGGAGAGGTGGACGAGCAGGTCGTGTTGGGCGTACACCGACCCCATCGCCTCCGGAGGTACGGCGCCGAGCACCTCTACCCGCTCGCCAACCCCCAAATCCGTCGCCAGGGCGGTCAGCTCGGCGAGCAGCGGCCCGTCCCCGGCGAGGGTCAACTGCGCTGTCGGTTGTCCCACCAGGGCGTGCCAGGCCGCAAAGGCCCGCACCAGCCGCCGGACCCCTTTGTGCGGTACCAGGTTGCCGACGTAGAGCCAGCGGGCGAGCGTGGGCCAGGGACGGGACCGGGCAGCTGTCGGCTCCGGCAGAGCCGTCATGTCGACGGGGTTGGGGATGGTCTGCACCACCCGGTCGAGCGGAAACGATGACTCGATCAGTTCCGCAGTGGGCCTGCTGACTGCCGCGAAGACCTGCGCCCGACGCAGGGCGGCCCGGTACCACCGGCGCGCCAAGGGGTCGCGGAACACGCTGGGCAGGTAGGTCGCGTGCTCGGTGACGACCAGGTGGGCTTCGGTGCGCAGGACCTGGACCAGCGCTCCGGCGGACGGCGAACCGACGTGGCAGTGCACCAGGGACGCCGAGCGCAGCAGCGGGCCGGCGTGCTCGGCCATGGCGCGGCGGTGGGCGAGCATCGTGCCGCCACGGCCCGTGTCGGCGGGCAACGGCACCGGAATCCAGTGCACCCGGCCTTCCGGGGTGTGGTAACACCGTGGCCGCACGTCACTGCCTGCCGGACGGGTCTCGACGTGCAGAATCGTCACCGCTGCGACGTGTGGGGCGACCGCCCGGACGCTCTGCCGGACGAACGTGCCCAGGTAGGGCTTCTCGTCGGTGGGGTACCAGGGGGTGACGACGAGCAGGTGGGACGGTCGCCCGGGTCTGGCCCGGTCGGGACGAGCGACGCCGGTCTCGATGGGGTCGTCCGGGGCGGCCGCATCGAGGGCTGACGATGGTCCGGACACCGAGGTCATGGGGCCATTCTGGTCTCGAGGAAGCGGCTCGCACGCCGAGCCCACACGGCGCGGTGCGACGAAGGCGGAGCCCGACTCCCGGCTTGTTGCCAGGCTTCGGGCAGGGGTATGCCCGATACTGGGTCATCATGAGCACCACAACGACCCGCCGCGGGCCCGGTGACTGGGCTGGTTCCGGCGGTCACGGCGGTTCGGGGACGTCGGACGCGGCCGGCGCTGGACGGCTCTACCGGGGCGGCGCGGCCGCTGGGCTGTCGGACCCGGACCTGCTCGGACCGCGGATGCGACGGCGGCGCGCGGTCACCCTGATCCTGCTGACGATGCTGGCTCCGGGCAGTGCTCAACTGATCGCCGGCAACCGTCGACTCGGTCGTTTGGGGCTGCGCGTGTGGCTGAGCACCCTGGCCCTGCTGCTGCTGCTTGGTGCCCTGACGGTGCTGCGCCGGTCCGTGGTGCTCGGCCTGTTCAGCCGCACCTGGGTCATGCTGGTGGTGGCGGTGCTCCTGGCGATCCTCGCGGTCGGCTGGCTTGTTCTGTTCGCCGACGCCCTGCGGCTGGGCCGCCTGTCCGGCACCCCGCCGCGGACCAGGGCTCTGGTCGGCGGGTTGACGGCGTTGCTGATCGGCGCCTCCTCCGGAACCTTGGCGCTGACGGCGACCAACGTCCTCGCCGGCCGGTCGGCGGTGCTCAACCTGTTCGGTTCGACGGTCTCCAAGCCGCCGGAGGACGGGCGGTACAACGTGCTGCTGCTCGGCGGGGACTCCGGAGCCAGCCGGGTCGGTACCCGCCCGGACACCATCATGCTGGCCAGTGTCGACGCAGACACCGGCCAGGCAGCGATGTTCGGGTTCGCCCGCGACACGGAGAACATCAACTTCCGGGACGGCTCAGTGATGAAGTCGCTGATGCCGGAGGGCTGGAACTGCCGCGACCAGTGCCTGCTCAACGGCCTGTACACCTGGGCCACAGAGCACCAGGCGCGGTTCCCCAAGGACGTGAAGGACCCGGGCGCGCTGGCCACCAAGGAGGCCGTCGAGGCGCTGTCCGGCCTGACCGTTCATTACTACGTTCTGGTCGATCTGAAGGGCTTCCAGCGGCTCATCGACGCGGTCGGTGGCCTGGACATCAACGTCAAGAGGCGGACCCCGATCGGTGGCGGGACCTCCGCGATCAGTGGCTACATCGAGCCGGGGGTGCAGCACCTCGACGGGTATCACGCCCTGTGGTACGCGCGGTCGCGGACCCGCTCGTCCAACGACGAGCGGATGGCTCGGCAACGGTGTGTCCTCACCGCGATATCCCGGCAGCTGAGCCCCCAGAGCGTACTGGTCAAGTTCAAGGACATCGCCGGGGTCAGCGGCAGCGTCCTGCAAACGGACATCCCCGAATCCGACCTCGGCGCCTTCGCCGACCTGGCCCTGAAGTCGCGCCAATACAAGATCAGGAGCGTCAACTTCGTCCCGCCGCTCATCCAGCCGTGGAACTATGACCCCGCGTTCGTGCACGAGACGGTCCGCAAGACCATCGCCGCCTCCGAGCGGGCCGAGACGACCGCGGCCACCTCGGCCAAGCCCGAGCAGTCCCGCCGGGCGACCTCCGGTGCGTCCTCCGGCTCCGGGTCGACGACGAGCTCGGGCGGTGGCACCGCTGGGTCGGGCAGTACCAGCACCGACCCCTCCGCCGACGACCTGGCTGAGGTGTGCTCCGCGGTATGACTCCGGCATCCTCGCCCACCCACCTCCCCGCGGCCACGGCGGCCGCGCCTGCACCGGACCAACAGTGGCCCACCGTCAGCGTCGTCATCCCAGTCCTGAACGAGGAACGACACTTGGCCGCCGCGGTCGGGATGGTCCTGGAACAGGACTATCCCGGCCCGGTTGAGGTCATCCTCGCCGTCGGTCCCAGCCGGGACCGGACTCAGGAGGTGGCCGATGCGCTGGCGGCGGTGGACCCCAGGGTCACCTGCGTGGCCAACCCCAGCGGGCGCACCCCGGACGCCCTCAACGCCGCGATCGCCCGGTCCACCAGCGAGGTGATCGTCCGGGTCGACGGGCATGCCGAGATCGCTGCGGGGTACATCCGCACGGCGGTGACCGAGATGCGACGGATAGGCGCCGACAACGTCGGCGGGATCATGGACGCCCGGGGGACCACCGACTTCGAGCGGGCCGTCGCGTGCGCGATGCGCAGCCCAGTCGGCGTCGGTAACGCCCGTTTCCACGTCGGTGGCCGGGCCGGTGACGCGGACACCGTCTACCTGGGGGTGTTCCGCCGAGACACGCTCAACCGGGTGGGTGGCTACGACCCGCACTTCACCCGGGCCCAGGACTGGGAGCTCAACCACCGGATCCGGGCCGCTGGAGGGCGGGTCTGGTTTACTCCTCAGCTGCGCGTGACCTACCGGCCGCGGGGGTCGGTGCGGGGCCTGGCCAGCCAGTACCTGCACTACGGGAGGTGGCGGCGGGTCGTCGCGGAGCGGCACGAGGGCACCATCAACGCCCGCTACCTGGCCCCGCCCGTCATGGTGGTCGGGACGACCCTGGCCGGGCTGGCGGGCCTGCAGTGGCGGCCGGCCTGGGTGGTCCCGCTGGGGTACCTGGCGGGGGTGGTCGCCGGCGGAGTCGTCGCCAGCCGCGGCGAGCCGGCCCGGGTCCGCGCCCTGATGCCGCTGGTGTTGACCACGATGCACTGGTCCTGGGGGGTCGGCTTCCTGGCCAGTCCCGCCGGCCTGCGCCTCACCTCGAGCACTGGTCGCAGCACCGAGGCCGCGGGCGCTGCGGACGGCCCCGGAAGCGCAGACCAGCCGCGAGGCTGCCGCTGATGCGGGTGCTCATGCTCGTCGCCACCACAGTCGCCACGGACACCCGGGTGCTGAGGGAGGCGACGACGCTGGCCGAGGCCGGGCACGTGGTTCACATCATCGGACGCTCGGTGCCCCCGGACTATCGCCCGCCGGCCGGCGTGACGGTGTCCTCGGTGGGCACCTCCTCGGTGTTCCGGGCCGAGGGGGTGTCGTCCCTGACGGGAAGATTGCTGTCCCGGCCGGTACGGTTCGCCCGCTGGCTGCTGCTGCCGCGGCACCGGCGCTCGGCGTTCGGCAGGTGGGCCGCTGGAGCCGTCGCCGACGGCCGGACCCGCCAGTACGACGCCGTCCACGCCCACGACTTCACCGCGCTCCCGGCGGGTGCCGAGCTGGCGCAGGCCCGCGGTGTGCCGCTGGTCTACGACACCCACGAGCTGTGGTTCGGCCGCCCCCGCGAGCATCGGCCGACCCCGCTGTTGGATCGGGTGGAACGAGCCCAGGAGGCGCGTTTGGGCGGCTCGGCGGCCGCGGTCATCACCGTGGGCGACGGGGTGGCCCAGGCGTTGCGGCGCCGCTACGGCTGGTCTGCGGTCGTCGTGGTCCGCAACACCTTCCCCGCGGCTGCGGGTCTCGCCGGCAGACCCGACGTCGGCACCGGTCGCATCGGTCCTGACCTGAGCGACCAGCCCGACGTGTCACCGGCGGCGCCGACCGGGCTGATCTACGCCGGCCGGCTGGCCGCCTATCGCGAGCTGGAGACCATCGCCGCCGCCAGCCACCACATCGCCCTGCCCGTCTCCCTCATCGGGCCGGCCGACACGACCTGGCTGGCCGGCTTCGACCCGGGCCGGGCGGTGATTCACCCGCCGTGCCCACCCGATCAGGTCGACGAGTGGTTGACCCGGGCCGGTCTGGTGCTGGTCACCCACTCCGACCGCTGGGAGAACCACCGGCTGGCCATGCCGAACAAGCTGTTCCATGCCGTCCGGGCCGGCGTGCCGGTGGTGGCCACCGACGTCGGCGAGCTCGCGAAGGTGGTGCGCCGCTACGACCTGGGCACGCTGTACCCCCCTGGCGACGCGGCCGGCTTGGTCCGCGCGGTCGAGGCGGCGGTCGGGGACTATCCTCGGTTCTGCGCCGCGGTCCGACGGGCCGCGCTGGATCTGAGCTGGCCCGCCGACGCTCGCCGATTGCTCGACATCTATGCCGACCTGCGGCCCGCGGATGTGGGGGCCGGGCCGAGCTCGACGGTAGCCTGATCCCTGTGCCGGGTGCCGGATGGGCAGCGATGAGGACTGGAGGTCGCCGATGAGCGCCGTCAAGGCGACCGATCGGGACTACGAGCCCGCCTACCACCGGTACGAGCCACACCGGGCGGGGCTGCCCAACCTGACCGCCTACTTCACCGAACTGTGGCGCCGCCGGGAGTTTGCGGTGGAGATGTCCAAGGCGGGGATGCGCGGCGCCAACAGCATGACCGTGTTCGGTCAGGCCTGGTTGGTGCTCAACCCGCTGCTGCTGGCCCTGGTGTACTACTTGCTCGTGGTGTTGATCTCGCGCCGCGAGGGAGGATTCGACTCCCAGTATTTCTGTCACCTGACGGCCGGGCTGTTTCTGTTCTATTACTTTCAGGGGTCGGTCATGGCGGGGGCTCAGTCCGTCGTGGGGGCCGGCAAGTTGGTGCTCAACACCGCGTTCCCCAGGCTGCTCATGCCGTTGTCGGCGGTCCGGACCGGGTTCTTCCGGTTCCTGCCGACCGTGCCGGTCTACTTCGTGTTTCACCTGATCGCGGGAAACCCGTGGAATGTCAACACCATCGTTACCTCCTCGGTGTTCGTCGGCCTGCTGACCCTGTTCGCCGCCGGACTGGCCGCTGTGTTTGCGGCGCTGCAGGTCTACTTCCGGGACGCCACCGCCTTCCTGCCCTACATCATGCGGATCTGGCTGTATTCCTCGCCGGTGCTGTGGATGGTCGACTCCCTGGGGCGGGGCGCCCTGAAGGCCCTGGCGCCGATCAACCCGCTGTACTCGATCGTCGGCGGGTACGGTCAGGCGCTGCAGCGTGGCGTCCTGCCCGGATGGGACATCTGGCTGCCCGCCATCGGCTGGTCGGTCGCGACCTTGGTGATCGGATTCGCCTTCTTCATTTCCAGGGAGCGTGATTTCGCTGTCCGCATCTGAGCGGTCCGAGCTTTTCGTCGGCGGTCAGACGGCCAGCCAGGGCTCCTCGCCCAAGGCGGTCGTGCCGCGCGAGTACCGGGACAACCGAGGGCGGACCGACCTGGCGGTCAGCGTCCAACACGTGTCGATCACCTACCGGACCACCTTCGAGCGGGTCCCGACCTTCAAGAACGCCATCGTTCGCGCCGGTCGCGGGCAACGGGCGGTCAAGGAGATCCACGCCGTTCAGGACGTGTCCTTCGAGGTGGCCAACGGCACCGCGTTCGGCATCATCGGCGCGAACGGAGCGGGCAAGTCGACCATCATGCGGGCGCTGGCCGGGATCCTGCCGCCCACCCAGGGCAGAATCGAGGTGTGGGGCCGCGCGAGCACCCTGCTGGCCCTGGGGGTCGGCTTCAACAACATGCTCACCGGCCGGGAGAACGTCATCCTCGGCGGTCTGGCCTCAGGTCTGACCCGACGGGAGGTGTGTGCCCGCGCCGACGCAGTGGCCGAGTGGGCCGAGCTCGGGGAGTTCATCGACGCCCCGATGCGCACCTACTCCTCCGGGATGTTCTCCCGGCTGGCCTTCTCGGTGGCCGTCCACATGCAGCCGGACATTCTCATGATCGACGAGGCACTCTCGGCGGGGGACGCGAAGTTCCGCGAGAAGGCGAACGCCAAGATGGACGAACTGCGCGCGTCGGCCCGGGCGATGTTCCTGGTCAGCCACGGACTGGGCCACATCAGCGAGATGTGCACCGACTGCATCTGGATGCACAAGGGCCGGATCATGATGCACGACACCCCGGACGCCTGCATCGACGCGTACACCGAGTTCGTCAAAGTGGGTCGGACTCCTGCGACGATGGAGGAGATGTAGCCGCGGTGCCGGCGACGCCCGACGTCAGCGTCGTCACCTCTGGACACGATGTCGCCGACGCTCGACTCCACCGCGAGGTGAAGGCTTTCTTGGCCTCCGGGCTGAGCGTGGAGGTGCTCGGACTCGGCGCGGTGCAGGACGCGCCTCCCGGTGCGTCGGTGCGGACCTGGCCGCGGGCAGTTGGGGTACGGCGGGCCAGATTGGCCGTCACAATGGCGCGGCAGGCCAGGGGTCGGATCCTATTCACGCTCGACCCGGACTCGGCCGTGGCGGCCGCCGCCACCCGGCTCATCCCGGGACGGCGGCCGGGCAGGCCCCGTCTGGTCGTGGACGTCCATGAGGACTACGGAGACCTTCTGCGCGACCGCTCCTGGGCGCACGGACTGCGCGCAGTCCTGGCCGACCGGCTGGTCACGATCTTCACGGCAGTCGCGGAACGGGCCGATCTGACCGTGGTGGCCGACCACCACGTGCGCCCGCTGACGGCTCGACACCGGCTGGTCGTCCGCAACGAGGCCGATCTATCGCTGCTGCCGGCCCCCGAGCCGCCGGAGCATGCGCCGCGGGCGCTGTACGTCGGTGATCTGCGGGCCAGCCGTGGGCTGTTCGCCATGGTGGAGGCGATCCGGCTGACCCCGGACTGGAGCGTCGATCTGGTCGGGCCGGTGGCGCCCGCGGACCAGGACCGGCTGCGCGCGATGCTGACGGGCGACCCCGAGCTGTCCGGTCGGGTCCGGCTGAACGGCCGGATGCCCCCCCGGCAGGCGTGGCGCCTGGCCTCCGGGGCGTGGGTCGGTCTGCTGCTGCTGTCCGACACCCCGGCGTTCCGGCGGGCTGAACCCAGCAAGTTGGCTGAGTATCTGGCCTGCGGCCTGCCGGTGGTGACGACGGACCTGCCTCGTCAGGCCGCAGTGGTGCGCAACGGGGGAACCGGTGTCGTTGTGTCGTGCGCCGCGGAAAGTCCATTGGGTGCTGATGTGGCCGCGGTGCTGCGGTCCTGGTCGGCGGACCAGACCCGGCTGAAGCCCCTGCGGGACGCAGCGGTCTCTCACGCGCGGACGCTGCGGGGACGGCCCACTGGGTATCGGAGGTTGGCGGCCGCGCTGATCCGGATATCGTGACATCGACGCAACGACCCCAGGAGAGGGACGCGCGATGACAGGCGACCAGGTCGGCGGGCTGCCCGACACCGCCCGGCGCGCCGCCCGCGCCGTTCTGGCGATCCCGTCGCGGATGCGAGGTGCCCTCCCGGAGCCGGTCGCCGAGGCCTTGCGAGCGATTCGGCGCCACCTGCCCGACCCCATCGCGGACGTCCTGGACCGGGCCTGGTCGGTGCCCGACGCGGCCCACGACCAGCCGGACCGGACCCAGCCACCCGGCCACTCGAGCGGGTTGGGCGGGTCGGATGACCCGGTCCGGGCCGACCCCCGGTCCGTCGGCGGCACCCATGCCCCATCGCGGCCGCGCCCACCGGACACCGCCCGGCGCCTCTGGGTTGGGCCGGTCAACTACGCCGGTCAGGGCCATCAGTGGGCACGTGCGGTGGAGGTGCACTGCCCGGGCGTCGGGGCCAGGTCCATGGCCGTGCGCCGCGAGTTGCGCTTCCCGGTGGACTACGAGGTGCCCGCCCCGGTCTACCGGTCCCTGCGCTGGCAGCGGTCCCAGGAACGCTACGTCCTGCAGAACTACACCGACGTCCTCATCGAGGCCGAACGCCCGCTGTTCGGCACCCTCTACGGTGATTCCGCGGCGAAGGAACTGGCTGGGATCCGTCGCGCGGGGCTGGGTGTCGCGATGATCTGTCACGGGTCCGACGTACGGTTGCCCAGCCGGCACGCCGCCCAGTTCGCGTACTCGCCGTTCCAGAACCCTGGGGACGGGTACACCGCCCGGCTGGAGGCCCAGGCCGCCCGCAATCTCGTGCTGCTCGGCGAGGTGGAGGGCCCCATCTTCGTCTCCACGCCTGACCTCCTCGGGGACGTTCCCCGGGCCCGGTGGTGCCCGATCATCATCGAACCCTCGGCCTGGGCCACCGACGCGCCGCTACTGCAGGGTCGAATCCCGCGGGTGGTTCACATCCCCTCGAACGGGCCGCTGAAGGGCACTGGGCTGGTCGATCCGATCATGCGGGAACTGGCCGCCAGGGGACGCATCGAGTACCGCACCCTGCGTGGGCTGACTCACCAGGAGGTCCGGGACGCCTACCTGGATGCCGACATCGTCCTGGACCAGTTCGTCCTTGGTCTGTACGGTGTGGCTGCGGCCGAGGCCATGGCCGCCGGCCGCGTGGTGGTGGCGTACGTCACCGACCCGGTGCGCTGGCACGTGGCGGAGGCCACCGGACTGGACGTGCCCATCGTGGAGGCCGATCCGGGGACCGTCGGCGAGGTCGTGGCCCGGCTTGTCGAGGACCGTGACCGGGCGCGGCAGATCGCCGCGGCTGGCCCGGCGTTCGTCCGGGCGGTGCACGACGGTCGTTATTCGGCGCGCGTGCTGGGCTCACTGTTCGACCGCGAGGCCCTCCCCGCGGGCTGACGCTCAGCGTCGCCCTCGGGCCGAGGTCGACGCTGAGCGGTTCCGTCCCCAGCGTCGGCGAGGCGGACGGCGCCTGCCTCCCATCCGGTGACCACCGGGGATCCGGGGCGCATCCGGGCGAAGGTCCAGGCGGTGGCCTGGCCGATCCGATCGGTCGTGACGACGACGTCGGCCCGACTCAGGGTGGTGCGAGTCAGGGTCGTCATCAACGCTCGAGCCGCGGCGGGCCATGGGTGCCTGGTCGGCCAGGTCAGGATCGTCACCGTGTCATCGGGGCGCACCCGCAGTCGCTTCCGGGCCCGGGTGAGGGTCATCGCCGGATCCTCGTGACCGGACGGGCCGCGCAGGACGACGACGTGCCGTGGCCGGGTGGCACCTGACGTCGACGATCCTGCGGACTGGCGACCCTCCTGCGTGACCTGTGGCGGCGGGTCGGGATCCGGCGCGTCCCGGCCGGTAATCTGCCGGTACAGCTCGCAGACCCTTGGGTCGAGCTGGAGGTCGCGGCGGAACCGTTCGGCGTACTCCCGACAGTCCCGGCGGGTCTGTATCGACGCGGATCGAGCCGCCCGACCGGCCGCAGACAGGGCCTCCGCAATCGATTCCGGACGCAGATCCGCGACCGGAAACCACAACGGGTAGCCGCGCAGTACGTCGGAGGCCGCGTTGCCAGGGTCGTGGACTGAGACGATGGGCAGGGCGCTGGTCGCGTACTCGAACACCTTTCCGCTGGTCACGTAGCGTCCCGAACCGAGTATGAGCAGCGCCACGTCGAACTCGGCGTATCGGTCGCCCACCTCGTGTTTGGGCACCGGTCCGCGATAGGCCATCCCGTCCGCGGCGTGGCCGTCGACCAGGGCCAGCAAGTCCGGGTCTGGCGTCGCATAGAACCCCAGGTACCCCCACAGATCGGCGGTGGCGTCCGCCAACCATGGGTCGCCGGCTCGAGCGAGTCGCCAGCCGTGGGCGAACTCCTGCAGGGGCACCTTCGACGTCACAGTCCCCAGATAGCCGAAGATCAACGGCCGACCCTCCGGGGCCTGGTCGACGCGCGGCGCGGGCGCGTACTGCGGGTCGTACCCGTTGGCCACCACATGCATCCGGTCGGCGACCCCTGGATGACGCGAGCGGTGCCAGTCCCGGATCGGGTCGTTGACGAACCACACCTGAGTCGCACCGGCGAGCAGGCGCCGCTCGATGCGGTCCACCCGCCCCCCCTGCGGGTGCAGGAGTCCGCCGCCGAACACGTCCAGCATCCAGGCGTCCCGGTAGTCCAGCAGGTACGGCACGCCACGGCGGGCCAGGGCATCGGCTGCCATGAAGTCGACGTTGGGGTTGGCCGAGGCAACGACCAGGTCGACCGGGTCATGCTCATGCACCTGTTGAGCAGCCGATTCCAGCGGACGCCGCCAGGGACCGTACCCATACTCGGGGAAGGCGAGCAGGTCCAGACCCTTGCGGGCCCGCCACCACACTCTGGGAAACAGCGCTCGCCACACCCCCCACCGGCGCAGCTCGCTGTCGCGGGCGGGCCAGGAGAACGGGACCCGCCGGACCGTGACCCGAGGGTCGATCCGGGCCTCCAGGCTGGTGTCCAGGCCGGTATACCGGCGCAAGGCCGCTCGGTCGGCGGTCAGGACGGTGACCCGGAAACCCCTACAGGCGAAGGCGTTGACGGTGGCCAGCGCCCGGTACACCCCGCCGCCCCGGGCCGGGGGGAAGCCCCAGGCGACGTAGAGGACATGCGGTGCTCGCTCGAGGCGCATTCCTGCCTTCCTGACGTGCCGCGCATGCCCACCCGCCGGCCGGTTGCAGTCACCCTAGCGCAGCCGAACGCGCCAGTTGGGCGGGTAGTCTCGGTCTGGTTCAGACCCGACGAGCATCGCGAGGAACTCCGTGACGATCCGCATCGAACCCAGCGCCGACGTCTCCGATCAGGCCGAAATCGGCGACGGGACGTCCGTGTGGCACCTGGCTCAGGTCCGGGAGGGGGCGGTCGTCGGCGCCGGCTGCATCATCGGCCGCGGCGCCTACGTCGGGCCCGGGGTCGTCCTCGGGGCCAACTGCAAGCTGCAGAACTACGCGTTGGTGTACGAGCCGGCCAGGCTGGAGGACGGGGTCTTCGTCGGGCCCGCCGTGGTGTTCACCAACGACCACTACCCGCGCGCCGTGGCCCCGGACGGCACCCTGAAGCGGGGCGACGACTGGGAGGCCGTCGGGGTCGTCTGTAAGACGGGGGCGTCGATCGGTGCACGTTCGGTCTGTGTGGCCCCGGTGACGATCGGTGCGTGGGCGCTGGTGGCGGCCGGTTCTGTCGTGATCCAGGACGTGCCTGACTTCACCCTGGTCGCGGGGGTACCGGCACGGCCGATCCGCTGGGTGGGTAGGGCGGGCGTGCCGCTGGAGCGATCCCAGAAGGACGGGTGGTGGCGATGCCCGCAGACCGGGGAGCTCTATCGCGAGGAGGGTCAGGGGCTGACCCCGGTGGCCCGTTAGCCAAGGTGACGTCGCGGGGACGGGCGCGGACCAGCCCGTGTCCACTTGCCAGATCGCTGGCGCGACCGACTCCTCAAGGTGCAGAACGCCAACACGGCTGCGCCTTCGGGCGAGCCGGTGTTCACCGGATGGTGTCTGGACAAGGAGGACCTCTGCGTCGCGAAGTTGTGTGCACTCCGGGAGAAGGATCGGAACTTCGTGGCAGCACTGCTCGACGCTGGATTGGCCGACGTCGCCGTGATCACCGAGCGGCTCGCGGCCGTTCCTGGCCGGCACCGGCTGGCCGCCGAGCGGGCGATCGTCTGGTTGGGGTCGCGCACGCGATAAGCCCGGTCAGCCCCGAGTTCCGCAGCGGATGGGCACACGCTTGTCTGAAACGGCCTGTGAGCTGCGCAACCGCGTAAACGGCGAGCACGGGTCGGGGTACTACCCGGCCTTGCTGCTGAGGCGGTGGTCGGCGTTGCTCAGCCGGCGGTGGGGACGGTGGAGTCGAAGAACCGTGGCGGCTCGGGCAGTTCGAGGGCGGCCACGGTGACCAGGTGCATCCGGTCGAGCCGCCTCCGGCGCCGAGCTGACATCGCACTCGTTCCGGCCCTTCGCTGCATCGGCACTGATCGAACAGTGGCAGCGCCGAGGCAGCGTTCTCACAGGTCAGAGGGCGTCTGAACTGGTCAGGCCTTCTTGGTCTCCT
>DASQEP010000033.1:0-78591 GCA_035633615.1 Dermatophilaceae bacterium
GGTCGTCGGTGTAGACGTGTCCGGGAAGGCGGGCGGAAATGGCCCGGACTTCGTAGGCAACCAGGGGCAGGTGGGCCCGGCACAACGCGTCGATGTCGACGTCGGTGGTGCTGGTCGGAATATCAGCAGCGGTCACGTAAAGAAGGTAAAGACTAGGTAACTAAACCCTGATAGCACATCCGTATCGTGAGACTTGCCTGGTGAGAGGTCTGCGGTTTGCCTTCTCTATACCTTTCTGGACGACTGCTTAGATACAACAGAAGGTCATGGGCAGGTGTGCGGAGTCAATTTCGTTAGTCGGCGAAAAGTTGGACGTGCGTACACGAGGCGAGATTAGGGCGCTATTCGTGAGGGGCTATCCAAGAGCGCAGCAGCCGGCCCGCGTGCCTTTGCCGGCTGCTGTTCGACTCCAACGTCGAGTTCGAGGCGGACAGCCCGGATCAGGTCACCTTGGCGCGGCGCTTCGCCGTCCTTCTGGCCCAACGGCTACCGGATGCTCGTCTACCTGCGACTCCTGCCTGGCTGAGCACGTCAACCCGGCACCCGCGTGTCCAGGACCGCACTGGCGGCTGGCGGGATGAGGCGCGGCGCCTGCCGGGACAGGAGAGAATCGAGCCATGACACCTGTGGCGACCCCCTGGGCGTTGACGGCCGCTGACCTGGAGCGACGACGGGGACTTCGTCGGATGCGAGTGGTGGCCACGTCCCTTCTGGGGTTCGCCGCGCTGGTCTACGTGCTTACCCTGCATCAGGAGGGGGCTTGGGGGTACGTCAACGCGACCGCGGAGGCGGGCATGGTCGGCGCCCTCGCGGACTGGTTCGCGGTCAGCGCGCTGTTCCGGCACCCGCTCGGGCTGCCGATCCCACACACCGCCCTCGTGCCCAAGCGCAAGGACTTCTTGGCCGTCAGCCTTGAGGACTTCGTCACCGGGCACTTCCTGACCGGTGACGCCGTGCGGGAGCGATACCTGTCCGCGGACACCACCGCCCGACTCGGCCGGTGGCTGCAAGACGAGCGACACAGCACCCGGGTCGTCCAGGAGGTCGTCACCATCACCGAACGGGCCCTGGGCCGGATCGAAGACTCCGACGTGCGGTACCTGGTCGAGCACTCCCTGCTGCCGCGGCTGGTCAATGAGCCGTTCAGCCCGGTCGCTGGGGCGCTGCTGCAGGAGACGGTGGTCGATGGGGTTCACCACCACCTGGTCGACCTCGTCGTCGTCGAACTGCACGACTGGCTGATCGACAACCCGGAGAAGTTCGTCGCTGTCCTCGCCGAGCGAGCCCCGACCTGGGCCCCGACGTGGTTGAACGACATTGTGACCGACCGGTTGCACCTGGAAGCGGTCCGCTGGGTCCAGGCGATCCGGGACGACCGCGGTCACCGGGTCCGGGTGACGGTTGACGACCTGCTGCGCGACCTGGCTAGCAACCTGCAAGAAGACCCCGCCACGATGGCTAGGGCAGAACAGCTCAAGGAGCGGGCCCTGACCCACCCGCAAACGATCCACGCGGCGGTGGCCGTGTGGGAGATCCTGCGCCGGGCGCTGACCCGCGCGTTGGCCGACCCGGACGGTCTGCTGCGGCAACGGATGGCCAGCGAGCTGGTCCACTTGGGTGCTCGGATGCAGGACGACGAGCTGCTGCGGCGGATCATCGACGAGCGGGTGGGTGACTCGATCGCCTACCTGGTGCAGACCTACGGCACCGAGTTGGCCACGGTTATTTCCCAGGTCATCTCCGGGTGGGACGGCAAGGAGGCCGCCGAACGGATCGAGTTGCACGTAGGGCGTGACCTGCAATTCATCCGTATCAACGGGACGATCGTCGGGGGCCTGGCCGGGCTGATCATCCATACACTGGCGCAGCTGGCCAGGTGAGCCACCAATCTCGGCCTAGTCGTCGACCTCGGCGTACATGTGTTCGATCACGGAGGCGAACCGGGCCGCCACGGCCGCCCTGCGCAATCCCTCGGTGGGACTCAGGTCGCCGTGGGTCTCGGTGAGCGCCTCGTCCAGCAGCCGGAAGGTACGCAGCCGAATGTGGGCGTCCAGATCGGAGCCGGCCTCAGCGACGAGCCGGGTGAAGATGCCCAGCACCCGGGGGTGGGCCAGCAGCTCGCTACGGCTGCGAAAACGCCATCCCTGCCGCTCGGCGTGCCGAGCCAACGGCGTAAATGCCGGCTGGATCAGCGTCGTCAAGTACTGCCGGTTCTCCCCGATCACGACGGCCCGCTCCACGAAGGGGTGCGCCATCATTGCCCTTTCCAGCGGTTGCGGTGCCACGGTGGTGCCGTGCGCGGTGACGATCCGGTCCGCCAGCCGGTCGGTGACGATGAGGTTACCCTCCCGAGTCAGGTACCCCATGTCCCCGGTGTGGTACCAGCCGTCGACGAGCACGGCGGCAGTCTCCTCGGTCTGACCGAAGTACCCTGCCATCACGTTGCTGCCGCGCACCAGGATCTCCCCGCTCGCGAGGATCCGCAGCTGACAGCCCCGCACCGCGCGTCCGACGGTGTCGAACGTGAGGTCCTCAGGACTGTTGCAGGTGGTCATCGCGGTGGTCTCGATCTGACCGTAGCCGTGATAGATCGGCACGCCAGCCGCGAAGAACAGCTCGGAGGTCCGTGGGTTCAGTGACGACCCGCCGCAGCTGAGAAGCCGCTTCGGCCCCCCGATGGCCTCGCGGACGTGCCGCAGCACCAGCCAGTGGGCGGCAGCGTGCTGAGCCCGCAGCCCCGGCGCGATGGCATACCCGCGGGATCGGGCCTGCTGCACCTCCACGCCGATCCGGACGGCCCACTCGAACCGGCCGGACCCGCCGGAGGCTGCCCTGACCCGACGTTCCACGGTTTCGTGCACCCGGTGGTACAACCGTGGGGTGCTGACCAAGGCGTGCGGTCTGACCCGCTGCAAGGCGTGCCGGATCCCGCGAGGGTCGGGCACGTAGACGTTCTGCATCCCGAAGTAGATCAGCATGTATGACCAGACCCGCTCGTAGGCATGAGCCAACGGCAGGACGCTGAGGTTGCGCTCGCCGGGGAACAGCGTGAATCGGTCATCGATGGCGGCGATCTGGCTGAGCACGTTGGCGTGGGTGAGCATCACCCCCTTGGGTGCACCAGTCGTACCGGGGCTGTAGATCAGGGTCGCCAGGGCGTCTGGCGCGATCCGTGACACCCGTCTGTCCACCTCGGTGCCGTGCACCCGCTCTGGAGCGCCGGCGAGGAAGTCCTCCCAGGTCAGGCAGTGCGGCGCGCCGGCACACTTGGTGCCGTTGAGAACAACGACGAGTTCCAGCCGTGGGCAGTCGGGCCAGACCTGCAAGACGGTACCGAGTTCGGTCTGCGTCCCGACGAACACCACCCGGGCGCCGCTGTCGTTGAGGATGTGCCGGACCCCGGCGGCGGGACTGGTGGTGTAGACCGAGACGGTGACGCACCCGGCGAGCAGCGCGCCGACGTCGGCGACTGTCCACTCCGGGCAGTTGCGGGCCAGGATGGCCACCCGGTCGCCCTCGACAAGGCCGGTCCGGATCAGGGCGGCGGCGACGTCCCGCACCTGGTGGCCGAACCGGGCGTAGCTGGTCGACTGCCACTGCCCGTGGCGCCAGATCCCTTGGGCGGTCCGCGACCCATGGGCTCGCACGGCTTCGCCCACCATCAGCGGAATGGTGCCTGCGAGCATGTGGCCTGCCTGATCCAGGGGGGAAGTCGGTCACGACCCGTGCGCCCAACCTACGAGCACCGTGCGGGGTCGACCGACATAACCGCCCAACACCATACTCGGACCAGTCGGCTATGTGCTGCGACAGGTGTGACAAGATACCCCTCATGAGGCCGGGCCGGATCATGCGCCGGCCCGGGCCCACCAACTCCATCCTGGACGTGACTGGTCTGCGGGTCGGCCACCATGACCTCCGGGAGCCGGGATGGCTGACCGGCAGCACCGTCGTCCTCACCCCGCCGGAGGGGGCGGTGGCCGGCGTGGATGTCCGAGGCGGCGGGCCCGGCACGCGCGAGACGGACCTACTCGACCCCCGCAATCTCGTCGAACGCGTCCACGCGATCGTGTTGACCGGCGGCAGCGCGTTCGGCTTAGCCGCCGCCGACGGGGTGGTGAGGGAGCTGTTCGCCGCCGGGGTGGGCTATCCGATGGGCGGTCCGGGGCAGGTGGTACCCATCGTGCCCGCGTCGGCCATGTACGACCTGGGCCGCGGGGGCGTCTTCGAGCACGTCCCCGACGCGAGGACCGGCGCGGCGGCCTATCATGCGGCTGGTCGCCCCGACGCTCACCCCGGCTCGTTACGGCTGGGTATCGCCGGCGCTGGCACCGGTGCAGTCAGCGGCGGGCTCAAGGGCGGGGTAGGCAGTGCCAGCGTCCTTCTCGACGACGGGACCAGCGTCGCCGCCCTCACCGTGGTGAACTCCTTCGGCTCGTGCGTGCACGAGCGCACCGGCCGGCTCCATGCCGAACCCTTTTGTCTGCCCGGGGACCTGCCCCCGATGCGCGCCCCTGAGCCGGCGGAGGTCGACGCAGCCCGGGAGGCGGCCGCGGCGCGCTGGGCCGGGCAGCCGTTGCGGTACGCACTTGCCACAACGTTGGCTGTCGTCGGCACCGACGCCACCCTGACCAAGGCGCAGTGCGCGAAGGTGTCCGGGGTCGCCCACGACGGGATGGCCCGGGCCATCCGGCCGCTGCACGCCATGGTCGATGGGGACACTGTCTTCACCCTGGCCACCTGCCAGCGCGGGGCGCCCGACCCGGCGGCCTTCCACGCGCTGCTGGAGTCCGCCGCCGACTGCCTGACCAGATCCATCGCCAGAGCGATCGTCGCCGCCGAGTCGGTTGTCACCCCCGCCGGGGCGTGGCGGTCCTACCAAGAGGCGTTCGGGTCGGCTTTCCTGGTCTGAGGCGGCCGCGTGGATCGCGCTGCGGCTCGCACGACGCGGCCGACCGCGCGCACAGGGCGGGAGGGGAGCTGATGCAGCAGATCGACGATCGGCTCGTGCTCAGCGCCACCGACCTGACCAAGCACCTAGCCTGCCCACATGTGACCATGCTCGACTTGGCTGTTGCCCAGGGCCGGCTGGAACGCCCGGAGCAGGGGATTGACGAGCAGCTGCAGCTGATCTTCGACATGGGGCTCGATCACGAGGTCCGTTATCTGGAGGCTTGGCGGGCCAGCGGGGCCCGGGTCGTCGAGATCGGTACCGACCATGACCGCCACCGGGCAGAACGGGACACCATCGCCGCTATGCGCCGCGGTGTGGACGTCATTTACCAGGCCACCCTCTACGACGGCAGGTGGCTCGGGTACGCCGACTTCCTGCTGCGCCATGACCTGGGGCCGGGGGAGGATGTGGCCGAATCCAGGTTCGGCAGCTACGCCTATGACATCGCCGACACCAAGCTGGCCCGTCGGCTCAAGGTGCCGGCGCTGCTGCAGTTGGCCACCTACGCCGAGCGGTTGGAACAGCTCCAAGGTGTCCCGCCACCTCGGCTGCTCGTCGTGACCGGAGATCGCCGGGAACACGCGTGGCGCCTGCTGGACGTGTCCGCCTACGCCCGTCGGGCCCGGAGCCGGCTGCGCGCGGCCACCCAGCGGCCTACCGAGACCGAACCGGTGCCCAACCGATACTGCGCGCAGTGCCGTTGGCTGCCCGCGTGCACTGCGCAGTGGCAGCAGTCCGACGACCTGTCCTTGGTGGCAGGGATGCGCGGCGCGCACCGAGACCTGTTGCGCGCCGGCGGGATCGCCACGGTCGAGCAGCTGGCTGCGGCCGGGCCGGGCTCGTTGGGAATGCTCAGCCCCACGGTGCGCGACCGATTGCACCGCCAGGCCAGGCTGCACGTGCAGGAGCGGAGCACGGGCCGGCCGGTGTACGAACTGCTCCCCCCTGTTCCCGGTCGCGGCCTGTTGCGGCTTCCGGAGCCGGACGCAGGGGACCTCTACCTTGACTTCGAGGGTGACCCGTTCGCCGACGACGGGCAGGGGCGGGAGTACCTGGCCGGGCTCTGGGATCGTGGACAGCGGTTTCGCTGCTGGTGGGCCCACGACCGAGACGCCGAGGCCACGCTGGTGTCCGACCTGCTCGAAGCGTTGGTTCAGCATTGGCGGGAACACCCGGGCATGCACGTCTACCACTACGCGCCGTACGAGACGACCGCGCTGAAGCGACTCACCGGCCGGTATGGGGTGGGTGAGGCGGACTTGGACGCCCTGCTGCGGGGCGAACGGTTCGTGGACCTGTTCGCCGTCGTCCGGCACGGGGTGGCCATCGGCAAGCCGTCGTACTCGATCAAGAAGATGGAGGACCTCTACTGGGGCCGGATCCGTCCCACCGGTTCCGGCGGTTCCGCCGTCGCCGACGGGCTATCCTCCGTCGTCGCCTATGAGCGGTATCTGACCAGCGGCGATGCGTCGATCCTCGATCGGATCAGGGACTACAACCGCGACGACGTGCGCTCTACGCACGCCCTGCACGACTGGCTGGAGCAGCGCCGGACCGAGCTGCTGGGGACGTGGCCGCAGGTGGTGGCCGGGTCCGGGCGAATCGGGTTTGGTGAGGTCAGCCTCGAGGAGGCGGCCGATTCCGAAGGCATCCGTGTGGAGAAGGAGCTGGCCCAGGCCCTCGTCGCCGCCGGCCACGACCTGCTCGCCGGCCTGGTCGGCTGGCACCGGCGTGAGGACCGCCCCGAGTACTGGGAGTTCTTCTCCCGCGCGGACATGTCCGACGACGAGCTGGTGGACAGCTCGGCCACGCTGGGTCGCCTCGGGTCGCCCTCCGAGGTCGGTGTGGTCGCCTCGGCCAAGACCGGCCGGGTCACCTCCCGTGTGTACCGGTACGACTGCCCCCCGCAGGACTGCGCATTGGGGGTGGGGGACCTGGTCGTCGACGTCGGCGCCGGGACCGGGGCCGGCACGATCACCGCGATCGACGTTGTGGCCGGCTGGGTGGAGGTCAAGCGCGGGGTCCGGAAGGAGCCTGTACCCGCCCGGGCCTTCGGTCCCTCGAAACCGATTAACAACCAACCGCTGCGGGCGGCGCTGATGCGAGCGGGGCACAACGTGCTGTCGGGGCAGCCGGGCCTGCCGGGTGCCGTGGTGGCCGGCGCCGTTCCGGCGGACCTGGCGTTGCTGCCTGGGCAGAGCCCGGCGGAGGCTGTCGTGCGGGTCGGCCTGACCCTGGACGGGACGGTCCTGGCGGTTCAGGGACCCCCTGGGGCCGGCAAGACATACGCGGGATCTGCGCTGATCCGGACCCTGCTGGACGCTGGATACCGGGTCGGGGTCACCGCCAACTCGCATGCGGTCATCCGTAACCTACTGTGCGAGGTCGGCCGGCCGGCGCTGCACAAGGTATCCGCCGAGCAGCCGCCGGTCGTGAATCCGGCCCCCGCGGCGGCCTCCGCGGCGGCCCCCGTCGGGATCACCGAGACGACGAGCAACACCGCCGTCGACGCCGCACTGGCGGACGGGTCGGTCAGCCTCGTCGGCGGTACCGCCTGGCTGTGGGCCCGCCCGGAGCTGGCCGGGGCGGTCGACGTCCTGGTGATCGACGAGGCAGGGCAGTGCCCGCTGGCCAACGCCGTCGCCGCCGCCGGTGCAGCCCGCTCGGTGGTCCTGCTCGGCGACCCACAGCAGCTGAGCCAGCCCACCCGCGCCGACCACCCCTACGGCGCTGAGGTCTCCGCCCTGCAGCACTTCATCGGGGACCACCAGGTCATCCCCGCCGACCGCGGTATCTTTCTGGACCGGACCTGGCGGATGCACCCACAGATCACCCGGTTCGTCTCCGACCTGTCCTATGAGGGCAGGCTGACCTCGGCCGCGGGCCGGGCGAGGCAGGGCATCCAGGCACCCGGACTGCTGACCGGGTCGGGGTTGCGCTGGGTTCCGATCCCGCACACCGGAAACGTCGCCGACAGCCGGGCCGAGGCGCTGGTCGTCGCTGCGCTGGTGGCCGACCTCGTGCGCGGGCACTGGCGCGACGCCGACGGCTGCGAGCACCCGATGACCCCCGCCGACGTACTGGTGGTGTCCCCGTACAACGCGCACGTCCGGACGTTGCGGGCGGTGCTGCCGGATCGGGTGCGGGTCGGCACCGTCGATCGCTTCCAAGGCCAGCAGGCCCCCGCCGTGATCTACTCGATGGCCAGCTCGTCGGCGGCCGACGCCCCACGCGGGGTGGGTTTCCTGTTCGATGTGCACCGGCTGACGGTGGGGGTGTCCCGCGCCCGTGCGCTGAGCGTGATCGTGGCCAGCCCGGCGCTGTTGGACACCTCCGTCGCCGACCCAGGACAGCTGCGGGCCGTCAATGCCCTCTGCGAGTACGTGGAGCGTGCCCAACTGGTCGACCCGGACGGGCTGGGCCGGCTGTTCTGAGCGGGCCGGCCGATGCCGGGACGTGATCAGGGAGCGAGGTCGAGGCAGTTCTCGGATGCCAAGACACCCAATCGGGGGGGTCTGCCTCGGCATACCCTGACGCCAGGTTATGAGCGTTAGCGTCAAGCCCCGGCTCGCTGACCGGCAACCCTCCTCCGCGGTGGGGTGCCCCGGGTGAAGACCTGGCGGACCGTCGACCGGCGGCCGCAAGCGCGGGTACGGGCCCCTCAGCCCGAACGACGGCGGACCTCCGGGCCGGCGTCATACCCGACCCGTGAGCCCGCAACAGGGCCGGATTGCAGGAGAGTCGACAGCCATGAGCAGCGACTGGAAGTTCGAGACCCGCCAGATCCACGCCGGACAGATACCCGACTCGCAGACCGGTGCGCGCGCCCTGCCGATCTACCAGACCACCTCCTACGTCTTCGACGACGCGCAAGTTGCGGCCGATCGGTTCGCCCTGCATGACCTCGGCCCCATCTATACCCGGATCGGCAACCCGACCCAACAGGCGGTGGAGGAGCGGATCGCTTCGCTCGAGGGTGGTGTCGGCGCGTTGCTGCTGGCGTCCGGACAGGCCGCGACGGCGTTCGCCATCCTCAACGTCTGCGACGCGGGGGACCACGTCGTTTCCAGTGCCGCCCTCTACGGTGGAACGACCAACCTGCTCAAATACACCCTGGCCCGGCTCGGCGTGCAGACCACCTTCGTGCTGAACCCCGACGACCTGGACGAGTGGAGCGCGGCCATCCGCCCGAACACGAAGGTGCTGTTCGGGGAGACCATCGCCAATCCGAACCAGCAGATCCTCGACGTGGCCGCGCTGGCCGACCTGGCCCACAACGCCGGTCTACCCCTGTTCGTCGACAACACGGTGGCCACTCCGTTCCTGCTGCGGCCCCTCGCCCACGGCGCCGACGTCGTCATCCACTCCGCCACGAAGTACCTCGGCGGGCACGGCACCGCCATCGCCGGCGTCATCGTCGACGGCGGCACCTTCGACTACGCCGCAGAGCCGCAGCGCTACCCGTCGTTCAACACGCCAGCGGAGAGCTACCACGGCCTGGTGTACGCCCGAGACCTCGGTGTCGGCTCGCCGTTGGGCGCCAACCTTGCGTTCATCCTCAAGGCCCGGGTGGAGCTGCTGCGTGACCTCGGGTCGGCGATCTCGCCGTTCAACGCCTTCCTCATCGCCCAGGGCCTGGAGACGCTCAGCCTGCGCATCGAGCGGCACGTCGACAACGCCCGTGCAGTGGCGCAGTTCCTTGCGGATCACCCGCAGGTCGAGACGGTGCACTATGCGTCTCTGCCGGGCAGTCGGTTCAAGGAGCTGGCCGATCGGTACACTCCGCGGGGCTCCGGTGCGGTGGTGTCCTTCGAGATCGCCGGTGGCGCTGACGCCGGACGTGCCTTCGTGGATGCCTGCGAGCTGCACAGTCACGTCGCGAACATCGGCGATGTTCGGTCCCTGGTGATCCACCCGTGGACGACGACGCACTCCCAAGGCGGGGACGCCGATCGGTTCGCGGCCGGGGTCACCCCGGGACTGGTTCGGCTTGCCGTCGGCCTGGAGCACATCGACGACATCCTCGCTGACCTGACGAAGGGGTTCGCCGCCGCTGCGGGCTGACCTGCCCGAGGATGGGCGCATGGGCGAGCGCGGGTACCGATACACCGGAGAGCCGCCGCCACCCCGGTTCAACATGGCGGCGTACTGCCTGGGCCTGAGGCCGGGAGCACCACGCGATCCCGACCGGGTCGGCCTCGTCGTCGTCTCGGACGCCCATGCACCCGCCACTGCCGCGCAGCGATGGACCTATGCCGAGCTGGACGACTCGGTCCGCGCCGCAGCCGCCGGTCTGCTCGCCCTGGGCCTACAACCCGGCGAGCGGGTCATGCTGCGGCTGGGTAACTCCGCCGCCTACCCTCTGCTGTTCTTCGGTGCAGTCGCCGCCGGGCTGGTCGCCGTCCCGACGTCGGCCCAGCTGACCGCGGAGGAGGCCCTTTTGCTGCTGGCCGACTCCGGGGCCCGGGCCGTGGTGATGTCCGACGACCTGGGCATCGAGGTACCGGACGGGGTGATGCGGCTAGGACCGGAGCGGCTCGCCGCCTGGCAGGGCGGGGCGGACCGGGCTGGATACAGCGATACCGACGCCGAGGACCCGGCCTTCCTGGTGTACACCTCGGGGACGACCGGGCGACCCAAGGGCGTCCTGCATGCGCACCGGTCGGCCTGGGGTCGGCGACCCATGTATCAGGGCTGGTACGGGATCGGTCCCGACGACGTCATGCTGCACGCCGGAGCCCTCAACTGGACCTACACCCTGGGGGTCGGCCTGACCGACCCCTGGGCCACCGGGGCCACCGGGGTGGTCTACAACGGGGGCAAAGACCCGACCGTGTGGCCGGTTCTGATGCAGGCCCACCGGGCGAGCCTGTTCGCCGCGGTGCCCGGGGTGTTCCGGCAACTGCTGCGGTACACCGACGTGGCGGAGTACGACTTGTCGGCGCTGCGACACGGCCTGGTCGCGGGGGAGGCGCTCAGCCCCACCCTGTACCGGCACTGGCGGCAGGCCACCGGCACGGAACTGTACGAGGCCCTCGGCATGAGCGAGTGTTCGACCTTCGTCTCGTCGTCCCCGTCCGTCCCGGTCCGCCCCGGTTGCCCCGGCAGGCCTCAGCCGGGGCGCTGCGTGGTCGTTCTGCCCGCCGACGGCGACGCGGCGGCGGCCACCACCCCCCTGCCCGCCGGGGCGAGTGGGGCGCTGGCGGTCCACCGCACCGATCCCGGGTTGATGCTCGGCTACTGGAACCGGCCTCAGGAGGAGGGGGAGGTCTTCCGCGGCGAGTGGTTCGTCGGGGGCGACCTGGCCCACTTGGACGAGGACGGGTACGTCCACTTCCACGGTCGAGCCGATGACGTCATGAACGCCATGGGGTACCGGGTCTCACCGCTGGAGGTGGAGGCCGTGCTGGCCAAGCACCCGCTGGTGGCCGACGTCGCCGTCGCCGAGCTGCCGATCCGCGAGGGGGTCAGCGTCGTCGCCGCCTTCGTTGTGGTACCAGACCCGGACGACCCGGACTGCTTCGATGCAGCGGCGCTGATGGCCCACGCCGCCGAGCACCTTGCCGGCTACAAGCGACCTCGGGAGATCATCTTCGTCGACGCGCTCCCGCGGACCGCGAACGGGAAGGTGCGCCGACGCGAGCTCGCCGGCACCAGCTGGGCGCCCCTGACCAGCCCGTCCAGCGGCAGCCCGCAATCCCTGGGTCACGTGAAGCGTGTTGCCGTCGAGGCCGATTCGTCGGAATGAGGCTACATTCAGAAGGTGTCACCACCCAGCGAACGTCATCGGCTGAACCGTGACCAGATCATCTCGGCCGCGATGGCGTTGCTGGCGGAGGTGGGTATCGAAAGCCTGTCGCTACGCAGACTCGCCGGGACCCTAGGCGTGACGACGCCGACGCTGTACTGGCATTTCGCCGGCAAGCAGGAACTGATCGACGCGATGGCCGTGTCGGCGATGTCGGCGATGCAGGTGCCCCAGGACGCCGGGGTCGACGGCGTGGACTGGGTCGAATGGCTGCGTTGCCTGGCCCGCGAGTCCCGCCGGGCGATGCTGGCCCACCGGGACGGCGCCCTGCTGATCAGCCTGAGCCGACCCAGCTCGCGGCAATGGGCGGACGTCGAGGGAGCCATCGGGCTGCTGGCGGCGGCGGGGTTCACCCCCCGGCAATCGATGATCGCCCTCGGTACGACCGCGGTCTACGTCGTCGGCTGCGTCCTGGATGAGCAGCAACGCAGCGACGCCACAGAGGCGTTCACCGGAATCAACGTGGCAGCCTCGCCGCTGATCGGTCAGGCGATCCAGGGTGGCATCAACCCCGAGGACCGGTTCGAGGACGGCCTGGAGGTCATCGTCCGCGGGGTGGGCACCTTCCTGACGTAGCGTCGAGGGACGAGCGGCAGGGGAAGGCCGCCACCTAGGGTGGGGGACCATGGCCCGAGACGCACTGGTGGTCGGGCGGACACCGAGCATCTCCTATCCGGTCGAGCTGCCGGTGTCGGCGCGTCGAGACGAGTTGCTCACCGCACTGCGTGAGCACCAAGTCGTTGTCGTCGCAGGCGAGACCGGGTCGGGCAAGACCACTCAGCTACCGAAGATGTGTCTGGAAGTGGGACGCGGTACAACCGGGCTGATCGGGCACACCCAACCCAGGCGGATCGCGGCCCGGGCTGTCGCCGAACGACTGGCCGACGAACTCGGTGACCGGGTCGGCGGGCTCGTCGGATACCAGGTTCGCTTCACCGACCGGGTCGGTCCCGAGACCATGATCAAGGTGATGACCGACGGCGTCCTGCTGGCCGAGCTTCACAGGGACCGGGACCTGCGCCGCTACCACGCCCTCATCATCGACGAGGCCCACGAACGCAGTCTCAACGTCGATGTACTCCTCGGATACCTCAAGCAGCTACTCCCGCGGCGTCCGGACCTCACGGTCGTGATCACCTCGGCCACCATCGATCCGCAGCGGTTCGCCGACTACTTCGCCCGACCCGGGAATCCGGTCCCGGTCGTCGAGGTCTCCGGACGCAGCTACCCCGTGGAGGTGCGCTACCGTCCATTGACCCGCGCCGACGCCGATCATGTCGCTGACTCACCGGGCAGCGCTCGTCGCGATGGCTCGCACCGAGCAGTCGTGGAGATCGACCAGGTCACCGGCATCTGCGAGGCCGTCGAGGAGCTGTGGACCGAAGGGCCGGGACGCCACGGCGACGGTGCCGGGCAGGACATCCTGGTCTTCCTGTCCGGCGAGCGGGAGATCCGGGACACCACCGAGGCGGTCCGGGCCATGAATCTGCCGGGCACCGAGGTGCTGCCGTTATACGGCAGGCTCTCCGCGGCCGAGCAACACCAGGTGTTCACCCCCCACCAGGGGCGGCGGGTGGTGTTGGCCACCAACGTCGCCGAGACCTCCCTGACGGTTCCCGGAATCCGTTACGTGGTGGACGCCGGAACCGCCCGGATCTCCCGGTTCAACCAGCGCACCAAACTCCAGCGGCTGCCCATCGAGCCGATCAGCCGGGCCAGCGCCCAGCAGCGGTCGGGCCGGTGCGGGCGGACCGCCGACGGGGTGGCCATCCGGCTGTACGCGCAGGAGGACTTCGAGGCCCGCCCGGAGTTCACCGAGCCTGAGGTCCGGCGGACCAACCTCGCATCGGTGCTGCTGCTGATGACCTGGCTCGGCCTGGGAGACCTGGCCGACTTCCCGTTCTTGGACCCGCCGGACCGCCGCCAGATCCGCGACGGGATCAGGCTGCTGCAGGAGTTGGGCGCCCTCACTGCCGGGCGCGGTGGCCCCGACAAGCCGGCCGATCGGTCCGTTCCGGGGGATCGGGCATCGCGGACCGGCCGCGCCCGGCTGACCGGGATCGGCCGGCGCCTTGCCCGGCTGCCCCTGGACCCCCGGCTAGGTCGGATGGTCCTCGCCGCGCAGGACGAGGGGTGCCTGGCCGAGGTGCTGGTCGTGGTGGCGGCCCTGTCGATCCAGGACGTCCGGGAACGCCCCACCGACAGCCAGACCCAGGCCGACCAGGCGCACGCCCGATTCCGGGACGAGAGCAGCGACGTCACCAGCCTGCTCAACCTGTGGAACTACCTGAGGGAGCGTCAGCGGGAGCTGTCCGGAAGTGCGTTCCGTCGGATGTGCCGCGCCGAGTACCTGCACTACCTGCGGATCCGCGAATGGCAGGACGTCCGCGCCCAGGTGGCCTCGGTGGCCAGGCAGCTGGGGTTGTCGGTGAACCGGCACCCCGCCGAACCGGACGCCGTGCACCGGGCCCTGTTAGCCGGTCTGTTGTCCCACGTCGGCTGGTACGACCCGACCCGGCGGGATTATCTGGGGGCGCGCGGCGCCCGCTTCGCAATTGCGCCCGGGTCGCCCCTCTTCCGTCGGCCGCCGGAGTGGGTGATGGCCGGTGAGCTGGTGGAGACCTCCCGGCTCTGGGCACGCTTGGTCGCCCCGATCGATCCGGCCTGGGCTGAGCGCGCCGGTGCCCACCTGGTGAGGCGTCAGCACAGCGAGCCCCGGTGGAGTGCCCGCCGGGCCGCGGCCGTAGCCGCCGAACGGGTCAGCCTGTACGGGGTGCCGCTGGCCGCGGACCGGGTGGTGGCCTATGGATCGGTAGACCCCGTCGCGGCCCGGACCCTGTTCATCAGGTACGCGCTGGTGGCCGGCGAGTGGCGCACCCGCCACAGGTTCCTGACCGACAACCATCGCCGCGTCGAGGAGCTGCGTCAGGTCGAGGCACGAAGCCGCCGACGCGACGTGGTCGTCGACGAGGAAGCCCTGGTGGGCTTCTACAATGCGCGGATCCCCGCCGACGTCGTCTCTGGGGCGCACTTCGACACCTGGTGGAAACAGGCCCGACGCCGCCGGCCCGACCTGCTCGACCTGACCCCCGAGCTGCTCCGCCGCGCGGAGGCCGACCCGATCGATCCGACCGCCTACCCGCTTGAGTGGATCCAAGGGGAGCTGAGCTTCCCGCTCAGCTACCAGTTCGAACCGGGCAGCGCCGCAGACGGGGTCACCATTCACATACCGATTGACGTGCTCAACCGCGTCCGGGACGAGGGGTTCGACTGGCTGGTGCCGGGGATGCGCGCCGAACTGGCGGTCGCTCTGGTCAAGGCGCTACCCAAGAGCACCCGGCGCCGGTTTGTGCCAGCCGCACAGTACGCCGTGGAGGCGCTAGGGGAGGTGGACGCCGGGATGGCGGCCTTGCGGGTGGCGTCAGATGGTCAGGTCGTGCCCCGAATCACCGAGGAGTTGGGGCGGGCGCTGTATCTGCGGACCGGGGTCCGGATCCCGGCCGAGGAGTGGGACTGGAGCCGGGTGCCAGACCACCTGCGGATGACCTTTCGGATTGAAGCAGACGCCGGTGACCCCTTGGCCGAGGGCAAGGACCTGAATCGGCTGCGGGCCCAGATCCGACCGGCGGTGGTGTCCGCACTGGCCCAGGCCGGCGGTGCGCTGGCCCTGGCGGCCGGCTCGTCTGGGCAGACGACGTGGACGTTCGGCCGGCTGCCGGCCCGGGTGGAGCAGCCGCGAGCGGGTAGGACAGTCACCGGGTATCCGGCGCTGGTTGATCACGGTGCGACGGTGTCGCTGGAGGTGATGCCCACCCCGCCGGAGGCCGAGCGGGCGCATCGGGACGGAGTACGCCGCCTGGCCCTGCTCGCGATGGACACACCCTGGCGGCCCATCCTGTCCGCTTTGACCAACCAGCAGCGGCTTTCCCTCAGCCACAACCCTCACGGATCGCTGCCGGAGCTGTTCGCAGACTGCCTGACGGCGGTGGTCACCGACGAACTGGACGGCGCCAATCCGGTCCGTACTCCCGATGAGTTCGCCGCCTTCGTCGACCAGGCGCGCCGAGCCGCAGCGCAGCGACTGCCCCAGATCGTCGTCACGCTCGAGGCGATCCTCGGGCTGGCTCGACAGGTCGAGCTGGCCATCGAGCAGCTGAGCTCGCCCGCTACCGCGGACCTGGCCGGTGACCTGATCGAGCAGCGCGCCGCCTTGGTGTACCGGGGGTTTGTGACCGGCACCGGCACCACCCAACTGCGTCACCTGCCCCGGTACTTAAGCGGCATGCTGACCCGGATCGACCGGGCCGCCGGGGCCCTGGACCGGGACACGCGGCTGGCGGCGAGCGTGCACCGCGTCGAGGCGGCCCGTCGTGCCACCGTGGCCGCCCTTCCTGACCTGCGCCGCACCACCGCCGAGGTGATAGCCCTGCGCTGGATGGTCGAAGAACTGCGGGTCAGCCTGTTCGCCCCGCGCCTCAAGACCGCTTACCCGGTTTCGGAGAAGCGAATCCTGACCGCCATCGCCGCGCTCACCGCGGCGCCCCTGCCCTGAGGAGCCAGTCTTGGCGCTGCCGCGGTTCGGCGCCCCGCTGCCACGGACGGCGGGGAATCCTTCAACGGGTGCTCAGTGTTTGCATCAATGTGGTTGTTTTGGCGAACGGCCCGCGCTCGCCCAACGGATCGGAAGGAGAGTGCCATGCAAGACCCCGTCGCCCTTTATCAGTTTGAACCCGGTCTCGACGTCGTCGGGCACGGAGCCTCCACGCTCGTCGTCGCCTTGAACGGGTTCCTCGACGCAGGCCACGCCCAGCGGTTGCTGACCCGGCATCTGCTGAGTTCCTTCGAGCACACCGTCGTGGCGACGTTCGACATCGACCAGTTGTTCGACTACCGCGGCCGGCGGCCGCTGATGACGTTCGACAAGGACACCTGGCTTGACTACGCCCAGCCTGAATTGACCCTTTACCGTGTCGTCGACGCCAACGGCGTCCCGTTCCTTCTGCTCAACGGTGTGGAGCCGGACTATCAGTGGGAACGGACGGTCGCTGCGGTCCGACAGCTCAGCCGAGCCCTCGGCGTCACGTTGACCGTCAGTGTCGGCGGGATTCCGATGGCGGTCCCGCACACCCGACCGGTGGGGATGACCGCTCACGCCACCCAACCGCACCTCAAGGGCGACCAGCCCGCGGTGTTCGACACCCTGCAGGTGCCGGCCAGTGTTGCTGCCCTGTTGGAGTTCCGGCTGGGTCAGGACGGTGAGCAGGCGGTCGGATACGCGATTCACGTGCCGCACTACCTGGCCCAGGCCGAGTACCCAGCTGCGGCGCTGGCGGCGATTGAGGCCCTGCGGCGAGTGTCCGGCCTGAACGTGCCGCTGGGCGAGTTGCAGACCGCCGCCGCCGAGAGCCTTCGCTCGATCACGGCCCAGGTCGAGCAGACCGGGGAAGCCCAGCAGGTAGTGGCCGCGCTGGAGCAGCAGTACGACGCCTTCGTCGCCGGACGTCAGCGGGTCGCCCTGCTCTCCGGAGACGAGTCCTCTTTGCCCACCGCGGATGAGTTGGGCCGTGAGCTGGAGGCCTACCTGCGCAGCCACTCCGGGGAGTGAGCCCGCTGCGTTGTGTAGCCGGCCCTCCGGTGGCCCGGAGCCGGCCTGGAGGTGGCCCGCCGCCTGAGCGGGGGCAGCCGGTGCGCACGGTGGGTAGCGTAGGCACCGTCGGGGCTGGACCCGGCGCCTCGACGATCAGGAGTGACGAGTAGTGGGAATACGGGATCTGGTAACGCGTAACCAACCCGCGGCGACGCCGCCCCCGCCCGCAGGACAACCCAATGACGGGTGGGCCAAGGCCACCGGAGCGTTCGTGGAGCGATTGCTGGACGTGGGGATCGACGGCCGGGGCAGTTTCGACTCAGCATCCGCCGTCGCCGCGGCGGCGCTGGCGGATCGGGGCGACCCAGACAAGGCCATCGACGCGGTCGTCTCCGCTCACCTCAAGATCGCCGCGGCCGGGGGATTCGTCACCGGACTGGGCGGTTTCGTTACGCTGCCGGTGGCCCTGCCGGTCAACGTCGCAAGCTTTTACGTGGTGGCGACCCGGATGGCGGCCGCTATCGCGTCGCTGCGCGGCTACGACGTGAGACTTCAAGAGGTGCGGTCCGCGGTCCTGCTGTCGCTGGTCGGCGCGGACTCCGGCGATCTGCTCCACAAGTCCGGGTACGCCGGTACCGGGCGGGTGGCCAACTTCGCGGCGCAACGCTTGCCGGGACCGGTCCTGATGGCCGTCAACAAGGGCTTCGGCTTCCGGATGATCACGCAGGCCGGCCGCAAGTCCCTGACCCGGCTCGGCCGCGGTGTCCCGCTGGTGGGGGCGGGCCTTGGGGCCGGACTGGACGCGTACATGCTCAAGCAGATCGCCGATCACGTGCGAGCCGAGTTCCCATCCCCGGTCGCCAGCCACGTCACCCAGCTGTAGCGGCCTGCTGGCGAAGGCGTCTGCCGATCTCCGGAATCCCGTCAGGGTCCCGGGCGTTGTCTGAGCTAAGCGACACAACGTCGTCACTCAACCGTGGAGTTTGTTCAGATGGCACGACCGATCCGTTGGGCAGTCCTGGGTCTGATTGCCCGTCAGGCCCGCTCCGCCTCGTTGCCCGGGGCCCCATCGCTGACCAGCCGCTTGTTGAGCGTGCCTAGGCTGTTTCGCGGGGTGGTCAGCGGTGAATACCGAGAGGTCCCGGCCGGCAGACTCCTGGCGATGGCGGTAGCAGTGTTGTACGTGTTGTCGCCTATCGACGCCTTTCCGGAGGCGGTGATCCCGCTCTTGGGCTTCGCCGACGACGCAGTGGTCATCGGGTGGATCGCGGCCACCCTCAACCGCGAGACGGAGGCTTTCCTTGGCTGGGAACGGATTGGCCGCAACACGGTCGTTTCCAGCGTCGTCTGAGGCCCGGTCGAGCCGGGCCGCCGGCTGCCGGGGTCCGAATGGTTCAGCGGGCTGACCGACCGGATGGACCCGAACACGCGCTGTTGTCCACAGGGCGACAACCTGTTGCCCGCCCAGATGTCTGAGGCGGCGACCCTGGGGGAGTGCCCCTTCCCTTCGTCTGTTCACCCGCTGACCTACTGGCGGTAGTGCCATACCAGCTGGGTTTCTATCCTCGCGCATCGGTGGTTATCGTCTGCCTGGACGCCGCTGACCGGGTCGTCGGGATGATACGTATCGACACCGGGCCCCTCCCGCCGCCACCAGGCAGCGCCGAGGTGGCAGCGGTCGCAGCCCTGCTGCGGAGGCAGGCGGGCGGCCTGGTCATTCTCGGCTTCGAGGAGGCTCAGGGCTCCAGCGACGCGGTGCGCTGCTGGTTGGCGCGGCTGGCGGCCGACGGAGGCGTTGCCGTCGTAGCCCACCTCGTCGTCCGCGATGGGCGGTGGTGGGACGTCGAGTGTGTGGACCCGACATGCTGCCCGGCCCCGGGTCGTCCGGTCCCACCCCCGGCCCGGGTCTCGGTGGTCGCCGAATGGGTTGGCCGGGGCGTCGCGCCCCTGGCCGACCGTGCGGCCGTGGCCCGCCAACTCGATTCCGGACCACGGGCGGCTGAGGTGGCTGTGGCGCTGTCCCGGCAGCGCTCGCCGTACCAGGCCCGGGCCCACTCCAGCGCCCACCCAGGAGATCGACCCCCAGATGGGGACGGCGCCGCGGCCCCTGCCTGGGAGGCCATCCTGGACCCTGGCGGCCGGCATCCTCCGGTCCGGGCACTGCCGGCGCACCTGTTGGCCGCGGCGGCTCTCGCCCTGCAGGGCACTGAACACCGGGATGCCGTGATCTGCTGGCTGGCGCCGGACTTGGTGCCACCCGATCTGGCGCCACCCGACCGAGGCTGTTCACCGCTGAGCCGGATGCTGGGTGAGCCGCCGTGGGCTCAGCGGCACGGCACCCGGGATGCCACCACCGTCATCGGTCCGGCATCCACGGCCGCCCGATCCGGGTACCCACTCCCGACCGCCACCGCACCCGTCGATATGCCGGCGCAGGTGCTGCGTTGTCAACATCGGTTGATCGACCTGGTCGCCTGCCTGCCGCGCGATGAGCAAGTGGTGGCGCTGTCGGTACTGGCCAGCTTCGCCTGGTGGCGGGGGGACGGACCGCTGGCAGCGGTGGCCCTGGAGCGCGCCGTGACCATCGATCCGGGCGACTCGCTATCCGGAGTGCTCCTACGGATGGTCAGACTGGGGGTCCGACCATGGGCCACTGGCTGACCCGTCACGCCCGCTGCCCCGGTCTGCTCCCGGCCGGCGTCCCCAGCCCGCCTATATACTCGTCGAGCGTCATGAGTCCCAGCGTCAAGCCCTGGCTTGCTGGGCGGCAACCCTCCTCCGCGGTGGGGTGCCCCGGGTGATGACACGGCCGTCCTCGGCAGCAGCGGGCGGCAAGCGCGGCCCAGGCCAGGTGGTTCGGGCCCAGAGCCTCAGGAGAACCGATGCCGACTCGACCTCGGTCCAGGGCTGGACCGGGTCGCTGGCCGCGCCACGAGGCGCTAGGGCATCGACGGCTACAGCCGATCGGTGCTCTGCCCCTGGAGGGCGGCCAGGTACTGCCGGATGTGGTGCTGGCGTTTGAGACCTGGGGCGAGCTGAGCGCGACCGGCGACAACGCCATTCTCGTCGAGCACGCCTTGACCGGAGACAGCCATGTGTGTGGTCAGGCCGGCGCCGGGCACCCCACCGCGGGCTGGTGGGACGACCTGGTCGGACCTGGCAAGACAATCGACACCGACCGGTGGTTCGTCGTGTGCGCGAACGCGATCGGCGGCTGCCGCGGCTCCACCGGCCCGTCCTCTGCCGCGCCGGACGGGCGGCCCTGGGGCAGCCGGTTCCCGTTTCTGACCATCCGGGACCTCGTCGCGGCCGAGGCCCGGCTGGCGGACGCCCTCACGGTGGCCTCCTGGGCCATGGTGCTCGGCGGATCCATGGGTGGGATGCGGGCCCTGGAGTGGGCCGCCGGCTACCCCGAGCGGGTGGGGTCGGCGCTGGTGATCGCGAGCACCGGGTACGCCACGGCCGATCAGATCGCCTGGTGCCAACCCCAGATCCTGGCGATCAGGCACGACCCGGCATTTCTCGGTGGTGACTACTACCTGTCCGGCCGGGCGCCCGAGGTGGGCATGGGCATCGCCCGTCGCATCGCCCACACCACCTACCGCAGCGCGGCCGAGCTGGGGGAGCGGTTCGGTCGGCAACCACAGGAGGGGGAGGACCCCCTGGGTTCCGGCGGCCGGTACGCCGTGGAGAGCTATCTGGACTATCACGCTCAGAAGTTGGTCGACCGCTTCGACCCCAACTCCTACCTGGTTCTCACTCAGGCGATGAGCTCCCACGACGTGGGCCGGGGCCGCGGTGGCGTGCCTGCCGCGTTACGCGCGATCAAAACCCGAGTGGCAACGGTGGCGGTCGATTCCGACCGCCTGTTCCCGGTGGCCCTCTCCGCGGAGATCGCCCGATGGGCGCCCGGGGCAGACCCCGTTCGAGTGATCAGCTCTCCGTTGGGCCACGACGGATTCCTGACGGATTCAGCTGAACTGGCCGCGATCGTCACGTCCCTGCTGCCCCAGCCGGGACGCCCGCAGTCGCACCTGGTCGGATGATGTTGTGGCGCACGGCCACGGTCGATGGGTTAACGTCGTCCCAGACCGAGCAGGCAAGGTCGCGAACCAACCCAGAGGAGAAGCACCGTGGCCATCGTCGTAGGGTATGTGCCGACCAAGGAGGGACGTGCCGCGCTCCGAGTCGCGGCCGAGGAGAGCCGCCGGCGGCGTGCCAAGCTCATCGTCGTCAGCTCTAACAAGGGTGGCCGCACTTTCGACGCGGAGGAGGCGCAGCGCTTCGAGGAGGCGCTCGCCGATGTCCAGCGCATGCTGACCGACCACGGCGTCGACCACGAGCAGCGACAGCTGGTCCGAGGAAACGAGCCGTCGGAGGACCTCATCGCCGTGGCCGGCGAGGTCTCTGCGGAGTTCATCGTCATCGGGCTGCGCCGTCGGACGCCGGTAGGCAAACTCCTCCTGGGTTCTAACGCCCAGCGCATCCTGTTGGACGCCGCGTGCCCGGTGCTGGCCGTGAAGGCGGACGAGGACTAGGGACGAACCGGCACGTTGGGGCGGCACGACGCCAGCTGAGCGGGGAAGGCGGGGGCCAGGGAATGCCCCCGGCAGGCCTGACCTTCCTGCCTGGCCACCAGCGGCCGAGCTCAGCGATCCGTGTGTCTGCGTTGCACCCGTGGCCCCGTCGGCGGGCCCCTCGGGCCTCGAGGTGCGGGGAAGTACAATAGGCGCAACGATGAACGGGTGCTGGGTGTGGGACCAGCAGCCGCCGGTTTGTACCCGATCTTCGAGAGTCTCCGGGTCGAACCGTCACGGTCGCACCCGGCAATCCCCTGGCGAGTGCGCATCGACGAAAGGCGTTGGTACAACACGTGTCACATGGGTCCAGCACGACGGGGGTCTTGACAACAGCAGAGGAGTCGACGATGGCAGCGACCGACAAGCCAGCGCGCCGACCCGCCAAGAAGGCCGCTGGGGCCCCGCCCGGGTCGGCTGAGCTGGAGGTCGGCGCTGCGCGGGACGTCACGACACCGGCCGCACCAACCCGCTCACGACGCAAAGCCAAGTCGGCGGCTCCCGAGCTCGCGCCATCTGCGGATCCGCCCAGCGTAGGCGCGCTGGGCGGATCCGAGCTGGACGACCCGGAGGCGGTCGAGGAGGAGCCGGACGTCACCGACGTGGCCGAGCTGGTCGATCTGGTCATCGAGGTCGAGGAGGAGGTCGTCATCGACGACTCCGCGACCGACGATGTGGCTTCTGACGACCGCGGCCCCGACGTCGAGGATGCGCAGGAGTCGCAAGTGGCTGCTTTGGTCGTGGTCGTCGAGGAGACGCGGGTTGCGGTCGCCGCCACGATCGGGCCGGTTCTGCCGGAGGAGGCGGAGGAGAGCGGCTTCGTCCTGCGCGACGACGACGACGAGGACGCCCCTGCCCAACAGGTGGTCACCGCTGGTGCGACCGCCGATCCGGTCAAGGACTACCTCAAGCAGATCGGCAAGGTCGCCCTGCTCAACGCCGAGCAGGAGGTCGAGCTGGCGAAGCGGATCGAGGCGGGGTTGTTCGCGGAGGAGAAGCTGAACTCCGGCGAGCAGCTCGACCCCAAGATGCGCCGAGAGCTGCACTGGATCGCCCAGGACGGCAAGAACGCCAAGAACCACCTACTGGAAGCGAACCTGCGGCTGGTGGTGTCACTGGCCAAGCGGTACACCGGCCGCGGCATGCTGTTCCTCGACCTGATTCAGGAGGGCAACCTCGGTCTCATCCGGGCGGTCGAGAAGTTCGACTACACCAAGGGGTTCAAGTTCTCCACCTACGCGACGTGGTGGATCCGCCAGGCGATCACCCGGGCCATGGCCGACCAGGCCCGGACCATCCGCATCCCGGTGCACATGGTCGAGGTCATCAACAAGCTCGCCCGGGTGCAGCGGCAGATGCTCCAGGACCTGGGTCGTGAGCCCACCCCGGAGGAACTGGCCAGAGAACTTGACATGACCCCGGAAAAGGTCGTCGAGGTCCAGAAGTACGGCCGAGAGCCGATTTCCCTGCACACCCCGCTCGGCGAGGACGGCGACAGCGAGTTTGGGGACCTCATCGAGGATTCCGAGGCGGTTGTGCCGGCCGATGCGGTGTCCTTCACTCTGCTGCAGGAGCAGTTGCACTCGGTGCTCGACACTCTGTCCGAGCGGGAGGCCGGCGTCGTCTCCATGCGTTTCGGTCTTTCCGACGGTCAGCCCAAGACCCTCGACGAGATCGGGAAGGTCTACGGCGTCACCCGGGAGCGCATCCGCCAGATCGAGTCCAAGACGATGAGCAAGCTGCGCCACCCGAGCCGATCCCAGGTACTGCGCGATTACCTGGACTGAGGTTCGGCTGCTGGGAACTGAGACCCCTGTACCGCGCCACTCGGTGCTGCCAGGTTTGGGTCAGCGGCGCTGGGTGACAGCGGCCGCGACGTGGTCGAACCGGTCCCGAGGCAGTCGCGCGCCGATACGCCGCACCCGGCAGGCTGCCAGCCGGATCACCCGGTCCACTCTCACCTCGGAGGCCCGACCGCGAGGATCCCAACCGCCGGTGCCGATGTCGACCCAGTACCGCCCGGCCCGGGCCTGCACCACCTCACCCGGGTCGGGCCGGTCGTCTTCGAACGGCTGGTAACTGATCGTCACCGGGCCGACGGCATCCCCGGGACAATCCTCGATCCGGGGCGGCGACGCGCCCGATCCGGCGGTGGCCCAACGCCGCAGCACCCCACCGACTGTCCGGGGCAGGCGCGTCAAGCGGCCGCCGAGGTCATTGCGCTGGGCGCCGCGGGTTCGATTGCTGCCGGTCATGGCACTACTGTAGGCGGGCGGGCCAGAGCCGCCCAGTCTGTTCGGCACCAGGCACGTCTGACGACCGGTCGCCTCAGGGCATCCGGGTGCGGGTTGCCACGCTCACCCGGGCCCAGACGGGCGGTTGTCACAGACTCGGTCTTCCGCGCCTGACGGGCGAGGGGGGCGTAGGCTGGCGCGCGCATGCCGCATGGCCTCAAGGCATCTGTGAACGGAGCTTCAGTGAGCATCGAATCGGGTTTCGTGCCGACCGATTTCGGCGACTTTGCGATACTTGATTTCGGCGGCGGTGGACCTGGAGCACTACTTGTCCACGAGGTGCTCGACAACGCCGAATACTGGCGACCCGCTGCCGAGCAGATGACCGACTTCTGCCGTCCCGTCGCGGTCGACCTGCAGGGTCACGGGCAGACAGCAGTGCGTGGCCTCTCCCAGGACGACCACATCAGGGCCTTGGCCCAGGTCGCCGACAACCTCGGGTTCCACAAGCCGTTGCTGGCCGGAGAGGGGGTTGGGGGTTGGCTGCTCACCGCGGGCACCGCCCTTGGCCGGTTCCACCCGGGAGCGCTCCTGCTCCTGGAGTGCGCCTACGCCGGTACCCACGCCCAGATGCAGGACCACTTCGCCCAGTTCGACGTCCCCGAGTTCTACGACACCACAGTGGCACGCATGCGGCTCGGGCAAATGGTCACCGCCGCGGATCGCGAGGGGTTCGTCGCCGAGCTGATGTCGGCCACCAACCGGGACTGGTCCTTCGACGACATCGCCAACGACTGGCTCGAACCGGCGGTTCGTCGCAGCCTGCTGCGACATGGGGGGCAATGGTTGCGGCAGCCAGACCGGGAGACCCTGACCAATGTGGTCCGTAGCGGCGGGGCCTCCCTGCCGTATCCCTCGGCGGCTGTCTACCAGGACCTGACCGTCCCGATTCACGTCATCATGACATCGGAGGCTCTGTACCATGACCTGCCGGACGAGATCGACGCCATGATCGTCGCGGCACCCAACCGGCGGCTGAGCGTCGTGAAGGCCAACTTCAACGTGACCATGACGCACCCGCAGGACGTCATTCGCGCTGCGCAGTCCTTGATCGCTGGAATGGAACAGGACGACTGAGGGAGGGCTTGCCCGCCCTCACGTCGGCGTGCCGGGGCAGCGGGCCGAGGCATGGGAGGATGGGAGGCGTGCCGACGCGATCCCGCGTCGGCACGCGCCGTGCGCTAGGGCGCCAGCCAACCACGTTCCGAGGACTCGCCCGTGTCACCCATGGCCCGCATCGCGTTGCCCCCGCACGCGACACCACCCGAGGCCATCCGGAACTTCTCCATCATCGCCCACATCGACCACGGCAAGTCGACACTGGCCGACCGGATGCTGCAGCTGACCGGGGTCGTGGACGAGCGCAGCATGCGAGCGCAGTATCTCGACCGGATGGACATCGAGCGTGAGCGTGGCATCACCATCAAGTCGCAGGCGGTTCGGATGCCCTGGGCGATCGGCACGACGGTCCGGGTGACCGGCGCGGGGGGTGGCCCGATGAGCGACCCGCCGGACACCTCAGCGGCCGGGGTGTACTGCCTCAACATGATCGATACCCCGGGCCATGTGGACTTCAGCTACGAGGTGTCCCGGTCGCTGGCCGCCTGCGAGGGGGCGGTGCTGATCGTGGACGCGGCCCAGGGCATCGAGGCGCAAACCCTGGCCAATCTCTACCTCGCGATGGAGAACGAACTGACCGTCATCCCGGTGCTCAACAAGATCGACCTGCCAGCTGCGCAACCGGACAAGTACGCGGAGGAGCTGGCCGGTCTGATCGGGTGCGACGTCGGGGACGTCCTCCAGGTCTCCGGCAAGACCGGCGAGGGCGTCTCCGGCCTGCTGGATACCATCGTCGAGCTGGTCCCACCGCCGCGAGGTGACCCGCACGCGCCCGCTCGCGCGATGATTTTCGACTCGGTGTACGACACCTACCGCGGTGTGGTGACCTACGTGCGGGTCATCGACGGCAACCTCAACCCGCGCGAGCGCATCCTGATGATGTCCACCAGGGCCACCCACGAGCTGCTCGAGATCGGGGTCAGCTCCCCGGAACCGGCGCCGTCGGCCGGTCTGGGTGTCGGCGAGGTCGGCTACCTGATCACTGGCGTCAAGGACGTGCGGCAGTCCCGGGTCGGTGACACCGTGACCAACGCAGGTGCCCCGGCGACGCAGGCCCTGCCCGGGTATCGCGACCCCAAGCCGATGGTGTTCTCCGGGCTCTATCCGATCGACGGCTCCGAGTATCCCGCCCTGCGGGAGGCCTTGGACAAGCTGAAGCTGAACGATGCCGCCCTGGTGTACGAGCCGGAGACGTCAGCGGCCCTCGGGTTCGGCTTCCGGGTCGGTTTCCTGGGCATGCTACACCTGGAGATCGTCCGGGAACGCTTGGACCGGGAGTTCGGGCTTGACCTCATCTCGACCCTGCCCAACGTCGAGTACGACGTGACCCTCGAGGATCGCCGGGTCATCGAGGTGACCAACCCCAGCGAGTTCCCCACCTCCAAGCTCGCCGAGACCCGCGAACCCATCGTCCGGGCCACCATCCTGGCTCCAAGCGAGTTCATCGGGGCGGTCATGGAACTGTGCCAACAGCGGCGTGGCAGCCTGCGGGGGATGGACTACCTGTCCCCGGAGCGGGTCGAGATGCGGTACACCCTGCCACTGGCCGAGATCGTGTTCGACTTTTTCGACCAGCTCAAGTCCCGCACCCGCGGGTACGCCTCGCTGGACTACGAACCCGACGGTGACCAGGTGGCCGACCTGGTCAAGGTCGACATTCTGTTGCAGGGCGAACAGGTTGACGCATTCAGTTCCATCGTGCACCGGGAGAAGGCGTACGCCTACGGCGTCGCGATGGCCGGGAAGCTGCGAAAGCTCATCCCGCGGCAGCAGTTCGAGGTGCCGATCCAGGCGGCCATCGGCTCCCGGGTCATCGCCCGCGAGACCATCCGGGCGATCCGCAAGGACGTGCTGGCCAAGTGCTACGGCGGGGACATCACCCGCAAACGCAAGCTGTTGGAGAAGCAGAAGGAGGGCAAGCGGCGGATGAAGATGGTCGGGCGGGTCGAGGTACCCCAAGAAGCCTTCATTGCCGCGCTGTCCAGTGAGGAACCCGAGAGGCTCAAGAAGTAGCCGGTCAGAGATACGTCGTGGCACCCCTGCCCGCCCAGTCGCGCCCGCTGCGTCGTGAGATCGTCTCGTTCGGCCGCCGCGACGGCCGGGCCTCCCGCCGGCTCTTGGAACCTGAGGACCCAAGCCTTGCGCCCTACCTGGTGACGCCGCCGCGTGGGGGTCTGGCCACCTCCATCGACCCCCAGTGGCGCTTCGATCCCGCTGTCGAGTTCGGGCGCGCTTCCGACGTCGTCGTGGAGATCGGCACCGGCACCGGCGAGGCCATCCTGGCCGCCGCCCAGGGCGACCCAGAGGCAGACCACCTCGGGGTTGAGGTGTACCGCCCCGGCCTGGCTCGCACCGTCCGAGCGGCGCAGCGGGCCGGCTTGGGCAACCTGCGGATGATCGAGGCCGACGCCCGCGCCCTGCTGGCCCGGGCGCTGCCCGACGGTTCCCTGGCCGAGGTGCGGGTCTTCTTCCCCGATCCCTGGCCCAAGCCGCGCCATCACAAGAGACGTCTGGTCGATGGGCCGCTGCTGGCGGACGTGGCCCGGCTGCTGCGACCGGGAGGGGCGGCGCTCCTGGCGACCGACTGGCCCGACTACGCCAAGCAGATCCGCGACGCCGCCCGGCGGCAGCCCACCCTGGTCGATCTGGATCCGGCAGAGACGGTCTCAGCGGGCAGGTCCCGGCAGGTCCGCCCGGTGACGAAGTTCGAGCAGCGAGCCGCCCGCGATGGCCGCTCCGTCTGCGAGCTGCGATTCCGCCGGATGTGACCGGTCGGCCGGCCCGACGTTGAGCGCCGGGAGGGCGACGCCCAACGCCGGGCGGACCGCCCGGGCAGCATGGCCAGGCCATCCGGATCCGGGCCGCCCACCCGGCCGCCTCGACGTGTTCCTGGTCCCCTGTTCCGGCTGCCACAGTACGTGACCGTGGAGGGGAACGGATTCCCTCCGGGGCTATGTCGGAGGTAGGACCAGCGGTTCTCGCACAGCGCGCCCAGGGTGGCGTCGGTCCAGCCCCTATCGGGTCTGAGAGACTGACCGGGTGCCTGCGCTGCCACCCCCGGACTCACCGACGGGTTCACCGGGGCAACCGCCCTCGGACGGTGGGCTCAGCCCGACGGCGCTGGCCGAGCTGGGTGCCGTCCCGTTCGGGGTGTACCTCCACGTTCCGTTCTGCACGGTCCGCTGTGGCTACTGCGACTTCAACACCTATACGCCGGCGGAACTTGGGGGGTCGGCCACCGTGGCCGGCTACGGCGCAGCGGCGATGGCGGAGCTGCACCTGGCCGCCGAGGTGCTGGCTATCCGTGCCGGAACACCACCGGCCGCGCCCCCGGCGGCCACCACGGTCTTCGTGGGAGGCGGGACCCCCACCGTGTTACCGGTCACCGACCTGATCGGCCTCCTGGACGGGGTGAGACGTACCGTGGGACTCGCGCCGGGTGCCGAGGTCACCGTCGAGGCCAACCCGGACTCGGTCCGTCCGGAGGCCATGGCAGCCCTGGCCGACGCCGGGGTGACCCGGGTCAGCTTGGGGATGCAGTCTGCCGTCCCGCATGTCCTGGCGACCCTGGAGCGCACCCACCAACCCGAGAACGTGGCAGCGGCGGTCGGGTGGGCCCGCCGGGCGGGGCTGGCGGTCAGTCTCGACCTGATCTATGGCACCCCGGGGGAGTCGCCGGCGGACTGGCGCACCACTGTGGAGACGGCACTGGCACTGGAGCCCGACCACGTCTCCGCCTACGCCTTGGTCGTCGAGCCCGGCACCCGGCTCGCACGCCGGGTCCGCACGGGGCTACTTCCCCCGCCCGACGACGACGACCAGGCCGGCAAGTACGAGATGGCCGACGACCTGCTCGCCGAGTCCGGGTACGCCTGGTACGAGGTGAGCAACTGGGCCCGGCTCGCCGACCCAGGTACCCGCTGCCGGCACAACGAGGGTTACTGGGCGGGGTCCGCCTGGTGGGGAATCGGCCCAGGCGCGCACAGTCATGTCGGTGGGGTGCGTTGGTGGAACGTGCGTCACCCGGCGCGGTACGCGGCCGCCCTGGCCGAGGGCCGCTCCCCGGCCGAGGGCCGCGAGGTGCTCACCCCGGACCAGCGGTATACCGAACGGATCCTGCTCGGCGTGCGACGCCGGGACGGGCTGCCGGTGGCCCAGCTGCGTCCCGAGGGGGTTCGGGCGGTGGCGGGCCTGGTCGAGGAAGGGTTGCTGGTCTCGGCGCCCTCGTCGGACGTGGGCACCAACCACGCTTGCCAACGGATCGTGCTCACCCGCCGCGGACGGCTTCTCGCCGACGCTGTGGTCCGTCGCCTGCTGTCCTGATCCGGCCTGGGCGGGGCGGGTCAGCCGTGGTAGTCCAGGCCGAAATCGAGCACCGGGGCGCTGTGCGTCAGCCATCCCACGGAGATCAGGTCGACCCCGGTGGCGGCGATCGCCGCGGCCGTCTCAACGGTGATCCGCCCGGACGCCTCAATGATCATCCGGCCGTCGATGAGCCCGACTGCTTCGGTGAGCTGGTCGGTGGTCATGTTGTCGAGCAGGACCGCGTCCGCCTCGCAGGTCAGCAGCTCGCGCAGCTGGTCCAGGGTGTCCACCTCGACCTCGATCTTGACCAGGTGACCGGCCCGGTCCCGGGCCATCCGAACCGCCTCGGTGATGTTTCCGGCGAAGGCAAGGTGGTTGTCCTTGATCAGGATGGCGTCGTCCAGTCCGAACCGGTGGTTGACCCCCCCGCCGGACAACACGGCGGCCTTCTCCAGGGCCCGCATCCCCGGTGTCGTCTTGCGCGTGCAGGCGATGCCGGTCCGGGTGCCGCGGACCGCCTCGACCAGGCTGGCGGTGGCGGTAGCCACCCCGGACAGGTGCCCGAGGAAGTTCAGCGCGACTCGTTCGGCGGTGAGCATCGCCCGGGCCGGGCCGGACACCACGACGATTACGTCGCCCGGTTGAACCCGGCGGCCGATGTCGTGCTGGACGTCGAAAACCAGACGCGGGTCGATGAGGTGGAAGGCCATCAGGGCGGGATCGAGTCCAGCGACCACACCGGGCTGCCGGGCGACAACCGCGACCTGACCCCGCACGTCCTGCCCGACGATGGCGTCGCTGGTCAGGTCCCCACCGCGGCCCAGATCTTCCAGCAGGGCGCTGCGCACCAGGGGTTCGAACATGACGCGGGGGACCCGGAACATCACGTACTCCGATCACGAGGCAGGGACTGGTCGATGTCGGCCAGAGCGTCGGCGATGTGGACCAGGGTATGCCGCGGGGCCAGCTCGCCGGGGTGATCGGTGCGGGTGTGAGCGCCTCGACTTTCCCGGCGGGCTAGGGCCGACCAGCAGATCATCAGCGCGACCAACGCCGTGTCCGACGTCGCCGCGGCCGGTCGCAGGGTGGCCACCGCCCGGGTCAAGCCGGCGTGGTCGCGCAGCACCCCCGCGGCGTCGGACATCACGGTGCGCAATCGCGAGGGCTCCAGCGGCGCCTCGTGCGCCGTACCGAGATCGTGGGTGGCGACGGCCGGCGGTGCCGCCCCGGCTCGCCCGGGCCACCGGATGGCGTCGCCGCCCTGAGCGCGCCGGCGACGTACCGACTCGGCGACCCACTCGGCGCAGACGACGGCCTCGAGGAGGGAGTTGCTGGCCAACCGGTTGGCGCCGTGAAGCCCGGTGCTGGCGACCTCGCCGACCGCCCATAGGCCGGGTACGCTCGTGCGGCCCTCCTCGTCCACGGTCAGCCCGCCCATGTGGTAGTGCGCCGCGGGACGGATCGGGAGCGGCTGTCGGGCGGGGTTCAGGCCGGTCATGCCGCAGGCGGCAGTAATCCCCGGGAAACGAGCCGCGAATCTGTCGCCCAGGGCGCCGGTGGCGTCCAGGTAAACCCGGTCGCCAGCCTCCAGCGCCGCCCATACCGCCCGCGCCACCACGTCCCGCGGGGCGAGGGGGTCGTCGACCACAGGCCGGCCGTCCTGGTTGACCAGGACGGCTCCCTCACCCCGGACTGCCTCGCTGATCAGCGGCATCGGGTCCATCCCGACGTCCAGAGCGGTCGGGTGGAACTGGACCATCTCCAAGTCCCGGGCCTGGGCTCCGGCCCGAAGACCCAGCGCCAACCCGCTCCCGCGGGAGCCGGAGGGGTTGGTGGTGTGGCTGAACAACGTCCCCACGCCCCCGGTGGCCAGCACCACCCGGTCGCTGCGCAGCACCCGCCGCGCGTCCCCGTCGCGGATGACGATGCCGTGGATTCGGCCGTCTGCGGGGGTGGTCAGCAGCCGCCGGACGGGTGTGTGCTCCAGCACGCTCACCCAGGGACTGGCCCGCAGCGCTGCGGTAGCAGCCTGGACCAGTTCGGCTCCGGTGCGGTCACCGGCGGCGTGCACGATCCGGTTCCGGCTGTGCGCCCCCTCAAGGCCTAAGCGGAGCCGACCGTCCGGATGAGTGTCCAGCTGGGCACCGAGGGCGCGCAACTGGGCCACGGCCGCCGGCCCGGCGGCAGTGATCCGGCGAACGACATCCGGATCGCACAGCCCCGCCCCGGCGGTCACGGTGTCCGCCGCGTGCAAGGCCGGATCATCGTCCTCGCCGACCCCCGCGGCCAGGCCCCCTTGTGCCCACGAACTGGCACATTCGCCTTGGAGCGCGCCGGCGGTGACCAGCAGGCACGGCTCGGGTCCCAGATCGAGGGCGGTCATCAGTCCGGCCAACCCGGAACCGACGACGATCGGCAGTCCCGAGTGCGCCCAGTCGACCGGGATCGCGGCCGTGTCGTGTGCGGCCGTGCCTGCGGTCGGTTCGGTCATCGGACCGCGAGCATCCGCTCCACGGCCGTCCGAGCGGGCCCTTCGACCTCGGGAGCGATCACCACCTCGTGCGTCATCGTCTCCAGGCTGCGGCGGATCTTCGCCAGCGAGTTGCGTTTCATGTGCGGGCAGAGGTTGCACGGGCGGATCATCTCAACGTCGGGGTAGTCGACGGCGATGTTGTCGCTCATCGAGCACTCGGTGATGAGGGCCACCTGCTTAGGCCGGTGCTGCGCCACGTAGTCGCTCATCTGCGCCGTCGAACCCGCCAGGTCAGCCTCGGCGACCACCGCGGGCGGACATTCGGGGTGAGCCAGCACAACCACCCCGGGATGAGCCGCCCGGATGTCGCGGATGTCCTGCGGGCGGAAGCGTTCGTGGACCTCGCAGTGTCCGGCCCAGGTGATCACCCGCACCCCGGTCTGCCCGGCGACGTTCTGGGCCAGGAACTCGTCGGGGATCATGATGACCTCGTCCACGCCGAGGCTCTCGATGACCTTGACGGCGTTGCCTGAAGTGCAGCAGATGTCGCTCTCGGCCTTCACATCGGCCGAGGTGTTGACGTAGGTGACGACCGGGATGCCCGGGTGGGTTCGCCGCAACGCCCGCACATCGGCGGCGGTGATGCTCTCGGCCAGCGAACAGCCCGCTAGCGGGTCCGGGATCAGGACCGTTTTGGCCGGGTTGAGCAGCTTCGCGGTCTCGGCCATGAAGTGAACCCCGGCCAGGACGATGATGTCGGCGTGAACGTGCTGGGCCTCCCGGGCCAGTGCCAGGCTGTCACCGACGATGTCGGAGACGCAGTGAAAGATCTCCGGGGTCTGGTAGTTGTGCGATAGCACGACGGCGTTCCGCTCCCGCTTGAGGCTCTGGATGGCCGCGATGTCCTCGCTGAAGGTAGTCCACTCGATCTCGGGGATGACGTGGCGGACCCGATCGTAGAGCGCGTCGGTCTGGGCCGAGACTGGGCTCATGGGGTGCTCCGATGATGGGACCGGGGTTGCGGCCCCGGTGGGCGGCGGGTCCGGTCCGTCGATCGGTCCGGACTGGGTGCGGAACGGGGACCCTCGGGTGATCGCGGCTGCGGGGCTTCGACACCCTTATGCTTGCGTTGAGCATATGTGTTTTGCTAACACTGAGCATAATGTGAATCGACCGTCTGTGTCCAGCCCGCGGCGCGAAGAGTGGTGAGAGTCTCACCGGCTCCGGGGGATCGGCAGCTTGGTCCCGGCCGCCTGGCGTTCCAGGTGAACCTCGCGGCGGAACCGGACCATTTTGGCCGGTCGCCCCCCGGTGTCGGTGGTTCGCTCGCCGGTGTCCTCCACCAGATCCTGCTGCTCGACGAGGCGGCGAAAGTTCTGTTTGTGCACCCGGCGGCCAGCCAGCGCCTCGACCGCCCCCTGCAGTTGACCCAGCGTGAACACCGCCGGCATCAGCTCGAACACCACGGGCCGATACTGGATCTTGGCCCGCAACCTGGCCAGCCCGGTGGCCAGGATGCGTCGATGGTCGTAACGCAGCCGCAGGCCCGGTACCGGTGGGCCAGACCTTCGGGCGGACTCCGGCAGCAGGCCCGACTCGTACAGCAGCTCGTAGCGTTGCAGACACAGCTCCGGCGACCAGCCGTGGCCCTCCAGACCGAACCCGATCGCGCAGCGCTGCCAGCGCACCGCAGACCGGGCGGGGTCCTCGGCCGCCCAGTCACGTAGTCGCCGAGCCAGCGCCTCGTGTGCGTCCTGGCCGCGGCCGTCCCGGCGGTCCTCCCAGGGGAAGAACTCGTACCAGTGCCGCCAGCCGTTGGGGTTGTCACCGATTGCGGTCAGCCCCAGGTAGCTGACCGAGAGGATTCTCCCGTTAGCTCCCGCGCGGTCGACGTCGGCGAACGTATAGAGCTGCTCGACGTACCCGGGGTTGCGACCGGTCTGCGCCTCCACCCAGGCCCGCAGGCCGGACTGCAGGGAGCGGTGGGAGGCCTGTAACGGCCCCGACGGCAAGGCCGGGGGCATCGCCGTCGCATCGGACGGGCCGGACTCGGCGGCCCCGTCGGCCCCCACGGTCAGCACCTGGGGTTCCTCCCCGAGCAGCGCCACCAAAACCGCCACCAGCTCGGTCGTCAGTGGCTCCCGGGTCACTGCTGCCCTCCCGCCGTGACGAAGTCGATCAGTTCCTCGACGCTGGCCAACAGGGCCGGCTCCAGGTCGGCGTAACTGCGCACGGTCCCCAGGATGCGCCGCCAGGCGGCTGCGATCTCGGCCTGGTCGTCATGCGGCCACCCGAGGCTGGCTGCGACGCCGACCTTCCAGTCCTGTCCCCGCGGGACCTGTGGCCACAAGGACAAGCCCAGCCGCTGCGGACGGACCGACTGCCACACGTCCACGTAGGGGTGCCCAAGGATGCGGACCGTCTCAGCCCCGCGTCCCGCGGCCCCGCTGCGGCGCTGCGGCGAGAGAATCTGGTCAACGATCCGGCTCTCCTTGCTGCCCCTGACCAGGTGGTCGACCAGTACCCCCATCCGGCGCGATGGGGTCGGCCGGAACGCATCGATCACCGCCTCCAGCTCGTCGACCCCGCCCAGGATCTCCACGACGACGCCCTCCAGCCGCAGATCCTCCCCCCACACCCGCTCCACCAGCTCGGCGTCGTGGGTGCCCTCGACGAACAACCGGGACCCTCGAGCCACCCGGGCCGCGGCCCCGCCCACTGCGCGCGACCCGCTTGCAGTCCGGCTCGCCGCCATCGTGCGCCGCGCCGCCTCAGCCCGCTGTCCGGCGCGCGGCGGGGTCAGCTCGACCGGCCGGCCATCGAGCAGGAAGCCCGGTCCGAGCGGAAAGGCCCGCACCCGGCCGTGTCGGTCCTCAAGCTGGACCACCCGCATCCCCCCGGCGGTCTCGACCCGGACCACGGCACCGCACCAGCCAGTTGTCGCGTCCTCCAGCACCAGCCCGGGCTCGGCTTCGACCGCCACCGACCGCGGACGCCGGCCGTGTCGGGGTGCGACGCCCGCCAGGGGGTCGTCCCGGTAACGATCTGCCACCCTGGCATCGTAGACTTGGCACTCACGTAACCCGAGTGCCAGCTCCGCGTGTCGACCGCGGTGGTCGTCGATGGCAACCGCCACTCAGTCAGGGCCGCGGGAGGAATCACACCAACGGGAGGGCGCCGTGAGCGAGGAACGCCGGCTGACCATCCTGCGTGCCATCGTCCAGGACTACGTGGCGACCTCGGAGCCGGTCGGCTCCAAAGCCTTGCTGGAACGGCACGGACTGGGGGTGTCCGCAGCGACCGTGCGCAACGACATGGCCGCTCTGGAGGAGGACGGCTTGATCACCGCACCGCACACCAGTGCCGGACGGATGCCCACCGACGCCGGGTACCGGCTGTTCGTCGATCAGCTAGCCCAGATCAAGCCCCTGACGGCCGCGGAACGCTCGGCTATCGCTCAATTCCTGCGCGGCGCCGTCGACCTCGACGACGTCGTGGACCGGACGGTCCGGCTGCTCGCCTCGCTGACGCATCAGGTCGCCGTCATGCAGTACCCCTCGCTGACTCGATCGTCGGTGCGGCATATCGAGGTGCTGCCCATCGGGGCGGCACGGGCCATGGTCGTGCTCATCCTGACCACCGGGCGAGTCGAGCAGCGGATCGTCGAGGCGGGCCGCGACCTGCGCGACGAAGCCGGGACCGAGTTGCTGACCCGGCTGCGCGGGCTGCTGAACGCCGAGGCGGTGGACCGGCCGCTGGTGGAGGCGGCCGGTCGGCTGAGCCAGCTGCCGGACGCCCTGGCCCCACCCGAGCGTGACCTGGCCCGCGCCGTGGTCCGGGCCCTCGACGACGCCCTCGTCGAGGAGCGCGAGGAGCGTGTCGTGCTGGCCGGTACGGCCAACCTGGCTCGGTTCGGCGCGGACTTCCCGCTGAGCATCTACCCCGTGCTGGAGGCGCTCGACGAACACGTCGTGCTGCTGAGGCTGTTCGGCACGATGGCCGCCGAGACCGGCCGTGGAGATGGTGTGGCCGTCCTGATCGGACACGAGAACACGCACGCCGGACTGTCGGCGACCTCGGTCGTCAGCACCGGATACGGTGCCGGACGAGACGTGGTGGCCGGGTTGGGGGTCGTCGGGCCCACCCGGATGGACTACCCCACCACGATGGCCTCGGTCCGCGCCGTGGCCCGTTATGTGTCCCAACTCTTGTCCTCATGAGGCGAACCGCCCGCGGACGTCTCCTTCCGCTCCACCCGTCGCCTGGTAAGGACCCTTGGTGAACGACTACTACGCCGACCTCGGCGTCCCTCGGGGCGCCACGATCGAGGACATCAAGCGCAGCTACCGGCGACAGGCACGCAAGCTGCACCCCGACGTCAATCCTGGACCGGAGGCCGAAGCGCAGTTCAAGAAGCTGTCGCAAGCCTTCGATGTGCTCTCCGACCCCGACAAGCGGCGTGCCTACGACTCCGGCGCCGACCCTTATGGGGGCGCGGCTGGAGGCTTCGGGGCAGGATTCTCGTTCAGCGACATCATGGACGCCTTCTTCGGCGGCGGGGGCGCCCCGCGTGGTCCTCGCTCACGGGCACAACGCGGCCAGGACGCCCTGGTCCGGTTGGAGATCGACCTGCCCACGGCCGTCTTCGGTGGGGAGCGGGAGCTGTCCGTGGACACCGCGGTAACCTGCGACAGCTGCCAGGGGTCGGGCGCGCAGCCCGGCACCGGCCAGCGGACCTGCGACGTGTGCGCGGGTCGCGGTGAGATCCAGCAGGTGCAGCGGTCCTTCCTCGGCCAGGTGATGACGAGCCGGCCGTGCGCGGCCTGCCACGGGTTCGGCAGCGTGATCCGTCACCCCTGCTTCGAGTGCTCCGGGCACGGGCGGGTGCGGACCCGCCGGTCCCTGACCATCCGGGTTCCGGCCGGGGTCGACTCCGGGACAAGGGTGCAGCTGGTCGGAGAGGGTGAGCACGGGCCGGGCGGCGGCCCGCCCGGGGACCTGTACGTCGAGATCATGGTGGCCAAGCACGACATCTTCCACCGGCGTGGCGACGACCTGCACTGCACCGTTGAGGTGCCGATGACGGCTGCCGCACTCGGCACGGTGATGACGCTGGAGACCCTGGACGGCCCGGCCCAGGTCACCGTCCGCGCCGGGTCGCAGTCGGGGGAGGTCATCACCCTGCGCGGGCAGGGTGTGACCCACCTGCGGGGCACCGGGCGAGGGGACCTGCTGGTGCATCTGACCGTGCTGACCCCGACCCGGATGACGGCCGAGCAGGAGCACCTGCTGCGCCAGCTGGCGACCATGCGCGGTGAGGAACAGCCCAGTGGACAGCTCTCGCACGTCGACTCCGGCGGGTTCCTGGGGCGGCTGCGGGACGCCTTCCTGGGCAAGTAGCCGAGCGGAGCCACCACGCATGCCCCCGCGACCCGTCACCCCGGCACCGTGACCGCACCGCTGTTCCGGCTCGCCGCGGGCACCCTGACCGGGTCTGGCCCCGGGAAGCTGGTCAGGCTCGACGGGCCCGAAGGTCACCACGCCGCACGGGTGCTCCGGGTCCGGGTCGGGGACGTCATCTTGGTAGCGGACGGGTCCGGAGCGGTCGGTCAGGGCCGGGTTCGACGCGCCCACGAGGGCGTGGTCGAGGCGGTGCTGGAGGCACTCGGACCTGGCGCCGACGCTCCTGCCCGGAGCGGGCCCCGACTTGTGCTGATACAAGCGCTGATCAAGGGCGGGCGTGCCGAATCGGCTGTCGAAGCGGCCACCGAACTGGGCGCCGACGAGGTCGTCGCCTGGCAGGCACAACGCTGTGTCGTCGTGTGGCGGGACGACCGAGCGGTCCGTTCCCTGGCCAAGTGGGCCGGCGCGGCGGCCGCCGCGACCAAACAGGCCCGTCGCGCCACCGCGCCGGTCGTCTCTGGCCCCGTGGACACCGCCGCCCTCCTCGAACGGATCCGCCCCGCCGACTTGGCGCTCGTCCTGCACGAGGACGCCACCGAGCCGCTGGCCACGGTGGTACCCCCGGACGACGGCGAGGTGATCATCGTGGTCGGACCCGAGGGTGGGATCACCTCCGAGGAGCGGCATCTGATGGGTCAGGCCGGGGGGCGCCAGGTCCGGCTCGGACCGCACGTGCTGCGTTCCGGGACGGCGGGACCGGCGGCTCTGGCCGTCCTCAGCGCCCTCGCCCGGTGGCGGTGAGGTCGGGGTGCGGTCGCGGGTGGACCGTAGACTGGTGGCCACGATGACCGACACACCCGAGCCTGCGTTCGAGGCGGCAGGGCCCAGCCCGGCTCCCCGGCACATCATCGACGTGCCCCCGGAGATTCCGATGGTCGCCGTGCTGGGGCCCCGAGACCAGCTGCTGACCACGATGGAGCGCGGCCTACCGGCTGTGGAGATCCACGTCCGCGGCAACCAGATCACCCTGTCCGGGCCGCCGCAGGACGTCCTGCTCGCCGAACGCCTGGTGGATGAGCTGGTCGCGATCGTCGCGACCGGGCAGCCACTGAACCGCGACGCGGTGGAACGCTGCCTGCGGATGCTGCGCGAGGAGACCCGGGAACGCCCACTGGACGTACTGACCACCAACATCGTCTCGAACCGGGGCCGTACCATCCGCCCCAAGACGCTCAACCAGAAGCGTTACGTCGACGCGATCGACTCCCACACGGTGGTGTTCTGTATCGGACCGGCGGGCACCGGGAAGACCTACCTGGCCATGGCCAAGGCGGTGGCAGCGCTGCAGGCCAAGCGGGTGGCCCGGATCATCCTGACCCGCCCGGCGGTGGAGGCGGGGGAGCGGCTGGGTTTCCTGCCCGGAACCCTGTCCGACAAGATCGACCCCTATCTGCGGCCGCTGTACGACGCCTTACACGACATGCTCGATCCGGAGCAGATCCCGCGGCTGATGGCCGCCGGCACGATCGAGGTCGCCCCGCTGGCCTACATGCGCGGGCGTACCCTCAACGACGCCTTCATCATCCTGGACGAGGCGCAGAACACCTCCCCGGAGCAGATGAAGATGTTCCTGACCCGGTTGGGATTCGGCTCCACGATCGTGGTCACCGGCGACGTCACTCAGATCGACCTGCCCGGTGGCACCCTGTCCGGGTTGCGGGTAGTCCAGCAGATCCTGGCCGACATCGACGACATCCACTTCGCGCAACTCACCGCGCAGGACGTGGTCCGTCACCGGCTCGTCGGTGACATCGTGGAGGCCTACGGGCGCTGGGACAACAGCGCCGAGACCCACGAGACGCGCGGTCACCCCGCCGCTGTCCGCGGCGGTCGCGGCCCGCGGCGGGCCGGCCCAGGCACGGAACGGTGAGCGGGCCGGTGAGGCGCCGATGAGTATCGAGGTCCTCAACGAGAGCGACGTCGACGTCGACGCAGTCGAACTCATCGACTGCGCCCGGTTCGTGCTCGGCGAGTTGCGGGTCCATCCGGCCGCCGAGCTGTGCATCACCCTCGTCGACGAACCGGCCATGGCCAACCTGCATGAGCAGTGGATGGGGGAGGCGGGTCCGACGGACGTGATGAGCTTTCCGATGGATGAACTGCGGCCCGGCCGGGACGGCCAGGCCGGCGAACCGGGAATGCTTGGAGATGTCGTGGCCTGCCCGCAGGTAGCGGCGCAACAGGCCGCCCACGCCGGCCACACCACCGCCGAGGAGTTGTTGTTGCTGGTCACTCACGGGGTACTGCACCTGCTCGGCTTCGACCACGCCGACCCCAAGGCCGAACGCGACATGTTCGACCGGCAGCGCACTCTGCTCCTGAGCTTCCTGGCGACCCGGGGAGGGAACCGGCCATGACTTGTTTCCCACACCGCGAGCACCGTCGGTGATCCCGCAATTGGCTGTCGCTTTCGTGGTCAGCCTGGTGATCGCGTTCGCGCTGGCGGCCACCGAGGCCGCCCTCGGACGGGTGACCCGCACCGCCGTCGCGGAGTTCGCGGCCGAGGGCAGGGCCGGGGCCCCCGCCCTGCAGATTGTTCTGGCCGACACCGCCGGGTACCTGTCGACCGTCGCGTTCGTGCGGGTGCTCGCCGAAGCCACCGCGGCCGTCCTGGTCACCGTCGCCGCGTCGCAGCTGCTGGACGGATTCTGGCCGGTGTTCGGGACCGCCCTCGCGGTCATGGTGCTGGCCTCGTTCATCATCGTCGGGGTCAGCCCGCGCACCCTCGGCCGGCAGCACGCCGATTGGGTGGCGTTGCGGGCCGCCAAGAAGCTCGTCTGGCTTCGCCGCATCCTCGGCCCCTTCGCCCGGCTGTTGGTGGCCATCGGCAACGCCGTGACACCGGGCAAGGGCTACCGTGACGGTCCGTTCGATTCCGAGGCCGAATTGCGTGACCTGGTCGACTTCGCCGAGGACTCCCGGCTCATCGAGGCCGAGGAGCGGGAGATGATCCACTCGGTGTTCGAGCTGGGCGACACCATCGCCCGCGAGGTGATGGTGCCGCGCACCGACATGGTGACCATCCAGCCCGACCGAGCCATGCGCCCGGCGTTGTCGTTGTTCCTGCGCAGCGGTTTCTCCCGGATCCCGGTGATCGGTGAGGACGCGGACGACCCGATCGGGCTGCTGTACTTCAAGGACGTCGCCCGCAGCCTCCAGGAGGTTGGGGACGACCTGGTCGCCGACGTCATGCGGCCGATCCCCTACGTTCCGGAGAGCAAACCGATCGACGCCCTGCTGCGGGAGATGCAGCGCGACCAGACCCACCTGGCCATCGTCGTCGACGAGTACGGGGGGACCGCCGGGCTGGTCACCATCGAGGACCTCATCGAGGAGATCGTCGGTGAGATCGCCGACGAGTACGACCGCGAGTCGCCAGGCGTGGAGCACCTCGACGACGGGACGGTGCGGGTCCCGGCGCGGATGCACGTGGACGACCTGGCCGAGATGTTCGAGGTGGACATCGAGGAGGAGGACGTCGACACCGTCGGCGGCCTGCTGTCCAAGGCGATCGGACGGGTCCCCATTCTCGGCTCCAACGGAACCGTGGCCGGATTGAGCTTGACCGCCGAGCGGATGGGCGGCCGACGGCATCGAATCGCCACTGTGTTGGTGCGCCGGGTCGATGCCGACCTCGCCGGCGGGGGTGCCGCAGCAGGTGCTTCCGGCGAGTCCGGTGCCGCCTCGGCGTCGCCGGGGGGCCGGGATCGGGCGACGCAGCCCGGCCCCGGGCGGGACGTGCAGACCGGACCGGCGGCCGCCGGTCCGCAGCCGCCGGGCGTCTCGCGGGTCTCCGCGGGTGGTGCTCGCGACCGCGGGGAGCAGTGATGACCCCGGAGGCTTCTCCGGAGCCGTTCCGGGCCGGGTTCGCCTGCCTGGTCGGCCGGCCGAATTCGGGCAAGTCGACGCTGACGAACGCCATGGTCGGACAGAAGGTGGCAATCACCTCCAGCAAGCCCCAGACGACCCGTCACGCCATCCGGGGGATCGTCACCACCGAGGCCGCTCAGCTGATCCTGGTGGACACCCCCGGGCTGCACAAACCTCGTACCCTGCTCGGCGAACGGCTCAACGACCTGGTCCGGGAGACGTTGCTGGACGTCGACGTCATCGGGCTGTGCCTGCCGGCCGATCAGCGGATCGGGCCGGGGGACTCGTTCATCGCCCGGGAGTTGCTCGAACTGCGCCGTGGGCGGCACCGGCCGGTCGTCGCGGTGGCTACCAAGAGCGACCTGGTCGGCCGGGATCGGATGGTCGAGCACCTCGTCGCCATCGACAGGCTGGGGGACTGGGAGGAGATCGTGCCATGCTCGGCGCGCACCGGTGAGCAGGTCCCCGAGGTTGTCGCCGAAATAGTGGCGCTGCTACCGGAGTCGCCGATGCTCTATCCCTCCGGGGTGCTCACCGACGAGCCGGACGAGGTCATGATCGCCGAGCTGGTCCGCGAGGCCGCCCTTGAGGGGGTGCGGGACGAGCTGCCACACAGCCTGGCCGTGGTGGTCAACGAGATCGTGCCCCGGGAGGGCCGGGCCGGCCGCGAGCCCCTGCTGGACGTGAGAGTCGACGTCTTCGTCGAACGGGACAGCCAGAAGGCCATCGTCATCGGTCATCGAGGGTCCCGGCTGCGTCAGGTCGGCACCACCGCCCGGCACGACATCGAGGCCCTGCTGGGTACCCGCGTCCATCTCGACCTGCACGTCAAGGTCGCCAAGGACTGGCAACGCGACCCCCGGCAGCTGCGGCGCTTGGGCTTCTGAACGCCCGACCAGCCGGCCCTGCCAGCGCATTGTAAAGGCCTCATCTGCGGAGGGCGCCTCCGTCGGGAGGGCATCGGGACCTTGGTCCCAGCAACTGGGCCTGGCGGTCGGTAGCGTGCCCTATTGACAGTCGTCAACAGGCGCTGTGAGAACTGTAAAGCCAGCGACCCCACCCCACGTCGCCGGTTACCGGGGCCACGTCCTCGACCGCCCCATCAAGGGTTCACCACGAAGCCAACGTCTCGGGGAGGGTTTGTCAAGATGGACGTTCGCCAGGGGATCGCCACCCAGCCGATGCGCCCGTTCCAGTTGCGGGTAGTCGCGATTTGTCTGGTCCTGACCGTCGTCGACGGTTTCGAGATGCTCATGATGGCGTTCGTGGCTCCCGCTCTGGGCAAGGTGTGGAATCTGGGCACCGTGCAGATCGGATATCTGCTCAGTTCCAGCATCATCGGCCTGGCCCTGGGTGCGCTTCTGGTGTCGCCGTTGGCGGACCGCATCGGCCGCCGGGTGCACACCATCATGTGCCTGATTCTCATCACGGTCGGCATGGCGGCCTCGACACTGGTGACGAACACCATGCAGATGGTGTCGGCGAGGATTCTGACCGGCCTGTTCATCGGCGGGATCCTGGCCAGTCTCAACGTGATGGTCTCGGAGTACGCTTCCAACGGCCGCCGCGCGACGGTGATGAGTATCTATGGAATGGGTTTGCCCCTGGGGACCGCAACCGGCGGTTTCATTTCCGGGCTACTGCTGGCCCGATTCGACTGGCGGGCCCCCTTCGTGTTCGCCGCGATCACCACCGGGACGATGGCCATCGCGTGCATCATCTGGCTGCCGGAATCCATCCACTACCTTGTCGAACGGCGACCGGCGAACGGATTGAGCCAATACAACCGAATCGCGCGCCACCTCGGCTACCAAGAAGTGACCACGTTGCCGCCCTCGGTGTCCACCGAACGCACCCGCAGTCTCAAACATGCCGCTTTCTCCGGCATCATGCTGCATCGGACGATCTGGCTGTGGACCGGATTCAGCCTGTTGACCGCCGCCTTCTATTTCGCCAACACTTGGTCGGCCAAGTTGCTCTCGGACGCGACGGGGGACACCCAGACGGGAATCAATGCCGGGGTGCTCATCGCCGTCGGCGGGGTGATCGGGTCTCTGATCATGGCGGCGCTCAACACCCGGTTCCGACCCCGGCTGGTGACCGCGGTGTTCATGTTCGCCGCCTGCTTCGCCTTCCTCGCCTACGCCAACTTCTTCACCAGCGTCGCCGCCGCGTACACCCTCGCCGTGGTCATCGGGATCTTCGCCACCGGTGCCATCATCGGCACCTACGCCATCGCCCCCTACACCTACCCCACCGCGGTGCGGGCCTCGGCGGTGGGCCTGATGATCGCCACCATCCGGGCGGTCTCGTTCGTCGCGCCGACCCTGGTCGGCTACCTGCTGGCGGGCGGGTGGACTCCCCGAGGGACGTATCAGGTCTTCGGCGTTCTGCTGATCCTCGCGGCGTTCTGCATGGTGATGCTGGACCGGACCTATCGCGGCCGCACCGAAGACCCGGAAGAGGCCGCCGCGCAGGCCGACATCGCCGAGACCGAGCAGCGCCCATCGCTGGCCAGGGGCTCGACGGCCTAGGGGCGGCAGTCGTGGCCAGCAAACCCCCCGACGACCCCGCGGCGCCGACCGCCGGAGATGCCCGACTCGGGTCCGATGCGGGGAGGACATCCGCCGGATCCATGCAGGACACCCGCCCGTGGTCGGGCTGGTACGACGCCCTGGACCTGCCCGAGGTGACCATTCACGAGGACCTGCTTGCGATGGCCGCGGCGGCGATTGCCCAAGGCCCCGAACGGGTCGCCTTGGAATACTTCGACGCGCGGATCGACTACGGCCAGCTGGACCGGCTCAGTAAGGGGCTCGCGGTCTACCTCGCCGAGCATGGGGTGAGCAGGGGAGACCGGGTGGCGATGTATCTGCAGACCTCGCCACATTTTGTCATCGGCGCCCTGGGTATCTGGCGGGCCGGGGCGGTGCTGGTGACGATGAACCCGATGTACCGGGCCGGGGAGGTCACCCACCTGCTTACCGACAGCGGCGCGGTGGGGCTCGTCAGCTCACAACGGGGGTATCGGGAGGTCATCGCCGAGGTTCGGGCCTCAGCCCCGGAACTGCGGCTCGTGCTGACGACCTCGGAGGCGGACCTGCTGACGGAGATGGGTGCCCGCCCGGACCGTCGGGTGTTCTCGGACCTGACCGAGGCGCCGGTGCCGGGAACCGAAGACCTGCTGACGGTGGCCAGATCGGCCGCCAACGCGACCTGGTCATCGCCGCCGCTCGGCCCGGAAGACCTGGCGGTGCTGTGCTATACCTCCGGGACGAGCGGGCCGGCGAAGGGGGCGATGCTCACCCACGGCAACCTTGCCCACGCCGTGGCCGGTAACGTGCAATGGCTGGGTACCGGCCCGGGGTCGTGTCTGTACGCGGCTGCGCCGCTGTTCCACGTGGTGGGTCTGGTGCTGGAGTTGCTGCACATGCTGCAGACCGGGGGACGACTGGTGCTGCCGTTCCGGTTCGTGCCCGACGTTGCGCTGGAGCAGTTCCGAGGCTATCGCCCGCACTTCTTCGTCGCCCCTCCCACCGCGTACAACGCACTGATGGCGACCCCCGGCGTGGACCCCGATCATTTCTCCTCCTTCAACCGAATGTTCGCCGGGGGAGCGATGCTTCCACCCACCGTCGTGGCGCAGTTCCAGGAGCGGTTCGGCCGATACATCAACAACGGTTACGGTCTGACCGAGACGTGCGGGGCGTGTGTGTTCGCCATTCCCAATCGTCCGGCGCGGGTCGACCCGGCGACTCAGGCGATGTCGAACGGGGTGCCACTGCCGGGGACCGACGTGCGCATCGTGGACCCGGCCGGTGCCGCCGTCCCCACCGGCGAGCGCGGAGAGATCCAGGTCCGCGGTCCGGTGGTCACCCCGGGGTACTGGCAGCAGCCGGAGGAGACAGCCAAGGCGGTCCGGGACGGGTGGTTGGCCACCGGTGATGTGGGGTCCTTCGACGACGAGGGCGTTCTGTACTGTACCGACCGGATCAAGGACCTGATCATCGCCTCCGGGTTCAAGGTCTGGCCGGGCGAGGTCGAGCAGATCCTCTACGACCAGGGCAGCGTTCGCGACGCCGCGGTGATCGGTGTGCCCGACCCGTATCGCGGCGAGACGGTCAAAGCGTTCGTGACGCTCAGACCCGGGGCCACCACGACGCCCGAGGAGCTGATCACCTGGTGCCGTGACCACCTGGCCGCGTACAAGGCCCCTCGCGAGGTGGCGATCCGAGCCGAGCTGCCGACGACGACTAGCGGGAAGATCCTGCGGCGGGAGTTGCGCTAGGTGTTCTGCCCGGAACGGGAAGCTCGTCGGGCCGGGGGGCTCCCACCTGGTTCTGGTGCGACGGCCGGACGAACCACAGGGCCACGATCAGCCCCAACCCGATGGCGGCGGCCGGCAGTAGCAGCGAGTCGGCCATCGCCTCGGACAAGCCCGCCGACGGCCCAAGCCCCGGCGCAGAGGAACCCGCGCTCCCGCCGGTGACCTCCTCGGGTATCCGCGCAGCCAGCCGGCTTTCCATCATGGCGGCGATCGCGGCGCTTCCGACGACTGCCCCGACCTGCCGGGTGGTGTTGTAGATCCCGGAGCCGGCGCCGGCCATCCGGACCGGCAGGTTGGCCGTCGCCGTCGCACCCAGCGGCGACCAGACGAACGAACTGGCCAGGCCCAACAGGGCGAAGGCCAGCAAGACCAGGACGATGGGGCTGTCCGGCGTCAACAACCGGCTCAGCCCGAACAGGGTCACCGCGAACAGGCCGAACCCGAACGAGGTCAGCACGCGGGGGTGGGCACGGTCGACCAGGCGCCCGACCCGGGGTGCCAGGACGCCGGTGACCACGGCCATCGGCGCAAGGATGAGGGCGGCCCGGGTGGGACTGAAGCCGCGAACCGCCTGCGCCCAGATCATCAGGGGAAACGGCATGGCGGTGACGGTGAAACCGACGAGGGCGATGCCGGTGTTCGCCAGGGAGAAGTTGCGATCCCGCAACAGCGACAAGGGCAGCAAGGGCTCGGCCCGGTTGATCGCCTGCCAGCCCACGAAGACGCCGAGGAGCACAACCCCCATGCCGATGAGGCCCCAGACCGTGATCGGCCCGGCGATCCGCCCCCAGTCGTGGGCTCGGCCCTCCTGAAGGCCGAAAACGAGGCAGAACAAGCCGGCCGCGCTCAGCGCGACCCCCAGCCAGTCGAAGCGGTGGGAGTGGGTGGGCAGGTCGGGCACCACAAGCGCCAGGCCAACGCCAGCCCGAGCAGCCCGACGGGCACGTTGACGAAGAAGATCCACCGCCAGCCCAGGGAGTCGACCAGCACCCCACCCAGGACCGGCCCGACCAGGGTGGCCACTCCGGCCACTGCCCCCCACAAGCCCATCGCCCGGCCACGGTCGTGAGGCGGGAACAGCCGGGTGATGACGGCCATCGTCTGAGGGGTCATCAGGGCGGCTCCCAGGCCCTGCACCACCCGGGCGAGCACCAGTCCCGATGCCGTGGTCGTCAGGCCACACCAGGCCGATGAGACCGTAAAGACGGCCAGCCCGGCCAGGTAAACCCGTTTCGGGCCGAACTTGTCCCCGAGCCGGCCAGTGATCAAGAGCGGGACGGCGTAGGCCAACAGGTAGGCGCTGGTCACCCAGATGACTTGACCGATGGACGCGGACAGGCCCTCGACGAGCACCGGGGTGGCGACCGACACGATGGTGGAGTCGACCAGGATCATGAAAAATCCGATCACCAGGGCCCACAAGGCCCGCCATGCGCCGGGATCACCGGCGTCCGGGGCGGCGCCCTCGGCTGGTGACGCGACCGAAGCACCCCTGCCTGGCCAGCTGTCCCTCTCTTGCTCTGCCCGGTCGTTGCTCACGACTCCCCCTGTCGCGGCTGGGTCGGCATGGCGCGGGCACCCGCAGCTGTCCTCGGGCCTGTCACGTCGGCTGGGGTCACCTCCACCTGAGCCCAGGACGCGCGGACCGTCTGATGTTCGCGGCTGCCCGGCCCGTCGTAGGCCTCGCTGACAGACTCGTCCGCATGCGGCCCAGCCCCCTCGGTCCGCCGCAGCGCTCCCGGCAGGACGCAGCGGTGCTCGGCGTCGTACACCTCTCGTGACGGGCTGACTGCCGGCGTCACGACCTCCGACACCTCGTCGGCAGGCGCCGGGGGGATGGACGCGCTGCCGCAGGACCTGCGGGACGAAACCCCGCGGGCTGGCTCGCCGGACCCGGTCTTCGCCGGGGTGCCGGGTGGCCCGGGTCTCTCGCCGCCCCCGCAGCGTCGCCTGAACCGCCTGGGTATGCCGACCGGCCCTGGACAGCGCGGGATCGTCCGACCCGGCCAGGCGATCCACCAGATAGGGCGGCACGATGCAGCCGAACCCCGCTGTGGGGGGTTGGCCTGAGCTCAGCGGTGTCAGGTAGCGCATACCGACACTCTCCCCTGCGGCACGGACAACGCACACGGGTGCCGGCGGCTGGTGTCCATCAGCCGCGCCAGGGCCGACGCGCGCGCTGGACTGCCTGGGGGTCGGCGGGTTACCGTCGACTTATGCGCTCGCGGTGTGTCCGGCGATCCGGACTCCTCCTTCCTCGCCGCGACGGGGCTCGCTGACAGGCCTCCCCGTCGCGGAGTCGCCGATGCCGGCTTGATCAGGCCTGACGACAGCGTCGAGGAGAGGTAGTCACCCTAATGCGCAACAACCAGCGGCCGTCCGGCATGTCGGTCGGCAAATACATCCCCTTTCAGAAGCAGATCCGAACCGATCTGCCGGAACGCACCTGGCCGTCCCGCACCATCACACAGGCGCCACGTTGGTGTGCGGTCGACTTGCGAGACGGCAACCAGGCCCTGATCGACCCGATGAACCGCGAACGCAAGCTGCGGATGTTCGCCCTGCTGGTCCAGATGGGGTACAAGGAGATCGAGGTCGGTTTCCCCTCGGCCAGCCAGACCGACTACGACTTCTGCCGTGAGCTGGTCGAAGGCGGGCACATTCCGGATGACGTGACGCTCCAGGTGCTGACCCAGGCACGCGATCACCTGGTGGAGCGGACGTATGACGCCATCCAGGGTGCCAAGAGCGCGGTCGTGCACTTCTACAATTCAACGTCCGTGCTCCAACGGCGGGTCGTCTTCGGCACCGACGTCGACGGGGTCACCGATATCGCGGTCCAGGCGGCCCGGCTCTGCAAGAAGCTGGAGGAGACGATCCCGGGCACGCGGATCACCTACGAGTACTCCCCGGAGTCCTTCACCGGAACCGAGCTGGAGGCTGCCGTGCGGATCTGCAACGCCGTCATCGAGGAGGTCGACGCTACGCCCAGCAGGCCGATCATCATCAACCTGCCGGCCACCGTGGAGATGGCCACCCCCAACGTCTACGCCGACGCCATCGAGTACATGCACACTCACCTGGCCCGGCGCGACTGCGTCGTTCTGTCGCTGCACCCACACAACGACCGCGGCAGCGCCGTGGCGGCTGCGGAACTGGGTCTGCTGGCCGGCGCCGACCGGGTCGAGGGATGCCTGTTCGGCAACGGCGAACGGACGGGGAATGTCTGCCTGGTGACTCTCGGGCTGAACCTGTTCAGTCAGGGGATCGACCCGCAGATCGATTTCTCCAACATCGACGAGATCCGCCGCACAGTGGAGCACTGCACCCAACTGCCGGTCGGTGAGCGCCACCCCTACGGCGGTGACCTGGTGTACACCGCCTTCTCGGGCTCCCACCAGGACGCCATCAAGAAGGGGTTCGATGACATGGCCCGCCGGTCCGCCGAGTCGGGCACGTCCATCGACCAGCTGCCATGGGGCGTGCCCTACCTGCCCATCGACCCGCATGACGTCGGGCGCAGTTACGAGGCCGTGGTCCGGGTGAACAGTCAGTCGGGCAAGGGTGGCGTCGCTTACCTGATGAAGGCCGAACATCAGCTGGACCTGCCCCGGCGGCTGCAGATCGAACTGTCGGCGGTGGTCCAACGGCGCACCGACGTCCTCGGCGGCGAGGTGTCGGCGGCGGAGCTGTGGCGGATCTTCAGCGACGAGTACATTCCTGGGTCGAACCCGGGGGAGGCGGCGTGGGGCCGGTTCGCGCCGGTCAGCAGTCGCAGCGAGAGCGACGCCGACGGCCGGGACCACGTCTGGGCCACGATGACCGACCGCGGTGAGATGGTCGAGGTCGAGGGCACCGGGAACGGCCCGATCGCTGCGTTCGTCGACGGACTCAGGCGCATCGGGATCGACCTGCGGGTCCTGGACTACTCCGAGCACGCCCTCTCAGCCGGGGGGGATGCCAAGGCGGCGGCGTACGTCGAGTGCGCCATCGGCGAACGGGTGCTGTGGGGGGTCGGGTTGCACAGCTCTATCGTCCGGGCCTCGTTCATGGCCATCCTGTCGGCGATCAACCGGGCCGAGCGTGACGCCCTGCAGGCCAAATCGAAGCTGGTGGCCGTCCCCGCCAGGTGATGTCCCGGCCGATGTCCGGCCCGGTGACCGGCTGGGTCAGCGGACACCGGGCTGACGGAACTGGACACTGATCCGCGGCCCAACGCCGGTGGTCTTGGGGACCGCGTGATCCCAGGTCCGCTGGCACGAGCCGCCCATCACCAAGAGGTCGCCATGCCCGAGCGCGAATCGCAGCGAGAGGCCCCCGCCGCGAGGTCGCAGCTGTAGCGTCCGGACGGCGCCCAGCGACACGATCGCCACCATCGTGTCCTGAGTGGCCGAGCGTCCGATCCGGTCACCGTGCCAGGCGACACTGTCCCGGCCGTCCCGGTACAGGCACAGACCGGCGGTGGTGAAGGCCTCGCCACCGCCGGTCGCCGCGTAGTGCGCCGACAGGGCATCCCGAGCGACCTCCAGGGCCGGGTCGGGGAGGGGTTGACTGCGGTCGTAGAAGCGGACCAGCCTCGGCACCGCGACACGCCGCTGGTACATCCAGCGCTCCTCGGCGACCCAGTCGACCTCTCGACACAGTCGCGCGAAGAGCGCGTCGGCCTCACGCATCCACCCTGGTAGCAGGTCCACCCAGGCACCCGCGGACAGATTTCGCCGGGTGACCGCGCCGGCGATCGCCCCCGGGGCCGCCGGGCGCGGGTCAGCTCGAGGCGGCCCTTGGGTCCCAATCCTGCCGTCGTCCACCAGTCCGAGGAGGCAGCCTTGCACCGCACCCGTCATGGGACGATGCTAGCGGAGGTCGAACATGCGTTCGAGGTGGATGGGGGGGCTGGCGACTGCCGGGTGGCGCGCGACGGCCCTGCCCGCCCCGGTGTCTCCGCCGTGACTGAACTCGTTTCCTCGGATGCGACCGACGGCGTCCCCGCCCCGCCGTCCCAGCCCCAAAGGGCATCGGGGATCGGGTGTTTCGGCTGATCCGGGCGGGCAACTCGTAGCACAATGAGCCCGTGCCCACCTACCGCGACGCCGCCATCGTGCTGCGCACCCAGAAGCTCGGGGAGGCGGACCGCATCGTCACGTTGCTGACCAGGCAACATGGGGCGGTTCGGGCGGTCGCCAAGGGGGTGCGGCGAACCCGCAGTCGGTTCGGGGCCCGGTTGGAACCGGGGATGGTGGTCGACCTACTCCTGTACGAGGGGCGCTCCCTGGACACCGTGACCCAGGCGGAGTTGATCGCCGGATACGGCGAGGCCATCGCTCGGGACTACATCGCGTGGACAGCCGCGACCGCCACGCTGGAGACCGCCGAGCGGCTGACCCAGGAACAGCAGCCAAGTCCCCAGCAGTTCGTCCTGCTGGCCGGCGCGCTGGCGACCCTGGCCACGGGTGAGCACGAACCGGGCCTCGTGCTGGACTCCTATCTGCTGCGGGCGCTGTCGGTGGCCGGCTGGGCGCCGAGCTTCCACGACTGCGCGCGCTGCGGCGAACCAGGCCCCCATCGTGCGTTCCACCTGGCCAGTGGTGGCAGCGTGTGCCCGTCGTGCCGGCTGCCCGGGTCGGTGACCCCCACCCCGGCGACCCTAGCCCTGCTCGGAGCGCTGATGAGCGGGGACTGGGCGGTCGCGGACGCCAGTCTGCCCCGGCACCGCCGTGAGGGCAGTGGCTTGGTGACCGCCTTCCTGCAGTGGCACCTGGAGCGCGGGATCCGATCGCTGCAGCTCGTGGAGCGCGTATGACCCTGGCTCCGCCCCGCCATCCCAGCGGCGCCCGCCCGCCGCACGTGCCCGCGGACCGGCTACCCCGGCACGTGGCCATCGTCATGGACGGCAACGGTCGCTGGGCCAATCAGCGCGGCCTGCCCCGCACGGAGGGTCATAAGGCCGGCGAGGCCGCGCTCCTCGACGTCATTGCCGGAGCCATCGAGGTCGGCGTGACCCACCTGTCCACGTACGCGTTCTCCACCGAGAACTGGTCCCGGTCGGCGGACGAGATCAGGTTCCTCATGGGGTTCAACCGTGAGGTCATCCGAAGGCGTCGGGACGAGCTCGATTCGTGGGGCGTCCGGATCCGCTGGGTCGGGCGGCGCCCCCGGTTGTGGGCCAGCGTGATCGCCGAGCTCGAGGCCGCCGAAGTGCGCACCCGAGGCAACGAGACACTGACGATGTACTTCTGCGTCAACTACGGTGGCCGATCGGAGATCGCCGATGCGGCCCGGGCGATGGCCTCCGATGTGCTGGCGGGGCGGCTGAAGCCGCGCGGGGTCGACGAGCGCACCCTTTCCAAATATCTCATCGAGCCCTCGATGCCCGACGTCGACCTCTTCATCCGCTCCTCGGGTGAGCAGCGGACCAGCAATTTCCTCCTGTGGCAGTCCGCCTATGCCGAGCTCGTCTTCCTTGACACGCTGTGGCCGGACTTCGACCGGCGCCATTTGTGGCAAGCGATCGAAACATACGCGCAGCGGAACCGCCGTTACGGGGGCGCCGTGGATGGGCCGTCGGTACCGGGGTCAGGCGGGCCGCACGGGCCGGGCACACCGCCCCCCGCGGTGGCCTGCGGCTGACGGCCGGTTCCAGAACTGCCACCAGTGCTCACCGACACTCACCGGTCCTCCTCGCCACTCACCGACGAGCGTCTAAGACGCCGGGTGACGCCGGAGCGACCACCGCCATGCCTCGTCGGCACCCCATACCAACACGGGAAACGGCGCCAGGGCCAGCACCTGCCACCAGGCCGGCAGGGCTGTGCCGAAAACGTCTTGAAGCGGGGGAACCGTGACGACCGCGATGCTGAACGCGATCTCGAAGGCGATGCCCCACAGCAGCAGCTTGTTGCTGGTCAATCCGACCTGCAGGAGGGACGCGTGCTCGGTCCGGGTGGCCAGGGCGGTGCCCACTTGACAGGCGACGATGCCCAGGAACGTGATGGTGGTCGCCTGCTGCCAGACTGCGCGCAGCGGCCCGTTCTGGACATCGGCGCCCCAGCTCCAGCCGCCCACCAGCAGGCTGGCCAAGAACAGCGCCGTGACCAGCACCGCCGATACCCCCCCGAGCAGCCCCCACGCGCGGGCGAGCATCGGAGCGTCGATGATGTTCTGCCCACGCCGCCGCGGCGGGCGTTCCATGATCCCGGGTTCGGCCGGTTCACGCCCCAACGCCAGGGCGGGTAGTGTCTCGGTGCCCAGGTCGATGGCCAAGATCTGCATGACGGTCAGCGGGAGTGGGACCCGGCCGCCGGACAGGGCGTAGACCAGGAAAGGGACCACCTCGGGCGTGGCGTGAGCGAAGATGTAGACGATGAACTTGCGGACGTTGTCGTAGACGCGGCGACCCGCCTCGATGGCGCTGACGATGGTGGCGAAGTTGTCGTCGGTCAGGATCAGGGTGGCCGCCTCGCGAGCGACGTCGGTGCCGGACCGGCCCATGGCCACGCCGATGTCGGCGCGTCGCAGCGCGGGGGCGTCGTTGACGCCGTCGCCGGTCATGGCCACCACGTGTCCCTGGTCCTGCAGGGCGTCCGTGATGCGCATCTTGGCCTCCGGGGAGGCGCGGGAGAACACCAGCTCCTGCCCGCCGGCCAGCACCTCGTCCAGTTCCGCCTCGGGCATCCGTTCCAGGTCCGTGCCGTTGACCAGCCGCAGGCCCGCCGCGGTGCCTCCGATGCCGACCTGCTCGGCCACTCGCCGGGCGGTCAGCGCGTGGTCGCCGGTGACGACGATGAGCCGGACTCCGGCGGTGTGGCAACGAGCCACTGCTGCAGCCACCTCGGGCCGCGGCGGGTCGACCAGGCCGACCAGTCCGACCAGGGTCAGCTCGCATTCGACCTCGGCTCGGGTCAGCTCGTCGACGCGCCGGGCGTCCGGGGCCGGGAGCACCCGATCGGCGACGACGAGGACCCGCAGCCCATCGTTGGCCCACCGCCGCACCAGCTCGTCCATCTGCCGGGTCTCGGAGGGGCCCAGCGAGCGGTCTGGACCAGCCGGGTCGGCCACTCGGACGCACAGCGGCAGCATCTCCTCCGGGGCCCCCTTGCTGTGCACCACGACAGGTGTTGACCTCGGGCCCCCTGCGGACACCTCGGGCCCGTGGTCCAGGGTCGACATCCGTCGCAGGGTGGGATCGAAGTGGAACTGACGCAGTCTGGTGGGGGGCGGGGTTGGCGCGGCGGGTGGGTCGTTCGGGGTGGGGCAGGGCTGGCCGGTCGGCCCGTCGGCGATCCGGCCGGCCAGCCGGAGCAAGGCCAGCTCCGTCGGATCGCCGAGCCCGCCGTCGGGGTGGTCGGGGTCGAGGTGGGCGTTGTTGCAAGCGCTGAGCGCGGCCGCGCAGCGCAGCGCCGAGGGACCGGCCGGACAGGGCGAAAGTAGGCCGAGGCCGGCAGGCTCGCCTGGCGTGCCGACCATATCGGCCGAGCCCAGCCGCCCTCCCGACCACAGCCGCACCACGCTCATCCGGTTCATGGTCAGCGTGCCGGTCTTGTCGGTGCAGATGACGCTGGTCGAGCCCAGAGTCTCCACCGCGGAGATCCGCTTGACCAACGCCCCACGGCGGGCCAATGACCGAACGCCCACGGCCAGGGCGAGCGTGATCGTCGTCAGCAGGCCCTCCGGCACGTTGGCGACCAGCAGCCCGATGGCGAAGTTCATGGTGTCCCCGAGGGACAGTCCGGCCAGCAACGTCCCAAGTGGGATGAACGCAAGGCCTAGGCCCACCGCGATGACCGCGATCAGCTTGGCCACCCGCTTGACCTGCGCCTCCAGTGGCGATTCGACATGTCCGACCCGCTGAGACAGGGCGGCGATGCGGCCCAGCTCGGTGTTCATGCCTGTGGCGAAGACCGCCGCAGTGGCCTCTCCACCCAGGCAGTTGGTCCCGCTGAACAGCAGGTCAGTTGCCTGCAGGAGAGGAACGGTGGTCGGTCCGGCGTAGGCGGCGCGGTGTACCGGCTGCGATTCTCCGGTGAGGGTGGATAGGTCCATCTCGACCGACCCCGACAGCAGCCGAGCATCCGCGGAGACCTGGTCGCCCTCGGCGATGACCAGTACGTCACCCGGCACCAGGAGGCGAACCTCCACGCGGACCCGCTCCCCGTCCCGCAACACCTGCGCCTGGGCCGGCAGGTAGGCCGACAATGCCTCGACGGCCTGCTCGGCGTGTTGCTCCTGGACGAAGGCGAACACGGCGTTGAGGAGGATGACGACGACGATGGCGCCGGCCAGCGGCAGCGTCCCGTCGACCGCGGCCAGACCAGCTGCCACCCAGAGCAGCAGCGCAAGGGGGTGGACCAGCTGCTGGCCCAGTCGCCGCACCCAACCCCGTCCCCGCTGCCGGACGAGTTCGTTCGGCCCGGACGAGATCAGGCGCCGGGCCGCCTCCCGGCTGGTCAGGCCTTCACGACGGGTGCGTAGGTCGCGCAGCAGCCGGTCGAGGGCCTCCTCGGGATCCACCGGTCCGGCCGGGACCGGATGCTCAGGTGGCGGCTGCGTCGTTGGTTCGGTCATGCTGAGCTCCCACCCCGACGGGTCCGCATTCCTCGTGCCGGGCCCGGCTGTCAAGGACCTGACCTCTCGAGGCTACCGCCGCTCGGGTGACGCCTGGGCGCATCCACATGGTGGGAGGTCATGCATAACCATGCGCTGGATTGCATAAGCTTTCTTCATGTCCAAGGTGCTGACGAGACTGCCGATCGGTCAACGGGTCGGTCTGGCCTTTTCCGGGGGTCTAGACACCTCTGTCGCGGTCGCCTGGATGCGGGAGCGGGGCGCCCTTCCGTGCACCTACACCGCCGACATCGGCCAATACGACGAGCCCGACATCGCGTCCGTGCCGAGCCGGGCCACCGAGTACGGCGCCGAGATCGCCCGTCTCGTCGACTGTCGGGAGGCTCTTGTCGAAGAGGGGCTGGTCGCGCTGGCCTGCGGCGCCTTCCACATCCGTTCGGCCGGCCGCTCCTACTACAACACCACTCCGCTGGGTCGGGCGGTCACCGGAACGCTGCTGATCCGGGCCATGCTGGACGACGACGTCCAGTTCTGGGGGGACGGGTCGACGTTCAAGGGCAACGACATCGAGCGGTTCTACCGCTATGGGCTGCTGGCCAACCCCAACCTGCGGATCTACAAGCCGTGGCTGGACACCGAGTTCGTCTCCGAGCTGGGAGGCCGGGCCGAGATGTCCGGGTGGCTGGCTGCACGCGGTCTGCCCTACCGGGACTCCCAGGAAAAGGCCTACTCCACCGACGCGAACATCTGGGGCGCGACGCACGAGGCGAAACAGCTGGAGCAGCTGCACCTGGGGATAGAGCTGGTCGAGCCAATCATGGGGGTGAAGTTCTGGGATGAATCCGTCTCGATCCCCGCCGAGGACGTCACACTCACCTTCGAACAGGGCCGTCCCGTGGCGATCGACGGGCGAATGTTCCCCGACGACGTCGCGCTGGTCATGGCGGCCAACGCGATCGGCGGAAGGCACGGCCTGGGTATGTCCGACCAGATCGAGAACCGGATCATCGAGGCGAAATCCCGCGGCATCTACGAGGCGCCCGGCATGTCGCTGCTACACATCGGCTATGAGCGGCTACTCAACGCGGTGCACAACGAGGACACCGTAGCCACGTACCACACCGAGGGCCGGCGCCTGGGTCGGCTGATGTACGAGGGCCGGTGGCTGGACCCGCAGTCGCTGATGCTGCGCGAGTCCCTGCAGCGGTGGGTCGGATCGGCCGTGACCGGGTCGGTCACCCTCCGTCTGCGTCGTGGCGAGGACTACTCCATTCTGGACACCCAAGGCCCTTCGTTCAGCTACCACCCCGACAAGCTGTCGATGGAACGCACCGAGGACGCCGCCTTCGGGCCCACCGACCGGATCGGCCAGCTGACCATGCGCAACCTGGACATCGCCGACTCGCGCGCCCGGCTGGAGCAGTACGTCGGACTGGGGTTGCTCGGCGCCGGTACTGCCGGAGTGCCGGCGCTGGGCCTGGCCAGCACGCACCTGGTGGGTGAGCTGACCCCGGGTGGGGCGGCGGCCATCGCCGCCAAGCGGGGCGGACCCCACGCCGACGAGGAGTTGCTAGACGGGGCCGCCATGGAGGCCGGGAACGACTGACCCGAGGCGGGGTCAGCGGGAAACGACCCGCACCACGCTGACGGCAACCAGCAGCACCAGGATGGCGATCCGCAGCAGCCGCTCCGGTTGAGTCATCACCGACCAACCCACCGCCAGCACCATCACCAGCAGTCCGATCGCCGCGCCGAGCAGGAGCCCACCCACGACCCCAGCGACCAACAAGCCGACGAGGACACACGCCAACACCACACCCGCGAGCGCCGGTTGTGGCAGCGCTCGCAATCGGGCAGTCAGGAACGACTCGGCGGTTCCCCCGCCTGCCGTGGCAGAACTGCCGGTGGCAGCGGCAGGAGGATCGTCGCGAGCGGGCACGTTCTGCAGCGTACCTGGCCCGGCGAGGGCTGGCTGCGTCGCTTCGCCGGTTACCCCGGTATCGCCTAGCCTGGCAACAGGGGTGCGAGGCCCCTAAATCTGACGGGATGGGCCGAGATGGACAGGATGACGGCGAACGCCGTGGACGCGACGCCCCGACGGCGTCGGAAGTGGGTGCGTGGGCTCGCGCTGGTGTGCCTGGTCGCGGGCCTGCTTGGACCCGGCGCCCCGGTCTCGCCGTGGGCCCGCAGCACGCCGGGTCACGGTGCCGACGGACACCCGGGCATCCGGGCGGGGGCCGTCATCACGACTCGCGTGGATGCCCCCCCGGTCGATGTGGTCGATCCGGCCGGCCAGGCGGAGCTGCTGTCCGGGGTCGCCGGCGGCACCGGCATCGTCTCGCCGACGCTGACCTGCACTCTCGGCTTCAACGCCCGACGAGGGCGCACCCCGGTGTTCCTCACCGCGGGACACTGCGGCGCCGGTTACCCCACCTTCCGGGCGGGGGGAGCCACCCTAGGCCGGATCCAGGTGGTCGCCTTCCCCGGCCGCGACTTCGCCATCGGCACCACCCGCCGGGCCATGGCCGGACCGGGTCGGGTGGCGGCAGGCGGACGGCAGGTCCGGGTCACCGGCAGCCGGGAGGCCCCGGTCGGGGCGCGGGTGTGCAAGGCGGGGGGCGCCTCCGGGTGGACCTGCGGACGGATTCTGGCCAGGAATGTCACCGTGCGCTACCGCCTCTCGTCCACCCGGTCGGTCCTGGTCAGAGGCCTGACCAAGGCCAGCGTATGCTCCCGCCGCGGAGACAGCGGGGGGCCCTGGATGTGGGGCACTCAGGCGCAGGGACTGACCAGCGGGGGCGTCACCTACGTCAAGGGCCGCTGCGGATCCGCGGTGGGCCGACCCGACGTGTCCTATTTCCAGCCGATCAACCCGGTGCTGCGCGCCGACGGCCTGAGGTTGGTCACGAGCTGACCTGTGATGACCGACCCGGAGGCTACGGCGGCGCTGAACGTGCCCGTGCCCCTGCCTGAGCTGCGCCTCGGGCGTGTCGTCGTCGGCACCCCCGTCGTCTTGGCCCCCATGGCCGGCATCACCAATCGGGCCTTCCGTAGGTTGTGTCGCCGGGAGACCGACCCGGCGCTGCCCAGCTGCCTGTACGTGAGCGAGATGGTCACCAGCCGGGCACTGCTGGAGCGCAACCCGGCCACGATGCGGCTGATCGAGCACGACCCGGAGGAGTACCCGCGGTCGGTGCAGCTGTACGGGGTCGACCCGGACACCGTGGCGGCGGCGGTCCGGCTGCTGTTGTCCGAGGACCGAGCTGACCACATCGATCTCAACTTCGGCTGTCCGGTCCCGAAGGTGACCCGCAAGGGCGGCGGGGCGGCGCTTCCCTGGAAACGTGAGCTGTTCCGTCGCATCGTCGGACGAGCGGTCGCCGAGGCGTCCCGACACGACGTGCCGGTGACGATCAAGATGCGCATGGGCATCGACCCCGATCACCTGACCTACCTGGAGGCCGGCCTGGCCGCTGAGGCTGAGGGGGTCGCGGCGGTCGCGTTGCACGCCCGGACCGCCGAACAACGCTACGCCGGGCATGCGGAGTGGTCCGCGATCGCCCGCCTCAAGCAGGCCGTGCGAACCGTTCCGGTGCTCGGCAACGGGGACATCTGGTCGGCCGACGACGCGATGGCGATGCTGGCGGGGACGGGCTGCGACGGGATTGTGGTCGGCCGCGGTTGCCTCGGCCGTCCGTGGCTGTTCGGCGACCTGGCCGCTGCGTTCGGAGGGCGGCCGGGACCGGCTCGTCCTGATCTGGGCGAGGTCGGCGCCACCATGCGCCGGCACGCGCGGTACCTGGTCGAGTTCTTCGGGCAGGAGTCCCGCGGATGCCGAGACTTCCGCAAGCACGTCGCCTGGTACCTGAAGGGGTTTCCGGTCGGCGCCGACCTGCGCTGCCGGATGGCCCTGGTGGAAGACCTCGCGGGCCTGGACGCCCTGGTGGCTCAGCTCGATGCCGGGCAGTCGTGGCCGGGGGAGCCGGCCGACGGGCCCCGCGGCCGGTCCGGGGCACCGCGGGCGGTGGCGCTGCCCGACGGGTGGTTGGCCAGCCCGGAGCTCAGCCACGCCGAGGCCGGCATGCTGGGGCACGCGGAACTGGCCGTCTCCGGGGGCTGATCGGTCGAGTCAGCGGGGGCAGGTCGGCCGGAAGGCTTCGCCGGACCGTGGCTCGACCGCTCCTGGGCCCGGTGTCAGGCGCCGAGAGCCACCGGTCGGCGCGGGTCGGTGATCCAGTCCGACCAAGAGCCGACGTACACAGGGATGTCCGAAAGCAGTCCCGCGGCCGAGACCCCCAACGCCAGGTGAGCGGCCTGCACCCCGGAACCGCAGTACGTGGCCACTGCCCTGTCACCGTTGACGCCCGCGGCAACCAGGCTCTCCCGCAGCCGCTCTCGCGGCAGGAACCGGCCCTGTGGATCCAACAGCGTGCGGGTCGGTAGGCTGACCGCCCCAGGGATGTGACCGGACACCGGGTCGATGCTCTCGTTCTCGCCTCGGAACCGGTCCGCGGGGCGGGCATCCAGGAGCAGCCCGTCGCGCGCGAACAGGGCCGCCTGCTGCGCCGTCAGGCTGTCCGCGTGCCCCCTACGCACCTCGAAGTCACCCTCGTCGATGGCAACCGGGCCCCCGGCGACCGGGTAGCCGGTCGCGATCCACGCGGCCAGGCCCCCGTCCAGCACGAACACGTCGGTCTTGCCGAAGTGCCGCAGCAGCCACCAGCACCGGGCGGCGGCCAGGGATCCGGCGTTGTCATAGCAGACGACCGCCCGGCGGTTGTCAACGCCGCAGCGGGCCATCGCCTGCTCGAAGTCGTCCACCCGGGGCATCGGGTGCCGACCCCCGGCGCCGTGCGGGTCGGGCTTGCCGGACAGGTCGCGTTCCATGTCGACGTAGACCGCCCCGGGTAGGTGCCCGTTGAGGTACTGCTGGTACCCCTGGTGTGAGCCGAGCTCCCAGCGGACGTCGAGCAGCAGCGGGGCTTGGCCGAGGACGGCCAGCTGGTCGCGCAACTTCGCCGCGCAGACCAAGGGGTGGGCGAACACACCGGAACCCTAACGACCAGGGCCTCGCCCCGTCAGCCGTTTGCTGCTCGGCGACGGCAGCCACTTAGAGTGCATCACGTGGACCGATACCGGCCGAGTGACCGGTGCCGTTGGGTACCAGAGGACCCCGCCCGGAAGCGAGCCGATCGGGACGACTTCGCCCGCGACCGGGCCAGGGTTGTGCATTCGGCGGCCCTTCGCCGGCTGGCGGCCAAGACCCAGGTGGTGCAGCCGGACACTGACGACTTCGTCCGCAATCGGCTGACCCACTCCCTGGAGGTCGCCCAGATCGGACGCGAATTCGGCGCCGTCCTGGGCTGCGATGGCGACGTCGTCGACACCGCCTGCCTGGCTCATGACCTGGGACACCCACCGTTCGGGCACAACGGCGAGGTGGCGCTCAACGAGGTCGCCGACGGCATCGGCGGCTTTGAGGGCAACGCGCAGACGCTGCGGTTGTTGACTCGCCTGGAAGCCAAGCGGGCCCACCCGGACGGCACCCCGGCCGGCCTCAACCTGACCCGGGCCAGCCTTGACGCCACCGTCAAGTACCCCTGGCCCCGGGGGGAGGCACCGGCCGGCACCCGCGGCGGCAAGTTCGGTGTCTACCCCGACGACCGTCCCGTCTTCGACTGGATCCGAGCCGACCTGGCACCCGGGGGCCGGCGACGGTGCCTAGAGGCGCAGGTGATGGACTGGTCGGACGATGTCGCCTACTCCGTGCATGACGTCGAGGACGCCGTCGCGGGCGGTCTGCTGGACCTGCGGGTGCTGCGCTCGGACCTGGACATGCAGCCGGTGTACCGGCTGGCCCGCGACTGGTACGTCCCGCATCTGGACGAGGCGGAACTGGCTGGGGCCACCCATCGACTGCTGGCCAGCGGCCTGGTCCCGGCCGACTTCGACGGGTCCCGCCCGGCGCTGGCCGCCCTCAAGGACATGACCAGTCAACTCATCGGCGGCTTCGTACGCACCGCCGAGGAGGCCACCCGGCAACGGTACGGCCCGGACCCGTTGACCCGACACGGCGCCGACCTGGTGGTTCCGGCCGCCTCGCGGGCGGAATGCGCGGTGCTCAAAGCTCTCGCCGCGCACTTCGTGATGACCACTCCGTACCGCCTGCAGGTGATGCGGCGGGAGCGCCGGGTGGTGGCCGATCTGGTCCGGGTATTCGCGGACCGGCCGGCGCAGCGGCTGGACCCGCCGCTGCGGCACGACTACGAGAGCGCATCCGACGACGCCTCCCGGCTTCGCGTGGTCGTCGACCAGGTGGCCTGCCTGTCCGACGCGCGCGCCCTGGTCATGCACCGCCGGTGGTGTGGTTCCGATGGGTAGGCCCGTTGCCCGCCTAGACTCCACAGCAGGGTGAGGAGGGGTGGTGCCGGGCCGGATCAGGGACGAGGACGTCGCGCAGGTCAAGGAGCGGGTGGCGATCGAGGACGTGGTCGGCGAGCATGTCACGATGCGCTCGGCCGGTCCGGGTCGGCTCAAGGGCCTGTGCCCCTTCCACGACGAGAAGACGCCCTCCTTCACGGTCAGACCGGCGGTAGGGGTGTGGCACTGCTTCGGCTGCAACGAAGGCGGCGACGTCATCTCGTTCGTCCAGCGGATCGACCATGTCGGGTTCGCCGAGGCCGTGGAGCGGCTGGCCGGGCCAGCCGGGATCACCCTGCGGTACGTGGATGGTACGGCCACCGGGGCGGTCGGCCCGGGTCGGCGCACCAGGCTGATCGAGGCAAACCGAGTCGCGGAGGCCTTCTACCACGAACGACTGCTCGCGGACGCGGACGCCCGCGCCGGTCGCGACTTCCTGAGGGCCAGGGGGTTCGACGGAGTCGCGGCAGCACGGTTCCAGGTCGGCTACGCCCCCCGCAGCGGTCACGACCTGGTGGCCTACCTGCGCGGAAAGGGCTTCACCGAGGACGAGACCGTCGCAGCCGGGTTGTGCGCCCGCGGTCAGCGAGGTGCCTACGACCGGTTCCGCGGCCGGCTGGTGTGGCCCATCCGGGACATCACTGGCGACACGGTCGGGTTCGGGGCCCGCCGCCTGTACGACGACGACCGGATCGAGGCCAAGTACCTGAATACCGCCGAGACCACCGTCTACCGCAAGACGTCCGTGCTGTACGCCCTGGACCTGGCCAAACGCGCCGTCGCTCGGGATCGTCAGGTGGTCATCGTGGAGGGGTACACGGATGTGATGGCCTGCCACCTGGCGGGACTGGAGCACGCGGTGGCCACCTGTGGAACGGCCTTCGGTGTTGAGCACATCAAGACGCTGCGGCGGATCCTGCGGGACGAGAGCGGCGGGACACCGGCCCGGACGGTGTTCACTTTCGACGGTGACGCGGCCGGCCAGAGGGCGGCCATGCGGGCCTTCGCCGAGGACAACAGGTGGGCCTCGCAGTCCTTCGTCGCGGTCGCGGAGGGCGGGTTGGACCCCTGCGAGCTGCGCCAACGGGATGGAGACGAGGCGGTGCGGGCGTTGATCAACGAGGCGGTCCCGATGTTCGAGTTCGCCGTCCGGACCACTCTGTCCCGGTTCGACCTGGACACGGCCGAGGGGCGGGTGCGGGCCATGCAGGAGGCCGCGCCGATGATCGCCGGGATCCGGGACCGGGCGTTGCGGCCCGAGTACACCCGGACCGTTGCGGGTTGGCTGGGGGTGCAGGTAGAACAGGTCGCCGATGAGGTGGCTCGAGCGGCGGCCGGGCGGGGATCTGGGCGAGGGCGAGGTCGGCGCCCGTCCCGGGGGGGGCCGAGGTCGGTGGGTGGTGCTGGTGGCCCCGGCGATCCGAGCGCCGAGCCATCGGAGCCGGGGGGCTCGGGGGAGTCGGCCGGCCCCGGGGAGTCCGCCGGACCGGGCGAGCCGGCCGCAGCGATGCCGGGGGAGGGCAGCTTTCCCAGGCCGGACCTGCGAGATCCGGTCGTCGACCTGGAGCGCCAGCTGCTTCAGGTGGTCATCCAGTTCCCGGGCAGCGTGAGCGTCGAGGAGGTCCGCGGCGTTCCTGCAGACGCATTCGTGGCGCTGGCGCACCGGGCCATCCACGCGGGAATCCTGCTCGCCGATCCGGCGGTCCCGGGCAGATCGGCGGGGATGTGGCTGCAGGCGATCCTCGCGGCGGCCCCGGAGGGGGTGGCCGACCTGGTGCGGGAAATGTCCGTTGCTCCGTTGAAGGGCCGCCTCGACCCCGGGACAGGCAGCCCGGACCCCGCCTACGTTGCCGCGGTGGTGGCCCGAGTGCACGAGTTGGCGCTGATCCGCCTGGTTGCGGAGGGGACGAGCGAGCTGCGTCGGGTGCAGCAGGCCGACCCGGTGCGGGCCCACGAGGTTTCCGCCCGCGTCGCCGCGTACCAGCGACGGCTGCACGCCCTGCGAGCGGAGATGGCATGAGACGCCTCTTCCCCGGGCGCGGTGACCACCCGAACCGGTTGGCCCCCGAGATCCGGGCGGCCGTGCCGCTGGGTCCCGGCGAGCGGATCCTGGCTCACGGCACCGACACCGCGACCGGCTCCGTGGTGGTGCTCACGTCGTGGTCGCTGGCGGCCGTCGATCCGACCGGCGGCCTGCTCTTCCGGCGGCCCTGGAGCGACGCCGACGGAGGCGGGTGGGCTCCGCGAACCAAGACGGTGTCGGTGACCTGGGTGGACGACTCCCGCCCTGCGCAATGGTCCCTGGCCTCGGGTGGAGACCGGGTGGCCGAGGTGTTCCGCGAGCGGGTGCAGGCCAGCGTGGCCCTCTCAGCGGAGGTCCGGGTGGGCGACCCGGTGGTGGCCCGGGCCGCGGTTCGTAAGGACCTGCACACCGGAGCCCTGTTCGAGCAGGTGGTGTACGGACGAGGGGTGCGCCGGGACGCCCCCGGCGTGGTGGCCGCCGTCGACGCGGTGCTGGCCGACCTGCGAGACCAAACGGGGCTGTGATCAGCGTCGCTGGTTTCGTGACCCGGCTCGGGGTTTGCTACAGTTTCGTCTCGCCATTCCCCTGTAGCTCAACTGGCAGAGCATTCGGCTGTTAACCGAAGGGTTGTTGGTTCGAGTCCAACCGGGGGAGCTTCAAGAACCGGACTGACCTGCGCAGACACGCAATCCGGCTCGATCGTGTCCGGCCCGGAGACCCCCTCTTCACACGCCGCGACAGGCGGCATGCTCAGGTGAGGAGGGCCACGGCCAGGAGAGCTGCCAGCCCGACCGCGAAGGTGGCGGTGTGGACCACTTTCTCCCATCGTTTCGGTGTGGTCGTGATCTCCGGCAACAGGTCAGCAACCGCGATGTAGATGAAGTTCCCGGCTGCGAAAGGCACGAGCACCGCGACATCGACGGTGTCGGAGTGCGTAAGCCAGCAGCCCGCCGAGCGGGAAGGTCAGGGCGGAGGCGAGGTTGTAGGTCAGGGCGTGTCGGGTGCTCCAGCCGCTGTGCACCAGGATCCCGAAGTCGCCCAGTTCCTGGGGGATCTCGTGGGCGGCGGCCACGATCCAGGTGACGATCCCCAGGCGTACGTCGACGACGAAGGCGCTGCCCACCGCCACGCCGCCGATCAGGTTGTGCACCCCATCGGCGGCCAGGATCAGGTACCCCAGCGGTTGGTGCTCGCTGACCGGGCGGTGGCAGTGGTGCCAATGGAGGAACTGCTCAAGCACGTGGAACGAGAACAGTCCTGCCACGACCCACACATAGACCGAGAGGCCGTTTCCCAGCTGGTTCACCGACTCCGGGAGCATGTAGAACATGGCCCCGCCCAGCAACGCCCCGGCGGCCAGCGCGACCAGGGGCATCACCAGGCGTCGAAACAACTGCGTGGGTATCAGCACCGACACGCTGCCCACCAGGGCGATGGCACTCATGGCGAGTCCCGACGCGATGATCCAGGCCAGCACAGGCATGGCCGAACCCTATCCATCGGACTGGTCTCCGAAGTCTCCACTGCCCGCTTGGGGGTAGTGAACCGTCGTCGGAGTCGGCTGTCAGTGTCCACGCTGCCCACGAGCCTTGGGCATCCGCGGCGTTATGGCCGGTGCGGCACCCGTGTGCGGGACACTGCCCTTGTCCCAGCCGGGCCGCGTAGGGTGTCAGAGCGGGGTGCCCGGTGGATCACAGATCGGGCCGGGCACTCGCGAGGGCCAGTAGCTCAGCCGGTCAGAGCAGCGGACTCATAATCCGTCGGTCCAGGGTTCAAGCCCCTGCTGGCCCACTCGCCGATGAGTCCGGCACGCGGCCGCGGGCCTGGGACAGCTCGTCCAGCTCGCCGCGCAGGTAGCCGCGGAACGCTGTGGCGATGTCGACCCGCTGCCGCAGCGCTTCCCAGCGTCCGTCCACATCGCTGGCGAAGTCCTCCAGCGCTACGGCGGCCTCGTCGACGTCCGCCGGGGCCGCTGCCGAATCCCGCATGGTGTCTAGCGCATCCAACAGTCGGCGCATGTCGTCGAGGGCGAAATCCAGCGGCTTCATCTGCATGACCAGCAGCAACCGCTGAATGTCGAGCTCGGAATACAGCCGGAAACCGCCCCGCGTCCGCGCCGTTGGCCCGATCAGCCCCGCCTCCTCGTAGTACCGGATGCTGCGCAGGCTCAGCCCGAGACGTTCGGCCACCTCCCCGATGCGCATCGTCGCGACCGGCTCCACCACACTCAGGTGCGCCGTCGTCAACGCGGCCTCCGGCGGCTTCCTCATGGCCGGACACGATACCCCGGGGAGCCCGCATCGGTTGCCATGCTGCCGGCCTTGCCGACGGCGGGCCCCAACGGATCCGCGGCGCGGCGCCGCGCGGCGCCGCTCCTCGATGTGCCCCGGGACCCGCTCCACGACTCCCTTGACTCGTGAATCCCTCACCGCCGCAGGGCAGCCATGAGATCGCGACAGTGCGCGCGCTGCCGCGCAGACAAGAAGAGGCCTGCAGGCCTGTGTTCGGCAACATAAAAAGATTGGCAACGACGCGTCAGTTTGGTCGGTCCCGGCCGATCGGGAGGGTGGATCCCCGCCTCGCCCCTCCCATACCTGTCGGAGTTTCGTCATGCCCAGATTCGCCACACTCGCCCGATGGGCGGGGACCGCCGGCCTCACCTTGGCCGTTGCTCTCGGAGGGGTCGGGGCGGCCCAAGCCAGCGCCGTGACCGTCGCACAATCGCCTGCCCCCGCGGCGGGGGCCGCCGCCGACGTCGTCACCAGGGTGACGAATGCCCCTGTCACTCGCCCTACGACGCACCTGTCCAGCGCCTCGAGCCAGATGTCGGGGCGGCCTGCCGCGGCGGCGTACCCGATCTTGTACTCCGCCGCAGCGGCTCCCACCGCCGGTTCGGGCAGCGCGGCCCTGCCTGCCCGTCATCGACGATTCGGCCTGCCGCAAGCGAGCAAGAGCGGGCGAGCCTGGTTGTCGGGGGCATGGCTGGGCGGCCAGTTCAACGCAGGGGCATTGCGCTCGTTCGGGGGTTGGCGCGGCTCAGCAGTGGAAACCGTCACGACCTATTCGGAAAAGTCCAGTTTCGCGGCTATTCGGGACGAGGACTGGAGCATTTACACGTTCAAGGGTTTTCCGGGCACCCTCACCTATGGACTCAGCATTCTTCCCGATAACGGTCAGGGGTCGCTGGCCACCATCGCCGCTGGTCGCCATGACGATGTGTGGCGTGGGGTCGCGCGGAACCTCGTCAAGCACGGCCGGGGACGCTCCATCGTGCGGATCGGGCTGGAGGCAAACGGCGCCTGGTTCCGTTGGGGCGCCACCGCACGGACCGCCAGCGCGTTCCGGGCCGCCTTTCGGCGCGTCGCCAAGGTGATGAAGTCTCAAGCTCCCGGGCTGATCATCGACTTCAATATCGGCTGCGGCGTGAAACTTCAGGGCTCCACCAACCGGATGGCCTCGTTGACCATGCTGTATCCCGGAGACGACGTGGTGAACATCATCGGCTGCGACCACTACGACTCCTGGAGTACCCGGGCCAATAGCGCGAAAAGCTGGGCCGCCGCCATCCGTCCCCGTGCCGGAGCCGGTCTGGCCGACGTCGCCACTTTCGCCCGCGCGCACCGCAAGGGGTTCTCGGTACCGGAGTGGGGACTGACCAAGAAGGCCGCGGCCGGTCTGGGTGACAACTCCTACATGATCGTCAAGATGCGCCAGTTCCTGCAGGCCAACCGCGACGTCCTGGTGTACGAGAACTACTTCAACGAGTCGGACTCGTTCCTGGCCTCCAGCCTCTGGAACCCGGTGCAGAACAACCGGTCCGGGAAGGCGTACCGGCAACTGTGGTGACCGTCCGCTGGTGACCGTCCGCGGCTGACCGCGTCGGGCCACCGTCCTTCGGCAACGGTCCTCTGTCAACCCGTTGCCTGGTGGTGTACGCCGCCGTTCACGGCGTGCACCACCACCCGGGATTGATGCAGACATCCACCTCAAGATCAGGGGTGTGGTCCGGGCAGCCACGCCTGCCATCCACCGATCGGCGGAGCGATCCACCGCCAGCGTCCCCACCCGCCGGGGTAGGCTGCGCACGCAGAGTCACGACGTCGCGGGCGGCCGCAGCGGCCGCAGCGGCCGATCCAGGCATGCGTCGAGGGCCGGACGGGCGGGAACTCCTTTCCCCAGAGCGAAGGATTGTGTAGATGCAGCAGTTGACCGGAATGGACGGCTTGTTCCTCGGGGTGGATGCCTCAGACGCCTCCAATGGCATCATTGGGGCCCTGCTGAAGTACACCGCCCCGGATGCCGACGCCGGCAGCAGGGAGCGGATGATCGAGCGGATCCAGGGACGGTTGGACACCATCCCGCCGCTGCGTTGGGGCATGACCGGACTGCCGGTCGGGATCAACAACGCGTGGCTGCACGAGATCGACGTGAACGTTGCCGACCACGTCCGGGAGCTGACGATCGAGGCCCCGGGGGGGGACCACGAGCTGGCCGCCGCCGTGGCCGAAGTGATGATGCGCCCGCTGCCCGAGGGGCCGATGTGGGACTTCACCGTCCTCCGGGGGCTACCCGACAACCAGCTCGCTCACCTGATGAGGCTGCACCACGGGGTCATCGACGGTGGCCTGGTGCAGATGGTCGTCGACCTGCTCTCGGACGCGCCGATCACCCCGACTGATCCTGCCGACGCTCGCCCGCTGACCAAGTCGGCGCTGCCCGATCACGTCGAGGTGCTGGCCCGCAGCCTGGTCAACAGCGCCATGTCGCCGATCCGGCTGTTCTCCCTGACTGCCAAGACCGGCAAGTACCTGCTCGGTCGGTCCAAGAAGGAAGGCGCGCTGGTACTGCCGGCCTTCATCGCCCGGATGCTGCCGGGCGAGGTGGGCAAGCCGCTGACGATGCTGGTCAATGGTCACCAGAAGCTCATCAAGCGCCCCGAGGTGCACCCGCTGATCCCCACCATCAAGGTACCGGCGACCTCGTTCAACGCCCGGATCACCGAGAACCGGGTGTTCGCATTCGCCGACCACAACTTGGCCGACTTTAAGGATGTCGGCAAGGCGCTGGGAATGACCCTCAACGATGTCGTGATCGGTTGCCTGACCGGCGCGGTCCGCCGGTACCTGCAGGAACACGGCGGCGTGCCGGACCGGCCGCTGATCTGCTCGGTACCGATCTCGCTGCGGACCGGCCAGGAGAAGGAACGTTGGGCCAACCACGTCAGCGGCTTCTGGACCGAACTGCCAACCCATCTGGAAGACCCGGTGGAACGGCTTCACGCCGTCCATGAGGACATCAAGGTGGGCAAGGAGACCTTCGACGCCCTACCCAGCCACATCATGCGGGACGCCATGCGGGTCATGCTGCCGATCAGCATGGTGAGCATCTCGTACAAGCTGATGAGCATGGCGCCCGACTGGTACCCGGGGACGGCGTGGAACGTGGTGGTGTCCAATGTCCGCGGACCCGGCAAGACGATCACGATGTGCGGCGCCGAGATGACCGGTTTCTGGCCGGTCGGCTTCCTGACCCCGGGCACCGGCCTCAATGTCGTCCTGCAGAGCTACAAGGACCGTCTCGACTTTGGGTTCCTCGGCTGCACCGACCTGATGCCGGACCTGTGGGAGATGGTCCGCTACATGGAGGAGTCGCTGAGCGAGCTCAAGGGCATCGTGCTGGACCTGCAGAGCGCGGAGGCCGCACGCTCCTGACCCGGGCGGGCCGGTCAGGGGCCCGATGGAGCGGGTCACCGAGTCCGCGCTGATCCGACCGCAGCGATGCCAACGCTCTGATCGAGACACCACTCCGAGCTGGCCCGCGTCGTCGCCGACGACGGGTCAGCTCGGCTTTCCATGGGGGGGAGTGGGCCCGTCTGAACGCACGGCCGCCAGGCTCGTGGCGTCACCAATCTCACACCCGGTCCTCCGCCCGCAAGCCCGTGGCGCCACCGTGTCCAACCCGCTCCGTCGAGCGGGGCCGGGTGCCGGCTTGCGGGCGTGACGTGCCAGCTCAGGGAGCTCGACGGGGGGGAATCGGTAGCCCTACACGAGTCGCCGATGCCCATCGGGGGACATCACACCCTGGTCGGCCGGGCCACGCCCGGCGAGCCGCTCAGCAGGTTGTGCCGGCGGCCGATGAGGGGTGGGTATAGTTGTGGTTACTGGCCAGTACCCGGATCACTCGCAAGGGCTGAAGGTCCTGACGGCGCTCCGTGGTCGGCTACCACGACACACGCGATGGAGCGCCCCCAGGGCAGGCTCCGAGCCGACCGGTCCCGAAGGGGGCCGTCGGCTTGAGCCTGGCCCTGCCTCGTTGGGTTGCCCCGGGCGTGGGCCAGCCAACAAGGAGGTGTCGGGTGATCCTCATCATCAGGCCTCTGATCTGGCTGGCCACGGTTCGTGGTAAGAATGCTGGGGAGGGTTAAGCGTCAATGGTCAACCAAGAAGCGTGTGAGCGCTGTGGGCACGTTCGGTCCGCGCATGAGTCCTTCGCCGCGGGCGGTTGCGGAAGCCGCGTTCGGGTGGCCGGGCGCGTCAAGATCTGTGGGTGTTCGGAGTTTCGCGGCGCCAACGCATCGCCGTTTCGTCAGAGCACCGTCACCACGGACGAGGATCTCAAGACCACCAGCGGCCTCGGGGCGACGCAGGCCCTCGCTGGCCTGTCGTGACGCGCAGGCCAGGAGGGCTCAGGCCGTCGCGAGGGTCAGCCCGATGGTCGACAGCAATTGATATGGCGGAATCCTCGTACCCCCTGAGGCGATGGACAGCAGAGCCGAGGCGAGGCTAGCCATCGCGGAGGTGAGAATCAGCGGATCCTGTTGTTCCATCTCACTGCGCAGCAGCCCCACGTACTCCAGCACCGAGCAGCCCCCGTCCATGCTCTGCAGCCGTGCGGTCAGGATCGCCATCGCGCTTTGCATGCCCGGCGCCGGAACCCCAATACAGTCACTCATTTGCGTCCCCCTCCAGATCCCCCTCTGGGAGCCAAGCCGACCACCCCATGGTCGGTCCGTGCCTGCATCCGCTGGTCCCAGAACCTCAAGTGAAACAAATGTCCAGGTCACCTGTCCAGCAAACGGCGAATCCGAGGGTGGGACCACGGCACTTGGCTGATGAGCTCCCGATGCGGCACACTGGGGTGACAGCGATGGGATTCGCCCGGCTCTCGTATGGCCGACGCGGAATGAGGCGCTGGTCGTGGCACGGTTGACGCGCCGGACGAACTGTTGCGGGGTCGTTGGGGAAGACGCCCCTCGCACACACAGGAGGTCCGGATGTCTGGTTTTCAGACATGTGCCACGACGCGTGGGGCGGTGTTCGTACACTCCGCCCCAGCTGCGTTGTGCCCGCATATCACCTGGGCGCTCGATAGCGTGCTCGGGCCAACGGTCCGCCTTGACTGGACGGCGCAAACCAACCAGCCTGCACAGCTACGCGCCGACGCCAGCTGGATCGGCGACGTCGGGACTGGCGCGCAGTTGGCCAGTGCCCTGCGGGCCTGCGGGCCCATTCGCTACGAGGTGGTGGAGGAACCGAGCCCCGGCGCCGACGGCTCGCGCTGGAGCTACACGCCCCGCTTGGGCATCCACCACAGCGTCGTGTGCAGCAACGGGGACGTGGTGGTCAACGAGAACCAGGTGAAGGCGGCGTTGGCTGAGGCCGACCTCGCTCAGATGCGCGGTGCACTAGAGCGCGCCCTCGGCTCAGCGTGGGACAGTGAGCTGGAACCCTTCCGGACGGCCGGCGAGGGCAATTCGGTGCGCTGGCTTCACCGCGTGGGCTGACGCTCGTCCGCCCGGCTGAGCCGGCCTCTGGGGATGAGGTCGGCCCAGCCGCGCCTGGCGACAGCGGCGGCGGTCGGTTAGTCGATGCGGAAGGCCAGTGACACGTTGTGTCCGCCGAAACCGAAGGAGTTGGGAGTTGCTTATTCGCGACCAAGGTGACCAGTCGAGGACGGGGTCCGCGGGCCGGAGGCGACCAGATCACGGTCGATGCCCGGGTCCGGCTCGTCCAGGTTGATCTGCGCCGGGGCGACCCGTCGTTCACCGCCATGACGGTAACAGGGCTCCCAGGCTCCGGCTGCTCCGAGAAGACAACCGGTCGGGGACTTGGTCGCGCTGATCGGGGGGTGATCGGCCCCAACGGACGCGGTTCGAATGGCCTTGGACTCGGCAAGGTTCCCGGAGGGTGTCGAGGTGGCATGAGCGTTCAGGCGGGCGACCTCGCGGCTACGAAGCCGCGGATGGGCAGCTATCGACGTCATCGCCGCCTCGGCGCCACCTGCCACCACGAGAAGCATCGGCACGGCCAGGGGGAAGATCCGCCGTGGCGCCTTGGCCCGTGACGCCTCCCACTGGTCGACCAGGGTGGTCACCCCGCCGATCCTGGATATGACCACGACGGCCAGCCGGGCCGGCTCGACGTCCGGTGCGCCAGCGCCCTACCACGCTGGCCGCGTTGAGATCAGGGCGTACTGGGTGCACGGGTCGAGGCGGCGGGCCACGACCCTACTCAGCACATGCTCGGTGGGGCGTGATCATCGCGGCAAGGTCACCGGGAGCTCGTACCCGGTCTACCCAGCCATATGCACCGGGCGGACGCCCGACCCACCGGCGAGCAAACCGGCCCAGGTCTGTGCGGGGTTCCCAAGGCAGTGGTGGTCTTAAACCGGTGGGTAGGTGTACTGACCACGGAGGTTGTGGACATGGCTCTCCGCTCCGGGGGTGTAGGGCGCCGGTTACACCCGGGCTGCAACGATGAACTCGATGGCATCGCGCACGGTCTTGAGAGTTCCGATCTGGTCATCCGGGATCCGCACCCCGAAGGCTTCCTCGGCGTTGACGACGATCGTCATCATCGACAGTGAGCCGATGTCCAGGTCTTCGGTGAAGGTCCGGTCCAGCTGGACCTGGTCGGCGCACACCCCTGCCTCTTCCTCGACGATGCCGGCCAGACGGCCCAGGATCTCCGTTTCGGTGAGTAGCATGCTTGGTCTCCCTGTACGAGATGGATAGTACAAACAATGGGTGTTGTGGTGGCTCCGAAGATCGACCCAGTGCCGGACCCCCCGGATCAAGAGATAACCACGGCCGGCGTGGCCTAGGCCAGCCCGGGGCCGAACTCTATCCGCAGGGGCAGCCCCTTGGCCGAACCGGTCCCTCTCGCAGCATCCGAGCGGTAGCCAGCGGTAATGGAAGCCGCCGAGGTTTGCCAGCATGGACGGTGTGCCGGGCCACCGCCAGACGGTCCGGCATGACGCTGCCACAGGCAGCTGCGCCGCCTCGCCGGGGGCGGCTGGACCAGGGCCCTGGCGATGCGGACGGTGCGGCTGGTGGCCATTGTCGACACCCGACACACTCCCGCACACTCCCGCCGCGTCGGACGCCGGACGCCCCGTCGACCACCCGCCTGTCACCAACGTGAGGGCCGGGTGAACCCAGATGTGGCAGCCCGGGCGATGGTTGCTTGCGCACCTCGGCCCGGCCCAGCGGCAGTCAGCTCTCACCTCCGGCGCTGCCGGAGGCGCCCGCGGTGACGTCGTGCAATCGGTAGGTCTCGATCGCCTGGGCCGGCAGCCCGGCATCGACCTCGCCGCGCGTCGCCAGCATCTGCAGGGCCCGAGTCGCCATCGACGGCCCGTCGATGTGGAAGAACCGTCGAGCCGCGGGACGAGTGTCGGAGAACCCGAACCCGTCGGCGCCCAGCGACGCGAAGTCCCCCGGCACCCATTGGGCGATCATGTCCGGGACCGCCCGCATGTAATCGGAGGTGGCGACCACCGGACCGGGAGCATCCTGCAGGGCCCGCGTCACGAACGGAACCCGGCGTTCGCCCCGTGGGTTAATGAAGTTATGGCCGTCGCAGGCAAGGGCCTCCCGCCGCAGTTCCGCCCAGGACGTCACGGACCAGACGTCCGCCGCCACCCCCCAATCAGCGGCGAGCAACTCTTGGGCCTCCAGTGCCCAGGGCACCCCGACCCCGGAGGCCAGCAGCTGCACACGGGGCCGGAGGTCGGCGTCGCCGGGTGACTGCTGCGGGGCCCGGCGTAGAGGGTACATCCCGGACAGTAGCCCAGGGACATCGAGCCCCTCCGGCTCGGCGGGCTGCGCCATCGGCTCGTTATACACCGTCAGGTAGTACATGACGTTCTCTGGGTTCGGGCCGTACATGCGCCGCAGGCCGTCCTGGACGATATGGGCGATCTCGTAGCCGTACGCCGGGTCGTAGGCGACCACCGCGGGGTTGGCGGAGGCCAACAGGGGACTGTGCCCGTCGGCGTGCTGCAGGCCTTCCCCGGTCAGGGTGGTCCGGCCTGCGGTCGCACCGATCAGGAATCCCCTGCACATCTGGTCACCGGCGGCCCACAGGGCGTCCCCGGTCCGCTGGAAGCCGAACATCGAGTAGAAGATGTAAATCGGCACCATCGGCTGACCATGAGTGGAATAGGACGAGGCGGCCGCGATAAACGCCGCGCAGGCGCCCGCCTCGTTGATCCCGACGTGGATGAGCTGGCCTTGCGGCGACTCGCGGTAGGCGAGGATGAGCTCGGCGTCGACGGACGTGTAGTTCTGCCCGTGCGGGTTGTAGATCTTGGATGTCGGGAAGAACGAGTCCATCCCGAAGGTGCGCGCCTCATCGGGGATGATCGGCACCACACGAGCACCGAACTCCTTGTCGCGCATGAGATCCCGAAGCAGTCTGACGAACGCCATCGTCGTGGCCACCTTTTGGTTGCCGGACCCTGCGCGAACCGGCTGGTACAAACTGTCATCGGGGAGGTGCACCAGTGAGTGGCTGACCCGTCGCTGCGGCACCGGTCCACCCAACTTGGCCCGCGCTTCGAGCATGTAGTCGATCCGATCGTCCTTCCGTCCCGGGTGGTAGTAGGGGGGGCGATACGGGTCGGCTTCCAACTGGGCGTCGCTCACCGGGATGTGCAAAGTGTCGCGGAGCGCCTTGAGGTCGCCCAGGGTGAACTTCTTCATCTGGTGGGTAGCGTTGCGGCCGGCGAAGTGGGATCCGAGGGTGTACCCCTTGATGGTCTTGGCCAGGATGACCGTCGGCTGACCGCGGTGCCGCAACGCCCGGTCGTAGGCGGCGTACACCTTGCGGTAGTCGTGCCCCCCGCGGTTGAGCTTCCACCAGATGTCCTCGTCGGACCAGTTCTGCACCATCTTGCGGGTACGTCGGTCTTGGTCGAAGAAGTTCTTGCGAATGTAGGCGCCGTCGTTGGCCCGGTAGGTCTGGTAGTCCCCGTCCGGAGTGCGGTTCATGAGGTGGACCAGCGCCCCCTGTTGGTCGGCGGCCAGCAACTCGTCCCAGCCCCGGCCCCAGATCACCTTGATGACGTTCCAGCCGGCGCCGAGGAAGAACGACTCGAGTTCCTGGATGATCTTGCCGTTGCCGCGGACCGGTCCGTCCAGCCGCTGCAGGTTGCAGTTGATGACGAAGGCCAGGTTGTCCAGCTCCTCGAACGCGGCAAGCTGCAGCGCGCCGCGCGACTCCACCTCGTCCATCTCCCCGTCCCCGAGGAAGGCCCAGACGTGCTGTTCGCTGGTGTCCTTGATGCCCCGGTTGTGCAGGTACTTGTTGAAGGAGGCCTGGTAGATGGCGTTGATCGGGCCCAAACCCATCGAGACGGTGGGGAACTGCCAGAACGCCGGCATCAGCCGCGGGTGCGGGTAGGACGGCAGCCCGGTGGCCTTCCCATCCACCACATTGGACTGCTCCTGCCGGAACCCGTCCAACTGGGTCTCGTCCAGACGGCCCTCCAGGTAGGCCCGGGCATACATGCCCGGCGACGCGTGCCCCTGGAAGTAGACCTGGTCACCGCCCCCGGGATGGTCCTGCCCGCGGAAGAAGTGATTCATCCCGACCTCGTAGAGGGTGGCCGCGGAGGCGTATGTAGAGATGTGCCCGCCGACGGCGATGTCCGGGCGCTGCGCTCGGTGCACCAGGACCGCTGCGTTCCATCGGATGAGCCGGCGGAAGGCCCGTTCCTGGTCCTCGTCGCCGGGGAACCAGGGCTCTTGTTCCAGTGAGATGGTATTGACATAGTCGGTCGTCGTCAGGGACGGGACCCCGACCTGGTTCTCCCGGGCGTGCTGGATCAGGGTAAGCATGATGTACCGGGCACGTTGCTCGCCGGACTCGGCGATGAGGTTACTCAGCGACTCGACCCACTCCCGCGTCTCCTCGGGGTCGATGTCCGGGAATCGGCTGGGGAGACCGTTGATGATAGGGCCGGCGTCCTCTAGTGCCACGGGGGAGTCCTTTCTCTGCCGATGGTGTCCCGTCATCCGGGACGGGCGGGGCGCGGACGATGCGGTACTGGGCGGACCCACCGCGGATACCGGCCCAGGTGGACCCCTATCCGCCACCATCTTCCACCCTCGAGTGTCGTGGGTCACAGCCCGGGTGGTGGCACACCCGATTGCCGGTAGCGTCGGGCGATCGGGTCCGGTCGCGGTGACAGACGAGCCAAGACCGAGCTCCGATCGGGACACCGTGGCCGTGGGAGCTTGCATTGTGGCACCGCACCCGCTGGACTAGTGGCGACGGGGTCCCGCCAGGTGGTGACCGGATCGGCGAGAGCGGAGGTACAACGCGTGGTTGCGACCGCGCCGCAGGTCAATGCGGTGGTCAAGCTCGGATTCACGGCAGGCCAGGTGGTGTTGGAGCTTGGCTACGGTGACGACGTCGAGGACGAACTGCGCGAAGCGGTCGAGAACGTCATCGACGCAGACCTGGAGGACGAAGAATACGGGGACGTTGTAGACGCAGTCCTCCTGTGGTGGCGGGAGGGTGACGGCGACCTGACCGACGCCCTCGTTGACGCCAAAGCAACGCTGGAGGACCAGGGCTTCGTGGCCCTGTTCACCCCGAAAGTGGGGTTGCCGGCGGAGGTCGACCCCAGCGACGTCGCCGAGGCAGCGGAGACGGCCGGATTGCACGCCTCGGTCAGTGTGAACCTCACGCCCAGGTGGTCCGGAACGCGTCTGGTGGCCCCGAAGACCGGTCGCCGCTGACGGCCCGGCGCCACGGCCAGGTCGACCGCGCCGTGGGTGTGAGTCATGGACGTGTCGTCCATGACTTCGTGCAGGTCGTTCCCTAGTCTAATTGCGGGATACATAATCAGACCGGGAGGCGGCATGGGCGGGGATTACTCGACGATGACGGTGCCTCAGCTCGAGGAGCTGCGCTCGCTGGTGCTTGACCGGATCGCGGCGGTGCCGCAGTTCCGACGTGGGTCGTTGCAGGTGGGTTACCGCAAGTGCGGTCGAGTGAACTGCCGGTGCGCCCGCCCCGGCGAGCAAGGACACGGTCCCCGTGGGCTGTGGACCCGCACCGCGAAGGGCCCTGGCGGGTCGCGTGGGCAGTACCTCCCGGTCGAGGCGATCGACCAGGTCCGCGGCGAGCTGGACAACTACGCCCAGTTCGCCGCGCTGGTCGAGGACTACATCGAGATCAACGAAGTGCTGTGCACGGCGCGGATGGGGCCACCGGCACGCCGACCCAGGCGTGCCGACCCCGCCTCCGGCGGGGAAAAAGGGGGCTCGACTGCCGGTCGGACGAGCAGGAAGCGCTGAGCTCGCTGGCCGACCGGATCGCCGAGCTGGCCGCCGAGGAGGCGCGCCGTCTGGTCGCCACCGCTGCCGGACTCCTGCAGCACGGCGAAGACGACGGCGAGGAGCACGCTCGGGCGGGCGTGCTGGAGGCGATCGAGCGGACCGCCCAGATCGCGGCCGCCCAGATCGGGCTGGCCGCCCTCGCGGGGGTCGTGGACTGGGCCGGCACCCACACCCCGGCCCGCGCCCACTGCCCCCACCCCGACCACGCGGGCCATGGCGCGCGGCTGGTGGCCCGGCGCACCAAGACGGTCCGCACCCTGCTGGGCAGCATCGCGACCACCCGCGGCTACTACCACTGCGCGACCTGCAGACACGGATTCGCGCCGCTGGACGAGCGGCTCGGCGTGGCCGGCACCAGCCTGTCACCCGGTCTGGCCCGTGCCTGTGCGCTGGCCGGGGCCGAGATGCCCTACGACACCTCCCGGCGGTTCATCACCACCGTGACCGGCCTGGACCTGGCCTCGACCTCGACCCTGGCCCGCACCACCCGCACCCAGGGCGTGCGAGCCCGCGACCTGATCGCTGCCGAGCATGCAGCACCCGGGCCCGTCCCCGGGATCGCCACCGGCGGCCCGGACCTGTGCTACCTCGTCCTGGACGGCACCGGCGCCCCGATGCTGCCCAGCCAATGCCAAGGCCGCCCCGGCAAGGACCCCGCCAAGCACGAGGGACGAGCTGGGACCCGGGAAGTCAAGATCGGCTGCTTCTTCACCCAGTCCGGCCGCGACCCCGACACCGGCGACCCCCTCCAGGACCCCGGCTCGGCCACCTACATCTCCACCTTCGAACCCGCCGCCGCCTTCGCCGTCCACGCCAAGGCCGAGTACCACCGCCGCGGGTTCGACCAGATCCGACAACCCGTCGTCCTGGGTGACGGCGCCAAATGGATCTGGACCATCGCAGACCAGCACTTCCCCCACGCCACCCAGATCGTGGACTACTTCCACGCCCGCGAACACCTCACCGACCTGACCAAGACCCTCACCCCCGTCCTGGCCGACCCCGCCGCCTTCGAACGGGGCCTCGTCGACCACCTCGACCTCGGCGACACCACCGCGATCGCCGCCACTGTCGAAGCCCTCGACCTACCCGGCACCGCCTGCGAACTGGCCAAACCCGCCGCCACCCAGACCAGCTACTTCACCGGCAACCACCACCGCATGCAGTACGCCGACTTCCG
>DASQEP010000034.1:0-119864 GCA_035633615.1 Dermatophilaceae bacterium
GATGAAATTCGTCGGCGATATCACCTACATTCACACTTGGGCGGGGTTCCGTGTCACCGCCACATGATCAACAAGTACCTGAATAGCTACGTCTGCTGGGACAATGCCATGGCCGAATCGTTCTTCGCAGCGTTGAAGAACGAACGCGTCCACCGGACCGTCTACCCCACCAAGGCGCGGGCCAGACGAGACGTCATCAACTACATCGAGGGCTTCTACAACGCCCGTAGACGGCACTCAGGACTCGATTACCAGCGCCCGAACGATGTGCACTACAGTTACACCCAGTCGGCCATGGCAGTATAGGAATCAATCAATTCCACTGTCCGAAATCGTCGCGGCAGACCAATCGACGACGGCGGTGTGCCACCGGTCGTGCCTGATCCTCCACCGCGCGGTGACCGGGTCCTGTTCCCAGATCGGCTTACCGCGGCGGGTCTCATCGATCCCGAGCACCGCCACCGCCGGCAGGTCCACCTCCAGGGCCGGGGTCACGTGCGCGATGAACGCAGTGTGCGCGACCGGCCAGGACACGCGATGGGCTCGCGCGGCGGCCAGCACGCACGAGTACCCGTCCGCGACGCTGGCACCGACCTGCTCGTACAGCCGGGTCGTGAGCCGGCACCGGGTCGGGACCCGTGGCACTGACTCGGTGAACGACCCACGCGCACACCGAGACTCCAGACATCGCCACCGGCTCTTGTGCCACACCAACCGCAGCGGGTCCGGCCCGTAGGCCACGTCCCGAGGGCAGGTGATCGCTGAGCCCTTACGCGCGGTCGAGATGACCCCGCAGGTCGGGCACGCTGCGGCCGTCTCATCCGCGGTGACCACGTGCACGATCCGCGCGCCGTCTTGCTCGAGCTCGACCCCGATCAGGGCCAACCCCTCCAGGCCGAGCAGCCTCGTGCCGTCCTGGCTGATGAACTGTGGATTCTGTGATTGCGTAGGCTCAGCCACGCCCGTGACCTCACCTTCGTGATCATGAACTGCCCTGACAACAGCCATGATCACCGAGGTCACGGGCCCCTCACGTCAACGACGCGGCCCGCACAGCAGCCCGGTCAAGTTCGAAGAGCCGAGCCCGGTCTCGGTTGCCAGCTGGGCCAGCTCGGTCTTCCGGGCTCGGGTGCGGTAGCCGTTGGAGCCGCCGCCGTCGGCCGTGATCAGCAGCCTGGTCGCGTGCGGGTGGCAGGCCCGGCCCGTGCTGGTCCACCAGGACCGGATCGTGTTGACCGCGAACGCGGAGGTGTCGTGGTCGACGCCGACCGAGACCCAGCCGGCACGCGCCGCCGGGATCCCGGCCGTGTTCCTCGAGGGGAGACCCGCGCAACTGCGGGTGCCTCGGCGTCGAGGGGGCATCCTCGCGTGGCGTCACCCGCCCGCCCGTGCGGATCCCGAACGCGGCCTGCCAGATCGTCGTCAGCAGGGACCTGGAACCGTGGATGACCGGGCACCTGGTCTACTGTGACCCGTTCTGGGCCACCGACTGCGTCGGGCGCCGCCACCCTCTGCTGGCCGAGCAGCCACACGAACTCGGCCCCTGAATACCCTGGGTCAGCGAGGAAGGGGACGAGTGATCGCGGCGGTATGCACGCCGAACACCCCCCGCTCGACATCGTCGACCCAGGCCCGCAGAGTGTGACTCACCGAGTGGAAGGCGATCTCGTCCCAGGGGATGTCCGCCACCGTGACCAGCCGGTTCTCGATGGTTTCCAGTCCGGGCGACAGGTCCAGATCGAGCAGTCGGGCCCGGTAGAACAGGTGGACCTGGGCAACCCGAACCACGTCGAGGACGCTGAAAAGCCCTTCGATCTCGACCCGCGCGCCAGCCTCCTCCAGGGTCTCCCGGATCGCACCCTGCTGCGTCGTCTCGCCGACTTCGAGGAACCCCGCCGGCAGCGTCCAGAACCCTCGTCTCGGCTCGATCGCGCGCAGGCACAACAGGATCCGCGGTTCTCCCGAGCCGCCGTCCCACACCGGGACGGTCCCCACCACGCTGACCGGGTTGACGTAGTCGATGTACCCGCAGTTCGGGCAGACGGCCCGCTCACGGTCCTCCATCGCCGGTACACGCATGGTGGTCGACGCGCCGCAGCGGCGGCAGAAACGGATCTCGGGTGGCACCCCTCTAGGGTGCAGTACCCAGCGCAGGCGCGCGGCGGGGGCCCGCCGCCGATGTCCGGCGCCGGCTCGGATCCGCCCCCGTCATCCGCGACTCGGGTCAACCCGTCGACACGGAGCCGGTCCCGCGTCCGCCCGGGTCGTGCGGCTGCTCCCCCGGCCAGCCGGTCAGCCAGCGCTGAAGCCACGGCCCGGGTTCAAGCTTGTGAATGTCGTCGCCGAATGCGATCGCCGCCGTGCGCAGCGACGCGAGGACCGCGTCGATGACCGCATCGCGTGCCTCGTTGGTCTCCAATTGGGTGGACCCGGACCAGAAGCGCAGCTCCATCGTGATGCCGCCCTGCGTCACCTCGGTGAGCAGCGCCTTGGGGGCCGGCTCGCTGTGAATCTGCGGCAGCCGGTCGATGGCCTCCAGGGCGACCCGTTTGGCCACGACGAGGTCGGTGTCCGCGGCCAGGCTGACCACGACGGTACTGCGGATCCGCTCGTACCCGGTCTGCACCGTGACCGCCTTGGAGTGCAGCAGGGAGTTCGGCAGCAGCACGAGGCGACCGTCAAAGGTGCGCACAGCCGTCGCGGTCAACCCGATCTCGGTGATCGTTCCCCGAATCCGCTCGTCCGCGGTGACCTCGACCTGATCGTCGATCCGGTACTTGTCCCGCCCGAGGAGGACAAGGCCGGCGAACATGTTGCCCAGTACGGTCTGGAACGCGATGCCGGCAGCGATGGAGACGACTCCGACGCCACCGAGGATGTTCACCGGTTTCACGCTGGGGAAGGCGATCGTCAGGGCGGCGGCCAGGCCGAGAAAGACGCACACCCACCCGGCGACGCGCCCGAACACGGTCGCGGACGCGGGACCGCGGCCACGCCATCGCAGGACCATCGTGACCACCCGCCTGGCCAACGATGCCAGCACGAGGCCGGTCACCACCGCCGCGAGACCCAGCAGCAATCCCTCGGGGGTGATCGGGGGCAGGTCGATCGGGATCGGAGTCATCGGGCCGACCGCGCGACACCCGCCTGGCAGGCGGCCGACACCAGCTGCCGGACCTGCTCGATGGCGTCCCGATACCCCGGCCTGGCGACCCGATCCAGGTCGTCCAGCATCCGACTGAGGGCTCGGGGGACCTGAAGGCTGTCCTTGCCGTAGTGGGTGATCTCCTCGGTGGCCAGATTGAGCAGGCCGGCGAACGTCGGCGGTTGATGCAGGATCCGCACCCGCCCCTGCCCGTCGGCCACCACCGGGCTGATCGCCGGTCGGACGGCCAGGTCGCGCAGGAGCCCGTGCAACTCGTCGATGATCTGCGTGGCGGTGGTGGGGTCGTTGATGCCGGGTGACAGGGCCCGCTCGGCGATGTCGACGAGTTGACGGATGCTGAAGGCCAGGTCCTGTTCGGTGGTGCGTTTGGGGCCCAGACCGACGGCCTTACCGATTCGTTTCAGGTCCTCCTCGGTCAGGTCCCGGGTCGTCCACACCACCCCGACCGGCTGACCTGCCGCGACGAACGCACCGATCGGCTCCTGGAGGGACACCACCACCTGAAGATCCTGCGCCGTTCGGCACAGCTGCCGGAAGTCGACACGGATGATCACGCCGTGGCGTTCGGGCAGTCGCAGCGGCGTCTTCTTGGTGCCGTGATCGGCAGTCCAGGTCGGGCTGGGCTCATCCGGGTCGCTGGAGGCGTTGTACGTCCGCTCGATCCTTTGCCGTGCGTCATCACCGATCCGGGAGATCACGTTCGAGATCTGGATGGAAGAGGTGATGTGGTTGATGAAGGCGAAGAACACGCCAACCGCGGCGAGCACCAACAGGTAGGCGACGGTCACCGCCAGCTGCGGCACGAAGACGTCGACGTCGGCGCCGTCCCCCCGAACGGCCCGCAAGACCGTGAGCGCGTAGACGAACGACGCACTGAAGACCCCGAGGGTGGTCTGCGTCGTCCGGTTGGCCAGAAAGCCCTGCAGGATCCGGGGGGTGAACTGACTGCTGGCCAACTGAAGCACGACGATGGTGATCGAGAACACCAGCCCGGTCACCGAGATCATCGCCCCGGCGATGGAGCCGAGCAGGTCGCGCGCGCCGCTCGGACCGCCGTTGAACAGGCCCGGCAGGCTGCGGCTGGCCCCCCGGTCGACCTCGGGGAGGGCCACGCCCAGGGCGATCGACCCGAGAACGATAGCCACCGGCAGGGCCCAGAACGGCTGCCAGAGCCGCCCCCACCAGTTCATCCGCGAGATATCCGGCAGGGCCCCGGATGCCTGCGTCGACTGCATGTCTTTCGCCACGAGGGCCATTGTCCCCTGACGGGCGATGTCCCGGGCCGCGCGGTCCTCGCCGGCCAATCCGCTGGAGTCGAGTCCCTGGCGCAAAGGAGGCCCGATCGGCTGGTCCTCAGCCCCGAAAGCACCACCAGGTGGTCCCAGCCCGCGACAAGCCCGCCCGCTTGACGCGGCTCACCGCTGGGAGCACACTTCAAGAATGGTTGGTGCAATTGATTTTGAACTGTTGGCTGAGCATGCGGGGCTGCTGACCGCGATCGCCGATCCCGTCCGGCTCAACCTGCTGCACCAACTGGCCGAGCGCGGCACTCGCTGCGTCTGTGACCTGCAGACCGACCCGCCGATCCCGGCAAACCTGCTCAGCTACCACCTCAAGGTGCTGCGCGTGGCGGGCCTGGTCACTGCGGCCCGCCGAGGCCGTTGGGTCGATTACGCCCTGACCCCGGACGCCCTGGAGCGACTCCATCGGGCTCTCCCCTCAGCCGGCTCGACCCCCGGCCCTGACACCGGCCCGACGACCCGATCGGTTGCCCGGTCGGCCACTCCAGTCGACACGCCGGCGAGGGCGTCGTGATCGCCACCGTCCAGGCTCCAGCCATCCGGCGTCTCGGCGGTGCTCTCGCGCTCGCGGCTCTGCTGTGGATCGCGGCGTATCAGCTCAACGAGCGGGTGTGGACCTGGCTGATCGGGTCGGTCCTCGGGTGGGACCTACAGGGGCGGCTGGGCGGCTCGGTGCAGTTCTTCCTCTACGACACGGTCAAGATCCTGCTGCTGTTGACCGGTCTGATGTTCGTCGTCGGGGTCATGCGGGCCAGCCTCGACCTGGAGCGGGCACGGGCCTATCTGGAGGGCAAGGGCCTGTTCGTCGGGATGATCCTGGCGGTGTTCCTCGGGGTGGTCACCCCGTTCTGCTCGTGCAGTTCGATCCCCCTGTTCATCGGCTTCGTGGCAGCGGGCATCCCGTTGTCCATCACCCTCACCTTCCTGTTGGCGTCGCCGCTGGTCAGTGAGGTCGCGGCGATCATGATCGGGGACCAGTTCGGCTGGGGAATCGCCGCCGCCTACGTTGCGGCCGGTTCGGTCCTGGCCTTAGCCATCGGCTGGGTGCTCTCGAGATTCGACCTGGACGCGTGGGTGGAGCCGATGGTCTTCGCCACCACGATCGCCACGCTGCGAACCGACGGTCACGTGCCCACCTGGCCAGAACGGGTCCGGGCAGCCCTGGACGAGACCCGGGACATCCTCGGTGAGGTATGGAGGTGGGTCGTCCTGGGAGTGGGGATCGGTGCCGTCATCCATGGCTGGGTACCCCAGGAGTTCTTCACCCAGTACGCCGGGCCGTCCAACCCCTTCGCCGTGGTGGTCGCGACCCTGGCTGGGGTCCCGCTGTACGTCAACGGAGCCGGAGTCGTGCCCATCGCCGAGGCGCTCTGGGCCAAGGGCATGGCACTCGGCACGGTGATGGCGTTCATGATGAGCGCCATCGCACTGTCGGTGCCTCAGGCGATCATGCTGCGCCGGGTGCTCAAGCCGCGCCTGCTGGCACTGTTCTTCGGCCTGGTGTCCCTGGGCATCATGGTGATCGGCTATCTGTTCACCCTCGCCTTCGGATAGCGGCCGAGCCAGCCCGATCGGACGGCGTCGGCCCGCCGCAGCGGTTGGGTCACGAACGCACGCGACCCGCCATTGCGGCGGCCGCCCAGCCGCGATGAACTCGGCTAGCCCGATGATGCTCCCGCCCGGGCGGCGTTGGCCTGGATGGCGTCATGGACGTACCGGGCCAGGCCGGGATGCCTGCCCTCGTAGTGGGCGGTGAACCGCGGGTCGGTCAGGTACATCTCGGCGAGCTTGACGTGAAAGCCGGGCGGGCATTCGTAGAAGGTCTGCACCGACTCCCGGTGTCGCTCGGCGACAGCCATAGCGACCGGACCGTCGGCGGGCTCACCGCCGGTCAACGCGGTGACGAAGTCGGCTTCGACGGCGTCCCCGACCTGTGTGACCAGCTGCCAGTCGCGGGTGGTGAAGTGCGTGGTTCGGCTCTGGGACTGCTTCCACTGATCGGTCTCGCCCCAGCGTCGCTCGGCTTCGACGGCCCAGTCGTCGTCGAACGAGTCGCCGAACAGAGCCTTGCGCTCCTTGTCAGTGATGGGTCGCTCGGTCATGGTGTGCTCCAATGCGGTGTCGATGGCCTCGACCAGCTCTCGGAGGCGGTCGAGGTGGGCGGTGACGGCCGCGCGTTGGCGGCGCAGGTGGTGTTCGAGGTCACCCGGCTGGCTGAGCAGGTCCCGGATCTCCTCGAGGGTGAAGCCGAGCCGACGGTAGACGACGACGTTTTGCAGCTGGGCCAGGTCGTCCGCGGTGTACAGCCGGTAGCCGGCTGCGGAACGTGCTCCCGGAGCGACGAGATCGATCTCGTCGTAGTGGCGCAGCGTGCGCCGGGTCACACCCAGCCGCCGCGCCACCTGACCGACGGTCAGTCTCGGGTCCAGTCGCGTCGTGTCGGTCATGGATCCACTGTCAGGGGTGCCGTTGGGTGAAGGTCAAGTTCGAGCCGAACACACGGGCCGGCCCGCTCCGGCCCACTCCTCACACCATCAGGTCTCGGCGCCGGAAGACACGCAAACCGAGCACGGCCACGAGCGCCCCGACCAGGGCCAGCTTGCCAAGGCCGGCCCAGTCGAAGCCGTTGGCCAGGGGGTGTGCGGCGACGTACCAGGAGAACGGGGAAATGGTGGTCATCCAGGCGGTGTTCGTGGCCGGGCCGATCGCATTGAGCATGAACGACACCACGGCCACCGCGGACCCGACCGCCACCGCGGCGCCGCGCCGTCCGGTGACGGCCCCGACGGCCAGCGCCGTCACCCCGACCAGCAGCGACCACAGCCACAGGCCGACCGTGCCGGCCAGCAGGTTGACCGGCTGTACGTCGAGATCCAGCAGCGCGACGAGGAGCAGTGCGACCAGTCCGACCACCACGGCCAGTGCGGTCACGCCGGTGACCAGGGCAAGCAGCCGCTGGAGGTAGATCTGACGACGGGTCACCGGGGCGGCGAACTCCAGTTCCAGGGCCCCGCTCTCCTCGGAGGCTCCGATCAGCCGGGCGCCGGTGCCGATGGCGTAGACGCTGAGCAACACCATGCCGAGCAGGCTGTACACGGTGGAGTTGAGGTAGCCGGCCGCCGTGGCGATCTGGTCGTAGCCGAGACCCTTGACCATGGCCTCGGGCAACGCCTTGACCATCCCCTCCATCTTCAGGGAGCCGACGGAGGGGTAGAAGGCGATGTACATGGCGGTGACCGCGGCCAACGCCAGGGCCCACACTGTCGTGGCGGGGCGACTGCTCCGTAGCACGCGGGACGTGATCGACAGGGTTGTCATGAGGTCACCTCGGCACGGTACAGATCGAGGAAGAGGTCTTCGAGGTCGCGATCGACCACCCGGAACGCCGTGACGTGGTGGCCGGCGGCCACCTTGATGAGCCCGTCCGGCTCGCCGCGCAGCACGCAGGTGAAGGTGGTGCCGTCCAGGACCGGGTGATCGACACCGGGCAGAGCGGCCAGCTCGAGGACGTCCACCGGGTCGGCGAAGCTGATCCGCACGTGTTGGCCGGCCTGACTGCGCAGCGTGGCCATGTCACCGATGTCAATGAGCGCACCGTCCCGGATGATGGCCACCCGGTCGGCGGCAGCCTCCACCTCGCTGAGCACGTGGGAGGACATGAAGACGGTGGCGCCGGCCGCCTGCGCCTCGTCGAGGAGGGTGAGGAACTCGTGCTGCAGCAGCGGGTCCAGCCCGGAGGTCGGTTCGTCGAGGACGAGCAGTTCGGGTTCGTGCATGAAGGCCTGCACGACGCCGACCTTCTGCTTGTTGCCCTTGGACAGCCCACGGATGGGCCTGTCGAGATCGAGTCCGAAGCGCTCGGCAAGCGGGCCGATCCGGCTCGCCCCGGACCCGCGCAGCCGGGCCAGGTACTGCAGGGCCTCCCCGGCGGTGTCGGAGCCGTCCATCGACAGCTCGCCAGGCAGATAGCCGATCCGGGCTCGCAATGCGGCGCCCCCGGCGCGCGGCGCCGTGCCGAGGACCTCGACCCAGCCGGCAGTTGGGCGCAGCAGGTCGAGGAGGATACGGATGGTGGTGGACTTACCGGACCCGTTAGGCCCCACGAAGCCGAACACCTCGCCGCGTCTGACCTCCAGGTCCAGCCCGTCGAGGGCACGCACTTTGCGGTAGTCCTTGACCAGGCCCTCGGCCCGGATCACGACATCGGTCATGAGTTCTCCATTCCCGGTGGGAGTGGTCAATCCAGATACGTGGGACGCAGTTGCTCGCGGCACTGATTCCAGGCCCTGATCGGCTTGTCCATCTCGCCGGTGATGAAGCGGTAGAACGCTTCTGCGATCTCGGTGGAATCCCCGTCCGGCTACATCCCGTCGATGATGCCGTTCAGGGTGGGGCTGGGCCGCATGGCGGCCGACGCCTTGGCCGAGTCGGGCCGGAAGTACCCGCCGAGGTCCACCGGGTTGCCCTGGGCCCCCAGTAGCTCCCCGTTGATGGCCTCCTCGCTGGAGCGCAGGGCGACCGCGACCGGACCGAAACGGGACTGCAGCTCGGCGTCGGTCGACTGCGCAGCAAGCGCCTCAGCCCAGTACAGAGCCAGGTAGTAGTGGCTTCCCCGGTTGTCGATCTGGCCGAGCTTGCGCGCCGGTGAACGGTTCTCGTCGAGGAATGTGGCAATCGCCTGGTCCAAGGTGTCCGCCAGGACCTTCGTCTTGGGATTGTCGAAGATGCCGGCGAGGTGTTCGAAGGACGCCCCCAGCGCCGAGAACTCACCGAGGGAGTCCCAGCGCAGGTAGTTTTCCTTGACGAACTGCTGCACGTGCTTGGGGGCCGACCCGCCGGCACCGGTCTCGAACAGGCCCCCGCCAGCCAGCAGCGGCACGACCGACAGCATCTTGGCGCTGGTGCCCAGTTCGAGGATCGGGAACAGGTCGGTCAGGTAGTCGCGCAGCACGTTGCCGGTCACCGAGATGGTGTCCAGGCCCTGGCGCATCCGCGCCAGGCAGTAGCGGATCGCCTCCACCGGTGGGGCCACGGTGATCTCCAGGCCGTCGGTGTCGTGGTCGGCGAGGTAGCGCTCCACCTTCGCGATGACGTTCGCATCGTGGGCGCGGCTGGAGTCGAGGTAGAAGACCGCCGGCACGCCGGTGGCCCGGGCCCGGGACACCGCGAGCTTCACCCAGTCCTGGACGGGGATGTCGCGAACCCGGGACATCCTCCAGATGTCACCCTGGCCGACCTCGTGCACCATCAGCACCGCACCGGCCCCGTCGCGCACTCGCACGGCGCCCGCCGCCGTCATCACGAAGGTGGTCGGGTGTGATCCGTACTCCTCAGCCTTCTGAGCCATCAGCCCGACGTTGGGCACCGAACCCATCGTCGCCGGGTCGAGCGCGCCGTTTGTCCGGCAGTCGTCGAGGACGGCCTGGTACATCGGTCCATAGCAGCGGTCCGGGATCATCGCGAGAGTCTGCTGCTGCTTGCCCTCGGCGTTCCACATCTGGCCGGCCTCCCGGACGACGACCGGCATCGAGGCGTCCACGATCACGTCGTTGGGGGCGTGCAGGTTGGTGATCCCCCGGTCCGAGTCCACCATCGCCAGCGCCGGCCGCTGCTGGTAGACCGCGGCGATGTCGGCCTCGATCTCGCCGCGGACCTCGGCCGGCAGGTCGGCCATCTTCGCGTACAGATCGCCCAGGCCGAGGTTGGGGTCGACGCCCAGGTCGGCAAGGGTGGCGGCGTGTCTGTCGAACACCGGCGCGTAGAAGGTGGCGACGGCGTGCCCGAACATCACCGGATCGGACACCTTCATCATCGTCGCCTTCAGGTGCAGCGACAGCAGCAGTCCTTCGGCCTTGGCCACCTCGATCTGGGTGGTGTAGAAGTCCCGCAGAGCAGCCGCGCTCATGAAGGTGCCGTCGACGATCTCCCCGGCCAGCACGCCCACGCCCGACTTCAGGGTCGAGGTTGCGCCGTCGGAGCCGGTGAACTCGATGGTCAGGGAGTCGTCAGCCGGCATCACGACCGACTTCTCGTTGCCGTAGAAGTCCCCGTGCGTCATATCGGCCACGCGGGTCCTGTTGTCCGCCGTCCACGCTCCAAGGCGGTGCGGGTGCTTCTTGGCGTAGTTCTTCACCGACAGCGGCGCGCGCCGGTCGGAGTTGCCCTCGCGCAGAACTGGATTGACCGCCGACCCGAGTGTGACGGCGTACCTGGCGGCGACCTGCCGCTCCTGGTCAGTGGCGGGGTCTGCCGGGTAGTCGGGCAGGTCGTAGCCCTGCGACTGCAGTTCGGAAATGGCCGCGACAAGCTGCGGCACCGAGGCGCTGATGTTGGGCAGCTTGATGATGTTGGCGTCGCGGTGCTGCGTCCAGGCGCCCAGTTCGGCCAGGTTGTCGGGGATCCGCTGATCCTCCCGGAGCCGCTCGGGAAACTGCGCCAAGATCCGCCCGGACAGCGAGATGTCGATGGTCGTGACCTCGACACCGGTGCCCGCCGTGAACGCCTGGACGATCGGCAACAGCGAGTAGGTGGCCAACGCCGGTGCCTCGTCGGTCAGGGTCCACACGATCTTTGAGGTCGTCATGCCAGCTCCACATCGTCCTGCGTCGGGTCTTGCGGTCGATCTCCGACCGCCCGCATCATCCCACGATGGTGGTTGCCCACGGGGAATGCGCCGCACCGGCCACCCGGCAGATGCACCGCTGGGTGACGACGTCGGAGAACACCTCCAGCCCCTCGATGCGGGCGACGTGCACCACCGCGGCCCGAGCCGCCCCCTGGGGGTCCAGTTCGAGCAGCAGGTTCGGGCGACCGGTGATCCACTCCTCGTTGAAGACCACTCCGGGGCGCCCCGTGAACAACGCCACGTAGAAGATCCCCGTCTCCACCAGGTCGGCGAAGAAGTGGCTGCCGTAGGACAGCTCGGGGGCGAAACCACCGTCGGTGAACGCGACCTCACCGATGGCCGTGACGTTGGAGAGGTCCGCGAAACTGACCGGCACCCCGAGGGACGGCGTCGTCGTCCCCCACCGGCCCGGCCCCAACAGCAGCACCCCGTTGCCCTTCAGTTCCCGATTCAGCACCCCGACCTGGCGGGCGACCGCGTGTTTGTCCTGCTCGGCGAGCGCCAGATACGCCGCGGCGCGGACGTAGATCACGTACTCGACGGGCAACCGGACGTTGCCTCCCATGAAGTCCCCGCCGGTGGCGAACAGGCAGTCGCGCGGGCTGTGCAGCTGCGGCATGGGGACAGCCTCGCCCAGCCCTCGGGTCTGCAGCGGACGGCACTGCACCAAGTTGATCTTGTAGTCACCATTTGACGCAAAGTTGACGGTGAACTCGATGTCGACAGGGTAGTCATACGCGGCCGACAGGGCCGCGAGCATGTCCCGCATGAGGGCGGCGAAATCCGTCGTCGACAGCAGCCCTTCGAAGTCCAGCACCGTCGGCCCCGGTACCGGGCGCTGGCCGCGGGCTCGCAGGCGTTCCAGGGCGGCGGCATCGGGGCTGAGGAACAGGCTCCAGTCGGTCTTGATGTCATGCCCGGTGACCGCCGACAGGGGCACCGTGACCAGGGCGTTGTCGGCCAGGGAGATCACGTCGACGTACCGCTGCGAGTACTTCTTCCGCTCCCCCGGGTCGCTGACCTGGTGGCGGGTCGGATCGTCCAGGCTGACGATGCGCGCGTAGTCGTGGAAGGTGCGGTCCACCGCGCGGGTGCCCAGGCCGCAGACCAGTCGCATCATCCCCGCGCCCCCGTCGAGGTCGGGGTCCCAGACGTACAGGTTGGCGGAGTTGCCGACTCCGGCCGCATGCGGATAGAAGGCGTCGCCGTGATGGTCTCCGGAGACCCGCTGGACCAAGATCGCCATCTGCTCGTCCCGATCCACCAGACCGCGCCGCCGCCGGTAGGTCAGCGCCTCGGCGCTCATCGAGCTGGCGTACACCCGGCGGATGGCGTCTTCGAACGCCTGGTACCGCTGCTCGGGGGTGCCCTGGTTGGCACAGAAGACGCTGTCGTACTTGCCCGCGAAGGCGTTGCCGAAGTTGTCTTCGAGCAGGGAACTGGACCGCACGATGATCGGTGACTGTCCGAAATGCTCCAGCATCCTAAAAAATTCTTCACGGATCCGGGCCGGGAAGGACCCCTCGAGCAGGCGCTGCTGCAGCTCCCGGCCGCAGTCCAGGTACCCCTCGGCCGTCTTCTGGCGGGTGCGCAGCTTCCACCAGCCGTTCTCGACGATGTAGGTGTAGAAGATGTCGGCGCCGAGATAGAACGAGTCGTGCGGCTCGAGCCGGTCGGCGAACCGGTCCCGGTCGTCGCCGGCCAGGATCGCCCGGGCCATCAGCATCCCGACGCTCTTGCCCCCGATCAGGCCGGTGCCGATCTCGCGCGTGGCGACGGCCAATAGGTCGGCCAGCCCCAGGTGGCGACCGCACAGCTCGGCCATCCGCGAGCCCTGGACGATCAGCACCGAACGCAGCAGGTCGGCCACCTCGCGTTGCTGGTCCTGCCCGGCTGAGAGGGCCTCCTGGGCCTGCTGCAACAGGATGTGCCAGTGGTCGGGCCGGTCCTTGCCCCGGTCCACCGACGAGAACAGCCGCGCCGTCTCCGCGCTGGAGGTGATCGAGGTGGCCGTGTCGCCGGTCAGGACGTGCGGGAAGAACATCGTCGGGGAATACCGGTCCCACACCTTGAGGGGGTGGACGTAGCGGCGTCCGTCGATGTCGTACAGGTCGAGCAGCAGCTGGGTGGTGCCGCGGATGCCGGCGATGGTGCCGAAGGTGTGCTGGTTGCGGATCAGCGCGAAGTAGGCCACCGTCTCCAGCTCGTACAGGAACGGGCAGGAGACCGTGAAGAAGTTGCCGATCATCAGGTCGGAATGCCACCGCTGCAGCAGGTCGGTCAGGCAGTCGAAGACGTAGAACACCCGGTTGCCCTCGGCCGCGATGAGCCGGTGGATGGCGGTGGCGAACGATTCGAACCCCTGCCCGGCCTCGACCCGGTAAACCCCGACGTGTTCGGCCTCCTCCACCAGCGGCTCGTGCGAGGCGAACCTGATGTAGACGACACGGCGTCCGTCGTCCAGGGCGCGCTGCACGAAGGGCTCCACCACCCCCCGGTATTCCGCGACGGAGTCGACCTGCCAGACGACGTTGTCGCCCAGGCGCAGATCGTCGATGACCCGGTCCAGGCCGGGTATTCCCGTGCTCGCGTGGTCGAAGTAGGCCATGGCTCCCTCCGGCAGGTCCGGTCCCGTCGACCGGCCCACTCGGTTCGGGGGGGCGTCAGGGTGAGTGCCGCCGGCTGCGGTGTGCTGAGGCTAGATGATGCCCAAGGCCAGCATCGCATCGGCTACCTGAATGAAGCCGGTGGTATTGGCGCCGGCGACATAGTCGCCCGGGACCCCGTACGTCTCCGCCGTCTCCAGGCATCGGTCGTGGATGCCCTTCATCACCAGGTGCAACCGCTGCTGGGTGTAGTCGAACGTCCACGAGTCCCGGGAGGCGTTCTGCTGCATCTCCAACGCGCTGGTGGCCACCCCACCGGCGTTCGCCGCCTTACCCGGGGCGAACGCCACACCCGCCTCGCGCAGCGCCCGGTACCCACCCGGGGTGGTCGGCATGTTGGCGCCCTCCGCGACGAAACGCACGTTGTTGCGGATGAGGCTCGCGGCGCCATCGTGGTCCAGCTCGTTCTGGGTGGCGCAGGGCAGGGCCACCTCGCACGGGACGTCCCAGATGCTGCCACCGGCGACGTAGCGCACCCCAGCGCCACGCTCGCGGGCATAGTCCGACAGTCGGCCCCGGCGTACCTCTTTGACGTCCTTGAGCAGATCCAGGTCGATGCCGTCCTCGTCCATCACGTACCCGTCCGAGTCCGAGCAGGCCACGACCAGGCCACCGTACTCGGCGGCCTTCTCGATGGCGTAGATGGCGACGTTGCCCGACCCGGAGACGACCACGCGCTTGCCGTCGAAGCTCTCGCCGCGGTCGGCCAGCATCTCCTGGACGAAGAACACCGTTCCGTACCCGGTGGCCTCGGTGCGGGCCTGCGAGCCGCCCCACGTCAGACCCTTGCCGGTCAGGACGCCCGCCTCATAGCGGTTGGTGATCCGCTTGAACTGGCCGAACAGGAAGCCGATCTCCCGGCCGCCGACACCGATGTCACCGGCCGGGACGTCCGTGTACTCACCGATATGCCGGTACAACTCGGTCATGAACGACTGGCAGAAGCGCATGATTTCGTCGTTGGAGTGGCCCTTGGGGTCGAAGTCGGAGCCACCCTTCGCGCCGCCGATCGGCATCCCGGTCAGGGCGTTCTTGAAGGTCTGCTCAAAGCCGAGGAACTTGATGATCCCCACGTTGACGCTGGGGTGGAAGCGCAGGCCACCCTTGTACGGTCCCAGCGCGGAGTTGAACTCGACCCGAAACCCCCGGTTGATCTGGACCTTGCCGTGGTCATCGACCCACGGGACGCGGAAGATGATCTGACGTTCGGGCTCGCAGATCCGCTCGATGATCGAGGCCTGGGCGTACTGGGGCTGGCGTTCGACGACGGGGCGCAGGCTGTCCAGGACCTCGTGCACCGCCTGATGGAACTCCGTCTCGCCGGCGTTGCGGCGCAACACGGTTTCGTAGACGGACAGCAAGGCGGGGTGTAGGGACTGCACGAGAGGGCCTCCGATGTCAGGACGCGATGACTGAGCCCCAAGCCTAGATCCCGACCCGGCGCGACCCGGCGGTCGTCGTGTGGGGCCGCTCACGTCGCCGGGCCTCCATCCCCCCTGACCACCACGCCGGGCGCTCGCCGCCAACGCCTGACCACCCTGCGGCGTGCACGACTGCGGGGTCGGACGGCCGTTGAGCGCCGCCGCTCGAGCGTCGGTGAGGGTGACTGACGTAGCGTGGCGCTGTGGACACCCCCTCCGATGCTCGCGATTTCGATCTTGTCCTGTTCGGTGCCACCGGGTTCGTGGGCCGCCTGACCGCGCGGGAACTGGCCCGCACCTGCCCGCCCGGGCTGCGGGTGGGCGTTGCCGGTCGAGACCGGGCCCGGGTCGAGGCCGTCCGCGACGACCTGGGCCCCGCGGCGGCCGGTTGGTCGGTTTTTGTCACCGAGGCTACCGACGCGGAGCAGGTCTCGGCCCTGGCCCGACGGACCCGGGTGATCGCGACGACGGTCGGCCCGTACGCGCGCTACGGGCGTGCCCTCGTCCAGGCATGTGCCGCGGCCGGTACCCACTACTGCGACCTGACCGGCGAGGTCCTGTTCGCCCGCTGGAGCATCGAGACGAGCCACGACCGGGCCGCGAGAAGCGGCGCCCGCATCGTCCACTCCTGCGGGTTCGACTCCATCCCGTCCGACCTGGGGGTGCTGGACTGCGCGACGACGGCCGCGGCGGCCGGCCATGGCACGCTGAGCACTACCGTTCTGCACGTGCGCCGAGCCAGGGGCGGTTTCAGCGGCGGCACCATCGAGTCGATGCGTGAGCAGATGTCGACGATGAGCCGGGACGCGCAGGCCCGCCGCATCGTCAGCGACCCGTATGGCTTGTCGCCGGACCGTGCCGGGGAACCGGCCTCCTCCCCCGCGCCCCTGCTCCAGCGGGCCGACGGCGTCTCACGCACGGGGGTGACCAACCGGGTGCTCGGGATCGCGGGGTGGGCGCGTCGGCGCCTCCAACGTGCTGTTCCCGTGGGTCACGACCCGACCACCGGACGCTGGAGCGCGCCGTTCGTGATGGCCGGCTACAACACTCGGGTAGTCCGCCGCAGCAACGCCCTGACCGGTTGGTCGTACGGGCGCGGCTTGCGCTACGACGAGGTCGTCGACACCGGGCGCGGCGTCCGCGGGGGCGTGGCGGCCTTCGCCCTCACCGCGGGAATGTCGGCGATGGTGACCGGGATGGGATTGCCTCCGGTGCGATGGGTGCTGGATCGGGTGCTGCCCTCGCCCGGCGAGGGGCCCAGTGAGGAGACCATGGCCACCGGGCTGTTCCAGCTGGAGATTTGGGCCGACACCTCGACCGGTGCCCGGTACCGCACCAGGGTGGGAGCCGCGCGCGACCCCGGGTACGGCGGGACGGCGGTCATGCTGGCGCAGTCTGCCCTCTGCCTGGCGGTGGACGAGGTGACCTCACCACCGGGCGTGCTCACCCCCGCCACCGCGATGGGGTTCCTGCTCATCGACCGGCTGCGGGCCCAAGGGTTCACCTTCGATACCGAGCGAGTGGGCTGAGCGGCGCCTCCACCCCACCGGCCGACGACCCCGGGCCGACGACCCCGGGCCGACGAGTCTGACCGCTGCATCGGATGGACCTCAGAGCTGCTGGATGGCGCGGTCGAGTGCCTCCATGCCCCGCATCTGCCGTAACCGGGTGTCGATCTCGCAGCTAAGCGCCCATTCCACCGAGGATTCGCCGCAGGTGGGGCACACCGCGGTCGACCGTGGCAGGACGTCGTCGCTGTCGTCGTGCCAGCCCAGGCAGGTCGGGCAGACACCGAGGTAGCAGGCCAGCGCGTCGGTCGTCTCGGGTGGGATCACCACGGTGGCCGCCACGTCCGTGGCGATGGCAGCCGCTTCGATGTGCTTCCTCGTCGCCGTGGAGCGCGTCGCCTTGGTCGTCATCGTGGTTCCCTTCGGGTCTGTCCGAGGTTGTTCCTCCGACACCCTCCCATCGCACCCGGACCGCCGGTCTGAAGGAGCCGACACCGTTCCTTGCCAAGTCCTTCTCGGCTTTACCATCGCCATGCCTGCCGCTGGCGCAAGATGGAGCCACCGCTGGGTTTGCAGAGTCACTTGGTGGCCAATTCGATTGTGCGACTGACGCCCCGACACGCGCGACCTCACCGGAGGAGCTGCCTGAGTCGCCATCAAGGGCCATGGGCGCGCAGGTGGGTCTGCTCGCTCCAGATGCCCGGTCCCACCGGGCGCGGAAGGGACCCGCAGTCCAAAGCGCTGCGGCCCGGCGCTGCGGGCCGGCGCCGCGCCGACGCGTCCATCGCCCTGGGTGATGACGGCGTCCCCACGAGCGCTGCTCCAGGTGTCCTGCCCGTACTGCTGGAGGAAGTAGGGGTAGCCCTGGGTCTCCTCCACCATCAGTTCCACGGCGTCGTCTGCCCAGGTGACGCCGACGCCTTCTGCGGCAGCGGCATCGGTCAGGTCGGCAACAAGCCTGTCCAGGTCGGTGTCGAGGATGGCGCTGTCCGCACCGCCCCCGGGAACGGCGTCCAGATCGAGCCCGAACCTCCAGGTGCCGCTGGTGTCGTAGGACGCCTTGAAGGACTCGGCGGTCTTGAGCGCCCTGATCAGGCGGCGTCCTGTGGAGAGGCGGGCGAGGTCGGTCAGCGGCCGGTAGAGGGCCTCGCCCCAGAGATTCGCGCAGGCTCTTTCCGGAGCCGGCCTCGATTGGGGCGGCAATCCAGCCGCGCGCCGATGCCGACGTCGCCATCGATGTGATCAGGACGGTCGTGCCGACCCTGCGCAGCCCGTAGCGGGCGACCGGCTGAACCGATAGGCCTCGGTCAACCCGGTCAAGGGCCACCCGCCAAGCGGTGAGCTCGATACGCCCCACCTGCGCAGCGGGCGCCCACCCGGCGCCGAGATCAGGCCAGGCCGTGCCTAGCCATGCTCTCCTGCTCCTGAGGCTTGAACTGGGTGAACCGGGGCAGGAACTTGTCCCAGTCGATGATGTGAGCGTCGATCTCCGGGCCGTCGATGCAGGCGTGTTTGCGCACCATCTTCCCGTCGAGGATGACGGGCACCATGCAGGCCCCGCACATGCCGGTGGCGTCGACCATGATCGAGTTCAGGCTCGCCATGGTCCGGACCCCGAACCGCCGGGACAGGTCGCTGACCGCCCTCATCATCAACGGCGGGCCGATCGCGACGACCTCGGCGATGGTGCGGCCCTCGCAGCGGAGGTTTCCCTCCAGCATCTCCTCCAGCGGCCCGGTAACGAACCCCTTGACCCCGAACGTGCCGTCGTTCGTGGTGTAGATGACGTCGAGCAGGTCGCCGAACTCGGCCTGCAAGCGGCCGACGCGCTCCTCGGAACCGGTCCAGAACAGCAGGTCCGCACTGCGGAACCCAGAGATGAGGGTGACGTGGTTCCCGAGGCGCAGGTGGTCTCGCATGATCGGGTAGACCGGCGGCAGTCCCAGCCCGCCGGCGGTGAACACGACCGTCTGGTCACCTTCGTACCAATGCAGCTCGCTGGGTTGCCCGAGCGGCCCGGCGATGCCTGCGAAGGCGTCGCCGACCTGCATCCGGTTGATCTCCAGGCTGCTGGTGCCCACCCCCTGCACGGCCAGGCAGATGGTGCCCGCCTCGGGGTCCCAGTCGGCCAGCGTGAGCGGGATGAGTTCGCCGTCGGCCCAAGGCAGCACCCGAACGAACTGACCGGCACGGGCGGCTTGGGCGATGACCGGGGAGTACACGGTGAACTCCTCGATGCCGTCGGCGAGGTGGTGCTTGGCCGTGATGACGTTGGCTACCGAGGCCAGCTCCGAGTACTCCTTGGCGCGGGCGACCATTCCCGGAATCGCCTCGGCCGCGACGTCGATGTGCCCGAGGATCTCGCGGGCCGCGGCTTGACCGTCGCCGGCCGCCCGGATCGCCGTCGATCCTCCCCGGGCCGCGTCCCCGCCGGAGTAGACCCCGGTCAGGGACGTCTCCTGGGAGCCAGCCTGCTCCAGGTCGATGGTTCCCCACCTCGTGGTGTGCAGACTCGGCTCGGAGTCCTTGATGATCGGGTTGGATGCGTTCCCGAGGGCCATGATGACCAGGTCGACCTTCATCGTCTCGGTCCGCCCGGTGGACACCGGGCTGCGCCGTCCGGACTCGTCCGGCTCTCCGAGCTCAGTGACGTCGAGAACCGCCGCACTGACGAAACTGGTCTGGGTGTCGCCGACGAACTCAGTCGGTGCGCGGAGCACTTTCAGGGCGATGCCCTCTTCCAGGGCGTGCTCAAGCTCCTCGACCCGGGCCGGCATCTCGGCCTTGGTGCGTCGGTAGACGATGGTGACGTTGCCACCCAACCGGCAGGCGGTGCGGGCGGCGTCCATCGCGGTGTTGCCACCCCCGATGACGATGACCTCCTTACCGCGGACCTTCGGCAGCGGGGTCTCGTAGTCCTCGCGGAGGGCCTGCATGAGGTTGACCCGGGTGAGGAACTCGTTGGCCGACATGACATTGAGGTAGTGCTCGCCGGGGACGTTCATGAACCGTGGCAGGCCGGCACCGGTCCCGACGAAGATCTTGCAGAAGCCGGCGTCACGCAAGTCCTGCAGGGTGGCGGTCTTGCCGACAATGAAGTTGGCGACGAACTTGCCGCCGAGCAGCTTGATCTTCCCGACGACATCGTCGATCAGCTCGTTGGGCAGCCGAAACTCCGGGATGCCGTAGCGCAGGACACCACCGAGGGCGTGGAAAGCCTCGAACACGGTGACCGGGAACCCCTCAGCAGCAAGCAGATACGCGTTGATGAGGCCGGAGGGACCCGACCCGACGATCGCCACCGGCGGCCGGGTGGCCGCCTCCCACGGGTCCACGTGCCCGGCGAAGCGGACCAGCTCACCGCCGGGATTGACCAGCTTCTCCCGCTCGGGCAGGAACCACTCCAGCTGCCCGATCGCGATCGGCTGCTTGTTTTGGATGCAGACCCCCTGGCACTGCAGCTCCTGGGGGCAGATCCGCCCGGTGACGTCCGGCAGCGGGTTGCAGGACTCGATGAGTTCCATGGCCTGCCGGAACCGGCCGGTACCGACCAGCTCGAGCACCTCCGGGATGTGGATCTTGACCGGGCAGCCGCCCTTGGGCTCCAGCTTGCCGACGACCAGGACGCCGACCTCGCAGGGTTTCTCCTCACACTGCTTGTCTCGCAGCGCCTCCAGCCAGACGAACAGTTCCACCTCACGTTCGGTGAACCCGACGTTCATGTAGCCGAGGTAGCCCTGATTGACCAGCTCGAAGTCCTCGCTGCGCTGCTCCGGCCCGCGGATGTACGGCGGGATCGAGTTGCCCGCCGGCCAGTCCTGAGACAGGCCCTTGAACATCCAGTACTTGTCGGACAGGTGCTCGTCGATGGCCTTGACGAACTTCCGCTTCTTGCCCAGGGGTAGCGCCCAAACGAACCGCATCAAGACGGTGCTGCTGTCATCGTTGCGCAGCAGCATGTCCCACATGGTTCGGACAAAGTCAGGGTTGATCTCGTCCTGACCGAACTCCCAGACGACCGCGCTCATCCCCTCAGAGATGAACATGTCCCGAAATGCCTGCGGCTGCGACAACAGCCGCCGACGCAACAGGTCGAGTTGGTGGTTGAAGGTCTCCACCGCCTCGGAGTGTGCCAGCTCCTCCACGGTCGAGCGGGTCGCCGCCAGCGTGGAACTGGCGTCGAGGTACCGGTAGAGGTCCTGCTGCCGCGAGGCCGGCGCCGTGTCAGTCATCGGATGATCTCCGCATCGCAGTTGGCCTTGACGCGCTGGATGCGCTTGTCCAGCTCGGGGGTGATCTCGACGGACTCGACCGCTCCCGGAATCATCTGCGCGACGTCCCGGGCCTCACCATCGATGACCTTCTTGACCTTCTCGAAGAACTGCGGAAGTTCCTGGTAGCAGGTCTTGCAGTCGTTGCACAGCGGCTGATCGGCCGGGTCGAGCCACACCGGCGCGTCGAGCGTCGCAGTCGCCGTCCCGGTCGAGGCGGCCCCGCCGGACGCCGATCCGCCTGCGCCGGCCGCACCGAGCCCGCCGCCGATCGGAATCGAGCTACCCAGGGACACCGGCGAACGAGAGGAGGCGGCCAGCTCGGTCATCGCGCGGGCGATGTCGTCGATGCTGCTCTCCCGCGCTGCCATCGCCTCGTCGTACCGCGCCTGCAGAGCGTTCAGGTCGGAGCGGTGAAGGGCGGTCAGCTGGGCCTCGTGGACACCCGAGAGGTACTGCAGCAGTTGCCAGTACCGGCGACGTTCCTCCACCAGCCCGACGATCGAGGTCGAGCAGGCCACCCGGATGAGGTGTTGGTCGTCGTCGGTGGCGTAGACGAACGGCATCCTCACCCCGCGTTGCTCCACCGGCAGCTCGATGTACTCGGCGATCGGTACAGCCACCGCCTCGAGGTCGGGATTCAGCCGGCGGAACTGCTTCTTGAAACGGGTCTCGCCGAGGGCGAACTCCGCCGGAGTCAGCGGCGTCGTCAGCAGTTGCACGTTGCCCGCGTCGTCGCGGTACTCGATGTCCTGGGTCGTCCAGGTCTTGTTGATGTCTGGATTGCCGTCCAGGGAGAACCAGTCGTGAAGCGTGGTGCCGCGACGCGGGTCGTGCACGAACAACGGACTCATCCGGGATTCGACGGCCAGGCGGGCGCGCCGGTTGGAGGCTTCCTCGGGGATGCCGTGTTCGGACCCGCACGGGGTGTACACGTCCATGACCGCCGGGGCGTCCTGGTAACTGAGGAACTCCATCGTGTTGATCAGGAAGTGTGACTGCAGGGCGGTGCTCGTCGAGCACACGAACACGTTCGGGTGGAAGCTGGCGATCAGGCCGAGCTCTTTGCGGGATTCCTGCTTGCCGCCGTGGGCCTTTCCGAACCGGGCCAAGTCGGAGTCCTGCCCGGTGTAGCTCGACGTCGAGGTCTGCCCCCCGGTGTTGGAGTACACCCCGGAGTTCAACACAAGCACCTTCAGCGGCGTCTCCGTCGCCAGAACCCGCGACATCGCCCCGAAGCCAATGTCGTAGTTGGCGCCGTCGCCGCCAACCGTCATGATCGTCGGCAGCAGACCCTTCTCCGCGGGAGTGAACTCGTTCCACGACAGCATCTGCAGCTCCCGGTCGTGGACCTTCGGGTCGTAGCCGTCGACCAGTTCCAGCTGCGCCACCCGCAGCGCCCGCACGTCGGCGGCGGCTTGCGCCGAGATGCCCTCGAACATCCCCTTGGCCAGCGGTTGGGCGTCCTGGAAGAGGCTGTTCACCCACGGGTCGAGGTAGGAGTTGAACGGCATCGTCGAGGCGTACACGCTGCTGCACCCGGTGGAGTTGGCGATGATGGTCGAGGCCGGACCGTTGCCGGTGGGGCCGCCCTCGTACAGGTAGAGCCGCTTGTCCAGGGTGGCCATCGCCGCGTGGATCCGCTCCCGCCGGGTTTGGACCTGCGCGTCCGCGCCGTTGCTGCCGAGCGATTCCAGCTTGGCGGCCAGCCGCTCCAGCAGCGACTCTAACTCCCGGGTGTGGCTTCGGCGCCTCTTGGCACCAAGGGCGTGCGAGGTCGACATGACCAACCGGATCGCGGTGACCTCACCGCATCCCCGGCACCCGCCGTGCCCACCGGTGGTGGCGTAGAAGTTGTTGTGGTCGAGCATGAGCCGTTTGATGTCCCCGTCAAGGGTGTCCGAGCCCTCGAAGAACCGGCCGGGGGTGTTGGGCATGGCGGTCATGAACTCGAACCGGCGTTCCAGCCCGTCGAGGATGGTGGTGTCCTGGTCGGCGGGGGTCAGTGCGCCCGGACCACAGACGTCGACGCACTCCAAGCACCCGGTGCACTTCCATGGGTCGATGATCGCGGTGAACAACCCGCCGGTTCCGGGGGTCACCGACTCCATGGCGTCGAAGAACGGTCGGGTCCGACTCACCGGGTACCCGGCCAGCCTGGCGACGAGGGCCTCCAGATTGCGGGCCAACGCCGGCTGGTCGGTGGTGTCGATCCCGCGCGCGGCCTCGGCGACCAACTCGTGGAAGGCTTGCGGTTCCTTGCTGCTGCGGTAGGCCTCCCGGATCCGCTCGGCCAGAACATACACCTGGGCGCGTAGCGACTCACGTTGAGCCGGGGTCGCGTCGAGCTGACCGATGGCGACCAGCAACAGGTCGTGGATGTCGTGGACCGTATTGGGAATCGCCGCGTCTGGGCAGGTCAGGGCGCACTCCATGCATCCGGTGCACAGGTCGGCGTGGAACTGCGGGACCGTCCTGCGGAACATCCCTTTGTCCTTGTAGGCGGCTGTGCCGGAGGGCAGGAACAGGCCGGCCCCAGGCAGCACCGGCGACTCGGCGATGGTGCCTTCGCGGAACGGCCTGGCGGCCAGGTCCTCGTAGTAGTCGGGGTCGAACAGCCCAGACGTGCGCACCGCCGTCGTGCTCGGGCACATCGCTGCGGAGAGGGCCACGGTGCGCAGCGGCCTCGGCGCGGGCTGGTCGTCGATGGCCAGGAATGCCGGGGTGTCGTAGTCGACGAGCCGGGTCGCCTCGATGCCGTCGCGGATCACCGCCATGTTGCTGTCGACGACGACGCCGCCCTTGCTGCCGAACTTCTTCTGGATCTGCTGGCCCACCCTGGTCAGGATGACCTCGGGGGGTGCACCTGCGCTGACCCGGTCGACGTGCGCGGCGACCGCCCCGATGAAGGCGATGCCCATCATCCGGGTCTCCAGGTCGGACGTCGGCGCGTGCCGCTTGGCCACCGTGAAGGCGTCCACGACCAGGAAGCGGATCTGCTTGTTCCGGATCGTCTTGCGGGCGTTGCGGGGCAGGTCCGCCCAGACCTCCTGCGGGGACAAACTGGACTGCAGGATGAACGTGCCGCCCTCGGCGAGGCCACGCAGCGGGTTGGTGTGGATGAACACCTTGTGGTCTGGGGAGATGACGACCTCGACGTCCTCCAGCTCGGCATTGGTGATGAGCACCGGCTCCGGGGAGAGGGTGATGTAGTAGTTCGTCGGAGCGCCCGACTTCTCCGAGCCGTACTTCGGCGCCGACTTCGAGTGCATCCCCAGCACGCCGGCCAGAATGTCGGTCAACAGCTTGCCGGTGGCGATGGTGCCGTAGCCACCGACCGAGTGGAACCGGATCCGCATCGCCGTCGGCGGCAGCAGCACCGGGTTGGGCTCGGTCTCCAGGGCCATCAGCTCGGTCTCCGGGTAGGCCTGACGCAGCCTGTCCTGCAGCGCGGCCAGTGCCGGGGTGGGGGTCTTGTCGAAGAACTGCGAACCCAGGTAGATCAGCGGGGAGGGGCTGCCCGAGACCATGTTGCGATAGGCGGCGATGAGGTGGCGCGGCTGCAGGTCGTGCCCGCCGAGCCCGAAGATGGCCGTGGTCAGCGTCGGCAGCGAGGTGATCGGCGGGATGTCCGGGTGTAGCGGGGCCTCGGCGTTGGACGCGCCCTTGAACAGGGCCTGGGTGACCAGCGTCGTCAGGGCGGTCTGGTCGGAGCGTTCCAGGACGGTAACGGCCTTCTTGCCGGCCAGCGCGGCCACCAGCTCGGCCTCCGGGAACGGCTGGAGAAGCTTCACCGCGACCAGGCCCGCCTTGATCCCCTGGGCCCGCAGGTGCGGCAGCACGGCCTGGACGTCGTCGGTCACCGAGCCGAGGCCCACCATGACGACGTCGGCGTCGTCACACGCGTAGGTCTGCACCGGGGAGTACTCCCGGCCGGTCAGGGCCGAGTACTCGGCCATCGCCTGGCGGACGAGTCGGGGCACGGCATTGGCGAAGTGGGTGCGGTGGTCGACCGACCCGGCCTGGAAGTCCGGCTGGTTCTGCACCGGACCGGTCAGCCCGGGGTTGTGGACGTCGACGAGCGCCGGGACCATCTGCCGGGTGCCCTTCTCATCGGCGTTCAGCCACTGCCGGCGCCACTGCCCGCGCAGCTCCGCAGGCACCCAGGCGAGGGTCTGGTCCACGAGGGCGCCCTGGTTGTCACGCTCGACCGCGTCTGCGCCGGCGTCGAGGTAGCGCCGCAGCGCGGCGGCATCGTCCTCGGGAATGTCGTCGCGGCGCCGGGCCAGGTACTGACCAAGCTGGAACACCCGGCCCTTCGCGCCGAACAGGATCTCCTGGGCCACGGTCGGGCACACCATTCGACCCGCCGGGTCGCCGAGGTACTCGCGCAGCAGCTCGGGCTCGGGCAGGCAGGCCTCGCTCATCATGTGGCTGGTGGCGAACCCGTCCATAGCGTTGGCGACCGGGATGAGCGAGAGCGCGGACGAGCGGTAGGCGATGGCGGCCAGATCGGCGGCCTCCTGCGGGTTGGCCCCGAACAAAACGGTGTACCCCGACGACAGCAGCGCGTACACGTCGTCGTGGCCGGCCATGACGTTGAGCGAGTGCTTCGAGACGACCCGGGCGGCGACCTGGAGGACGAACCCACCGACCTTCTTGCCGACAGTGACGTAGTGCGACTCCAGCGCGTACAAGATGCCCTGGCTGGAGGAGGCGTTGGAGATGAACTGCCCGCCGGTGAGGGCCGCGCCCAGGGCTCCGCTTTGCGCCGAGTGCTCACCCTCGGGCTCGAAGAAGAAGGCGTGCTTGCCCCAGACGTTGGTGCCGCCCTCGGCCCGGGCCGCCTCGTACAGCTCGGCGATCTCCGTCGAGGGTGTGATCGGGTACCCGATCACCCCACCGCAGACATGACTCATGACCCGGGCAACCGCACCGTTGCCGTTGATGACCGTGGGGATTCCGGGGTACTTCGCCTGGTGGGCGACTTCTTGCTGCGCCGTCATTACGCACGTCCCATGGGAAGTGTCGGAGGCCCCCGGATCGGGTGGAACCCGAGGCTCACTCCAACGGGGTCGCGTCGTCCCCACGTCCACCCATACGGTCAGCGTCGACACGCAAGCAGCTGCGCACCAGGGGTTGACCTCACCGACGCGGACAGGTGGGAACTCGCTTAGCGTCAGCTAACAGCCGACAGGAGCGGGTCGCTAGGGCCCTAGGGCCCGGCTTTGCGTGCCCTCCGCGCGACGCCGCCCAGGTCGCCCCCGGACGCATCTCCACGCCCTGTGGCGAGCCACCACAACAACGGGACCCTCAGCCGGGCATGCGCCACCGGAATGGGCAGTTTGCACCAAAGCGCTGCCTGAGGTGGTCGGGCCCGCGTCGGCCTTGCCGGGCTCAGGCTTCCCGCCAGTTCAGCTGCACGTGCTCGGGGGTCAGGTCGCGCACCGAGGCCACACCCAGCAGCTGCAGGGTGACCCTCATCTCGGTCTGCAGAATCTGCAGCATGCGAGCGACCCCCTCCCGGCCGCCGGCCATCAGCCCGTAGAGGTAGGCCCGGCCCACCATGGCGAAGTCCGCCCCGAGGGCCAGCGCGGCAAGCACGTCGCCGCCGGACATGATCCCGGAGTCGACGATCAGCTCCACGTCGTCTCCGACGGCGGCCCGCACCTTGGGCAGCGCCAGCACCGGCACCCCGGCCCGGTCCAGTTGTCGCCCGCCGTGGTTGGACAGGTAAACCGCGTCCACTCCGGCGTCCCGGGCCCGCAGCGCGTCGTCGACGCCGTGAATCCCCTTGAGCACGAGCTTGCCCGGCCAGGCGTCGCGGATCCACGCCAAGTCCTCGAAGGTCGCCGACGGGTCGAACATCTGCCCGATGAGCGCTGAGGTCGTGGTCGCTGACTGCCCCAGGGTGGCAAACCGCAAGGGCTCTGTGGTCAGGAAGTTGACCCACCACTGCGGGCGGTAGGAGGCGTCCAGGACGCTCTTGAGGGTCAGCTGCGGCGGGATCGTCATCCCGTTGCGCACGTCCCGAAGCCGCAGGCCGCCCACCGGGGTGTCCACGGTGACGATCAGCGCGTCGTACCCGTTACGCCCAGCCCGCTCCAACAGACCCAACGCCACATCGCGATGCTCACGCCACAGGTACAGCTGAAACCAGCGCCGGGTGTCCGGGGCGGCGGCGGCCACGTCCTCGATGGAGGTGGTGCCCAGCGTCGACAGCCCGAACGGCACACCGAACGACCCAGCCGCCAACGCCCCGGCGATCTCTCCCTCGGACTGCATCATCCGGGCGAACCCAGCCGGGGCGATGCCGACCGGCATGGCGCACCGGCCGCCCAGAATCGTCGTGGACAGGTCCGGTCGGGACACATCCCGCAGCACCTGAGGCCGAAATGCCAAACTGGCGAACGCTTCCCGGTTGCGTCGCATGGTGTGCTCGCCGTTGGCCGCCCCTTCGGCGTAATCAAAGGCGGCTTTGGGCGTCCGCCGCCGCGCGATCCGACGTAGGTCGCCCACATCCTGCGCGCCCGCCAATCGAGCCCGGCGTCGGTTGAGGTCGACGCCTTTGAAGGACAGCAGCGGTCGCAGCTGCGACCACTGCGGGGTTTGGCGCCTCATGGTCGGCCCTGCCCAGGACCGGGCGCAGCCGCTGTCGGAGTCGCGGCGGCAGAAGTGGAAACCACGCTCGCTCCTTAACGCGCGACGGCGAATTTGAATGTCGCGAGGCTAGCAGCGCCGAATGACACCTCCAGAGGGCCCCAAGTCCCCTCTGGGTGGAAAAGGGCTCGGGTCAGCGCTCACCCTCGACGCGACCGAGGATGGCCTCGGAGTCCTCATCGTCGCCGAGGAAGGGCAGGAAGCCGCCTCGGCCGACCTCGGCAAAGGCCACACCGCTTCCGAGCAGCGCCGCCGAGATCTTGTCGACCTCAGCGTCGGATAGTGACACAGGGTTAGCCAGAACCTTGCTCATCGGTCTGCCTTTCCGTGCAGATGCGCCGCGGTGGCGGTGGTAGGGCTACCCCTGTCACGGTGCCCCGGGCTACTGGTGCCGGGCCCCGACAAGTGCGCCTATGCACCGGTCCTCATGTCGTTTCATCGTAGGGATGGCACCGCCCGCTGCCCATACTCCTCGGTAACTGGATTCCCGTCGTGACGAACGTCACGCACAGCCCCGTGTGCCTCGGGACTGCTCTGAAAGCATCAGCGCCGTTGCCCACCGGGCCGGATCGCCCCTCCGTCAAGCCTCGTCTTGCGGCCGTGAAGAGCCTAAGCTTTCTTCCACCACAACAGAACTCAGCAAGGGGGAGCGGGGATGCGAACGTCAATCGCGCGTGCAGTGGCGGGTCTGCTGGGGGCGGGGGCTATGGTCCTACCGGCACAACTACCTGCGCAGAGTGCCATGTCGGCCGTACCACCCGAGGTCACCGGGGTGACCTCGATCGCCAGGTACCTCACCCCGTCACGAATGAGCGTGACAGTCACCTATCAATGTCAGAACACCAGAGGCCGGAGCGGCGTCGATCACTATCTGACGGCGCGGCTCGCCCAGCCTGGCACCACGTCGTACACCCTCGGCGTGGCCAGCCTGACCCCAGGCGGGATCGTCCGGGCCACGTGCCTGAACAAGCGGGTCAGCCAGGTGATCACGCTGCATCGGTCGGCTGCGGGGGCGACGGCCATCGACCCGGCGCCGGGTCGAGCGGACGTGACAGTGACCCTGGAACGCCGCGCCACCCGCCCCGGCGGCGGGTGGCGCCGGGTCCTGGTGCCATCGGTGACGTACCGACAGTCGGTCGTCGTGGCCTGTAACGGGACATATGCGCGCGGACGATGCCTCCCGCCCGCGCAGGTTCCCACTCGGGTCTACCCGCTGCCGAGGACCATCGTCTACACCAGCGCGACGACGATGGCTGCGCGGGTCGCCTACACCTGCCAGAACCTGCCCGGTCCGGTGGGTCTGGTGCACTACCTCGGGCTGACGTACCGTCAGGGCCAGACGGCCTACTACGGGCTCGGTTGGCGTAACGACGGTGGCCTTCAGGCCGCCACCTGCACGGGTCGACCGACAACCCAGTGGGTGACCCTGCACCGGTCGTTGAACACGATTCCTGGGACCCCTGACCCACGGCCCGGCCGGGCCGGTTCGCTGAGCCTGTCGGTGATGGCTCGAAGCACTTATGACGTGGGCGGCTGGTACGTCATCGTCGCGCCAGACGTGACCACGGCCAGGACCGTGGCGTTGGCCTGCAACCGCCGGTACCTGGGCGCGAAGGCGCCCATGCCGGTCCAGTGCCGAGTGCGCTGAGGCTGGCGACCGGTCCCTGGCTATGCCGGGCCGCACTCTGAGTCTGAGCGTGACCACGACGCATCGGCGTGCCGCCGAGGGTTGTCGGTGGCCACCCCTACCGTGATGGCTAACAGCCCCTCGGGGCACCCCGACCGCCACGTCTGGGGCGCCCTGGCCAGGCCGATCACGAAGGAGGCCGCGACATGCTCATCGATTCCGTCCGATACGGCGCCGGGGTTACCGCGTCGGTGCACGTGGATACCGCCGGCGCCTACCGCGTTGAGGTCGTCGACGCCCAGCTGGGTGATACCACCATCACCGGCTTCGGGTGCGAGTCGGAGGCCCGGACGTTCCTGCTGTTCGGCGATTTCGACGACACACCCGACAACCCGGTTCGCACCGTGGCCGAGATGGCCGGGTTGCGCTGGGGGTAGCCAGTCGGTCGCACCCGCCAGGTCACCCCCTGGCGGGTGCCGGAATCGTCGCCTCGACGGAGCCTGCCCGAACCGGCTGGTAGCGTCGACGGATGGTCATGCCTCCCACCGACCGCATCGCCGCCGGATTCCTCTCGCGGGTCCCCATGGCGCAGACGCTGGGCCTGAGGATCGACGACGCCTCGCCCACGCGGGCAACCGTCACCCTCCCCGACCAGGCCCCGTTCCACAACCACATCGGGGGGCCGCACGCGGGAGCGATGTTCACCCTGGCCGAGACCGCCAGCGGGGTGATCGTCTTCGTGGCCTTCGGCGCCCAGCTGGGCCGGGCCACGCCCCTGGCGGTACGAGCCGAAGTGGACTACCGGAAGCTGGCCATGGGCGATCTGGTCGCTTCGGCACACCTCGACCAGGACCCGGCGGACATCATCGTCGCGCTGGACGCCGGTGACCGTCCGGAGTTCGACGTCAAGGTCGATGTCCGCCGCGGCGGTGGTGCCGTGGTGGCCGAGGTGCTGATTTGCTGGACCCTACGGCTGAACGAGGCCGCTGCCACCGCGCAATGAGCGTCCCTGCGATAGCCCTGACGGCCGCTGGAACGGACAACCGGGCATACTGGCGCGCGTGAGCACGCCACCTGTCGTCTTCCTGCACGGTCTGGGGCAGACGCCGTTGACGTGGGAAGCTCAGGTTGAGGCGCTGCCGCCGGGCCGATCCGCGCTGGCGCCGTGGTTGCGCGGGCTGCGACAAGGGGACGAGCGCGAGTTCACCCTCGGCGGAGCCGCCGCAGACGTGATCACCCAGCTCGATATGCACCCTGCGGCGCGGGGTCACCTGGCTGGCCTTTCGCTGGGGACAATGGTGGCGTTGAGCTGTGCCCTGGACTTCCCTGACCGGGTCGCCTCGCTCATCCTGGCTGCCGGTCAGGTCACGCCACCCCGAGCGCTGATCCGCGCGCAGCGGGCGGTGCTCCGGTTGATGCCGTCCCACCGGTTCGCCGCAGGCGGCGTCAGCAAGGCCCGGATGCTCCAGGTGCTCGCCCAACTGGACGAAGCCGGACTGGCCGGGCGCCTGGACCAGGTGACGGTGCCTACCCTGGTCCTGGTCGGTGAGCAAGATCGCGTCAACCAGCCGGCCGCTCGACAGCTCGCCGAGGGTATCCCAGGGGCTCGCCTGGAGCGCGTCGCCGGAGCGGGCTACCAGGTCAACGCCGACGCTCCGGAGGCGTTCAACGCGCTGCTCTACGACTTCGTGCGCGAGGCCGACAGTCGGGCCTAGCGCCGCCGGCGCGATGACGCGTGGCATCGTGTGGCGGGTCGACATCGTGGGCACGTGGCTGCGAGGGCGGGGCCGGTGGAGGGACGCGGTGGCTCATGAGGCCCGCTGTTCCCCGTCGTCCAGGGCCTGGTCGGCCTATACGAGGCCGGCTGGCTTGGGCGCCCATTGACATCGGCGACTCGGAGGCGATCGCCGACGGTCTGGCCTACGCGGCGACGAGCACGGCACTCGCATGACCGAGCAGATCAGCCTCCAGGAGGAGCTGACACACGTGGCGCACGGCTCACACCTGCGGACCGCTAACGGCAGAGTGCTGGTGAATTTCGCTGTCGCCCGACCCGCCTTGACGGTCAAGCAGGCGGCCGCTGCGCTGGGCATGCGGTACCAGGGGCGGCAAGAAACGACCCCCTGGTGGGCCTCGGGTCCTCTCCCCGTATGACGACCGCTCCTACGACCGGCTGTTCCAGGCTCCACGTGTCATCGACGTCTTGCTCCGTCACCGTTAGCCCGCCGCTTGGGTGATCTACCCCTGCGGAGCTCCGCCCGGGGGGCCGAGGCCGACCCACCCGGGGAGAGGCCCCGCGACTGACCGTCGTCCGCCGACGGGCCGAACTCCCCAACCGGCTCCCGCCTCACCTCCAGCCGGTCCACCCGCAGGCCGTCGAGCTGAGCCACCTGCAATTGGAACGGCTCCCAGGCCACCTCGTCACCTACCGCCGGTACCCGCCCGAGCCGGTACATGACGAACCCACCGAGGGTGTCGAAGGGCCCCTCCGGCAGCGCCTCGCCGAGCGCCTTCGCGGTATCGGCCCGTCCCAGCAGGCCCGGGATGAACCGGGCCCCCCCGACGTCTGCCCAGGTCGGATCCTCACGGTCGTACTCGTCCCGGATCTGCCCGACGAATTCCTCCACGACGTCCTCGATGGTCACGATGCCGTCGGTACCGCCGTATTCGTCGACCACCACGGCGACATGGACGGAGCCGGCCTGCAGCTCGGTGAGCGCCGCCAGCACCGGTTTGCCGCCGGGCAGGAACGGGATGTCGCGAGTCAGGTCCCGAACGGTCCGCACAGACTCGGGGGGGTCGATGAGGTCGCGGATGTGAACGAACCCCAGCACGTCGTCGCTGTCCGTCCCGGAGACCGGATAACGGGAGAACTCCAGGGTCGTGACCAGCTTCCTCGCGTCGTCCACGGACATGGCAGCAGGTAGGAAGGTCACCTCGGTGCGAGGGGTCATCACCTCCTGAACGGTGCGTGCGCCGATCGCCAGGACGTCCACGAGCAGGTCGCGTTCTGTGCTGGTCAGCGACTCGTGCTCGGCGACCAGCGAACGTAGTTCCTCGGCGCCCATCTCCTCGCGTTGCTTGTGCGGGTCTCGCCCCAGGGCGCGCACGATCGCGTCGGTGGAGACAGACAGCAACCAGATGACCGGCCGCAGCAGTCCGGCGAGCACGTCCAGCGGGCGCGCGACGACCAGCGCGAACCGATCCGCGGCCTGCATCGCCAGCCGCTTGGGCACCAGCTCCCCCAGTACGAGTGACAGGTAGGCGATCGCGACGGTGGTCAGCACCAGCGCTACTGCGAAGGCAGTGCCCTCGGCCAGTCCCACCCGGGTCAACGTCGGAACCAGGACGGGTGCCAGCTCCGCCGCGCCGAAGGATGCCGAGAAGAACCCCGCCAGTGTCACCCCGACCTGGACCGCCGACAGGAACCGGTTCGGATCGCCGGTCAGCTTGCGCACGGTCGGCCCGGCTCCCCCGGCGACGCTCAACGCCCGGACCTGGCTGTCCCGGAGGGACACCAGGGCCATCTCCGAAGCGGCGAAAACCCCGCCGAGCAGGATGAACAGGATGACGACGGCGACATTCGCCCAGACGTTCACGGTGACCTCTTCGGACGCACGGTCCGGTCAGCCTACCGGGACGTGGCACCAGCCCCATCGAACCGGGAGGTGGGCCTGGGCCCCGGCGAACCTGCACTCGACCAGGTGGTCACGCAGCGGGCTCACACCGAGCGGGGAACCTTCTTCGTCCAGGTCAGCACCCGGCACATCATCTTGTGCCCGGCGTCGGCGTTAGCGGCGAACATCAGCGGGCAGCCTCCGTCGATCACCGTCATCCCGCGCTCACGCCCGAAGGCGGTCGCCTCGGGCGAGACGCTGCCGCCACCGAAGGCTCGGTGCATCCACACCCGGGTTATTCCGAGGTCGGCGGCCTCCTGGACGGTGCCTAGCGCGTGCTCCGGGCGGGTGCCGACGACCACCGCGTCCACTCCACCGGGAATCGCGCCCAGGGTGGCGAAGGTGCGGTCCCCCTCGACGGACTCGGCGTTGGGGTTGACTGCGAACGCCTCGTAGCCGTTCGTCTTCAGCCAGGTGTAGACGGCGTTGCTGCCGTGCCCCTTCGGGGCGTGCGAGACCCCGGTCACCGCGATGCGGCGGCAGGCGAGGAAGTCACGGGCGGCGTCGGCGATCCGAGTCATCATCGGTCTTTCCGCTGTGGTGGCGCACGACCATCGGGATGCGGCCGGGCGATGTCGAAACGCTATCGCGGCGACATCCCTCGGCACGATGGCCAAGTCAGGCCGATCAGCGGAGGGGGTCTGGCGCGACCAGCATCAAGGTCGGTAGCCGGGTGGCATCGTCGGTCCGGGCCGATCCCAGCTGGGCGACGGTCAGATACAGGGCCTCACGCAGGTCGACGCCTCGCAGGTCCGCGGCTCGCAGGTCGGCCCCGCGCAGGTCGGTGCGGCTCAGGTCCGCGCCCCGCAGGTCCGCCCCGATCAGCACGGCCCCAGCCAGGTCGGCGCCGCGCAGGTCGGCCCCGGACAGATGACGCCCGGACCAGTCCGCCGCAGCGCCGGACCCACGACTTCGCCTCAGCGTCCTCGGTACGTCCGCACCCGGCGGGTCGGCGGCCCGGACACTGGCGCTGACCTCGCGCAGGACGGCGCCGACCGCGACCCGCTCGGCGGGGATGTCCACGCCCGCCAGACCCGCGGGAGGCCTGCGGGCCAGCTCGCCGATGCGGTCGGCCAGGTCGCCGGCGCGGCCCCACACGACGGGTGACACCGATCGGGTCAGGGCGTCGACGAGATAGACCAGCATCTCGTGGAGCTGGCGCAGCACGTCGAACGCCGCGAACAGCTGCGGGGCACCTGCCGGGTCGTCCCGCCAGGACGGCCTCGCGGCGGTCCGGATGGCCCGGGTCAACTGCTGCCCGGCGCCGAAGCAGTCGTAGGCCCGACAGCCGGGGAACCCGCGAGCGACAAGGTTGGCGTGGATGCCGCAGCGGCCGTCCGAGCTCACGTGTGGGCAGGGCTGACCAGCGGGTTTGTCGATCGCGAAGTCAGCGGAGACCGTCAATGGCAGCGCCACGCAGCAGAACGCGTCGCACTGGACGCAGTCGGCGGTCAGCGGCAGCGCAGCCGCGCCTCTACGTTCCGGCGCACGCTCGGTGTTCACGCGTCCCAGCGGAACACGCGGGTGGCGATCAGGGCGAAGACGAGCGCGAAGCCCAGCAGGATAAGCATCGGGTAGACGATGGCGCCCGGTCCCTCACCACGGACCATGACGTCGATCATCCCGCTGTTCAGGTATCCCAGCGGCAGCACCTTCGATATGGTCAGCATCCACTCAGGGGCTCCCTCAAGGCTGATGAACGATCCGGACAGGAACGCCATCGGCATGATGATGAGGTTTGCCAGCCCGGAGGCGCCGTCCGGGGTCTTACTGACCGCGCCGACCAGCAGCCCGATCGCCATGAACGCCAACGCCGCCGCCAGGACCAGCGGCACCGCCATCCACCACCAGGCGGTCAACCGCAGACCGAACAGCAGCACACCGACGGCCAGGAAGATGGCCATCTGCACCAGGGCCACCACCAGGGTCACCAGCGTGCGCGATCCGACCAGGACGGCCGTCGACGTCGGCGAGAGGCGCAACCGGCGCAACAACCCGGTCGTGCGCCACGTCACCAGAGGCATGGCGGGACCGAACACCGCCCCCATGGCGATGGCCCAGCCGAGGAGGCCCGGCGCGATGTACTGGATCGGCTTGAGGGACGCGTCCTCGACGCTGAGCACGTCCAGCCGGAAGGTAGGCGGCCGGCCGGACACACTCACGTTGGCGCCCTGAACGAAGGACTCCATGATCCCCCGGATGCGCGCGGCCCGAACCTGGTCGGCCTGGGTGTAGTGCAGAACGACCGTGTTGCCCTGCATCTGGATTGCGGCGTCGGCGTCGCCCTTGCGGACCTTCTCGATGGCCGCCGCCTCGTCATCCGTGCGGTTGACCTCGAACAGGCTGGCGAACGCGGACTTGTCGTCGGGTGGCATCTGGTCGAGCAGGGACACCGCGCCGACCTGCTCCAGCCGGGACTGGGTGGCCCCCGCGTCCCTGAATACGGAACCAAAGATGAGCAGGAACATCAACGGAAACAGGATGATCCAGAACAGCGTCTGCCGGTCCCGGAGGAATCCCTTGGTCTGGGCGAGGGTCAACGTCCGGAAGGCGGTCATGAGCGGTACTCCCGTCCGGTCAGGCTGATGAAGACGTCCTCCAGAGTCGCCCCACGAACCTGTAGGCCCCCCAGGACGCCACGCTCGGCCAGGTGGGCCAGGGTCATGGACGGTTGGTGGGAGCTCATCGTCAGTGAGTCCTCGTCAAGGTCGACGCGCTCCACCCCTGGGACGGTGCGTGCGTCCTCCTCCGTCATCGACCCGAGCGGCAAACTGATCCGGGTCGCCGCGTTCAAGCCACGGACCAGCGCCGCCGGGGAGTCCACGGTGAGGATCTTGCCCTGGTCCATGATCGCCACGTGCTCACACAGTGCCTCTGCCTCGTCCATGTGGTGGGTCGTCAGCACGACGGTGCGGCCTCGGTCGTTGATGCGGCGCAACACGTCCCAGAGGTTGCGGCGTGCCTGAGGGTCCAGGGCCGCGGTGGGCTCGTCGAGGAAGACGACGTGCGGATCGTGCACCAGGGCGCAGGCGATGGCCAGCCGCTGCATCTGTCCGCCGGACAGCTTCTCCGCCTGGGTGCCGGCCTTCTCGGTCAGCCCCACCAGGTCGAGCATCTCGCCGACGCGGGCCCGCTTTACCCCGTACAGGGCACCGATGGTATCGAGCTGTTCGCGTGCGGTGAGCCGTTCGAAGAACGCCGAGGCCTGCAACTGCACACCGACGGCGGGCAGCAGGGTGGTGTTACGCGGCCAGGTGGGCTGGCCCAGGATCGTGGCCCGTCCAGCATCGGGCTTGCGAAGACCCTCGATCAGTTCCAGCAACGTCGTCTTGCCGGCGCCGTTCGGCCCGAGGATGCCGAAGAAGGCGCCGTCCGGGACCTTGAGGTCGACCCCGTCGACCGCGACCAGCGAGCCATACCGCTTGACCAAGCCCCGAGCCTCGATCACCGCCATGACCAGTGATCATAGCCATTCAGCGTGCCGGCCCCGAAGTCCACGGCGCGCGCAGGCCAAGCCGGGCAGTCCCGGACCGGTCTGCGGGGCCCGGGTACGCGAACGATCTGCACCGAGCAGTCACACCAGGTGGGAGGCGCGCCCGGGGACCGGCGGATGCGCTCGAGGCAACCAGCCGCCGGGCCACCTCCAGGTCGTCCGGGGTGGTGATGTGCAGGTTGGTCGCCTGACCGGGCACCACCACGATCCGGCCCCCGGCATCCGCGACCAAGGCGGAGTCCTCGGTTCCTCCTGGGCGGTCGGCGTGCGCGCGCCGCAGCACCTGTGCTCGGAACGCCTGCGGGGTCTGCACCTGCACCAATCCGTCCCGGGGTAACCCGCCTCGGCGGACCCCACCCTCATCGACCCGGGCCAGGACCTCCACGAGCGGCAGCCCCGGAACCGCCCCGTCCGCGCCGGCGCTGACCGCGTCGACGACCGCCCGGAACAGAGCGGGCTCGGCCAGCGGATGCGCGGCATCCGCGACGACGATGATGCCGGCGTCCGCGGGGACGGCCGCCAGGCCGGCCGCCACCGAGCCCGCCCGGTCGGCGCCGCCGGCGACGACCCGAATGCCGGCCACGTCTGACCCGGGCCACCTGGTGGCCGGATCGGCAACGACCGCGACGACCCCGTCGGCGACCTCCGCCGCGGCCGCGATGCTCCACGACACCAGAGGTCGGCGGCCCAACTCGGCGTACTGCTTGGCGCCGCCGAAGCGAGCGCCGCCCCCGCCGGCCAACACGATCGCCCATACCGCGGACCCGGCGGCGGGCTTCGGCTGGTTCGGCTGGCGCAGCATCGGCCAGGAGGCGTACCCATCGACCTGGCCGACCGCCCCGTGCAGCACGAATCCGTGGCGGGAATACCATGTGGCCGACGAGGGCGCCTGGGTGTGCAGGAACACCGGCAGACCCGTCCGGTCGGCATCGGCCAGGCCGTGCTGCAGCAGCGCGTCGCCGTGGCCTTGACCGTGCAGATCGGGGTCCACAGCGAGAACGTAGAGGAACCAGTGCGGGGCCCGCAGGTGCGCCCGATCGGTCAGGTCACCGAAGCGGAGCATCCGCCGCCTGGCCGGCACCCCGCCGGCCAGGGTCATTCGGGCGATGTCGGGTAGATGCCGCAGCCGCCGTCGCAGGTTGACTGGCCAGGCACCGGGGGCCAGCCAGACCGCCACCCCTGCCAGGTGCCCCCGGTCGGTGTGCACCGCGTCGACCCGTCCCTGTGCCAGCCCGTCGGCCAGGCACCTACCCATGACACGGGTCAGGCAGTACAACCGGCGCCGGGGAAAGATGATCCGGAAGTGAACCTCGTCGTGGAACGCCCGAGCCATCAGGGCGACGGCCTCGCCCACCCGGTCCGGACCGAGGGTTTGCGGCACTGACAAGGAGACCCCTCTCACGTTGCAGCGCAATGGTATTGGCTGATTTCAACAGTCACAGCCGGTTGGTCAGGATCACGCCTCGGCGACCGGCACGGCCCCGTGGCCGGACCGGCGACTGCCGACGACGCGAATGCGCCATGCTTGGCTCATGCCAGATTCACACGACCCCGCCGTGGCGGAATGCATCGCCAAAGAACGTGATCTCCACCGGCCCGCGGTCCGCGCCTCGGCCGCGAGCCTGGGTAAGCTGCTCGACCCCGAGTTCCGGGAGATCAGCATCTCCGGTCGCCTGTGGCAGCGCCAGGCCACCATCGACGCGCTGGCTCGTCGCTCCAATCCGATCGACCAGCCCCCGATTGAAGACACCGAGATGGAGGGTCGCCGCATCGCCGATCACCTCATCCTGCTGACCTACGTCTCGGGCATCGGTCGGCGCAGAGCCCGCCGTTCCTCGGTCTGGCGGCTGACCGGCGCCACCTGGAGGCTCCTGCACCACCAGGGCTCGCATCTACCGTGACGTCGCGGGTGGACACCTGACCGCCTGCAGGGGCAGAGGTGGCACCGGCTCTGCTCAGAGGCATGGCTAGGTATAGAATGACTTATCTCAGGTAAGCATGTTGCAAAGTTTCCTCAGCTCGGGGACGATGATGCGGGAGGTCTCAGCGCCGTGAGGGGCGCTCAGCCACCACGGACATAGAGGCCTCGGAGGGGAATGCCACGATGAGCCGTTCCGATCACGGCGTGAGCGATGGCTGCCTCACGTGCCGCGGATGGTCCTGTCTGCAGTGCGCGTGGGCCATCGAGCACGACACCTGCCAGATGGATTGCCCCGACTGCGACGACTACCGGGTCCGGCTTGAGGAGCCGTGGTCGGCGCCTTCCACCACCCCTCAGGCCGACGACAACGGGCCCACGGGCACCGCCACTAGCGCCCGTCGGGCCCAGCGGGCCCGGGGCGGTGATCGCGGCCGGGTACACGGCGACTCTGAATCGGTACGGCGCGGGATGGGACTACGGGTCGTCCTGGGCTGAGAGTCTTTCACACTCGGTCGTCCGGGTACTACCCTTGAGTAAGTACTATGTCCAATTGCTGGGGGAGACAACGGATCGGTGCGGTCATGGCTTCCTCCGTCCCACCAGGCCAAGACAACGTCAGCGAAGCCTATTGCGGGGATAACCGGCACGCCATGCCCAGCCCCGAGGCCTTCATCGTCGATCCGCTGGTGCGGCCCCGGCGGTTTCGGGTCACGGTGATGGGCGACGCCCGGATAGACCTACGGGCAGAGTTGCGCCAACGGCGTTTCGTCGAGGTCACATCCGACCATCACGAGCAGGTCAACATCGCGACCCATGTCGGGGGCACTGCGATGAGCTTCGCCGAGGCCGCCGTCAGTCATTTCGCCGAGGTCCGAGTCCTGGCCGCGGTCGGCGACGACCCCTGGACCAGCGAGATCGTCAATGCGTGCGCGGACCTGGGGGTCACACCCTGCCTGCAGACACTGCCGGGCGTGGCCAACGCGCTGGTGGTGGTCCTGCGCGATGCCCGCACGGCCGACCACCCCGACGGGGTCCGGCTGCTGGTCGCGCAGGCCCCCGCGCCGTACGACCAGCTGGACGAGAGCGCGGTCAGCCGGTTCGACTCCTCGATCGCGGACGCGGACGCGCTGGTCATCGACGGGTACGCGCTGCTGCACGAGAGCTCCGCCCGCGGTCTGGACCTGGCCACCCGGATCGCGGACGCGGCGGGGGTGCCGGTGTGCTTCGACCTGGTCCCGCACCGGCTCGACCAGCACGTCGGCTGGCCGCGGCTGGTGCCGCTACTGCGCAGGTCCTCCCTGGTGGTCACCGAGGCACACACACTGGCTCGGCTGCTCGGCGTGCCGATCGCCGATCCGTTCGGCGCTCAGGACGCCGCGGACCTGGTCGGGCTGCTGCCCGAGGCCGTCGCCGGTCCGCGCCGCACCTGGTTCGTCCGGTTCGGGCACGGGATGATGGACGAGACCGTCGCGATCAGTCCCGGCCACCACCGCTCGTACTACCGGACCGGGTACCGCCAGTCCGATCAGATCGCCGGATACGGCTACCGGGTCGGCGCCGCGGAGCTGAAGTGGTGGCTGACCAACGCCGCCAACGCGCCCGGCATGGCTTCGGTGCTGGACCGGCTCGGTCACGTCAGCGTCTCCCCCGAGCTCATCTCGACGACTCCCGGGCGAGGGTGACCGGACCGGACGGGCCAGGCCTTCGGATGATGACAGCCCATTCCCCGGGCGACGACGCCCGTCCCGCGACGTTCTTCGACGAGCCGGACCAGTTTCGCGCCTGGCTCGAGACCAACCACGCCAGCGCCCACGAGATCTGGGTCGGCCTGCGCAAGGCGCACGTCACCCCGCGCGGACTGACGTGGGCGGCGGCCGTGGCCGAGGCCCTGTGCTTCGGCTGGATCGACTCCGTGATGCAGCCCATCGGGCCGGACGCGGTCCGGCAACGATTCACCCCGCGGCGCCGGAACAGCCGATGGAGCAGGGTCAACATCGACGTGGTGGGCCGGCTCGTCGATGAGGGACGGATGACCCCGGCGGGGCTGGCAGCCTTCGAGCGACGGGACGTCAGCCGCGACCCGCCGCCGCGCGGAGCGACCCCACGGTTGCCGCCGGAGTACCTGGATCGGCTGCGGGCCGACGAGGCGGCCGCGGCGTTCTTCTTCGGCCGGGCCACCCCTGCCTACCGGCGCACCTGCGCCGACTGGGTGCGCGACGCGAAACGCGAGGCGACCCGGCAGCGCCGCATGGACCGGCTGGTCGCCGACTGCGCAGCCGGCCGGATCATCGCCCTGCTGCGGTATGGCCCGCCTCCCGTCTGGGCGAAGGTCGAGCCGACCGAGCTGCCGAAACCGCCGGTTTGACAGCTCGGCGGCGATGTGGATGGGTGAGCTATGATCCTCACCCCTACTTCCACCACCGAGGCCGCCCCGCTGACCCGAACCACGGCTCAGGCCATGGTCGACGGTCTCCTCGCCCATGGCGTCGACACTGTCTTCGGACTGCCCGGCGTGCAGACCTACCCGCTGTTCGAGGCGCTCGCCGAAGTCGGCGACCGGATCCGGGTGGTCGGTGCCCGGCACGAGCAGGCGTGCGGGTACATGGCGTTCGGCTACGCGCAGGCCACCGGCCGGCTCGGGGTGTGCTGCGTGGTGCCCGGCCCGGGCGTGCTGAACGCCTCGACGGCGCTGCTCACCGCCCAGTGGACCAGCACCCCGGTACTGTGCCTGACCAGCGAGATCCCGAGCACGTACTTAGGCCGAGGGTTGGGGCACCTGCACGAAATGGACGACCAGCAGGCCACCCTGCGCAGCTTCACCTCGTGGGCCGGCTTGGCGCTGGCCCCCTCGCAGGCGCCTGCAATGCTCGACGAGGCGATCGCCCACGCGTGCGGTGGCCGGCCCGGGGTCGCAACGCTGGCCGCGCCGTGGGACGTGCTGCCCGTGTCCGGTCCGGTACCCCCACCCAACCCGCGGACGGTCGCCCCACCGCCCTTGGACGAGGGACTGCTGGCGCGCGCCGCGGAGCTGCTGGCCGGGGCATCCCGGCCGATGATCCTGGTCGGGGGAGGCGCTCGGGACACCGGCTCGACGGTTCGGAGCCTGGCCCAGCTCCTGGGCGCGCCGGTGGTCTCTTTCCGGGGCGGCCGGGGCATCGTCAGCGATGCCGACCCGCTGGGGTTCACCTGCGGTGAGGGCTTCGAGCTGTGGCCGGACACCGACGTGATGCTGGCCCTCGGGTCCCGCCAGGAGCTGGCCTGGTTCCGCTGGCCCGACCGCCCGGCAGACCTGACCACCATCGCGGTTGATATCGACCCGCATCAGCACGTCCGCACCCAGCCGACGCTGGCGATCACGGCGGACGCGACACAGGCGGCCACCCGGCTGCTGGACCTGCTCCGCCAACCCGGCCGGGGCGGGCCCGACGAGGTCACCCGGCAGGCGCGGATGACCCGGATGGCCGAGGCGAAGGACCGGATCCGTCCGGGGATCGTCGCGCTCCAGCCCCACGTGGACTACCTGCGGGCGATCCGGGACGTGCTTCCCGACGAGGGGTTCCTGGTCGAGGAGATCACCCAGGTCGGGTTCGTGTCATACCTGGCGTTCCCGGTGACCCGCCCGCGACAGTTCATCACCGCCGGATGTCAGGGAACCCTGGGTTTCGGGTTCCCCACCGCTCTGGGGGTCAAGGCCGCGTTCCCAGAGGCGCCGGTGGTCTCCCTGGCCGGGGACGGCGGGTTCCTCTTCGGGGCGATGGAGCTGGCCACCGCGGTCCAGTACGGCCTCGGGGTGGTGGTGGTGCTCTTCGACAACGCCGCCTACGGCAACGTCAAGGCCGACCAACAGCGGATCTACGGCCGCCCGTTCGGGTCCGACCTGGTCAACCCGGACTTCGTCGCGATGGCCCGGTCTTTCGGTGCAGACGGGTATGAGAGCTCCGGCCCGGAGGAGCTGCGGACCACCTTGGCCACGGCGCTGACCCGGGCACAGGAGCGGCGCCGACCCGCGGTGCTGCATGTGACGATGCCACTGGACCCCTCGGTGACCCCGTGGCCGTTCCTGATGCCCGCCTCACGCCGAGGGTGACACTGGGCCCGTCGAACTCCTGGATGGTCCAGACCGGGGTGGTCGGCGCCCGGTGACGAGATCCGCCTCTTCGAGCCCGGAGGTCAGACGGCGTGAAACGGCCGCAACGCCCCCGGCGGGATCGCGCCTAAACGCCCGGACTGGAAGTCCTCCAGCGCCGTCACCAGCTCGTCCCGGGTGTTCATCACAAACGGTCCGTACTGGGCGACCGGTTCGCGGATCGGTTGACCGCCGAGGATGAGGACCTCTAGGGCCGGCGCCGCGGCGTCCTGGCCCTCGTCGGCCTGCACGGTGATCGACCGGCCCGGTCCGAACACGGCCAGCCGCCCAGTCCGCAGGGGCGCTCGGCTCGGACCGGCGACGCCCCGCCCGGCCAAGGTGTAGACCAACGCGTTGTGCGCCTCCGGCCACGGCAAAGCCAGCCGGGCACCGGGGAAGATGGTCGCATGCGCGACGGTGATCGGCGTGTAGGTCGACCCAGGCCCGTGGTGCCCGTCCAGCTCGCCGGCGATCAGCCGGACCAGGGAAGCGCCGTCCGCCCCGGCGAGCAGCGTGAGTCCGTCCTTGCTGATGCCTTGGTAGCGCGGCGGGGTGAACTTCGCCGCCGCGGGTAGGTTCACCCACAGCTGCACGCCGTGGAACAACCCGCCCGTGCGGACCAGCGTCTCCGGCGGGGTCTCGATGTGTAGCAGGCCAGAGCCTGCCGTCATCCACTGGGTGTCCCCGTTCCCGATGAGGCCGCCCCCGCCGTGGGTGTCCTGGTGCTGGAAGGCCCCGTCCAGCAGGTAGGTGACCGTCTCGAATCCCCGGTGCGGATGCCAGTCGGTGCCGCGCGGTTCGCCGACGCCGTACTCCACGGCGCCCATCTGGTCCATCATCACGAACGGATCGGTGCGGGTGTATGACGCCCCGGCCAGCGCCCGGCGGACCGGGAAACCGAGCCCCTCGGTAGCAGACGGCGCGTCCGACAACGCCACTACGTCCCGCTCGATGACAGGGGGGATGTCCGTGGCAGGGTCGGGTGCGATGTCCGGTGCGATGTCTGGTGCGGTAGCAAGGCGGGGCAGCGTCATGGGGTCGGCGTGCACGGCAGGCATCGTGATCTCCTGAGTGGTTGATTGCTCAACGCCTTGATCAACGCCACGCCGACCGGACGCATTCCCGCGGCCGACGCCGCTCAGATCACCCGGCCGGCGCTGCGGCGGATCTGCACACCAGAGAGGAGCAGGCCGGTCGCCAGGCAGGCACCGACCCCCTCGCCGGCGCGTAACCGCAGGTCGAGTAGCGGCTCCAGGCCCAGTTCCGCCAGGACCACCCGGTGGCCCAGTTCACGGCTGACCTGACCGGCGGCAAGGAATGCCTGTACGGCGGGTTCCATCCGACAGGCCAACAGGGCCGGGACAGTCGTCGCCAGCCCGTCGAGGACGATCGCCGCGCCGGCTCGGGCCGCGCCGAGGACAACCCCGGTCAGCACCGCGAACTCCGGACCCCCGAGGGCGACGAGAAGGTCCGGTGAGGGCAGCCGCGCCAAGCCCACCGACACCCGGGCCCGCACCCGGCGCAACGCGGCGTCGACCACCTCGACCTTTCGCTGCAGGATGTCCGTGTCTGATCCGGCACCCAGGCCGACCAGGTCAGCGGGCGGCAGGTCCAGCAGAGCACACGCCAACGCGGCGGCAACGGTGGTGTTGCCCACCCCCACCTCGCCGACGGCGACCAACCCGCCGCGTCCGGCCTCCCAGCCGATCTGCCTGCCCCGGTCGACCAGGTCGGACACGTCCTGGGCGGACAGCGGGTCGGCGTCCCGCAGGTTCCCGGGGGGATCGACGGGCCGCGCCGGGTCGGCACCCACGACCGGCGGCCCGGTGACGCCGGCGTCGACGACATGCAGTTCCAGCCCGCAGGTCGCCGCCGCGACGGCGCCCAGGCAGTCGCCGGCCACGGCCGCGTTCATGACCTCCCGGGTGACCGCGGACGGGAACGCGGAAACGCCGAGAGCGGCCACTGGGTGATCGGCTCCGACCAGGATCAGGGTCCCCCCGCGGATTCTGCCGCCGCCGATCGCCTCGATCCGGTTGACGGCACGGTCCAGGACACCCAGCGACCCCGACGGGGTGAGCAGCTGGTCGGCGTCATCGGCGGCGGCGACCACCCGGATCTGGTCGGGGGCGCGCAGGTGGGAAACCGGTGTGGCCGGCTCGCCCGATCCGGCCGGCCACCGCTCGCGAAGGACGACCTGGTCCAGAGGCAGCCGTCGGGACCAGGCGTGTCGTTCCAGTCCAGGGGCGGGCGGGCGTTCGTCGGGCCAGCCCAGACACAACCAGCCGAGGGTTTCCACGCCCTCGGGCAGGCCGAGCAGGTCGGCCAGCTCGTCCGGCTGGAACAGGGTGACCCAGCCCATGCCCAGCCCCGCCGCTCGGGCGGTCAGCCACATGTTCTGCACCGCGCAGGCACAACTCCACAGGTCGGCGTCAGGGAAGGTGGCCCGGCCCAATACGCCGGCCGCGGCGACCCGGCGGTCACAGGCCACCACGACCCCCAACGGCGCCTCTCGGATTCCCTCCAACTGCAGGTCGAGCAACCGCTGGGCCCGATCAGGGGTGAGCCCGGCGGCCTGCACGAGCCGCTGCCGGTCAGCCATGGCCGCGGCCCGGTCTCGGGTGGCCGGGTCGGTGACGACGATAAACCGCCACGGCTGAGAGTGCCCGACGGAGGGGGCGGCATGTCCGGCCTCCAGAACCCGGCCCAGCAGTTCGTCACCGACCGGCTCAGGTCGGTACCGACGCACGTCCCGCCGCGCGCCGATGATCTGGCGCAACGCCCCGGCCTGGTCGGCGGGGAACGCCCACGCCGCTGGGTCAGCTGCTCGCTCCGCCGCCGAGGTCGGGTCTCCGACCACCGGGACGGGCCGCTGCCAGCGTCGGGCCGGGTGCTGCGCGTCCTTACCCGACGCTTCCCAAGGAGAATCCGAACTCACCCCGTCACCCTAGCTTCGCGACACTCACGCCACGGCCCGCGCGACGGGGGTCGGGGGACTGCCGCGGTGCCTTCGTCGCCCGCGGTCGGGCCAAGGCGGAGCGGACCGACCGGAGACTAGGCTGGCCGGATGACCCCACACACCGCCGAGCACCCGCTGGCCGGCGAAGAGTTCGTGTCACTGACCACGTTCCGGCGCATCGGGCAGCCGGTCTCCTCCCCGGTGTGGATCGCGCCCAGCCCCTCCGTGTCCAACCTGCTGCTGGTGACCACCCTGGACGGGTCCGGGAAGGTCAAACGCCTGGCTCACACCGAGCGAGTCGAGCTGCGGGCCTGCGATCGTCGAGGCCGGGTCGCGGAGGACGCACCCACTTACCACGGGACCGGCCGCGTCGTCCGCGACAGCGCCAGCGTGGAGGCGCTTCTGACGGCGGTCCGCGGCAAGTACGCGATCTACCGGGTCCTCGGTCCGGTCCAGGCGATGCTCAACCGCCTCCGCTCCGGCGCCCCCCGCGTCGGCATTCAGATCACCATGGCCGGCTGACAACGCTGCCGGAGGAGTGACCGCCCGGGACGCGCCCCGTCCGGGTCACTCCTCCAGACCGACCCGCGATTCACCGGCGTCACCGGCGACCCCAACCGGGATGGTCTCACCCCGGAAGAACGCCGGCCGCCGCGCCGCGCTGATCAGCATCAGCACCACGCCGATCAGCAGGATCGCGATGCCGAGCACGAACACCAGGCCGACCCCGAAGACCTCCGAGCCGGACCCGTACTGCGGGTCCATGCTGTCGCGCAGCGTCGTCACGAACAGGGTAGCCAGGATGATGGCCCCCACCAGCGGGAACAGGAGCTGGAAGACGAAGGAGCGGGCGCCGGCGAACCACTGCCTGCGGAAGTACCACACCGCCGAGAACGCCGTCAGTCCGTAGTAGAAGCAGATCAGCATGCCGAGGGTGGTGATGGTGTCCCATAGCACCGCCTCGGAGACGAACCGCATCACCGCGTAGAACACCGAGGCCACCACGGCGGACACCAGGGTGGCGTAGCCGGGGGTGAAGAAGCGAGGCGAGACCCGGGCGAACTTCGGCGAGATTGCGCCGTAGTGCCCCATCGCCAGGAGGGTCCGGGCCGGGGAGACGAATGTCGACTGCAGCGACGCGAATGAGCTGGACAGCACCGCGATGGACATCAGGATCGCCAGCGGCCCCAGCACCGGCCCGGCCAAGGCGAAGAACACGTTCTCCTGGATCTCCTCGTTGCCCAGTCCGGTGCCCAGCGTGCCGAACCCGGCGAACCGCATCGCAGCAACCCCGACCACCAGGTAGAGCAGCACGATGAGCACGATCGTCAGGGTCGCCGCACGGCCCGGGGTGGAGTGCCCGCTGGTGGTCTCCTCGGACATCGTCAGGGTGACGTCCCACCCCCAGAAGATGAAGATGGACAGGGACAACCCGGCCGCGAAGGCCGAGAAGCTCTCCACGCCGGCCGGGTTGAACCAGTCGAGGCTCACCGGCACCGCACCGACGGCATCGGCGTCCCCGCTCCCGGCCCGCGAGAACGCGACGACCGCGAACATCAACAAGATCAACACCTGGAAGCCGACCAGGACGTACTGGACCTTCTGGGTGGTCTGCATGTCGCGGTAGGAGATCATCGTCGCCAAGGCCATGAACGACAGGCAGGTCAGCACGTTGACGAACGGGTTCTTGCCCCAGTCGGCGATCGACTCATCGGCGAAGATCTGCGAGAGCATCAGGTAGAAGAAGTCGACGGCGATGCCGGCCAGGTTGCTGAGCACCACCACGGTGGCCGCGACCAGGCCCCAACCGGACATCCAGCCCACCCAGGGGCCGAAAGCGCGGACCCCCCAGGTGAACGAGGTACCGGAGTCGGGGATGGCCCGGTTCAGCTCCCGGTACCCGAACGCGACGAGCAGCATCGGCAGGAACCCGACCAGGAAGATCGCCGGCAACCGCTGGCCGACCTGCGCGACCGTGGGCCCGAGTGCCCCGGAGAGGGTGTACGCCGGGGCGATGCAGGAGATCCCGATGACGACGGACCCGAGCAGTCCGACGGTGCCGGGGCGCAGGCCCTTGGCGGAGCCGGCACGTTCGGTGCCGGCGACCCCGGTGCGGGCGGCGTCGGACGTGGTGCTCATCGGGGGTCCTCCTGGGATGCGTGGTCACGGGGAACGACGACCAGCGGCACCGGGACCACCCGGAGCAGCTTGTTGGCGACGCTGCCGAGGAACAGCCGTCTCGGCGGGGCCAATCGGCTCGACCCGACCATGGCGACCTCGTCGATGTGCCAGTCCAGTTCTGCCGCGGCGTCCTCAATGGCGTCGCCGACGGCCAGCTCCCAGGTGGAGCTGACCCCCTCCGGCAGGTGCGCGTGGATGTACTCCAGCGCCTCCTGGGCGGCCTCCCGGGCGGTGCGTTGGCTGGTGGAATCCCGCCCGCGCAGGGCGACCAGGCAGGCCAGCCGGAGCGGCGCCCCGGATCGGGCCGCCAGCCGGATCGCCTCGTCGATGACGTACTTCGCGCCGAAACGACCGCCGATTCCGACGGTGACCCGCTCGATGGAGCGGTCCCCGTGGTGGCGGCTGCCCCGTGGCGCGAGCCCGACCGGCACCCCCGCCGAGTGCAGCAGGATGTTCCCGATCGAGCCCAGGGCGACCCGGCCGAGGGTGCCGTGCCGGCCGCCGCCGATGCAGATGACGTCGGCGTGGTACTCCTGTGCCGCCTCGGCCAAGCCGGTCGCGACGTCCTCGGCGTACCAGATCTGGGTCTGGACCGGGGTGTCCGCCGGCGCCTCGTCAGCCACCACGTCCAAGGCCTCGTCGGCCAGGTTCTCCAGTACCCGCTCGTAGGCAGGGCTGGGCGGGGCCAGGCTCGGGCGGTCCTCGCTCGGCAGCACCATGACGACCCGAATCGGCGACCCGATGGCCCGGGCGAACCGCCCCCCCAGGGCCAGGGCGTCGGCACCGCCGCGGGTCTCGCTGTAGCCGACGAGCACTCCGCTCATAAGGCGCTCATCACGTGTTTCACCCGGGTGTAGTCGTCCAGGCCGTAGACGGACAGGTCCTTGCCGTACCCGGAGTAGCCGAAGCCGCCGTGCGGCATCTCCGCGGTCAGCGGGATGTGGGTGTTGATCCAGACGCAGCCGAAGTTCAGCTCGCGGCTGAACCGCAGCGCGGTCTGGTGGTCGCTGGTCCACACGCTTGAGGCCAGCCCGAAGGGGACGCCGTTGGCCAGCGCCAGCGCCTCGTCGGCGTTCCGGAACGGCTGGACGGTCAGCACCGGGCCGAAGATCTCCTCCTGGACCACCGCGTCGTCCTGGCGGACCCCGGTCAGCACGGTGGGCGCGTAGTAGAAGCCCCGCTCGCCGACCCGGTGACCTCCGGTGGCGACCGTGATGTGGCCGGGCACCGAGTCGACATACTGGCTTACCTTCGCTAAGTGCCCGGCACTGTTGAGCGGGCCGTAGAAAGCGTCCGGGTTCTCGGCGTCTCCGGTGACCTTCTCCCGGGCGGCCGTCACCAGCGCCGCGACGAACTCGTCGTGGACACTGTCCTGGACCAGGACCCGGGTCACCGCGGTGCAGTCCTGACCGGCGTTGAAGTACCCGCCGTCGGTCAAGGCGGGGGCCGTGGCGGCGAGGTCGGCGTCGGCGAAGACCACCGCCGGGGCTTTCCCGCCGAGCTCCAGGTGCACCCGTTTGACCTTGTTGGAGGCCGTCTTGGCGACCTCGATCCCGGCCCGCACCGAGCCGGTGATGGCAGCCATGGCCGTCGTCGAGTGGTCGACCATGAGTGCGCCGGTGGTGCGGTCGCCGACCAGGACGTTGAACACCCCGTCCGGTAGGACTCCGGCGGTCAACTCGGCCAGTACCAGGGTCGACTCGGGGGTCGTCGACGCGGGTTTGAGCACGACGGTGTTGCCGGCGGCGATGGCCGGGGCCATCTTCCAGATCGCCATCATCAGCGGGTAGTTCCACGGGGTGATCTGGGCGATGACGCCGATCGGTTCCCGGCGCACGTAGGAGGTGTACCCGTCGAGGTACTCCCCGCCGGCCACCCCGTCCAGCCGGCGGGCGGCGCCGGCGAAGAACCGCACCTGGTCGGCGCCGACGGCGACCTCCTCGGTGGCGATGAACGAGCGGATCTGCCCGGTGTTGCGGTGTTGGGCCTCGACCAGCGTGTCGCTGCCGGCTTCCAGCGCGTCGGCCAGGCCCAGCAGGGACTTCTGCCGGAGGCTCGGGGTGGCCCGGCGCCAGCCCTCGAACGCCTCAGCGGCGGCGGCCATGGCCGCGTCGACATCGGCCGAGTTGGACGTCGGTTGCAGGGCGACGACCTGCTCGGTGGCCGGGTTGATCACCTCGTGGGTGTCGTGCCCGGAGGCGTCGGCAAAGCGTCCGTTGACGAAGTTCTGCAGTCGGTTCGCGGTCATCTCAGGTCTCCTCCCGGTTCAGCCGACGGTCAGTTCGCGGGCGAGGGAGTCGAACACGCTGATGTAGTGATCGATCGCCGCGTCGTTGTGAGTGACCGAGAGGGTCCACTCCTCCTCCCGGCCCGGGGTCATGAAGATGCCGTGGTTCATGTTGTACAGCCAGGCCAGGGTGCACAGGTCGGCGTCCTGGTTGGCCTTGAAGGTCTCGTAGTCGACGATCTTCTGTGTCGAGAAGGTGACACAACCCTTGGAGCCGACGCCGACGGCGTACCCGGGCAGGTCGTACTTCTCGATCACCGCCGTGCAGCCCCCGACGATCCGGTCGTTGAGGTGGTCCAGGTGGGCGTAGGCCTCGGGAGTGAGCACGTCGAGCAGGTTGGCCCGGGCCGCGGCCACGCACAGCGGATTCCCGTTGAAGGTGCCCACCTGGTACACCGTGCCGTCCTCGACGGTGGCCATGACCTCCTCGGTGCCGCCGATCGCGCCGGTCGGGAAGCCCGCGCCGAGGCCCTTGGCCAAGGTCACCATGTCCGGGGTCACGCCGAACCGTTCGGTGGCTCCGCCGGGGGCGACCTGCAGCCCGGTCTTCACCTCGTCGAAGATCAGGACGATGCCGTGCTTGCGGGTGATCTCCCGCACGGCCGCCAGGTAACCGTCCTCGGGCAGGATGACCCCGAGGTTCATCATCGCGGCCTCCATGATGACGCAGGCCGGCAGGCGCCCCTCGGCGGCCAGCCGCTCGATCCGGCGCTCCATCGCCCCGGCGTCGTTGAACGGCACGGCGACCGTCATCTCGACGGTGGCCTGCGGGATGCCGCCGCCGTACGCCAGCGAGGCGAGGTTTTCGTGGTCGCCGATCTCGTCGTACTCCACCCCGATGGAGACCATGACGGTGTCGTGGTGGCCGTGGTACGAGCCGAAGATCTTCATCACCGTGTCGCGGCCGGTGAACGCCCGGGCGATGCGGATGGCGTCCATCGTCGACTCCGATCCCGAGTTCGTATACCGCCATTTCGGCAGCCCGAACCGGCGGGCCAGTTCGTCGGCGACGACGATGGCGTCCTCGGTGGGCGCGGCGAAGTGGGTTCCCATCGGGTACCGGGCAGCGACCGCGGCACCGATGACCGGGTGGGCATGGCCCTGAATCATTGACCCGAACCCGTTGTGGAAGTCCCACATCTCGTTCCCGTCGACGTCCCAGACCCTCGGGCCGGAGCCCCGCTGCAGGTAGATCGGCCACGGATCGCGCAACTGGTAGGAGGAGGCCACCCCGCCGGAGAGGTGAGCGTGGGCCCGCTCGAACATGGCCTTGGAGGCCTGGGTGCGCTCGTTGAGGGTGGCCGACTCGCGATCGATCAGGTCCAGGATCCGCTGGCGGTCAAGGGTGACTGGCATGCTTTCTCCGATGTCGGGACGGCGCCGGTGCGTCGTCGGTTGAGGTCTCGCCGGTTGCGTGGTCACGCGTGGTCGAGCCGGTCAGGGCCAGTCCACGCTGAAGTACTGGGTCTCCTGGAACTCGCGGATGCCCTCGCGGGCGCCCTCCCGGCCGAGGCCGGACTGTTTCATACCGCCGAAGGGGGCGGCCGGGTCGGAGACGATGCCCCGGTTGACCCCGACCATGCCGGCCTCGACGGACTCGGCGAACCGCAGCGCCCAGCGTAGGTCGCCGGCGTACACGTACGCGCTCAGGCCGAGCTCGGTGGCGTTGACCCAGCTGATCAGCTCGACCTCGTCACGCCAGGTGACGATGGGGGCGACCGGGCCGAAGATCTCGGTGGCGACGATGTCGGCGTCCGGGGCGACGTCGACCAGGACGGTGGGGGGGTAGTAGGCGTGCGCGCCGTCCCCGGCCGTGCCGTCCAGTCCGGGCGGCAGCGCCGCGACGTGGCTGACCCGAGCGCCGTCGGCCAGCGCCGCGTCGACGAGCCGTGCGACGTCGGCGGCGGCGGCGCGGTTGACCATCGGCCCGACGTTGACTCCGTCGGCGAACGCCGGCCCGACCCGCAGCGCCGCTACCCGGGCTCCGAAGGCTTCGACGAAGGCGTCGGCGATGTCGGCGTGGACGTAGAACCGGTTGGCGGCGGTGCAGGCCTGGCCCCCGTTGCGCAGTTTGGCGACCATGGCCCCGTCCACCGCGGCGTCCAGATCGGCGTCCGCGGCCACGACGAACGGGGCGTTCCCGCCGAGTTCCATGGAGCAGTTGACGATCCGGTCGGCGGCCTGGTGCAGCAGGAGTCGGCCGACCTCGGTGGACCCGGTGAAGGACAGCTTGCGCACCCGGGGGTCCTCCAGCCAGGGGGTGACCACCGAGGACGACGAGGAGGTCGGCACCAGGTTGACCACGCCGTCCGGGACTCCGGCCCTGGCCAGCATCCGGACGATGGCCAGGGCCGTCAGCGGCGTCTCCTTGGCCGGTTTGAGGACCACCGTGCACCCGGCCGCCAGGGCCGGCGCGATCTTGCGGGTGGCCATCGCGGCGGGGAAGTTCCACGGCGTGACCAGGGCGCTGACCCCGATCGGCTGGTGGCTGACGATGGTGCGGGTGCCGCCGGCCGGTGCCGGTCCGTAGCCGCCCTCGGATCGGGCGGCCTCCTCGGCAAACCACCGGAAGAACTCGGCGGCGTAGCCGGCCTCGCCGCGTGCGTCCGGTAGGGCCTTGCCGTTCTCCCAGGCCATCAGTCCAGCGAGGTCCTCGGCCTGCGCGCTCATCAGCTCGAACGAGGCCCGCAGCAGCTCGGCGCGTTCGCGCTGGGGCCGGGCGGCCCAACCCGGCAGCGCGTCGGCGGCGGCGTCCACGGCGGCCCTGGCCTGCTCTGGGGAGGCGTCGGCCAGATGGGTGATCACCTCGCCGGTGGCCGGGTCGGTGACCGGGAGGGTGCGCCCGCCGTCGCCGGGGTGTCCGGTGTTGTCGATCCAGATGCCCTGGCCGGCGTCGAGGCGACGGACGACCTCGGCGAACCGCGCCGGCACCGGATTGCCGACGCCGGAGTGCCCGGTCACCGGGACCCCATCACGATCTCGGCGAGGACGTCGAATGCCTCGATCAGCAGCGGGTCGGGCATCGACAGCGGCGGCAGGAACCGCAGCACGTTGCCGTCGGTCCCGCAGGTCAGCAGGACGATCCCGGCGGCGTGGGCGGCCCCGGCTATCCGGCGGGCCAGCGCTGCGTCGGGGACGGTGCTGCCGGGCTGGACCATCTCGACGCCGACCATCGCGCCCCGGCCGCGGACCTGACCGATCCGCGGGTCGGCCGCCGCCATCCCGGTCAGCCGGTCGGTCATCCTTGCGCCGATCTGCCGGGCCCGGGCCAGTAGCCCGTCCGCCTGGATGGTCTCGATGACGGCGAGGGCTGCGGCGCAGGCGAGCGGGTTGCCGCCGTACGTGCCGCCGAGCCCGCCGACGTGGGGGGCGTCCATGATCTCGGCCCGTCCTGTCACCGCGGCCAGCGGCAACCCGCCGGCGATCCCCTTGGCGGTGCAGACCAGGTCGGGGACGACACCCTCGTGGTCCACGGCGAACCAGTCTCCGGTGCGGGCGAACCCGGACTGAATCTCGTCGGCGACGAAGACGACGCCATGGTCGGTGCACCACTGGGCCAGGGCCGGCAGGAACCCAGGCGCAGGGACGACGAACCCGCCCTCACCGAGGATCGGTTCCAGGACCACGGCCGCCACCGACGCCGCGCCGACCTGCCGCTCGATGGCGTCGATGGCCCGCTGGGCGGCGTCCGGTCCGGACAGCCCGTCCCGGAACGGGTAGGAGCACGGGGCCCGGTAGATCTCCGGCGCGAACGGTCCGAACCCGCTCTTGTACGGCATGGCCTTGGCGGTCATGGCCATAGTGAGGTTGGTGCGCCCGTGGTAGCCGTTCTCGAAGGTGACAATGGCCTGGCGGCCGGTGGCGTGCCGGGCGATCTTCACGGCGTTCTCGACGGCCTCGGCGCCGGAGCTGACCAGGACGCTGCGCTTGTCGTGATCCCCTGGGGTGAGCCGGTTGAGTTCCGCGCACACCCGCAGGTAGCCCTCGTAGGGGGTGACCATGGCGCAGGTATGCGTGAACGCGGCGACCTGGCGGGTCACCGCCGAGACCACCCGGGGAGCGCTGGCTCCGACGGTGGTCACCGCGATCCCCGAGCCGAGGTCGATCAGGCAGTTGCCGTCGACGTCGAGCAGTACCCCACCGCCGACCGCGGCGACGTACACCGGCAGCACCGTGGAGACGCCGCGGGCGACCACGGCCGCCCGCTGCTCGCGCAGTCGCTGCGAGCGAGGCCCTGGGACAGCGGTGAGCAGGCGGCGTTCCTGGGCCAGAGCGGGGCCACCGAGGATTGCGGCCGCGGTGTCGTCGGGGGCCACGATGTCGTCGGTGGCCGCAGGGGCCGGCGCGACCGGTGGCGGGGGCAGCGAGGGGGGCATGGGCGACTCCGGACTGATGACGTCGGATACTTGTAGCCGGATCCTAGGTCGCGTGCAGGCCGGGCCGACAGGACCGATCTGCACAACATGGCTGAATCGGCTGTGCAGAATGGATAGATGGTCGCAGGGTCCGGGGTATCCGTCGCCGCGTGCTCGGCGACCCCTCGCTGACCCTTGAACCGGTGTTCGTCGCCGACCCGACGGCCCGCGTCCGCTGGGTGGCGACGAGCGAATTGGCCGACCCTACAACGTTTCTCGAGGGTGGCGAGCTGCTGCTGACGACCGGCCTGGGGGCCGGTGGATGGCACCGGGAGTGGGCCGACTACGTGGCCCGGCTGCGCGGGGCGGGGGTCGTCGGGCTGGGTTTCGGGACCGGCCTGTCCCACCCGCGAATCCCCGCGGAAGTGGAGGCCGTGTGCCGCGCGGTGGGGCTCACCCTCTTCGAGGTGCCGCACGAGACCACCTTCGTCGCCATCAGTCGGCTGACCGCCCGGCTGCTCGACGAGCGTGAGCAGGCCCGCGCCCGGGTGGGCGTGGCAGTTCAGCAGCGGCTGACCGCGGCCGCGTCCCGCGACGACGAACCGACCCTGCTGCGGGTCCTGGCCGAGGCGCTCGGGGGCGGCGTCGCCGTGGTCTCGGCCACCGGGTCGGGCGGGCAGCGGGTGGCCAGGACGGGCGGGCAGCGGGTGGCCGGTGCGAGCGTGCCGGAACCGGGCGCCGTCGCCGACCTGATCCATCGCGTGCGGCCGCAGGGGCAACGCACCGCCGCGAGCGCCACCGGCCCGTGGGGAACCACCGTGGTCCACCCGCTCGGCTACGAACGGCACCCGGACAGCTACGTGGCCGTGTGGACCCCGGGCTCGTTCGACGACGTCTCTCGGGGTGCCGTCGCGACGGCGGCGGCCCTGCTCAGCCTGGTCGAGGCCACTGCGCGGGTCCGTCGGCAGACCCACGAGCGGCTCGTCGGCGTCGCCCTGGATCGGTTGCTCGAGGCAGATGTGCGCGCCGCGGAGGTCCTGCTCGACGCGGCGGCCCGGGAGCGCCCAGCTTCCACGCAGGGGTCCGAACCCCGCTCGTCCGGGCTGCCGCAACGGGTCCGGGTGCTCCTGGCGTCCGGAGCGGCCGCACGGCTCGATGACGCCCGGCGCCGGGTCACCCCCGGAGCCGGCGGCTGGGGCGCCGAGCCCCTCTCCGGCATCCGGGAGGGGCGGCTGTGCCTGCTCGGCGCACCACGGCTGATCCAGACCCTCGCGACCGAACTGGCCGACGCCCATGCCGGTGACCATTCCGCTGACCATTCCGGTGACCAGGTGTACGTCGGGATCGGGAGCATCCAGGCGCTCTCGGCGGCCGGACGAAGCTTGGAGACCGCCGGGCAGGCGTTGTCGGCGACCAACCCGGCGACGCCGCTGGTGCGCTGGGACGAGCTGGTCAGTCGTGGGGTGCTGGCCCTGGTCGGTCGGCGGTCTGGAAGCCGTTTCGCCCAATCCCTCTTGGGCCAGATCGCGGATCGCCCGGAACTGGTGGACACGCTGCGAAGCTTTCTGGCCCATCACGGTTCCCGCAGTGCCGTCGCCGCGGAACTGGGCATTCACCGGAACACGGTCCGGCACCGGCTGGCCACCCTGGAGCGGGTGCTCGGTCGCAGCCTGGACAATCCCGCTGCCCGCGTCGACGCCTGGCTGGCCGTGCAATTGCTCTGACAGTGACGATGGAGGCGAGCCCATCAGGACAGCCCAGCTCTCGCCTGCATCGTCAGCCGGTACGTCGCTCGGCGTCAGACCGGGCTACGTCCGCGTCGGATCGGGTCTGGTCAGCGGCACGATCAAGGCCCGTAACAGCCACTGGGTCAGCGGACCGATGGCCAGAGCGTAGACGACGGTCCCGACGCCGACCACTCCGCCCAGCCACCACCCGAGCCCGACCACGCCGAATTCCAGGATGGTCCGGACCAGCCGCAGGCTCAGGCCGGTCCGCCGGGACAGGCCCGTCATCAGCCCGTCGCGCGGCCCGGGCCCCAGTTGGCTGCCGATGTACATGGCGGTCGCCACGGCGTTGAGGAGGACCCCCGCCGCCAGCATGACCATCTTGCCGGCGATCGGTGCGGGTGCCTCCAGCCTGGGCAGGATGGCGTCGAGGACCACTCCCATCAGGACCGCGTTGGCCACCGTGCCCAGCCCGGGGGCCTGGCGCAGCGGGATCCACAGCAGCAAGACGACGACGCTGCCGACGATGACCACGACGCCGATGCTCAGTGGCAGGTGCGCGGCGATTCCGTAGTGCAAAACGTCCCAGGGCAGCATGCCCAGCCCGGCCCTGATCATCAGCGCCATCGACGCGCCCGTACAACGTCAGCCCGAGCACCAACTGGACCAGACGACGCGGCATCCGCCCCGCGCGCAGCTGCTCGGCGGGGCTCAACGACAACAGCTGGGCGCTCTGCACCGTTTGCATCCTCCCCATCGTCGGGTCACAGTGAATGTCAGATCCCCGCGGCGTCCTATCGTTGCCTGACTCAGCTGCATGAGAGCACACCCCCAGCAGGACCCGCGACGCCCAGGAGGTACCGCATGGCCGGTCACCAGCATCCTCACCGGCACCCCGGCCACCCCGACCACCTCGGCGACGGTCTAGCCGGGGTGATCCGGCAGGCCGGCTGGTATCACTGGGTGACCGAGGCGGCTTTTCTCGGTCAGCGCGGCCGCATCTACCGAAAGCTGGCGAAGCTTTCCGGGGCTCGGTCCGGGCAGGACGTCCTGGACCTCGGATGCGGCACCGGGACCTTGACCCGGGCCATGGCGGCCGTCGTCGGTCCGAGTGGATCGGTGCTCGGCATCGACCCGGCGGAGGAGATGACCTCCTTCGCGGCGCAGCGCTCCAGCCGGGTCTGCCGCTTCCGGGCCATGTCGGCCGAGGATCTGGACCTGCCCGACAGGTCGGTGGATGTCGTCGTCTCCGCGCTGGCGATGCACCACATCCCCGACCAGGAGCGAGCCGCCCGGGAGGCGTTCCGGGTGCTGCGCCCCGGTGGCCGGGTCATGCTCGCCGACTTCCGGCCTCCTCGCCCGTCCTGGCTGCGTTCGGCCTTGGGGCGGCTGTCCGACCACCGGATGGATCACGACCCCGAGAACGGGCTGGTCACCATGCTGACCGACGCCGGTTTCGACCACGTCGACACCCTCTGGCAGCCTCCCATCTTCGTGGTGGCCCAGGCGCGCCGGCCCTGACGACAACGCGCTCAGCGGCCTCGCACCACCGCCACGGGGCACGTGGCGAGGTTGAGCAGCTGGTGACTCGTCGAGCCGAGGATCAAGCCGACGAAGCCTCCGCGGCCGCGTGAACCGACCACCACCATCCGGGCTCCCTGCGTCGCGCCGAGGGCGAGTGCGGGCCGGTCCCGGACCTCCCGGTGGCGGACCACCACCGCCGGGTGGGCGGCGGACCCGGCGGCTGTCATCCGCTCGAGCAAGGCGTCGTTCTGTACACCAATGGCCCTCAAGGCACCGGGGTCGGCCATCACCGCGGCGTCGCGCACCGGATCCAACGTCCAGGCGTGGACGGCGACCAGGTCCGCGCCGGTGGCCGCGGCCTCCGCGAAGGCGAAGTCGATGGCCGCGTCGCAGTGATGCGAGTCGTCCACTCCGACGACGACCGGCCCGCTGGTTGTGGGTGCCGCTCCTTCATCCGGCGGGGTCGGGACAACCACGACGGGGCACATCGTGTGCCCGGCCAGGGCCACCGAGACGCTGCCCAGCAGCAGGCCGGACCATCCACCGCGGCCGCGCCGACCCACCACGACGAGTTCGGCGACCTCGGCGGCATCGAGCAGGGCCTGCGCCGGCGGCTCCCAGGTGACCTGGCCCGAGACGTCGAGGTCCGGCCGGCCCGATCGTGCCCGGGCGATGCCCTGCTGCAGGATCGCCTCGGCGGCCTGCCTGAGCAAGTCGTCCAGGGTGGCGTCCCAAGGAATTCCGAACGCCGGGCCGGGCACGGCATCCTGTGAGCTCAGCAACCGAAGCGGGCGGTGCTGCTGGTGTGCCCTGGCGGCGGCCCACTCGACCGCGGCCAAGGCGTGATCGGACCCGTCCACCCCGACGACGACACTTCCTGCCAGGTCCCGTTGATCGAGCATGACTCCTCCTCCCGAGTGGTGCCGCGGGCGGAAGCGATCTCGCCGATCCCGGGGGGGAATCACGAGGGCGGCGATCCGCGCACCCGACGTTGTCAACGGTAGTCGTCGTGTGTCTGGTTCATCCGGTTGATTGACCGGCGAAAATGGACAGATGTCGTCGCTACCGCGGCTCGCAGGCCGCCTTGTCTCGCCCCCCCGTCGAGGGGACCTAAGCCACTGTCGCCACCGAGCCAGGTGCCTCACGGTGAGTTCATGACGGCGGTGCGATCAGCCTCCGTCCCCAGCGTTTGACCAGCAGTGATGTTCACCCAGTAGTAACGTTTGACACGCATGGAGACAGACCGTCATCGTCGGGTCTTCCTCCCGCCACTGAGGAAGTCGCCCAGATGCGGCACCCGCAGCTCCTGCGCGGACAGCTCCACCCCGGTTACCCCCATGCGCCGCACGGACCGGTCGGAACACACCCGCGCCGACACGGCTGACATGGGCGCGGGCCCCAGATGTAGCGCAGAACCGTTGCGCGGGTAGAGGAGGATCTCGAATGAAAAGGTTGCTGTCGGGCAATGAGGCGGTCGCGCGAGCCGCCTGGGAGGCCGGGGCGGTGTTGGGCTCCGGTTACCCGGGCACGCCGAGCACCGAGATCCTCGAGGAGTTCGCTCCCTATCCGGACGTGTACGCCGAGTGGGCCCCCAACGAGAAGGTCGCTCTGGACGTGGCCACCGGCGCCGCGTATGCCGGCCGGCGGGCGTTCGCCACGATGAAGCACGTCGGCGTCAACGTCGCCTCCGATGCTCTGTTCTCTGCGTCGATGACCGGCATCGAGGCGGGCCTGGTCGTCGTCTCCGCCGACGACCCGGCCATTCACTCTTCGCAGAACGAGCAGGACAACCGGCAGTTCGCCAAGTTCATGCGACTGCCCTGCGTCGACCCGGCGGACAGTCAGGACAGCCACGACCTGATGATGACCGCCTTCGACATCAGCGAGCGGTTCGACACCCCGGTGATGTTCCGGACCACCACCCGGATTTGCCACACCAGCTCACCGGTCGAGGTCGGCGAGATCCGCAAGACGTTCCCCATCCCGGACAAGTACGTCCGCAACCTGTCCAAGTACTCGATGATCCCCGCCAACGCCCGGGCCCGACACCCGGTCATCGAGGAGCGGATCAGCCAGCTCACCGAGTTCGCCGAGACCTTCCCGTTCAACAAGGTCGAGTACCGGGGCCGGGAGCTGGGCATCATCTGCAACGGCGTGGCCTACAACTACGCGCGCGAGGTCTTCCCGGACGCCTCCACCCTCAAACTGGGGATGGTCTATCCGCTGCCGCCCCGCATGATCGCCGATTTCGCTGCGAACGTCGACAAGCTCATCGTGATGGAGGAGCTCGACCCGTTCGTCGAGGACCAGGTGCGGTGCATGGGCATCGAGCTGTACCGGCCGCACGGCAAGGCGCCGACCTACCCGCACACCAAGTCGATCTTCCCGATGATCGGTGAGCTCGATCCGGCCTCAGTCCGCAAGGCCGCCCAGGCTGCCGGGTTGCTCCCGGCCGGGGGCCAGGACGCGGTCGCTGCCGCGCCCGCCACCGGCGGTGCCGCCTCGTCCCCGGTGGTACCCGCTCCCACCGGGGACAACGGCTCCGGCCAGCTGGCTGCGGCCGACCCGGAGGACCGGCCCGCGCTCGACCTGACGGTGCTGAGCAACCTGCCCGGCCGCCCTCCGATCCTCTGCCCGGGCTGCCCGCACCGGTCGTCGTTCTACGTGCTTCACAAGCTGGGCGTTCCAGTCAACGGTGACATCGGCTGCTACACCCTCGGGATGGCCGAGCCGCTGGACGCCCTGCACACCAACGGCTGCATGGGGGCCAGCATCGCGATCGCCCACGGGGCCGCGCAGGTCGGCGACGCCGAACGCCACGTCGCGGTCATCGGCGACTCGACGTTCTTCCACTCCGGCATCCCCGCGCTGATCAACGTGCTCTACAACGGGAGCAACGTGATCACCATCGTGATGGACAACCGGATCACCGGAATGACCGGGCACCAGCAGAACCCTGGCACCGGCAAGACGCTGCAGATGAAAGAGACCACCGAGATCGACATCGAGAAGCTGATCCGGGCCCTGGGCTTCCCCGAGGACAAGGTCGTCAGCATCCCCTCTTACGAGATCAAGGCCCTGGAGAAGCAGCTCAGGACCTGGTTGAAGGAGGACGGCCCGGCCGTGCTCATCGCCAAGGAGGAGTGCGCCCTGCTGCCGTCGGCGAAGACGACGTGGATGCCGTTGGAGGTCAACGACAAGTGCAACGGCTGCACGATCTGCTTCCGGATCGGGTGCCCGGCGATCCTGAAGTCCGACGAACTCGACCCCAAGACCCAGCGTCCGCTGGCCCTGATCGACCAGGTCCTGTGCACCGGCTGCGAGATCTGCGCCCAGGTCTGCCCGCGGGACGCGATCCTGTTCCGCGCCCAAGTACTCGAGCACGCCGGCCACCACTGACGGGGCGGGGACACCGAGGCATCGGACGGAGGGAAGCGACATGAACAAGCACGACATCAGCATCGTCCTGGTCGGGGTCGGCGGACAGGGCACCATCCTGGCCAGCGACATCCTCGCCGAACTCGGCATGCGGCTGGGGTATGACGTCAAGAAGGCGGAAGTCCACGGGATGTCCCAGCGGGGTGGCAGTGTCATCTCGCATCTGCGCTGGGCACCGCAGGTGTTCTCGGCGATCATCCCCAAGGGCGGCGCCGACATCCTGGTCGCATTCGAGAAGATGGAGGCCGTCCGCTACGCCGACCTGCTCAAGCCGGACGGCATGGTCATCATCAACAACCACGCCATCGAACCCCTGACGGTGATCACCGGGGGCGGCACCTACCCCGCAGACGAGGCCATCTCCCATCATTTCGAGGACGGGATCCACAAGATCTACTGGATCGAAGGGGTCCGGATCGCCACCGAGTTGGGCAACAAGAACGTGGCCAACGTGGTGCTCCTGGGAGCCCTGTCCAGCCTGCTAGAGCTGCCCGACGACGAGTGGGACGCGGTGCTGGAGAAGTGGGTGCCGCCGAAGTTCATCGATCTGAACAAGCGCGCCTTCAAGGCCGGGCAGGACGCCCTGGGTCCCGCGATCGCGGCGCAGTCCCGCTGACGGCGGGTGTGGCGGCCTCGCGCCGAGCATCTCGTCGGCTGACGCCTCGTCAACAGACGCCTCGGCTCGGCGTCAACGGCGCTCGGCCTTGCGCGCCCGTGACATGAGCAGCGAGCCGACCTCCCGTGGCGATCGGCCCTCGTGGACGACCGCCACGACGTTCTCGACGATGGGCATGTCCACGCCGTAATGGCGGGCCAGGTCGAGGACCGCCCGGCAGGACTTGACGCCCTCGGCGGTCTGATGCGTGTCCGCGACGACCTCCTCGACGCTCATCCCGCCGCCCAGCTTGCGACCGAAGGTGCTGTTGCGGGATAGCGGCGACATACACGTGACGATGAGATCGCCGACCCCGGCCAGTCCCGAGAAGGTGAGCGAGTCTGCGCCCATGGCAACCCCGAGTCGCTGAATCTCTGCCAGGCCACGGGTCATCAGGGCGGCCTTGGAGTTGTCCCCCAAACCGAGCCCTTCCGCCATCCCCACCGCCAGGGCGATGACGTTCTTCACCGTGCCCGCCAGCTCGCAACCGATGACATCGGTGTTCGTGTAGGGCCGAAAATACCTGGTCGCGCAGGCCTGAGCGACCCGGTCTGCGGTGGCCGGGCTGGTGCTGGCGATCACGGTCGCGGCCGGCTCCTTGCGGGCGATCTCCTTGGCCAGGTTCGGTCCGGACACGACGGCGATGCGGTCCTGGCCGACCCCGCCGGCCTCGATGAGGACCTCACTCATCCGCTTGGTGGTGCCCAGCTCGATGCCCTTGATCAGCGATACGACGACGGCGTCGGGGCTGATGAAGCGGCCCCACTCGGCAAGGTTGTCGCGCAGGGTCTGCGCCGGTATCGCCATCACGACGATCTGGGCGCCGTCCAGCGCCTCCTGCGGGTCGGTGGTGGCGGTGATCGTGTCCGGCAGTGCCAGGTCCGGCAGGTACCGGGTGCTGCTGTGGTTGGTCTGGATGTCCGCGACCTCGTCGGCGAACTTGCCCCACATCCGCACGTGGGCCCCGGCGTCGGCCAGGACGGCGGAGAAGGCCGTCCCCCAGCTCCCGGTACCGCAGACCGCAACCCTCGTTGGCTGGGAAGGGGCCTGGGATTCGGTGTCCACCGATACCTCCTTGGTCGTTGTGGTTGGCGAGGGCTCGCGCCGACGTCGTGTGGCGCGATCCTCCCACGGCACGAGGACCGAATGCCACGGGATCGAGTGCGATCGGGTGCACGGGATCTGGTTGGCCGCAAGGACGGCTGCACCGTCATGACCGACCAGCCGCCCTCGCTCCGCTCACGACTCTCGGTCAGCTACCCGGTGACGGCTCGGTCGAGTGCCCCCTGGATGTCGCCGACCAGGTCCTCGGTGCCTTCGATGCCGACCGACAGTCGGATCAGGCCGTCGGTGATCCCCGCGGTGGCGCGTGCCTGCGGTGTCATCGATGCGTGACTCATCGCGACGGGGTAGGCGACGAGGCTCTCCACCCCGCCGAGCGATTCGGCGAGGGTGAAGCAGCGCAGCCCGTCGACGAAGCGGCGGACCGCCGCGGCGCCCCCCGCAAGCTCGACGCTGACCATCCCGCCGAAGCCGTCCTGCTGGCGAGCGGCCAGATCGTGCCGGGGATGTTCGGGCAGACCCGGGTAGTGGACGGCGGCCACGGCCGGGTGGCCCTGGCAGGCCCACGCGATGGCGGTGGCGTTCTCCTCGTGCAGTCGCATCCGGGCGTGCAGTGTGCGAACGCCCCGCAGGGTGAGGTAGCTGTCGAACGGGCTACCCGTCAGCCCGAGGTTGTTGGCCCAGGACGCCAGGAGCTCGGTCAGTTCCTCGGTGGCCGCGACCACGCAGCCGGCCACCACGTCACCGTGCCCGTTGAGGTACTTGGTCGAGGAGTGCACCACCAGGTCGACGCCGTGCTCGATCGGTCGCTGGAAGTACGGCGACAGGAAGGTGTTGTCCGCCGCGACCAGGGCGCCTCGGGAGTGGGCCGCGTCGGCGACGGCGCGCAGGTCGGTGATCCGCAGCAGCGGGTTGGAGGGGGTTTCCAGCCAGACCAGGCGGGGTGCGGTCGGACCGGCCAGTGCGTCCCGAACGGCGTCCTCGTCGGCGAAGTCGAGCACTTCAACCCGGAAGTGGCCCTTGGCGGCGAGCGCGTCGAACAGCCGCCAGCTGCCCCCGTAGCAGTCGTGCGGGATGACGACGAGGTCACCGGGATCGACCAGGGCGTGCAGCACAACGGTGACCGCCGCCATCCCGGTCGCCGTGACGACCGCCCCGGCACCCCCCTCCAGCGACGCCAACACCGAGGCCAGATGATCACGCGTGGGGTTACCGCCGCGGGTGTAGTCGTAGCGGCGAGGCTGGTCGATCGCCGTGAAACTGAAGTTGCTCGACAGCACGATGGGCGGCACCACGGCACCGAATGCGGCGTCGGTGTCGATACCTGTGCGCACCCCCCGGGTGGCGGCTGAGAAGCCCGCTGCCGAGCTCTCCGGCTGCCCGTCCAGTGGGTCGCCAGAGACCGCGCGGGCCGTCATCTGTGGGCTGCTCGGTTGGCCAGCCGGACTCCGGCGATCAACGGTTCGGTGCCCGCGTCGAGCACCGAGCGGCGGGCGAAGTACTCGTGGTCCGGCAGGGCTGCACCCTCCTCGATGAGCTGCCGCCACCGCGGCGGGGTGTAGGCACAGAATGGTTCAGCCTCGAGCGGGTCGCCGGTGACCGCGTAGGCGCGGGCCCGGCTGCCCCCGCAGAAGCCGCGGAAGTTGCACACCCCGCACTTGCCCTTCAGCTGGCGGCGGTCCCGCAGGGACAGGAACACCGGGGAGGTCCGGTACACCTCGACCAGGTCGTCGGTGCGCAGGTTACCCGCGCGGATCGGCAGAAACCCCGAGGGGAAGATGTCGCCGGTGTGGCTGATGAACAGGAAACCGTCGCCGTCGTTGACGTTGCGGGCCCGCCCGATCCCGTCTTTGTCGGAGTGGTGGCGCCCTGCGGTCATCACGTCCAGCTGCACCGGTCCGGCGTTGGCGGCGACCGGCTGGGCCAGGTGCTCGGCATGCTTGCGCTGCATCACGACCCGGGCGTACTGGGGAGCGGCGGTTGCCTTGATGTCGAATGGGGCGGTCGTGCTGAGCCGATAGAGCTTCTCGAAGACCTCCTCGAACCCCTCGGCGCCGGCGACGTCCTCCGGCTTCGCCCGGCCCATCGGGACCAGGAAGAAGACCTCCCAGAAGACGATGCCCACCTGGGTCATCAGTGCGCACATGGCGTCCATGTCGGCCAGGTTGTCCCGCCGGACGACGGTGTTGACCTGCGTCGACAGGCCGATCTGCTGGGCTTGCTGGAGGATCCGCAGCCCGTGCGCGAAGGACCCCTCGACCCGGCGGAAGGTGTCGTGGATGGCCGGGGTGGACCCGTCCAGGCTGACCGCCAGTCTGATCAGGCCGGCGTCCTTGAGGTCGTGCATCATCTGGGGAGTACACAGCGGGGTGGTGGCCGGGGTCATCGCCATCCGCATCCCGAGGTCCGCACCATGCCGGACGAGCTCGACGATGTCCGGGCGCTTCAGCGCGTCACCGCCGCTGAAGACGAAGATGACCGGCCCGAACTCGCGGACCCGGGTGAGCATGGCCTTCGCCTCGTCGGTGCTCAGTTCGCCGGGATGGCGCAACGGCTGGGCCTCGGCCCGACAGTGCCGACAGGCCAGATCGCAGGCCTGAGTGGTCTCCCAGATGACGACGAAGGGCGCCCTGTCGAAGTCCATCGGGGGCGGCCCGCCGCTGGTTCCCGGCCGCCCCGGGGTCCTGCTCGCGCCGCCGTGTGGGTGTCCGCCTGGCATGTGGACCAGCCTATGCCCCAGGCCCCCGGGCCCGCGCACGGCTACGGCTACGGCTACGGCTACGGCCGGCACCCTCGCAGCGAAGGGGGCCGGCCGTGACCACGCGATTTCGTCGAGGGTTACAGGCTGTCGCCGAAGTCGGCGCGGAACTTGGCCACCAGTTGCTGCTGCCAGTCACTCGTCGGGGTCAGCCGGCCGAAGAAGAACCGCAGCACGGCAGGTTCCTCGGTCCACTTCAGACCGCCGACAATGTGGCGGTTGGCATACAGCCACTCGAGCCGGTCGACGGTGTACTTGATTTGCGACATGGTGAAGACGCGCCGCGGCAACGCCATGCGCAGCAGCTCCATCTTGGCGAAGACCTCGCTGCCGTCCGGTTCGCGCTGCTCGGACAGGGTGCCTCGCTCCATGCCTCGGCACCCGGAGGCGATGTACATGGCCGAGGCCAGGGCGCCGGCGCGGTACTCCTCCACCGGTATGTGGTCGAGGAAGGCCATCGCGTCGACGTGCGCACCAAGGCCGCCAGCTGGGGTGATACACGGGATGCCGCGCTTGACCATCTCGTCGACGAAGAACTTGATGAACTGCGGGCCTTGAGCGTACATCTCCTCTTCGTAGGTCTCCTTCAGACCCACCGTGAGGGCGGCGACCTCGCGCAGCGACATCCCGCCGTAGCTCATGAAGCCCTCGTACAGCGGGATGAAGTCGCGCATCTTCATCATCTCGGAATGGTCGCGCACGACGATGGCGCCACCGCGGACACAGCCGAGCTTGCGGGCCGAGAAGTAGACGATGTCGGCCTCGTCAGACAGCGCCCGAATGATCTCGCGCGTCGACATGTCCTTGCATTGTTCCTCGCGCTCCAAGAGGAAGTACAGATTGTCCGCCAGAAGGCTCGCATCGTAGATCAGCTTGATGCCGTTCTCCTTGCACATCTTGCTGATCTCACGCAGGTTGGCCAGCGAGTGCGGCTGACCGCCGATGAGGTTGGTGCCGGACTCCATGCGCACGAAGGCGACCTTGTCGGCGCCCCACTGGTCGATGAGGGCCTGCAGTTTGGCCGGGTCCATGTCGCCCTTGAACGGCTTGCTGGACACCGAGTCCAGGGCATCGTCGGCGTACAACTCCTCGACGGCCCCACCGTTGAGGGTGACGTGCACCTTGGACGTGGTGAAGTGGTAATTCATCGGTACGACGGTGCCCTCGGTGACGTACGTCCTGCCGAGGATGTTCTCCGCGGCGCGGCCCTGGTGGACCGGAAGCACGTACTCCATGCCGAACATGTCCTGGATGGCCGCTTCGCACTCATCCCAGGTGGCGCTGCCCGCGTAGCTGTCGTCCACCGAGTTCATCGAAGCGACCTGGTCGTCACTCATCGCGTTCACACCGGAGTCGGTGAGCATGTCGAGGAAGATGTCCTTGTTCTTGAGCAAGAACGTGTTGTTTCCCGCCTCGGTGGCGGCCTCGAGGCGCCGCTCGATCGGGGCCAGGGTCATCTTCTGAATGACCCGGACCTTGTGCATTTCGAGGGGAAACTGCTCGTCGCCATAAAACTTCAGGCTTGACATATGTTGGATCTCCATGTCCTGTGAACGGGCGGGTGCAGACCCGGCTCCGCGAACGGTGACGTTGAGAGATCGGGCCTTCGAGCAACCTGGCATAGCCAGTGGGTTGGGTCGCGCTGTGGCGGCGGGTGGACGAGACTGCGGCCCGGAGGCCGGGAGAGCCGCACCGGACGTGACGGCCCTGCCCCGATGCCGGGGTCGACCCGCGTGGCGCTCGTCAAGTGCGGCCGTGCGGCCTGGTGCCCGAGGACACCAGAGATGAAGACCACGGACGACGCTGGCCTTCGCCTGGCTGAAGGTGTATCACAGCCACCAGCGCGGCGGAAGGGGAACTGCCTCATCCGGGGGTCCAGAGGACCTGTCAAGAGCCGTACGGCCGGACCCCGGGGGTGGTTCGCTAGGGGCACACCGGACGGTTGTCCGCCTGCCATGCGGACCGGCGGGCCGGTCGTCTTGACACCAGCACTGAAGGAGCTCGCCGATGTGCCACGACGTGGTGTCCCATCACCTCGACATCCCCACCCCGGACGGCCGGGCCGACGCCTACCTGGCACATCCGGCCGACTCGGGCAGCTACCCCGCTGTGCTGTGTTACATGGACATCTACGGCCTGCGGCCGGCCTTCACTCAGATGGTGGACCGGATCGCCGTCGCCGGCTATGTGGTGCTGGCTCCTCACGTGTTCTACCGGCATGGCCGAGATCCGCTGGTGCCGCTGGGTGACCTGCTCGATCCGGTCAATCGGGCGTCGGTGGCCGAACGGCTGAGGGGATACCTGAGCGCCGTGGACCCCGGCGAGGCGACGCGGGACGCCGCCGCCTATCTGGATCACCTGGCCGCCGACCCGCGGGTGCTGGACGGCCCGGTCGGTGTGGTCGGCTACTGCATGGGCGGCAACCTGGGGCTGCGCACCGCGGCCGCCTACCCGGACCGGGTTGCCGCCCTGGCCAGCTTCCACGGCGGCGATCTGGCCACGACCGCGGCGGACAGTCCGCATCGCCAGGTCGGCCGGATCCAGGCCGAGTGCTACTTCGCCCACGCCGACAACGACCCGTCCGCCTCCACGGAGCAGGTCGAACGGTTTCAGACCGCCCTGCGGGAGGCCGGGGTGAGCTACCGCAGCGAGGTGTACACCGGCTGCGCACACGGCTTCACCCAACGCGACAGCCCCGCCTTCGACCAGTCCGCCTCGGCCCGGCACTGGGCCGAACTGCTCCAGCTGTTCGATCGGGCCCTAAGCGGCGGCTGAGCACGCCCAGCGGCCGGGGCGAGATCGCCCGGACGAGCCCCCGACCCGCCTCCTAGCGTTCGGCCGGCGGGACGTCCAAAGCCTCGTACAGAGCGCGCCAGAAATCGATCGCGACACCGGGTGGCTGGGGATCGTCCATGAGTCGCTGGGTCAGCAGGACCGCGACGACATCGCGCGCGGGATCGACATATGCCGCGGTCCCGGTGCCCCCGCTCCAGCCGAATCGTCCCGGAGTCATCCATGGGTAAGCCCGGCGCAGGTTGATCTCCACCCCCAGTCCCCACGTGCTCGACCGGCCGAAGAAGGGTCTGGCGGCCTCGCGCTGCTCCGGTGTCAGGGCGTCGGTGGCCATCAGCCGGACCGACTGCGCCGTCAGCAGCCCGTCTCCCTCGCGCGCCAGCATCCTGCCGAAGGCCAGGTAGTCCGCGGCAGTCGAGACGAGCCCGTGGCCGGCGGATTGCAGGCCGGGCGGGCGGGCCCAGCGGCTGGCCGCCGGGGTGTCGTAGGCGATCAGCCCCCAGCCGTGCTCGTCCGTGGCGTACAGGGTCGGCAACCGGTCGCGGTCTGGTGGACGGACCCAGAACCGGGTGTCGCGCATCCCCAGCGGGCCGAGGATCCGCTCGGTGAGCACCTGTTCCAGGCAGTGGCCGGCGACCCGGCTGAGCAGGATGCCGAGCACCTCATAGCTGGTGTGGTACATGAAGCCCGCGCCTGGTTCGTGGGCCAGCGGCAGCGCGGCCAGGCGGGCCAGCCAGGTGTCCTGGTCCAGAGGTGAGGGGTCGGGACCGGGCGCCAACCCGGCCGCCTCAAGGGCCCGTTGCAGGGGGTAGGAACCGGGCGCGGCGAAGAAGGCACCGGTGCCCATGGTCATCGTCAGCAGGTGTCGCACCAGGATGGGCCGACGAGCCGGCGTGGCCGTGTCAAGCTCGGAGGTGGGGTGGGTCAGCACCCGGGGCGCGGCCAGTTCGGGCAGCCAGGTGGCGACCGGTGCGTCCAGGTCCAGCGTCCCCTCCTGCACGAGCGTCAGCGTTGCGGCGGCCGCGATTGGCTTGGTCAGCGACGCGATCCGGATGATCGCGTTCGAAGGCAGCGCCCGGCCACCGAAGGTCATCCCCCCGACGGCGAACACGTGGCTTCGTCCGGCGTGAAAGATGCCGGCGACCGCGCCGGGGATCGAGCCACGCTCGACGTGATCGGCCAGCACCCGACGCACCGGCGTCCACTGCCCCGCGCCCGCCTCACCCACCACGGCAGACTACCTCGGCGCCACCACGCGCACCCGGTTGACCAGGTAGATCCCCACGCACACGGTGCCCAATGCCAGGAGCAACCTGGTCGTCAACGGCTCCGCCAGCAACACGGCGCCAGCCACCAGTCCCAGCACGGGGGTGAGCAAGGTGAACGCCGACAGCCGGGTGGCCGGGTAATGGCGGATGAGCCAGAACCATACGAGGTAGCTGGTGGACCCGACCACGATCACCTGGAACGCCAGCGATACCGCGACCCATCCATTGACCGGCCAGGCCACCGCGGATTCGGTGAGCAGGCCGAGCGGCAGCAACAGGAGGGCCGAGACACCCAGTTGATACAGCAGGGTCTTGGCTGGTGGAGTGGAGGCCAGCGAACTTGCCCGGATCAGGAGCGTCGTGGCACCCCAGCCCAGCGCGGCGACCACCCCGAGGGTGTCCCCCAACCATTGTTGCGGCCCCGCGGTAGCGCCGGTGAAGCCTTCCGAGAACGCCAGCGCCACCCCGGAGAAGGCGGCCACCAGTCCGGCCATCTGCGCGCGGGTCAGCCGTTCCACCTTGAGCAGCAGGGGCATCCCGAGAGCTACCACGAACGGGGCCAAGTACAGGAAGACCGTCATCCGGCCGACCGTCGTGTAGCGCAAGCCCAGGAAGATGCAGGCGAACTCGGCGGCAAAGAGGATCCCGGCGGCGAGCCCCGGCCACCATGTGCCGTCGCGCTGGCGCAATGGTACCCCGCGCCACGTCGCCCAGAGCGCGACAAGCACCGCCGCCCCCAGGGACCGCATCCCCGCCTGGGTCAGCGCCGGGATCTCTCGCAGGCCGACCTTGGAGGCCACCTGGCCCAGCCCCCAGACGACTGTGCATGCGAGGATGAGGGTGACGGCAAGGACGTCCAGGTGGCTCTTGCGGTCGGTCACGAGGGCGAGGCTACCGGGCCCGCGGGCCCCTCGCCGGGACGGGCTCAACCCGGTTTCGGGGATGCGGTCCGCATGGCACAGTGGGGTCATGGCTGGTGTCTCTCAGGGCGGCAGCACCGCCAACTCCCGCACCCTCGGGTTCGGCTCCCACCAGGCCGGGGTGGCCAGGTTCCAGCGGTCATTCCGCGATCTGCCCCCCACGGCGCCGGTGCGGCTGGCCAAGTCGACCTCGAACCTGTTCCGGCCCCGATCCCCCACCGTTACGACGGGCCTGGACGTGTCCGGGCTGCGCGGGGTGATCGCGGTCGACCCGCGGCTGCGCACCGCCGACGTCCAGGGCATGTGCAGCTACGAACGGCTCGTTGAGCGCACCCTGCCGCACGGGTTGATCCCGCTGGTCGTCCCCCAGCTGCGCACGATCACCCTCGGCGGTGCCGTCACCGGGTTGGGGATCGAGTCGACGTCGTTCCGCAACGGTCTGCCGCACGAGTCAGTACGGGACCTGGATGTCCTGGTCGGAGACGGCCGGGTGGTCACGGCCACGCCGGACGGCGAGCACGCCGACCTGTTCGCCGCGTTCCCCAACTCCTACGGCAGTCTGGGGTACGCGACGCGGTTGCGAATCGATCTGGAGCCGATCGGGTCGCGGGTGGCGACCCGCAACGTGCGCTTCACCGACCTCGACCGGATGACCGAAGCGATCGACGCCGTGATGGCGACGCGGACAGCCGACGGGGAGCGCGTCGACGCGATGGACGCCGTCGTCTTCGCCCCGGACGACGCCTACCTCGATGCTGGCGCGGTTCTGTGAAGCCTCCGGACCCAGCAGCGACTACGTCGGGGACGGCATCTACTACCGATCCCTGCCACGCCGCAGCCGTGACCTGCTGACCAGCCACGACTACCTGTGGCGGTGGGACGCCGACTGGTTCTGGTGCTCGCAGGCGTTCGGGGTGCAACACCCGGTGATCCGGCGGCTGTGGCCCCAGCGGTACCGGCGCAGCGACGTCTACCACCGGCTCGTCGGCCTCGAGCACCGCTACGGCGTGGCCGCCCGGGTGGACCGGTTGCGCGGCCGGCCACCCCAGGAACGCGTCGTGCAGGACGTCGAAATCCCGCTGGAGCGCACCGCCGAGTTCCTGCGGTGGTTCCTCGGCGCGGTCCCGTTGCGTCCACTGTGGCTATGCCCGTTGCGACTCCGGGAGCCGGACGGACCCGGTTCGGCGCGCACCTGGCCGCTGTATCCAATGGCACCGGGCCGCACCTACGTCAACGTCGGTTTCTGGGGGATGGTACCGATCCTGCCCGGCCGCGCCGACGGCGACGTCAACCGCAGCATCGAGGATCGAGTTGCGGCCCTGGACGGGCACAAGTCGCTCTACTCGGACGCCTACTACGACCGCGCCAGTTTCGAGCGCCGCTACGGCGGGACGGAGTACCGGCGGGTGAAGGCCGGGTACGACCCCGACAAGAGATTCGCCGACCTCTACGAGAAGGTGATGGCCCGATGACAACCCTGACAACGACCCCGAGCCGGCCTCGTCGACTCGTCCGACGGCGTGACCAGGCCGGTCACGCCCTGACGGCCTCGAATCGACGCGCGGGAGATCGCCGGGCCGTCGCCGACCTGGTCCGGGCGGTCACCCGCGAACCCCTCCCGTTCCGGGTGACCGCCTACGACGGAACCGACCTGGGACCGGCCGATGCGCCGATTCGCTTCCACCTCGCCTCACCCGCAGGGCTTCGCCACCTCCTCGGGGCGCCGGGTGATCTGGGCGCGGCCCGGGCGCACTTGACCGGTCAGCTGCTCATCGATGGAGTCCACCCGGGGGACCCGTACCCGGCGTTCGCATTGATCAAGAGGCAACTGCAGCTGCGCCGGCCGACCCCCGCGGAGCTGGCCGGGGTGGTGGCCGGGGTGGTGGCCGGCCTGGGCCCGTCCGGTCTGGGGCTGTCCGATCTGCGCACCCCTGCGCGGCCGGAGCAGGAGCGCCCGCCGCGGTGGCTGCGCCCATTGCAGGGCTGGCGCGGCTGGGACCGGTCGGCACGCGCGGTCAACCACCACTACGACGTCAGCAACGCCTTCTACGAGCGCGTGCTGGGCCCCTCGATGACCTACACGTGCGCGGTCTACGCCGACCCGAGTGACTCCCTGGAGCAGGCCCAAGACCGCAAGTACGCCCTGGTGGCGGGCAAGCTCGGGCTGCGCCCGGGGATGACCCTGCTGGATGTGGGTTGTGGGTGGGGTGGGATGGTCCGTCACGCGGCCCGAGAGCACGGCGTCAGGGCACTGGGGGTAACCCTGTCCCGGGAGCAGGCGCAGTGGGCTCAGCAGGCGATCGAACGCGAGGGGCTCAGCCACGTGGCGCAGGTACGCCACCTCGACTACCGCAAACTGGCACCGGGTCGCTTCGACGCGATCAGCTCGATCGGCCTGACCGAGCACGTCGGGGCCCGCAACTATCCTGGCTACTTCGCCTTCCTGCGCTCGCGGCTGCGCCCGGGTGGTCGCCTGCTCAACCACTGCATCACCAGGGTGGACGGGCGCAGCTCGGTACGCCCGCAGGCGTTCACCGATCGGTATGTCTTCCCCGGGGGAGAGCTGGCGGCGCCGGGTCGGATCATCGCGGCCGCGCACGACGCCGGCCTGGAGGTCCAGCACGAGGAGAACCTGCGGATGCACTACGCGCACACCCTGACCGCATGGTGTGCCAACCTCGTGACACATTGGGACGAATGTGTGGCGGAGGTCGGTGAGGTCACGGCCCGGGTCTGGGGCCTGTACCTGGCCGGATCGAGGTTCGCCTTCGAGACCAACGGGCTGCAGTTGCATCAGGTGCTGGCCACCCGGCCGAGTGCGGATGGGTCGCCCGGCTTCCCGTTGCGGCCGGACTGGGACCCGCAGACGCACTGACGGCTACCCCGGCCTCGGCCCGACCCTTCTGGTATCGCCGTCGTCGACCCCGCTCACACCTCGCCGTAGTCGACCCCGGTCAGGTCCACCGACCGCTCCCAGAGCCGTCGGGCGACCTCGGCATTCCGGGCCGGGGGCGGCTGTCGGACGACGCCAGGCGAGCCGAGAGTGCCACCGAACCCGGTGGGACCGTAGTAGCGGCCACCCAGCACGTCGGGGTCGCTGGCCGCTCGAATCGTCCCAAGGGCCCCTTCGGCGGGGTCCATGACGACCCCGAAGAACCCGGCGATGCGGTTCTCCAGGGTGTCCGGCCCGGCGTGGGCCTTGCCGAAGTTCCGCCCAGCCGCCTGCAGGTTGGTACGGCTGTACCCCGGGTGGGCGGACACCCCGCTGAGCCCCCAGCCATACTGGCCACTGCGCCGATGCAACTCGTTGGCGGCCATGATCATCGCCAGCTTCGACTGGGCGTAGGCAGTCCAGGCGTGGTAGCCGTGCTCAGCGTTGAGGTCGTCCAGGCGAAGCCGACCGAACCACGCCGCCATGCTGCCGAGGTAGACCACGCGGGCCCGAACACCCCGGCGCAGCAGCGGTAGCACCAACCCGGTCAGGGCGAAGTGGCCCAAGTAGTTCGTGGCGAACTGGGTCTCCCAGCCGTCGATGGTGACCCGTCGGGCCGGGATGGCCATCACTCCGGCGTTGTTGACCAGGGCATCGATCGGGCGGTCCTGGCCAAGCAGGTCCGCCGCGGCGGCACGCACGGACGCCAGGCTGGCCAGATCGAGCTGCTGCACGAGCAGCGTGGCCCCGGGAGCATCGGCGGCGATGTCGGCGGCGGCGGATCGGCCCCGGTCCAAGTCCCGGACCGCGAGGACCACTTCGGCGCCGGCCACCGCCAAGCGGCGCGCGGTCTCCAGTCCGATGCCGCTGTTCGCGCCGGTGATCACCACACGGCGGCCATGCTGGTTGGGGACGTGGTAGTGGCCCCGGGGTCGGCGTGGGAACATCGGATTCACCCTCCTGCCTGGTCAGGTGTCGTCGTCGGGCCGGGCAGGCCCCGGGCAACGTCGTGCAGGGCCCGCACCGTCGCCACGGTGTCGGCCTCGGCGGCGGTCTTGTCCGGTCGGTACCGGACGACCCTGGCAAACCGTAGCGCCATCGCCGCCGGGTACCGAGCAGAGGTCTGCACTCCGTCGATGGCGACCTCGACGACTTGTTCCGGACGAACCCGCACCGTCAGATCGTCACGACCGGTCGCCAGGTCGAGGAACCGGGCCGTCTGCCACGCCAGCATCTCGTCGGTCATTCCCTTGAAGGTCTTCCCGAGCATGACGAACCCGCCGGTGTGCGGGTCCCGGGCGCCGAGGTGAATATTGGACAGGAACCCGCGTCGGCGCCCGCTGCCCCACTCGACGGCCAGGACCACCAGGTCCAGGGTGTGCCGAGGCTTCACCTTGACCCAGCCGGCCCCGCGTCGGCCGGCGGCGTACCCGACGGACAGGTTCTTGACCACCGTGCCCTCGTGCCCGCGGGCGACCAGGTCCGCGGCGAACCGCTGGGCCTGCGCGAGGTCGGCGGTGACCAGGCGGGGGATCCGGAAGTCGGGCGCCACCAGGTCGGCGAGCACCTCGACCCGCTCGGCGGCCGGAGCGTCGATCAGGTCTCGGCCGTCAAGGTGCAAGACGTCGAAAAGGAAGGGGGTGACCAGGGTCGGATCCCGCAGCCGGGCGAGGCTGGTTGAGCTGGCGATGCGGGCGCTGGTCACCTGAAAGGGCAGCGGACGCCCGGTGTGGTCCAGGGCGAGGGCCTCGCCGTCCAACACGACGGACCGTGCCGGCAGCGCGGCGGCGAGCTCGACGACCTCGGGTAGCCGGTCGGTCACCTCGTCCAGGCTGCGGGTGAAGATACGGACCTGGGCATCCTGCTTGTGCACTTGGATGCGGATTCCGTCGAGTTTTCCCTCCACGGCGACAGGCCGCTCCGCGGCGCCGAGGATCAGCCACGCGGCGGCCAGGTCGGGGGCCGCCGCTGCGAGCATCGGTCGCACCGGACGGCCGACCTCCAACCGGACCTGGGCCAGCGCCTCCTGGCCTCCCGCCAGCGCGGCACGAGCCACCGGTCCCGCGTGACCGGCCAGCATCACGGCCCGGCGGACCGCCTTCTCGGGCACGTCGGCCGCCCTGGCCACGGCCTGGAGCAGGATGCCGTCCAGGGCGCCCTGGCGGATGTCGCCAAGGATGAGGGCGATGAGGAACCGTTGCTCGGCCACGGTGGCCCGGGCCAGCAACCCGAGCATGAGGTCGGCGCGCAGGCCCGCCGCACCGCTGCCGCAGACCCCGGCAACCCGGTCGAACACCGCGTCCACCTCCGCCACGGTCAGCGAGGCGACCGGCGCCGGCGGTGGCGGTTCACCCAGCGAGCGCCAGCCCACGCCGAGGCGGCGCTGTGGCAGTGCGCCGGACAGGTAAGCGGCCACCGTCGCCACGTGGTCCGGACCGGTGTGGCGTGGTCCGGTTGCGGCACGTAACGCCTCGGCAATGATCGCAACCTTGGCAGATCTGGACCTGGTCGCAGCGACGGCCGCGGACGCCTCGACCACGTCTGCCAGCCACGGCCCGGTAGGCCGGATGGCCTGCCCCGGCGGGTCGCTCACGACGCCTGGGTCCCACCCCGCCGGTCCGGGGCGGAGGCCGAGGCGTCCACTCCGCACCGGAACGGGTTGACCGACACGAGAGAGGACGACCCCGGATCCGGCGTTCCCGACCGGGGATCGAGGACCAACTGCGGGTGCTCGACGCCGAACTGCTTGGTGGCTTGCTTGGCCAGCCCGCATGACAGCGTGTGAAACTCGGCGCGGTCTGGCTCGGCTGTGAGGTCGGCGACGGCCACCACGGGAGTGAGTGTGTCCAGGGTCGGGTTCACCGGGCGCAGGTCACCGGTGGCCGGGTGGTAGGCGCGCAACCGCCGCGGACGGTCGGCAACCTCGGAGACGACACCGACCGCGATGGCACCGGGGCCGCGATGGCACCGGGGCCGCGGTGGCGGGGACCGGTGTCGACCCGTTGGTAGTTCGGCGCATAGGCCAGCGGCCCCAGTGGGAAGCCTCGCTGTCGTATACCCCGTGGAAGACCCGCTCGATCGGCGGCGGCGTGCTGTCCGGCGTCCAGCATCTCGGTGGCCATCGCAACTCACTCTCGCGGCGTCGCAGTGGCGTGATCCTCAGACTGCTCATGCAGTTGAGCCGACGGCAGACAACGCGTCGACCGAGGCCGCCTGTTCCCTGGGCGAGCGCACCGGTTCCGAACCTCACGTCCCCCACCCCGGCGCCGGGTCGTCCGGGTCGTCCGGGTCGGCAAGACCACTGTTCGCCGCGGATCCCCCGGTGCGTCTGCGCTGCTCGCGCCGGTCCATCTCGTCGGCCACCGCCCAGCTCGCGGGACCAGGCTCGGCCCGTAGTCCGGCGATGATCCCGACCCGGTCGGCCGCCACCCGATTCTGACTCAGCTTGGCCTTACCCTCCACCCGCTCGATGAGCATCTCGAGCCCGACGATCCCGAGCAACAACCCCTCCAGATACAGCCGCGGTGCCTGGTCGATCGCCCAGGCGGAGGCCCGGCCTTGTTCGTGGCGTTCGGACAGCTCGGTGACCGCGGCGCGAAGCCAGTCAGGGTCCCGGTGCAGTCGGACCCGCCCGGAGATGTGGACGGACAGGTAGTTCCAGGTGGGTACCGCCCGCCCGGCCTTCGCCCTGGTTGCGTACCACATGGGTGACACATACGCATCCGGTCCGTTGACGATCGCCAGTGCCTGGGCGTCGTCGCTCAGGCCCCGGAACTGCGGGTTGGCCGTCGCTGCGTGGGCGATGAGCCGGTCGTCGCGCCACAGCACCGGCAGCAGGGTCGCCGCTGGTCGCCCGTCCGTGCCGACCGTGACGAAGGTGGCAACGCCCACCCGGCGGACCAAAGCCTCCATCTCGGCTCGGTCTCGCATCTCGGTGAACGGGGAGGTGTACATGGCGGCAGCCTAGCCATCGCCCACGCCTGGATCTGCGCCCCGATCTGGGCCTCGCCCGAGCCCGCTTTCACGGTGAACCCCCGTCGTGGCACTGCCTCTGGATCTGCGGGGCCCCGCGCGTTCATGGCGTTCGTCTCCATCACCACCTGCCACAGCGCTATGACCTGGTGATGCCTTGGAATGCCAGATCGAGCATCAGCCGGACGCGGTCCAACGGGTCGTCGACGCGGTCTTCGGCCCAGTCGCGCATCCCGGTCTCCAGGGCCGCCAGGACGTGCCGTGCGAGTAGCGCGACGGGCAGGTCAACGCGGACCTCGCCGCGCTTCGCCGCTCGCTCGAGCAGGCGGGTGACCTGGGTGAACGCCGGGGGGGTGTTTGGCTCCCCCGGGGGCAGCAACGCGCTTTGGCGGATGGGGAGGCCGTAGACGAACTTGGCGAGTTGCTCTTGCTCGAGCATGCGCCGGACCGCGCCTTCCACCACCAGGGCGACCTGCTGATGGACCGACCCGGCGCTGGTCGTCTCCTCGTAGGGAGCGGACTCGCCGCCGGCGCCGAGGAGCCGCTCGAACAGGTCGGACAAGATCTGTTCGCGCTCAGAGAAGTGCTTGTAGAACGTCGCACGGGAGACTCCGGCCTGCTTCGCGATGTCCTCCACCCGCACACCGAGGTAGCCGTGTTCGTTGAACAGCTGGAGCGCGGCGTCCAGCACCTGGTCCCTGGTCTGGCCGCGCCGGTCCGTCGAGCGAACCGCCGAGCCCAAACCCGCCGTTCTCCGCGCCATGGCGCACCCTTCCCAGTCCGAACGCGTGTGGTAGACACGTGTCGGCCATGCTAGAGGGCTGACCCGGAGACGGATGGATTCACGGTACTGGTCGGCGTCCCGGGAGGTCCCGGGCCACGACATCCTGACCACACACGCGTCCGCCCGGAGAGGTTCGCGCCGCCGGATGTCATCGTCGCTCAGTGCGCTCCGGACGGCGATCGGCGGCAGTTACGAGGGCTATGGCGACGGATCGAAGGGTCTCGCGCAGGCCGCGGACTTCGTTGTCGTCCAGGGTGACGACGAGGGTGTCGAGCAGTCGGAGCTGCACGGCCGCGATCTGATCGAGAAGCGCGACGCCCACCTCGGTCAGCCGCACGACGTCGGATGACGCCAACGGGCCGCCCGGATCCCCCCGTTCCTGGGTCAGGTATCCGGCCTTTGTCAGGCTTGCCATCGTGGCGTCTGCGGAGGCGTCCAGCTCGCCGACGCATCGGGCGACCTCGCCTGCTGACATCGCCCCACGAGCCACGGCACGAACGACCCGCAGCTCGCCCAGTCGCAGGCCCGTCACCTGTTCGATGCCCGAGAACACCCAGCTCGCGGCATTCACCACCTTGGTGGCCTCCTCGAGCAGCCCCACGGCCTCGCCGGCCGGCGAGCGTGGTTCCACGTCGATCGACGGCGGGCGCACCCGCTGGGTTCCGCGAACGTCTGCGACGCGTTCGTCAGTCACGGTGCTCACCGTCCGGTGTCGAGGCGGGCGGATGGTCGCGGGCGTGCTCGGTACCCGCCGGGACCGCGAATGCGATGCGCTCCTGCACGCGGGCGGGCTCGGGGTGTTCGACGTCGCGGCCCTCGACCGTGACGGCGGGCAGCACCCGGTCGAGCCAGCGGGGGAGCCACCAGTTCGCTGGGCCGATGCGGTACATCACCGCCGGCACGATGAGCATCCGAATGACGAAGGCGTCGAGAAGGACGGCAGACGCCATGCCCAGACCCATCAACTTGACCGTTCGGGAGTCGCCGAACACGAAGGCACCGAACACGAAGACCATGATCGTCGCGGCCGCGACGATCACGGTGCCGGTGTCCGCATGCCCGGTCCGCACAGCGGTCGCGTTGTCCCCTGTCCGCAGCCACTCTTCGTGCATCCGGCTCACCAGGAACACCTGGTAGTCCACCGACAACCCGAACAGCATCGCGAAGAGCACGACCGGCAGGAACGGCTCGATCGGGCCGGCCTTTCCCAGGCCGATCACGTCGCTGCCCCAGCCCCACTGGAACACCGCGACCACCACACCGAACGCGGCGGCCACCGACAGCAGGTTCATGACGGCACCGACCAGGGGCACCAACAGGCTGCGGAATACCAGCATCAGCAGCAGCAGGGACAGCGCGACCACGACGGAGACGAACAGCGGAATCGTGGCCTGGACCTTCGTCGCGAAGTCGTCGAAGGTCGCGGTGGGGCCACCGACGTGGATGCGTGCCCCCGACGTCGCCGCAGTTTCGGGCGCGACCTGGGTGCGGACCCGGTCGATGAGGTCGCTGGTGGCCTGGTCCTGCGGGCTGGTCGTCGGGACGACGCGGAACAGGGCCGCGGTGCCGTCGGCGCTCGGCATCGGTCCGACGACCGAGGCGACACCGGGGTCGGCCTTGAGCCGGGCGAGCAGTGGCTGCAGGAGTGCCCGGTCGCCTGCCTGGAGGGGATGCTCGCTCAGGTCGACGGCGAGGACCAGGGGCCCGTTGATCCCGGGGCCGAAGCCCTCGGCCAGGGCGTCGTACGCCTGGCGCGTCGTGGTCCCAACCGGGTCGTTGCCCTGATCGGCCGTCCCCAGGCGGATGCCCGACGCCGGGATGGCGATCGTCAACAGGAGGCCGACCGCGAGCACCAGCAGCACCACCGGGCGACGTTCGACGAGCCGCGCCCAGCGACCGAACACGCCACCACTGTGCTCAGGTGCGAGCTCGCCGGCGGCGAGCGCTCGGCGTTCGCGGCGGCCGAGCACGCGAACCCCGAGCACGCCGAGCAGGGCGGGGACCAGGGTCGTGGCGGCCAGCACGGTGAAGACCACGGACACGCCGGCACCGATCGCCAACCCGTAGAGGAACTCGATTCCGGTCAGGAACAGCCCTAGCAGTGCGATCACGACGGTCGCGCCGGCGAAGACAACCGCCCTGCCGGAGGTGTCCAGTGCGGCCAAGATCGAGGACCGGACAGGCATGCCGGCCCGAAGGTTCCCGCGGTGACGATTGACGATGAACAGCGCGTAGTCGATGCCCACACCCAGGCCCAGCAGGACGCCGAGAACGGGTGCAACATCTGAGACTGTCGTCACGTTCGACGTCAACCGCACCACGCCGGTCGCGACGCCGAGCGCGGCCCCCGCCGACGCGATCGGCAGAATCATCGCGACGGGTGACCGAAAGGCCAGCAGCAGGATGAGGGCGGCGACGGCGACCCCGACCAACTCGGCGGGCCCGATCTTGGGCCGTGCCAGATTGGCAACCCCCTGTCCCCCCACCGCGATGTCCAGCCCATCCGCGGAGGCGGCGTCGACCATCGCCGTGAGGTGCTCAAGATCGGCGCGAGGGACCCCGACCCCGGAAGTGGCGTACTGCACGCTCGCGTACGCGATGGTGCCGTCCGCGCTGACCTGTCCTGCGCCGGTGGGCGCGTAGGGGCTTCGCACGGCTGTGACGGACTCCAGGCCCGCCACCTGGTCGAGCAGGGGTTGGACTCGGTCCCGGACGGCGGGAACGTTCACCGGGATGCCGTCGGTCGCCACGACGATCGTGTCCGTGTCGCCGGACATGCCGGGGAACTCCCGGTGCAACAGATCGACAGCTGCTTGGCTGTCGGTCCCGGGCAGGGCAAAGCTGTTGCGGAAGTCCGAGCCGACCCCCCACGCCCCTGCCTGCGCCCCGACGATCATGAGCAGCCACACCACCGTCACCACCACCGGGTGACCGACGCTCCACCGAGCCCATGACGTCATGGCACCCTCCTGACCTGCCGACCGATGGACTGTGTGACGCGGACCGCGCAGCTCGCGTCCGACCCAGAAGATCTCTTGCCGCATCCGTGGCGCTCAGGGCCGTGCCGCGAGCCGCGACGGGTCGCGAGCCGACAGGCGCCCGGTACCGCTCTGCCGATGGTGGCCGACATCACCAGCAGCCGGCCGCTGATCACCGGCACCCGGTACCGCACCCAGAGCCGAGCCAAGCCGTCAGGCGCACAGCGGCGTCCTGGTCTGGTGCTCCCATCGCGTCGGGTGATCATGTGCCCTTCGCTCCCATCAGCCATCGAATGGCATCTCAACCTCGAAGTAGACACGTGTCTAGACATGAGTAGAACACGTGCCCACTCATGTGTCGAATCCGGGCCAGTGGAGCTAGGGTGCGGCTACACGGATCCGGCTTGGCGGACCCCCTGCAACCCGGTGCCCTGCATCTTTGTCCTGACGACCACCCCGAGAATGCCTAGGAGACGGGCCGAGTGCGCCAGGCACGCCCTGGCCAACTGGCCCCGGTAGTCGCGTGCCTGACAGCGCGGGCCAGCAGCAGCGCCTTGAACGCCTCGTCCCAGACCGCCTCGAACCCCAGCCGGGTGTACCCGCCGGCCAGGACCTCCCCCCGGCAGCAGCGCCGAAGTCCCCAGGACCTGAGCACCGCCACCGGCGTCCAGCCTCTCCTGCCCCGCACGCAGCCGGTCAGCCGCGGCCTTTCACAGCAACTCCAGGTCGGCGTCGGTATGCGCCGAGCCCACGTGGTCGACGTCGACCACCCGCCGGCCCGCCACGCCCCGAAGGCTACCCAGACAGAGGTTTCTGGTGACCCTCTCAGCACACCCCGACACTCAAAACCGCTGGTCAGCCAGCTACCGTCATCAATAGACCACACCACTGAGTAAAGCCAGGTCAGGCGTGCTGCGTCTCTAAGGATCTTCTCAGGCCTGGTCGGCAGGCTTGCGAGTGGGACAACACGACGTTCTCCGCCACATCGCCCGTTCACAACGAACGCGCACGACGCGAAGGTGACTGGCACATCGTCGTCGCGATCCAGCTTCCCGCCATCGAGGCCGCCGCCCTTTCGTTCAGGAGACGTCATGACTAGCCGTACCCCTCGCCGCCGGTGAACGTGGCCCTACGCAGAACCCGGCGTTGGACCGCTGGCGCGCTCCTTACCCCGAGCAGTTCGTCGGCGCTGGCCCCGACGACGTCACGTGTCAGCAGCTCGTCCAGTTCGGGCACGACGACGACGAAGGCCTCGTGATGACCGTCTACCGGCACGACTTCTCGGCGATCGGTTGCCAGCACACCATCTTGACGCCGAATTCGGCGTCCCTCGCGCCGGGCGCCGAACTGGCCGAGAGAATGGTCAACGAGCTCGACCGGGCCGCGTCCCGGTTCCGCCCCGACTCCGAGGTCAGCCGCATCGCCGAGCTGGCAGTCGGCGTCGACGCGGTGGTCGTCGTCTCGCCGCTGCTGGGCGGCTGCATTGAGGCGGCGCTGCACGCCGCCGACATCACTGACGGCCTCGTGGACCCGACGGTCGGTCGGGCGGTCGCGGCCTTCGGCTACGACGCGGACCTCGACGTCGTCCGCAGGCGGCCGACCGACCTGGGCGAGCCCGGACGCGCGCCGACGAGCGTGATTCCGGGGTGGCGCACAGTGCGCTTCGACGCGCGTACTCGTCTACTCACCGCTCCGAGCGGAAGCCTGCTTGATCTCGGGGCAACGGCGAAGGCGTTCGCAGCCGACGTCATCGCGGCCCGACTTGCCGAGCAGTTGCCGGGTGGGTTCCTGGTCAATCTCGGCGGGGATATCGCCGTCTCAGGTGAGCTGCCGGGCGCCGGGTGGGAGATCGGCGTCGAGGACCACCATGGCGTGACCCGTCAGGTCGTGGTCAGCACGGGCCAGGCAGTGGCGACTTCATCGACCCAGCTGCGTAGGTGGACGCAGGGAACCGAGCAGCGCCATCACATCCTCGACCCCCGCACTGGGCGGACTGCGGCATCGGTGTGGGCGCAGGTGAGCTGCGCGGGCGCCTCGGCCGTCGAGGCCAACGCGGCCAGCACCGCGGCGGTCATCCTTGGAACCGACGCCCCCGCCTGGCTTGAGGGCCGCGGCATACCTGCTCGCCTCGACGGGGTCACCGGAAACGTCGTCGTCACTGCCGGATGGCCCGCCGCAGACAGCCGGGCAGCGTGAACGAGATCTTGTGGTTCCTGTCCCGGGCGACGGGCGCGGTGAGCGTCGCGACGCTCACCGTCGTCGTGGTCCTGGGTCTGGTCACCGCATCCCGTCGGCGCCCGAGAGGGATCCGTTCGGCCGTCGTCATGGGTCTGCACCGCTCGCTTTCGCTTGGTGCATCAGTGTTCCTCGTCGTGCACGTGGCGACGGCGATCCTCGAGACCTATGTCAGCATCGGCTGGATCTCGGCGATCGTCCCGTTCACGGCGAGCTACCAGAGGGCGTGGGTGGGGCTGGGCACGATCGCGGTGGACCTGGCCGCGGCGATCATCATCACCTCGCTGCTGCGCCATCGACTGCCGGAACGGGTCTGGAAGGGCGTGCACCTGACCGCGTTCGCGTTCTGGCCCATCGCCGTGGTCCACGGCATCGCCATGGGCACCAGCGACGAGCCGATCCTGCGCGGAATCACCATCGGCTGCGCCGCCGCTGGGGCAACCGCCCTCGGTTGGCGCTTGTTCGCCACCGATCCAGACACCGAGAAGCGCCGGACCGTCGCGCTGCAGGAGTGGTCATGAAGGGCGAGGCATTGCTCGCTGCTGTGGAGCAGGCCGGGCTGACCGGCCGCGGCGGCGCCGCTTTCAGTACCGCGACCAAGGTGCGTGCGGCCCTCGATCAGCGCGCCGAGCTCATCGTCAACGCCTGCGACGGTGAGCTGGGGGCCGGCAAAGACGCCTTCGTCGTCGAGCGGCACCTCGCGCAGGTCGTCCACGGCGCCGGGCTCGTCGGCGGCGCTGGAATCCGGTTTGCCGCGCACCGCGGCACCCACACCGAGGCCAACCTGCTCCGTGCCGGCCTCGATGTGCTGTCGGTGCCGCACCGGTACGTTTCCTCGGAAGAGAGTTCGCTGGTCTCACTGGCCAACGGTGGGCTCGCTCGGCCGTTGACCAAACAGGTTCCGGTCGTCTTCGGGGCCTGCGACGCCAACGGTCGCAAGCTTCCCGAGACGGTCGTGCTCAACGCTGAGACCGTGCTGCGGATCGCACAGATCGAGCAGCGCGGTCCCGCCTGGTTCCGCTCCTTTGGGACCTTCGAGGAACCCGGGCCCCGGCTGGCGACGATCGACGGTGCCGTGTTCGCTGCGGGGATCATCGAGACGGCCGCTGGGGTTGCCGTGGAGCAGCTGATCCGGGCTGCCGGGGGGGCCACCGGGCCAGTGTCCGGTGTGGGCGTCGGCGGGCTGAGCGGTGGGTGGTTGACCCCCGACGAGGCTCAAGGCGCGATCTGGTCGCGGGCCGGCCTGGCGGCATACCAGATCTCTCCGGGTCCAGGTACGGTCCGAGTGCTCGGGGGGGACGGATGCCCTTTGGCCCACGTCAGCGACGTGCTGCAGTACGCCGCTGGGGAGTCCGCAGGACAGTGCGGACCGTGCATGTTCGGCATCCCGGCACTCGCTGAGGACATGCGACTACTGCGGCAATGTTCCCTGGACCGCGTCGGTGGGCAGCGGCTTGGGCGCCGTCTCGAGCTGTTGCCCGGTCGCGGGGCATGCCGCTTCCCTGACGGTGTCGCCGGCTATGCGCGAAGCGCCCTGCGCGCGTTCGCCGGGGAAGTCTCCTCACACCTGGCCGGGACCTGCACCACCGACGCAGCCTCAAGGAGCAGCCATGTCGTCTGCATCTGACATCCGATCCCGCCGAGAAGGCGCTTGCGTGCCACCACTGGTCGTGGACCGGATCGCATGCACCGGGCACGGTATCTGCGCCAGCCTGCTGCCAGAACAGGTCCGCCTCGACGAGTGGGGGTATCCCATCGTCCGCTCCACGCACGTGGACCCCGAACAAGGCGACGCGGCGATCCGGCTCTGCCCTGCCCGGGCGCTGGCCTGGCACCGGCAGCAGCACTGATATGCCAGCCGCCCCGAACCCACCCGCTCTTACCCGGCACACAGCCAGCCCAAAGGGCGCGACCAGGCCACCGGTCCACACTGTCATCATCGACCCTGGAGGAGCTGGATGAACTCGGCCCTGGAAGTGACCCGGCGGCTGACCCGAGCCATACTCGGGACGGTAGCCGTCGGCACTCTCGCCCTGACAGGGCACTTGGCCCTTGCTCACGCCTGGGCCGCCCCATCGCCCGCCACACCGGCGCGGTCGCCGGCGGACAACCGCACACCCGGCGCCGCCAGCGGCTCGAACCAGCCGCCGGCGGCCCAGAGCCAGCCCCGCGAGGGCTCCAGATCTGGGTTCGGCCAGACGCCCGGCCTGCAGGGCCGCTCGTCCGGGGGCGCTTCCACGACGACCCACGGCTCTTGAACGGCGTGGCAGCGGCGGCGCAGCCACGTCCTGTACCCAGAAATGTCTGAGTGGCGCGTGCCACGATGACCGGTATGCCGACGGGTCCTCGGGTGCTGCTGGTCGAGGACGACCGGGACTTGTCCGCGCTGCTGGAGCGGCTGCTCACTGGGCAGGGGTACGCGGTGACCGTCGCCCGCGACGGGCAGCAGGGCCTGCACCGCGGGCTGGTCGAGCAGTGGGACCTCCTGGTCGTGGATCGTGGACTGCCGGGCATCGAGGGGATCGACCTCATCGCTCGGCTGCGCCACCGCGGCGTGACAGCACCGGTCCTGGTGCTCACCGCTCGAGACACCGTGGCCGACTGTGTTGAAGGTCTCGACGCGGGCGCTCAGGACTATCTGGGCAAACCCTTCGACGTCGAGGAGCTGCTGGCCCGGCTGCGGGCGCTGCTTCGGCCACGACACCCCGAGGATGCACCGCTGCCGCTCCCACGGGGAGAGTTGCGCCTGACCGAGTCCAGGGCCGTCGTCGACGGGCAAAGCATCGACCTGTCGGCTCGGGAAGCGCAGCTGCTGGCCATGCTCGCGCGACATCCACGACGGATCTTCACCCGCGAGGGCCTGCTCGACCTCGTCTTCGAGGGCGCCGGAACACCGGGAGCCGTCGATACCTACGTTCACTACCTGCGTCGAAAGCTTGGCCGGGCCGCGGTCGAAACCGTGCACGGAATCGGCTACCGACTCGGATCAGGATGAGGCGAGCACGCGGCGTACCGGCCCGTTCCCGGCGCGGCGACGCGCACCTGCTTCGGCGAGCGGCCTGGACGGTAGCGCTGCAGACGGCGCTCGCCGTGGCCCTCGTCGTGCTCATCGTGACGGCCGGCTCCGTGCTCCTCTTCGACCGTCAACAGGCCGAGGAGGTCAGGGACGTCCTCCAGCACTCCGCGACGACCGCGGACGACGTCGCCGACCCGCCCGTCGGTGTCTGGCTGGTGCAGGTCCGCGCTCCCCGAGGAAACGCGCCAGGACAGCGCACCGTCAGCGCTGGGACGCCGCAACCAGCGGCGCAGGCGTCCGTTCTCGACAGGGCTTCGCCAGGTCTGCTGACCATCGAGGCGAGCAGCCAGCAGTGGACCGCCTGGGTCGACCTGCGAGCGACCAGCCGGTTCGTCGCGATCTATGACTGGCGCCGGCACACCAGCGAAGAACACCGCCTGCTCGTGGCCATCACGACGGCCGGGCTGGTGGGCATCGCCCTGGCTGCCCTGATCGGTGGCGTCGTCGGGCAGCGGGCGGTGCGCCCCCTGGGGGAAGCGCTGGCCCTGCAGCGCCGGTTCGTCGCGGACGCCAGCCACGAGCTGCGGACGCCGTTAGCGGTCGTCAACACCCGCGCGCAGCTCCTGCGCCTTCAGCAGTCGGGCGCCGACCCGCAGCTGAGTTCCGAGCTCGCCCAGCTGGTCGCCGACACCCGCGTGCTGGGCGATGTCGTCACCGATCTGCTGACCTCAGCGCAACTGGAGCACAGTCCCCCGCTCGGCGAGGACATCGACGTCGTTGCGCTCTGCGAGGCACTCATAGCCAGCATGACGCCGTACGCCAGCCAACACGACGTGCACCTCGAGACCCAAGTGCTCGGTCAGTCGCCCCGCCTCGCCTACCACGTGCGGGGGGCACCCACCGCCTTACGACGGGCGGTATCTGCGCTGGTCGACAACGCGATTGCCCACTCGCCCGTCGGAGAAAAGGTCACCGTCGTCGTCCGAAGGGACGATCACAGCGTCTGCGTCGACGTGCGCGACAACGGCGATGGACTGCAGCCCAGTACGGCAGCCCAGCTCACGCAACGGTTCGCGAGGGGATCATCCACCGGTGACGGCCGACGGTTCGGGCTCGGTTTGGCCCTCGTCGACGAGGTGGTCCGTGCGCACCGGGGACGACTGGACATCGACAGCACACTCGGGGTCGGATCTCGTTTCACCCTCGTCATGCCCGCCACAGGCCCGTGACGAGCGCCAGAACCGGTGTCGGCGGCCGCGCGTCAGCACCCAACTGCGCCCCCCCGGTCCGGGTAGGAGGACCAAAAGCACCTAGCCGCCTTTACCGGTCGGTAACGTACACTTGCGGGATCGGTTCATTCCCATGACTGCCACCAAAGGGGTGATCCGGCGATGACGCCACAGCGAGAGACCCTCGCCAGCGCCCTGGACCGGGTGTCGACGACGATCGCGCATGCCCTGGCCGAGGCCGTCCCGGTGTACCAGCACTACACCCGGCTATGCGAGAACGACCAGTCGTGGCGGGAGTCGACGGAGCCCACCGCACTGGCCGAGGAGGATGCTCGCCGGGTACGCACGGAGGCCGGGATGTACGCGGCCAACCTGCTGGTCGAGCAGCTGCGGGTGCAGGCACGAGCGGCCGCCGAGCGGTTCCCCACCGTCGGTGTCTCCGGTGAGCTACTGTCCCCGATGCCGCCGAGCAACGACCCCTATGCGATCCGGGACTGGTGGGAGGACCTGTCCGACAGCGACCGGTCGATGGTGATGACGCGGAACCCGTCGTGGGTGGGATCGACTGACGGGCTGCCGATGCGCGCCCGGCACAAAGCCAACCTCAGGCTGCTGGAGACGGAGTTGGCCAACCGGGCGCACCTGGTCGGGGACAATGGCGAGCCGATCCCAGACCTGGACGAGGAGGACCAGCGCGACCTGCGCGGACTGTTGAGGCTGCAGCAGCTGTTCGACCCGAAGTTCCAGGACAGCGTGGACCTCACAACGGTGACCACGCCGCTGCAGGAGCGTTTCTTGTACCTGCTGGACGCCCGCCAGTACCCGTTGAGGATCGCCATCGTGCTGGGGGACATCGACCACGCCGACCACGTCGTCGTCCATGTCCCCGGCGCCACCACCACCGTCGACCTACGGCTCTTCCGCGAGGCGACGTGGTTGTCGAATCTGCGTAGCGAGGCGGTTCGAATCCTGGGCGGGGACACCCGCCGGGTCGCCATCCTGGACTGGATCGGCTATCAGGCGCCGTACGACATCGCCCGGCGGCGGGCCTTGGGCGACAGCGGCGCCAGCGTACTGGTGCCCGGGGAGGCCTCCGATGACCAATACGCCCGGGCCGGGGCCCCCTACCTGATCCGCTGCGCGGAGGGGGTGCGGGCCATCGTCGGCCCGGACGTCCGGCTGGTTGCCTCCGGGCACTCCTACGGTGCCTCGGTGTTCGGGTTGGCCCTTCAGGAGACCGACGTCTTCGACGCGGCCATGGTCGTCGGCTGCCCGGGCATGTTCGTCACTTCGATCGACCAACTGAAGATTCCGCCGAACACGCTGTTCGCCGCCGTCGCACCCGGCGACGTCGTGGCACTGCTGAACTTCTTCGGCATCCAGGTGATTCAGATTGCCGGAGTGCAGATCCTCGCGCCGGTGCCGCGGACCACGACCTACCCGGGGGGTCAACGGGCCCTGCTGCGGCTGGCCGTGGGCCACGAGACGTACTACGACCTGGGTTCGGTCAGCCTGCACGGCCTGGCCGGCATCGTCGTCGGGGACATGGGGCGGGTCAAGACCACCAGTCTGGCCTGGCTGTCCCGGATCACCGGCATGGCCAGCAACGCCACCATGCCGGCGATCCCGATAGTGGTCGGCAGCGGCGGGTGAGGCTCAGTCGTCCAGGACGGCGTCCACCAGGGCCGCAAGCCCGTCCGCGGCACTGACCCGCCAGACCTCGTCTACCCGGGTCGACAGCGCGGTGACCTGCGGGTTGATTTCGACCACCGGAACCCCGTGGCCGCGGGCCAGGTCGGGCAGGGACGCCGCCGGTTGCACGATCCCGGAGGTGCCGATGACCAGGAGAAGGTCGGCGTCGAGCATCGCGTCGATGGCCGCCTCGAACGCCTGACCGGGCAGCGACTCGCCGAACCACACGACGCCCGGGCGCACGGCCTGGCCGCAGGCCCGGCACTCCGGCGGTGCGAGGCGTTCGACCGGTTCGTCCGGAATACCCACCGGTTCGGTGTGAGGCGCCGCGCAGGCCTCACAGCGGAACGCGGTCATGCTGCCGTGGACCTTCGCCAGGACCTGCGAGCCGGCACGTTCGTGCAAGTCGTCGATGTTCTGGGTGACCACCCGGACGGTGGCCGACCGGCCCCAGCGGGCCAGGGCGTGATGGCCCGCGTTAGGTTGCGCGTCCCGCATCAGCATGGCCAGCCACATGTGCCAGCCCCAGACCAGGTGCCGGTCCTCCCACCACGCTCCGATGCTGGTCAGTTGCTTCGGATCGAACCGGGACCACAATGAGTCCGGTGCATCGCGGAACGTCGGCACGCCGGACTCGGCGGACATGCCCGCGCCGGTCATCACCGTGATCCGGTCGGCCGAGCGCGCCCAGTCCACGATCGGGAGGGGCACCTGCGTCATGGACGTCATCCTCGCACCCGGACGCCGTGGTAGGCCACGATCGAGCGTCGGCCACGCCACCGGCGGTCAGTCGAGGGCCGCCAGCAGGGCCGGCAGGGCCACCGCCGCGGTGGACCGCCACGAGTGCCGCCCCCGCGGGTTCAGGCCGGTGACGGCCGAGTTGATCTCCACCACCGGCACCCCGGCGGTCTCGGCGAGGTCGGGCAGCATCGCCGCTGGGTAGACGACCCCCGAAGTGCCGACGACCAGCGCCAGGTCGGCGCTGCGGACCGCGTCGACGGCGGCGTCGAACAACCCGGTCGGCAGTGGCTCGTCGAACCAGACCACCCCCGGGCGGACGTGACCGGGGCAACCGCTCGTTCCCTCAGCCGCGACTGCGGGGGCGGAGGCCGTCGGGCACGGTGGTGGGGCCAGTCGCTGCGGAATCTCGACCGGGATGGCGATCGATGACCCGGGGTAGGCCCGGCCGCAGGTGTCACACCGCAACGCCACCAGACTGCCGTGCAGGTGCGCCAGCACGGTGCTGCCCGCCCGTTCGTGCAGGTCGTCGACGTTCTGGGTGACCAGCTGCATACTCACCCCCGGGCGCCGGGACCAGTCGGCGATGGCGAGGTGCCCGGCGTTCGGCTGCGCTGCCCGCACGGCGCGGACCCGGTGTAGGTACCACGCCCAGACCAGGTCACGATCCCGCGCCCAGGCCTGCGGGGTGGCCAGCTCCAGCGGGTCGAACCGGGCCCATAGGCCGGTGTGGGCGTCCCGGAAGGTCGGCACACCCGACTCCTGCGACATCCCGGCGCCGGTCAGCACGGTGACTCGGGTGGCCTGACGGGCCAGCCGAAGGATCGCGGGTGGGACGTCGCTCATCAGACCAGACCGCCCCGGCCGGGCAGAGTCTCTCTGGCCCGGAGCCAGGGCACCGTCGCCACGAGTGCCACCGCGCCAGTGAGGGCGAAGGCGATGGGGTAGCCAGCGGTGTCGGCCAGCCACCCAGCCAGCAGCGGCCCGACGATGGCGCCACTGTCTTGCACCATCGCCAACGTGGCCAGGACGCTGCCGCCGTTGCGATCGTTGCCGACGACGTCGGCCATGCTGGCCTGCTGCGCCGGCGCCAGCAGGCCCGTCCCCAGACCTGCCACGAGGGACAGCGCGACAAACGCCGGGATGGACCCGGTCAGCCCGAGTGCCGCCGTCCCCACCCCGTTGACCACCAGGCCGGCCAGGATCAGCGGCCGCCTTCCGTGCAGGTCACCGACCCGACCGGAGACGTTGTTGGCCACTGCGCTGCCGAGGGCGAACACCGTCAGCGACACCCCGGCCATCCCCGGGCCGATGCCCGGGACGGCCGCGGCGAACAGCGGCACGATCGCCACCCGCACCCCGAAGCTGGCCCAGCCGTGGGCGAACACCGACACCAACAGGGCCCTGAACGCGGTGTCCCGCCACGCCTCGCCCAGCGTCATCGCCGGCAGTACGGGCGTGTCGGGGTCCGGCTGCAGTGCTGCCCCGGACAGGAAGACCGCGACCACCCCCGCCGCGACCAGCAGCGCCACCGAGTACATCAGGAACGGCACCCGGTAGCCGAAGCCCGCGATGAGGCTACCCAGGACCGGACCGAGGATGTTGCCGATCAGGAAGGACGTTGCGTAGGCCGAGGAGACCCGGCCGCGGATGGTCGGCGGTGCCAGCCGCACGATCAGCGCCATCGCCGAGACCGTGAACATCGTCGAGCCGATTCCCCCCAGGCCCCGGTAGACCAACAACTGCCCGTAAGACTGGGCGAACGCACAGGCCCCGGTGGATAGGGCCACGATCAGCAGCCCAGCAAGGTAGACCGGGCGCTCCCCGAGCCGGCGCACGAGTGCCCCGCCGACCGGCGCGAAGGCCAGCCGCATGAACGCAAAGACGCTGACGATGAGCGACGCGGCCGCGATCCCCACGTCGAAGCTCTGTGCGAACTGCGGCAGCACCGGCGCGACCAAGCCGAACCCGAGCGCGATGACGAAGGCCGCAGCGACCAGCACCCAGATCTCTCGCGGTATCCCGACCCGCGGCTTCCGCTCGGGGCCGGCGCGGCCGCGGACTCTGCCACGGCGGCCACCTTGCAGGCCGAGGCCACGTCGCGGGGAGAACATGTCCGGACCAGTATCGCCTACCCTCGCAGCGTGGCGGTGAACCAGTTCGGGCAACCGGTCGGACGGCTGGTCCCCGGTTGGTCGGCCCGGGCCCGGCCCCGCCCGGGGGTGTTGGCCGGCGAGCACGTCCGGCTCGAACCGTTGGCCGACCGGCACGTTGGGGACCTGTTCGCGCAGACCTGCGGTCCCGGCCGGGAGCCACTGTGGACCTACCTGCCCATCGGCCCGTTCGACACCGCACGGACGCACGCGGCGGCCCTGGCCGCCCTGGTCGGCGACCCGAGTCTGGTGCCGCTGGCAATCGTTCCCTCGACCACCGGCGGGGCCGTCGGAATGGCCTCCTACCTGCGGATCGAACCGGCCGCGGGGTGCCTCGAGGTGGGCTGGGTGCTGTTCGGTCCCCGGCTGGCCCGGACCGGGGCCGCGACCGAGGCGATGTACCTCATGGCCCGGCATGCCTTCGACGACCTCGGCTACCGCCGCGTCGAGTGGAAGTGCGACGCCCTCAACCAGCCCTCCCGTTCGGCGGCGGTCCGGCTGGGCTTCCGACCCGAGGGCACCTTCCGGCAGGCCAGTGTGGTCAAGGGCCGCAATCGGGACACCGCGTGGTATGCGATGACCGACGACGATTGGCGAGTCCTCGCCCCGGTGTACGCCGACTGGCTGAATCGGGGGCAGGAGGGGGCCGGGGCACTCTCCGAGCTGACCCGCCGAGCCCTCGCGCGAGTAGCCCGCTGACTGACCGCGCCGACCGTCCGGCGAAAACCCGGTCGGGTGGACGGCCTTCGGGAATGAACGGCGGGTTGTCGGTGCTGTCCGGCAGCATCGTTTGCGGCGGCACACCCCGTCGCCGCGCCCACTCGGAGGGACACCATGGCACACCTCGCCCTGGAGGCAGACCGACTCGTCAAACACTTCGGCGAGACCGTCGCGGTCGACGACGTCAGCTTCGTCGCCCCGGCCGGCTCGGTCCTCGGCCTGCTCGGGCCTAACGGTTCGGGAAAGACGACGACCGTGCGGATGATGACGACGCTGAGCACGCCGACGTCCGGCACCGCCCGGGTGGCGGGGCACGACGTGCGCACCGAGGCGGCGGCGGTCCGCCGCAGCATCGGGCTGACCGGTCAGGCCGCCACGGTCGACGATCTGCTGACCGGCCGGGAGAACCTTCGCCTGATCGGATCGCTGTACGGCATCCGAGGACCCGACCTACGCCGGCTCTCCAGCGATCTGCTGGACCGCTTCTCCCTGGGGGACGCCGCCGACCGGATCGTCAAGACCTACTCCGGCGGGATGAGGCGGCGGCTCGACCTGGCCGTCAGCCTCATCGCAGTCCCCCCGGTGCTGTTCCTCGACGAGCCGACCACGGGTCTGGACCCGCGCAGCCGGGTCGAGCTGTGGGACGTGCTGCGCGGGCTGGTCGCCGACGGCACCACCCTGCTGCTGACCACGCAGTACCTGGAAGAGGCCGACCAACTAGCCGACTCCATCGTCGTCCTCGACCGCGGCCGGATCATCGCGGCCGGGACGCCGCTGCAGCTGAAGGACCAGGCAGGCCAGGCCAGCCTGGTGCTGACCGTCTCGCACGCCGCCGACCTGCCCAGGGCTCGGGAGCTGCTGCAGGGACACGTCGGGGAGGTCCACGTCGACAATGCGGCACGCCAGTTGACTGCCCCAGCGGTGGGACTGAGCGCAATGACCCGCATCGCCACCGTCTTCGAGGACACCGATATCGAGCTGGACGACCTGGGTCTGAAGCGGCCCAGCCTCGACGACGTGTTTCTCCACCTGACCGGCCACCGCGCCGAAGACCCCACTGTCACGATCGAGGAGTCGGCATGACCACTGTGACGACGACCCGGCCGGCCGAATCGGGTCTGCGCCCCGTGCTGCAGGCGCCCGGCCTGATCCAGCAATCGCTGATCATGGTGTGGCGAAACCTCAAGCACATCCGACGGATGCCGGAAATGCTGACCGACGTCACGATCCAGCCGGTCATGTTCGTCCTGCTGTTCGCCTACGTGTTCGGTGGGTCGATCCAGATCGGTGCGGGTTCCTACCGCGAGTGGCTGCTGCCCGGGATCATGGCGCAAACCATGACCTTCTCATCGTTCGTCGTCGCGGTCGGGCTGACCGCAGACATCGACCGGGGCATCGTGGACCGGTTCCGCTCGTTGCCGATCAGCCGCGCGTCCGTTCTCATCGGGCGCAGCCTGTCCAGCCTGATCCACTCCAGCATCGGGGTGGTGGTGATGTCGCTGACCGGCCTGGTCGTCGGCTGGCGGATCCGCGGCAGCCTGCCCGAGGCCATGCTTGCCTTCCTGTTGCTGCTGATGTTCGGGTTCTCCATGATCTGGATCGGCATCCTGGTCGGATCGACGTTCCGTTCGGTGGAGGCCGTCAACGGCTTCATGTTCGTCACGACGTTCCCGATCACCTTCCTGGCCAACACCTTCGCGCCGACCGAGAACATGACCCCGTGGCTGCGGACGATCGCGGAGTGGAACCCGATTTCCTCGCTGGTCCAGGCCATGCGGACGCTGTGGGGCAACGCCCCGGCGGCACCACCGGAGGCGTCCTGGCCGCTGCACCACCCCGTGCTGGTGACGATCTGCTGGACCGTCGGACTCGCCGCGGTCATCGCGCCGTTCGCGTTGCGAGCCTTCCTTCGACGCACTCAGGACTGACCGCGCACCACTGCGGCGGGGCCACTGCTCGAACCGAAACCGGGCTTGGGGCGGACTGGCGCGTAGTCAGGACACGGCCCCTACCCCTCGCACACGTGCTGCCAGCAGAGTGGCTCGCCCGGGAGGCTGACCCAGCGGCGTCCGGTCACTCCGTCCAGTCGGCGCTGAGGTCAATCGCTGCGACTGGCGCCCTGGGCCGGTCCCGGGGCTGCCGGGGTGACGCCCAACTCGTGGAGCAACCTCAGCACCCGTGCCCTGACCGCGTCGCGGATCGGGCGGACCGCTTCAACGTCCTGTCCGGCCGGATCGGCCAGGACCCAGTCCTCGTAGCGCTTGCCCGGGAAGTACGGGCAGGCATCCCCGCAGCCCATGGTGATGACCACATCCGAGGCCTCGACCGCCTCGGTGGTCAGCACCTTCGGTTTCTCGGCGCCGATGTCGATGCCCTCCTCGACCATCGCCTCACGGACCACGGGGTTGATGGCGTCGGCCGGTGCCGATCCGGCCGAACGTACCTCGACCGCACCCCCGGACAGGTGACTCAGGTACGCCGCACCCATCTGCGATCGGCCGGCGTTGTGGATGCAGACGAACAGCACTGTGGGTCTCTTGGTGCTCTGGGTCATCTGGGGTCCTTTCGCGGCTGAGTCTCGGATCGCGGGGCAGTCGGGTCGCCGGGGAACAGATGGCGTCCCGCCCAGAGGGCCACGTACACCAGCCCCACCAGCACCGGCACCTCGATGAGCGGACCGACCACTCCCGCCAAGGCCTGGCCCGACGTCACGCCGAACGTGCCGATCGCCACCGCGATCGCCAACTCGAAGTTGTTGCCGGCCGCGGTGAAGGCGATCGTCGTCGAGGTCGCATAGCTCATCCGCAGCACACGGGCCAGGAGCAGGGCCCCGGTGAACATGATCGCGAAGTAGGCGATGAGGGGCAGCGAGATCCGGGCCACCTCCCACGGGCGAGAGGTGATGGCCTCGCCCTGAAGGGCGAACAGCACGACGATGGTGAAGAGCAGCCCGTACAACGCCCAGGGCCCCAGCCGCGGTAGCAGGCGGCCCTCGTACCACTGCCGTCCGCGGACCCGTTCGCCGTAGAACCGGGTCAGAAAGCCAGCCACCAGCGGAACGCCGAGGAATACCAGCACCGACACGGCCACGGCCCACACCGAGAACTCGACATTGGTCGTAGGCAGTCCCAGCCGGCCCGGGAGTACCTCCAAGTAGAACCAGCCCAGCCCCGCGAACGCGAGCACCTGGAACACGGAGTTGACGGCGACGAGTACGGCGGCGGCCTCGCGGTCACCGCATGCCAGGTCGTTCCAGATGAGCACCATCGCAATGCACCGTGCCAGTCCCACGATAATCAAGCCGGTCCGGTACTCCGGCAGATCCGGCAGGAAGACCCAGGCCAGGGCGAACATCAACGCCGGGCCGATCAGCCAGTTCAGTGCCAGCGACAAGCCCATCAGCCGGCGGTTCCGGGTCACCCGGCCGGTCTCGGCGTATCGCACCTTGGCCAGCACCGGGTACATCATCACCAGAAGGCCGACGGCGATCGGCAGCGAGACCCCACCGATCGTGACCGCCTCCAGCGTGGTGTCCAGCCCGGGAACGAACCGCCCGAGCAGCAGCCCGCCGGCCATCGCCAGCAGGATCCACACCGGAAGCAACCGGTCGAGGACCGACAGGCGCCGCGCAACCCCCGAGTCGTCCACGCCTGCCACGGGCGCCACCGGAGCAGTCACGCCACCTCCCTGTTCTCGGTTGCATCCGCTCCGACGCCCTACCCGCCTCGCCGCTCGAGCTCACCCTCAAGAACACATCGACAATCGGGTCCGGCGCAACCGACGTCGTTCCTCGCTCCTGACCGTGCCCAGTCACACGCAGAGCTGCTGGCTAGCGGGCCGCCGTCAGCATGTGCTTGATCTCGGCGGCCTTGGGCACTCGACCGGACACGACCACCTGGTCGTCCACGACCAGGCCCGGCGTCCTCATGACTCCGTACGCCGCGATCTGCGGGTAGTCGGTCACCTTCTCGACGGTCGCCTCCCAGCCCAGCTCGTCCAGGGCGGCCCTGGTCGCCTTCTCGAGGTTCTGGCAGTTCTTGCAGCCGGGACCCAGCACCTTGATGTGCATCGCACGACCCCTTTCGGGCCACCGTTGATTCAAAGACGATCGAACTGTCCCCAGATATATCGTACGTCATATATCTTACGTCCGGGGCCGTCCGCCGCCGGCGTGAGGTTCCTGACTGGTCTTCCCAGCGCGGAGAATGGGACCGGCGGCGGTGATCCTGGGTCGCCCGATGTCACGAAAGGCGGCCAGACATGGCGGATTGGCGCGGCAGACTGCGAGACCTCCGGCCGTCCCGTGCCGCAGCGGGCTCCTCGCCACTGGCCGCGGCGCTGGCCCGGCGCCCTCGGGCGGCCGACCGGTCCGCCCGGGACGAGGCACCTCAGCCGCACAGTGGGGCGGCTGGAATGCCGCCCATGGCGGCCGAGGGCCTCGCCGCCAGCGCTGAGCCGCCGACCACCCGGGTGACCATCGAGCCTCGCTCGGTCTGGCGGGCAGGATGGACCCTGGTTGCCGTCATCGCCCTGGCGCTGTTGCTGCAGTTCGTCGTGGTCGACGGAGCGCCGGTGCTGTTTCCCCTGGTGATGGCCTTCTTTGCGAGCATCGCGATGGAGCCGGCGGTGTCGCGACTGTCCCGGTGGATGCCGCGCGGGGTTGCCGCCGCGGTGACCATGCTGCTGGTGCTGGCCGGCCTGGCCACGTTCCTGATGATGTTTGGGGGACTGCTGCGGGATCAGATCATGCAGTTCGCCGAGTCGGTTCCGGCCATCACCGCGGCCATGGTGGCCTGGGTGAACGACACGTTCGGGACTGACTTCGACACTCAGACTCTGCTGGCCAGTGCTCGGATCGACACCGCCAGGATCACCGACTTGGCGACCAACCTGGCCGGGGGGCTGGTCGGGGTGCTGACGAATGTGCTGTCTGCGGCGCTGACCCTGTTCGCGTTCCTGTTCTTCGCCTTCTACCTGTCCGCCGACGCCGTGCGGCTGCGCCGCTGGGTGGCCAGCATGTTTCCGCCGAGGCACCAGGTGATCGTGCTGACCTTCTGGCAATTGGCCCTGACGAAGATCGGCGGGTACGTGGGCGCACGGCTCGTGTTGGCGCTGATCTGCGGCAGCTTCACGTCGGTGTTCCTGCTCATCGTCGGAGTGCCGTATTGGCTGCCGTTGGGCATCTGGACCGGCGTGATCGCCCAGTTCGTCCCCACCATCGGAACCTACCTGGGCATTCTGCTGCCGGTGTTGGTCGGCCTCAGCAGCGACGACCCCCGCAAGGGCCTGTACGTCCTGGTCTTCGCCATCGTCTACCAGCAGATCGAGAACCTCACCTTCGAGCCGCGGATCAGTGCGCGCGCCGTCAGCGTGCACCCGGCGGTGTCATTCGGTTCGGCGATCCTCGGCGGCTCGCTGTTCGGTGCGTCAGGCGCCCTCGTCGGGGTGCCGCTGGTCGCCGCGCTGATCGCCATGTTCGACATCTACAAGCGCCGGTGGGAGCTCAGCGAGGTCGCGGCAGCGCAGGCGGTGGCTGCCGCCTCCCATCCGGCCACCCCAGAAGGTGAGCAGGACAAGGACGACACCGACGGGGACGACATCGCGGCAGCTGGGGACCTGGTCGAACAGGCTGAGAAGGACGCCGGCCCGGGTGCCGACATCACGGGCACCGCCGGCACCGCGGCGACGGACGGCGACTCGACCGGCGCCACGACCGCCACCGCACCCCCGACCACCCCGACAACGGCGTCGGGTCCGGGCGTCCGGAGCTGATCGAGGGTCCGTCCGGGTCCATACCCGGACCCGGACTCGAACACCGAATACCTCTCAACTCATGGGCTTTTCGGTCGATCTGTCGTTCCAGACGCTCGCTTGGCGTTACTTCCGACCCCTCAGGGAGACGATCATGCGGATCATCGGTTCATCAGGCACTCAGCACGCGGCCGCCGGCACCAGGACCGACCCCGCGCATAGGAGCGTCGCACCGCGCGCAACGACAACCGGGAAGGTCGGGGGCACCACTTCGCTGGTCTCCGGTCCGCCGCGATCCTCCGTGATGAACTACGTCCGCTACCTGACCGAGTCCGACAAGGACCTGTTACAGCACGCCACGGGCGAGTTGGTTCAGCCCGGGATGAGCGATCAGAGCAGAGCCGCCCGCGCATTCGCCCAGCAGCTCGCCCTGGACCGGTGCACCGGGGAGCTGGCTCCCGACCAGCAGGTCACCGCGGTGTATCTGCGCAACGCGGCTGTCGCGATCGACGCGCTGAACCAGGGCCGCGCAGGGTTGTCCAACCCCTATTCGGGTGAGGCAATGGACGCGGCAGTCGCTCACCTGGAGTCGGTCAGCCGAGGCCGGGCGGACCTCCGCCGGTAGCAGTCGGTGCCGGGCCGCCGACGACCGTACGCCGGGTGCGGGCAGCCCGCGGCGTAGGCTGGCGACGTGTTCGCGGCACCCACCTGGCCCGAGCCCTTGCGGCGGATGGCCGACGGAACGCTCAAGCAGATCAACCCCTACTCCGGCACCGCGGTCTGGACCGTACCCCGTCGTGGCAACCGCCCGCTGGGCGTGGCTTCGGGCGATCCGGCGCCGATCGATCTGGATTGTCAAGGCCGGTTCTGCGCCTTCTGTTCGGGTCGCTACCTGGAGACGCCACCGGAGAAGGCGCGTCTGACCCGCAGCGATGACCTCTGGCGATTGCAGCGGGCCCTGCCCCCGGCGGACGTCCTGGCCGCGCCCGCGGAGTTCCGCCGCATCCCGAACCTTTTCGAGATCGTCTCCTACGACTACTGGCACACCAACTACGACTACCTACCCGACGACGCCGCCCGCGAGCACCAGAGTCGCTACCTGTCCGATGCCCTCGGCCGCCGGCAGGTCCTCGACCTGCTCCGGATCCGGCTGGTCGCAGAGGGAATGGAGCCGGCCGTCTGGGATGCCCTGGGCGAGGATGAGCGCCTTGAACACGCGGTGGCCTTCTTCGCCGGATGTCATGACGTGATCGTCGCCCGCCGGCACTACGTCGACGGCGCCACCCATGACGACCAACTGGCCTCGTCCGGGACCCTGACCCCCCTGGAACACGCCAGATACGTCGAATTCACCGTGGAGGCGCTCCGGGCGCTGTACGAGGCCAACCGATACGCCCGGTACGTCGCGGTGTTCCAGAACTGGCTGAAACCGGCCGGGGCCTCGTTCGATCACCTGCACAAACAACTGGTCGCCGTCGACGACAGGAGCATCCGAACCGACCAGGAGCTGTCCCGGCTGAGGGCCAACATCAACCTGTACAACGAGATGGCCGTGGACTACGCGGGCCGGCACAACCTGCTGGTTGCGGAGAACGAGCACGCCGTGGCCTTCGCCGGTTTCGGACACCGGTATCCGACCCTGGAGGTGTACAGCAAGAGCCCGGTCTGCCCGCCGTGGGACCAGGACCCGGCCGAGGTGCGTGGCCTGTCCGACCTGCTGCACGCCTGCCACGCGGCCACCGGGGCGGACATCCCCTGCAACGAGGAGTGGCACCACCAGGCTCCCGACGTCGACCTTCCGATGCCCTGGCGGGTGGTGCTGAAGTGGCGGGTCTCCACCCTGGCCGGGTTCGAGGGCGGGACCAAGATCTACCTGAACACGATCGACCCGTGGAACCTGCGCGACCGAGTGGTCCCCCGTCTGGAGCAGATGCGCGGCAGGAACCAGGTCGCCACGGACATCGCCATCGGGGCCGAATGCCGGGGTCGGCCGAACTCGCTGAGGTACAACCCCGCCTTGCACTGAGCCAGCCTCCTGCGCCAGTAAGTCGCTGGTCTCGCAGTCGACGGGCTGGGGCTCCGCAGGCCAGCTCGGCCGCCACCCCGCAGCACTCGTGGGTACCCTGGCGCCGCCAGGGCAACCAGCCCGGCCCGGTTATCGTGGTGAGGTGACCAGCACCCCCGCTCAGGCAGGCAACCGGCTCTACTTCCGACAGATGCTCTCCGGGCGCGACTTCGCCGTCTCCGACCAGATCGCGCGCGAGATGGTCAACTTCAGCTACGCCATCGGTGACCGCAGCACCGGAGAGTGCCTGCTCGTCGACCCGGCCCACGGCGTGACCGACCTGGTCGAGATCCTGGCCAAGGACGAGATGCGGATCACCGGCGTGCTGGCCACGCATTACCACGCTGACCACATCGGGGGGGCGCTGTGGGGATTCACCCTCGAAGGGGTGGTCGAGCTACTCGATCTGGTCGACGTTCCGGTCCACGTTCAGAAGGAGGAGGCGCCGTGGGTGGCCAGGACCACCGGGATCGCCGAGTCGGACCTGACCCAGCACTCGGGCGGGGACGTCATCTCCGTCGGTGGCGTTGACATCGAGTGCCTGCACACCCCTGGCCACACCCCCGGAAGCCAGTGCTTCATGGTGGAAGGCCGGTTGGTCTCCGGGGACACCCTGTTCATCGACGGCTGCGGCCGAACCGACCTTCCCGGCGCGGACCCCGAGCTGATGTACGACAGCCTGCAGCGACTCTCCAACCTTCCCGACGACACCGTGGTCTACCCGGGTCACCGCTACTCGATGCCGGCCAGCGCGCCTTTGGCGACCGTTCGGCAGCAGAACTACGTCTTCCGGCCGGGGAACCGCCAGCAGTGGCTGTCCATGTTCGGCGGGTAGCCCGGCTTATCCCAGCGCCGTCGCAAGGGTCGCAGGTCAGGTGGACCAGCCGCGGGATGCGAGGGCCGAGCGCAGGGCGTGCCCGTTGCGCACCGCCCGACCGTCGGCGTCGTTGTTGAAGTAGGCGTATCCATCGACTCCACCGGTGGCCCACTCGCCCAAGCGGGCTGCCCACCATCCCATGGCCGCGTCGTCGTAACTACCGCCGTACAGGTGAACATCATCCGGGCCATGCAACCGGACATAGGCGAACGGTGCCGTCACCCGAAGGATGCACGGCAGTCCGGCTCCGCTCATCACCACGTACGCCGCCCGCCGACGCTCCAGCAGCGCGAACACGTCCTCGCAGTGCCAGCTCGGATGACGGAACTCCACCGCCACCCGTACCCCGGAACCCAGGCAGCCCAGGAAGTAGTCGAGCCGCGCGTCGTCGCGGGGCATCCCCGGCGGTAGCTGGACCAGGAACAGCCCCAGACGGTCACCGAGGATGGACAGGCCCCGCTCCACGATCCCAACCCACCGCTCCGGTGCGTACAGTCGTTTGGCGTGGGTCAGACCGCGGGGCGCCTTGACGGTCAGCTCGAATCCGGGCGGAAGCCGGCGCCGCCACGAGCGGAACGACGAGTCCGGTGGCCAGCGGTAGTAGCTGGCGTTGAGCTCGACGGTGTCGAACAGGTTGTGGGCGTAGTACTCCAGCCGGGTTCGGTCGGTGACATGCGGCGGGTACACCGGACCGCGCCAGCTGTCGTACACCCACCCCGAGGTGCCCACGCGGATCCGAGCCATCGTTTCCCCTACAGCCAGGAGACCCGACCGCGCAGCAACGCATAACCGACGAAAGCGACGATGTCGAGCAGGGCGTGTGCCACGACGAGCGGGCCGACCCGGCCGGTCCGGTGGTACACCCAGCCGAACAGCACACCCATCGCCACGTTGCCGAGGAACCCACCAAAGCCCTGATAGAGGTGGTAAGTGCCGCGGATCACCGCGGACAGGACGATGACCAACGCAACCCCCCAGCCGGCCTGGCGCCACCGGGTGAACAGGTAGCCGACCATCACCACCTCCTCGAGGACGGCGTTCTGCACGGCAGCCAGCACCAGGACCGGTACCGCCCACCACACCGCACCCAGACCCGAAGCAGAGACCGTCGTGTTGATGCCGACGGCGCGGGCGGCGAGGTAGAAACCGAGCCCGGGCACGCCGACAACGGCGGCCAGCCCGACACCCCGCAGCAGGTCCGACCCCGGCCGAGCCAAGTCGGCGCCGATCCGGGCGAGCGCGCCCGGATCGGCGCGACGCAGCAGATGCGTCACCAGGAGCACTGGCACCAGGGCCAGCCCGATACCCACCACCTGGTAGGCCAGATCCAGCCACGGGCGGTCCGGGGTGACCGCCGAGTTGAGAGCCGAACGCTGCTGGTTGAGCGGCAGCGGATCGGTCAGCCGCCGCACGATGGACAGCAGGGCCCATATCCCCGATGCCCCCAGCGACACGCCGAGGACCAGCCACGTCTCGGCGAGTAGGGTCCGCCGCGTCGACGGTGTCGGCCGTGTCGACGATGACGACGGTGACGACGACGCGGCCCCGGGGTCGGCCATGGAGCCGACAGTAGCCCGGGCCGTGCCGGCGTGTCCCAAGCCGCCCGGAACGGCAGCCGGTGGGTGTCCTGATCCGGTGGTGGTCAGTCGCTCGTGGTGGCGACCGCCGCGAGGATGACCGCCGCGGAGGCCTGCGTCGCCTCGATCGCCTTGCGGACGGCCTGGTAGGCCCAGGGGTGGAGGGACAGCTCGCCGATCCGCCGCTTCACCTCACGACCCCGCAGTTCGGGGGCCACCAGCTTGTGCACCCCCGTCACCTGGACCAGGTGCGCCAACACGACGAGGCGGGGGTCTTCGGGCACCGGGCCACCCGCCAGCAGGGAGCGCAACCGGCTGCGCAGGTCGTCGGTCGGTCCGAATCCGGCTGGAGATAGCGGTCGCTGTGGATGAAGCCGAGCACTCGTCCCTCCTCCCGGCGCAGCACCCCCGCCGCGGTCAAGTCCTCGATGAGCTGGTCTGCGAGCCCCTTTCGCAGCTTCTCCACCCACCGTTGAGGCTTGCGTGGCTTGTCCGCGGCGATCCGGGCCAGGACGGTGTCCAGACGCTCGTTTCCGACGGGCACGGGGTTGACCACCATGACCCGCTTCCTTGCGATCTCAAGCCGGCCGGCCAGGGCCAGTTCGGCCAGCACCGCGCCGACGACCCCGTGGCCGACCAGGTCCTTGCGGGTCCGTCGGCCCTCCTCGTCCAGGGACAGAAGGAGGAGGTCGTGAGCCAACGTCCGGTTCACGCCTTCGACGGTACGCCCGCGACCCATCTGTGCGGATCATCCGCCAGGAGCAGCCAGTGTCTAGCCTGGGTTGGTGCCACACTCCTCACGCACGACCGGTGCGCCCGCCGACGCGAGCCTGCCCGTGGACGCCGAAAGCTACTATCTACCTCTTGGAAACGGGGTGTATCAGCCGACGCTGCGCACCCAGGGGGCCTGGCAAACGTGGGAGCAGCACATGGCCCCGGTGGCCGGACTGCTTGCTCATGAGATGGAGAGCCACCACCCACGCCCTGACCTACAGCTGAGCCGGATCACCTACGAGATCCTCGGGGTCATCCGCGCGGAACCGTCCACTGTGCGCTGTCGCACGGTGCGGCGGGGGCGGTCTATCGAGCTCGTCGAGGCCACCCTGAGCATCCGCGGCACCGCTGTCGTCCGGGCGACCGGCTGGCGGCTGTCGGTCCAGGACACCCGCGACGTCGCCGGTGGTTTCCCGCCCGCCCTGCCCCACCCGGACACCCTGCAACCGTGGCAGGCGACCGCCATGTGGGGCGGGGGGTACATCGCCTCGCTCGATGTCCGGACGGTTCCGGGGTCGCAGCCGGGCAGCGGGAAAGCGTGGATCCAGACCAGTACCGGGTTGGTGGACGGGGTGACGGTCAGGCCGGTCGCGGCGTTCGTGCTGCTGGTGGACACGGCCAACGGGGTGGCGGTGCGGGCCCATCCGGACGAATGGGTGTTCCCCAACATCGACCTGACCATCCACCTGTTCCGACCGCCCGCGCCGGGCTGGGTCGGCTTCGACACCGACGTCGTCTTCGGCGAGCACGGGGTGGGGCTGACCTCGTCGGTGCTGTACGACATCAACGGCCCGGTCGGCCGGGCCGAGCAGATCCTTACGGTCCGGGCCATGCCACCCAGACCCACCGAGCTGTCCGGCACGCCCGACCCGGAGCGCCCCACGGACAGCTGACGGGCAGCTGACGGGCGCTTCGGCACACCGGCGGGGACGGTCGGCATAGGCTCGGTGCCATGGACCTCACCTATCGCTTGCTCAACGTCTTCGCCGACGGCGACAACCCTTTCACCGGCACGTCCGTGTGCGTGTTCGACGAGGCCACGAGTCTGGACACCGAGACGATGCAGGCGTTGGCGGAGCGGGTCAACACCGAGAGCGTCTTCGTTCTGCCAGGTGAGGGCGTCGCCGACGCGACCCTGCGCTTCTTCTCCCCCAAGAAGGAGACCGGATTCGCGGGCAGCGCGTCGCTGGGCTCGGCGCATGTCGTGCGCGAGCTGCTGGGTGGCACCGGGGACGTGACGCTTGCCGAAGAGACGGTAGGTGTGGTCACCATCACCCAGTCCGAGCAGTTGTGGGTGTTCCAGGCCCGGCCGGCGAAGGTCCGCACGATCGACTCGGCGCCGCAGATCCTCGCCTCCCTGGTGGGTCTGAAGATGGACGCGATCAAGGGTGACGTCATGATCATCGAGGCGGCCCGCTCGGGGATCGTTCTGCCGATCCGCAGCGTGGAGGATCTGCGGGCCACCCGGCTGGACGGGCGGATGCTGCATTCCTACGCGATGCTGCAGAACTGCGAGCCGGCCCTGTACGTGTGGGCGGAGTCGGGCCAGAACCAGGTCGAGTCGCGGATGTTCTACGGCCCGCACGGCGGGTTGCTCGAGGTCTCTGCCACCGGATCGGGAGCGGCGAACCTGGGCCGCTGGCTGGCGGCCAGGGGGGTCACCGGGACCACCCGGGAGATCATCCAGGGTGTTGCGGTGGGCCGGCCGTCCAAGGCCCGGCTGACCGTGTCCGAGGATGGCACCGTCTATGTCGGCGGCCAGGTGAAGCAGCTGGCCAAGGGCACCTTCAGTCTGGATCTCTAGCCATCACAGCGAGCCCACCCACGGGCCGGGTTCGTGAAGGGACTCCGAACAGGCCGGGCACAGGCCGAACAACTCCAGCTGGTGACTGACCCGGGTGAAACCGTGCTCCGAACTGACCCGCAGGGCCCAGGGGCCCACCCCCGGGCCCTCGATCTCCACCGTCAACCGGCATGTCCGGCAGACCAGGTGGTGGTGATGACGGTCCATGTCGCAGCGCCGGTAGACGGCCTCCCCTGCGTCCGTGCGCAGCATGTCGATCTCCCCGTCCAGCCACAGCGCCTGCAGCGTCCGGTACACAGTGGCCAGGCCGATCCGGTCCCCGTCGGCGCGCAACTGGGCGTGGACGTCCTGAGCTGAGGCGAACCCCTGCCGGCTGGCCATCAGCTCCGCGACCGCGGCGCGCTGCCGGGTCGGCCGCCGAACCGGCACCGAGCGCACCGTACCCATGTCAGCCCCGTCCCCCACGTCCGGCCTGGTCACGACGCTCACTGTCTGGATCGTGCAGGTGGTAGTGCCGCTCGTGCTGGCGGTGCCGTTCGCCGTCGTGCAGGTAGTCGACGTGCCCCTCGTGCTCCACCCGTTCGTGCCCGCAGTCCGGTGAGTGCTCGTGATCGTCGTGGACCAGAATGGCCGGTGCGCGGCGTAGCCGGTCCAGCAGCGACCTCACCACTGCTGAGGCAACGAAGACCCCGATGGCCAACAACACGATGGTCCCGCCGGACGGGGTGGCCAGATAGTAGGAGGCCCACACCCCGCCGACGCTGCAGGCCACCCCTACCGCGACGGCCCAGCGGACGGTTCCGGCGAAGCTACGGGCGAGGATCTGCGCGGTCGCGTTGGGGACGATCATCAGCGCACTGATCAGCAGCAGCCCGACCACGCGCATCGACATCACCACGGTGACCGCGGTGAGGCTGCTGAGCAGGATGTTGTAGCCGGTGACCCGCATGCCCGTGGCTCGTGCGTACTCCTCGTCGTTGGCGACGGCGAACAATCTCGGCCGTAGCACCCAGGTCACCGCGACCACCCCGACGCCCAAGGCGACGAAGACGGCCAGGTCGGCTCCCGTGGTCGTCGTGATCGCCCCGAACAGGTAGCCGGCCAGACTGGCTGCGCCGCTGGTGGACCGGGAGAACAGGACGACGCCGGCCGCGATACCGCCGTAGAACAGCACCGCGAGGGCCACGTCGGCGCTGGTCTGCCCGTAGGTGCGGATCAGCTCGATGGCGCTGGCGGCGAGCACAGCCAGGACCAGGGCGCTCAGCACCGGGGTGGTGCCGGTCAGAACCCCGATGGCCACGCCAGCCAGGGCCACGTGTCCGATCCCGTCGCCGATCAGGGCGAGCCGGCGCTGCACCAGATAGGTGCCCACCACCGGCGCGGTCACCCCGACCAACAGGGCCGCCAGCAGGGCACGCTGCATGAACGCAAAACCGAGCAGCTCAGGCATCACGCGTCATCCGAAACCCCATTGGGCACCCTGGGGTTCCCCCTCCTCAGCGGCTGCCAGGGGCCCGGCGGCCGGCGCGAGGATCGGCGGCTGCCCCTCCTGGGCGATCGCGGAGTGATGGTGCCCCGACTCGTCGTGAAATCCCGCCGCGGCCAGGCCGTCGGGGGAGCCGTCGAAGACCACTCGCCCAGAGGCGAGCACCACGGCCCGATCGACGACCCGTTCGATGGCGGTCAACTCGTGGGTCACCACGACGAGGGTGCGCCCGTCCGCGGCAAGCCGGCCCATCACATCGGCCAGGATGCGCCGGTTCGTGTCGTCGACCCCGGCCGTCGGTTCGTCCATGATGAGCAGCTCCGGAGCGCTGGCCAGCGCCCGGGCGATCAGGACCCGGCGTTGCTGCCCGCCGGACAGGGTGCTCGCCGGGGTCATCGCTCGGCCGCTCAGGCCGACGACGTCCAGGGCCACCGTCACCGCTGCACGGTCGACTGCCTTCATCCGGCCGTGCCAGGCTAGGTGCGGCAATCGGCCGACGGCGACGATCTCGGCAACGGTGGCCCGGTCTCCGGCGCCGAAGACGTGCCGTTGCGGCACGTAGCCGATGCGGTACCGATCCCGCAGCCGGGCGATCGGCACACCGAACACACGCACGTCCCCGTGTTGCTGGTCGGACAACCCCAGCAGCCCCTTGACCAGTGTGGATTTGCCCGACCCGTTGGCCCCGAGGACCGCAAGGATCTGCCCCACCGGCAGGTCGAGGGTGACGCCGGTGACGACCATCCGTCCGGCGTAGCCGAACCGGGCGTCCCGAAGCGACACGACCGGTGAGGCTCCCGTCCGGTCGTGACGTGCCATCCGGTCCCCGGCTCCCGCGGGGTCGGGCCGCGCCGCGATGGTCACGTGCATCGCTGCCCGGCGCGCAGGGTGGCCAGGTTGGCCCGCATCACCGACAGGTAGTCCCGGCCCGCCGAGGCCTGGGCCAGCCCTTCCAGGGGGTCAAGGACGGCGAGCGTGGCGCCGGCCTCGTCGGCCACCGCCCGTGCGGCTGCCGGGCTGACCAACGTCTCGGTGTACACCGTCGTGACTCCCTTGGTCCGAACGTAGGAGGCGATTCGCGCCATCGACGCGGGGTCCGGCTCGGCCTCCGGGGACAGGCCCGAGATGCCCACTTGGGTGAACCGATAGGCGGCGGCCAGATACCCGAACGCGGTGTGCCCGGTCACCAGGTCCCGGCTCGCGCAGGTAGCCAACCCGGCGCGGAACTGCCGATCCAGCCCGGCCAGTTCGCCGGCGAGGGCCTGCCCGCGTTGCCGGTACCCGGTGGCGTCCGCGGGGTCCAGCTCGGCCAGTCGCCGGGCCAGTTCGAGCGTGACCGAGGCGTACCGGGTGGGGTCGAGCCAGAAGTGCGGGTCGGTTCTGCTGCCGTCGCTCAGAAGGCGCGCCGGGCCGGACACCTCGACGGTCCGGGCAGAGTCACGACGAGCCACGGCCTCGTCGACCGCGGGCTGAAAACCCTTCAGATAGACCACGAGGGCAGCCGATTCGATGGTCGCGACGTCGGTGGGAGTCAGCTCCACGTCATGCGGTTCGGCTCCCGGGCGGGTCAGGTTGGTGACGGCCACCCGCGGACCCCCTACCCGCTCGACCGCGTACGCCAGCGGATAGAACGAGGCGGCCACCCGGATCGCTCCCGCGGCCACCGGCGGGGAGGGGAAGGCACCCGACGAGGCGGCTGCACTCGCAGCGCCGGTAACGGGTTCGCCGCCGGGGGAGGAGGTGGAACACCCAGCACCGGCCACAGCGAGGGCAACGGCAAGCGCCATGATGCGGCCGGCGTGGATGGGACTGCCGGTCAGGCCCTCGGGACACGCTCGCGCCATGACCGGAGACTAACGTAGATGAGAACGATTGTCATTGGCGGTTGGCACGCGCCCAGCGGCGCACGACTCACCGGAGGACGGGCACCGCCGCCAGCGCCGCCGCCACCAGGATCAGGAGGGTGTCGGCGCGGGTCCACGGCGCCGGCTCGGCCCAGGTGCGCCGCGGGCCGCCGGAGACCCCTGCCGAGTAGCCCCGAGCCTCCATGGCCACGGTCATCCGGCCGGCTTGACGGATCGCGTGGACCAGCAGGGCGAAGGTCATCGAGCTCAGGTAACGCACCCTGGACACCGGCCCGTGCCGTGGGCCGAGTCCCCGGGCACGGCGAACCCGCGCCAAGTCCTCCCAGTCGGCCTCGAGGGACTCCGCCCGTTGCAGCGCTGCGGACAGGGCCAGCACCGGCCGGGCGGGTAACCGCAGCCGCTGCCCGAGGTGGTCACCCAGGGTGGAGGGATCCAGATAACTGGCCAGGACGACGCCTGGCAGCACGAAGAACGCCACTCGCAGTCCACTGACCAGTGCGTTCGCCACGGATCGGTCCGCGGCAAGCAGCCAGTTAGACCAGGTCACCGACACAAAGCCGATGAGCACCGGGACCAGTCGCCACAGCGGCAGACGATCCCCACCGACCATGACCAGTAGCGTCACTGCCATCACAGCCATCGCGACGGTGGCCTCGGCCAGGTCGTCGATCGCCAACACCGCGGGGATCACCAGAACCGAAGCGAGCAGCAACGACAGAGGACCGCAGTGGCGAAGCACACCCCAGATCACGAGCCGACCAGCCGGCCCCGGCGCAGGGTCATGGTCCGATCGGCCAGCCCGGTGAACAGGTCGTCGTGGGTCGCGGCGACCACGCCCAGGCCCGCTGCCCGGGCGGCCAGGATCAGACCCGCGGTGGCGGCCCAGGTGTGCCGGTCGTGCCCGGCCGTCGGCTCGTCGAGCGCGAGCACGTCAGGTCCGTGAAGGACGGCGCTGGCCAGCGCAAGCCGGCGTTGCTCTCCCCCGGAGAGCCGGTAAGGGTTCTGCCGGGCGTGACCGCTCAGCCCGAGGATCTCCATCAACAACCGGCCGCGCTCCCGGGTCGGCCCGACCGGTCGGCCCAGTGCCGTCGCCGTGACCGTCAGGCTGTCCCACACCGTGGCGCCCAAGACCCCCGCCTCGGCCCGCTGCGGAACCCAGCCGAGCCGGGCGGCCAGCTCAGGTGAGGTCCACTGGTACGGGTCCGCGCCCAGGCCTCGGGACAACGCCGGCCCGGCCCTCACGTGCCCACTGGTGGGGGCGGTCAGCCCCACCAAGACCGAGATCAGGGACGACTTGCCGGCCCCGCTGGGGCCTCGGACCAGATGCACACTGCCCGCCTCGACCCGGACGTCCACCCCGGCCAGGGCGGTCATCGGCGTCCGGGGTCCGCGGACAACCCGGAGGCCGCGCGGCGAGGTCCGCACCAGCCCCACACTGAGGGCCCGCAGCAGCCCCCCCGACCCGGACCCGACGGCGGCGTCCGACCCGGGGCCGGCCCCCAGTCCCGACCCAGCGGTTCGCCGGTACGGCTCGGTGAGGCCGTGAGGCACCGAGAGGGGCACCGGACCAGGTTGTCCCGGCACCCAGATACCCAGGTCGGCCAGGCGGGCGCCGTCACGGCGCAGGACCTGGCGGATCGGACCGTCCGCGGTGACCCGCCCGTCCGGACCGAGGACGACGAGGCGGTCGACGAGGTCGATCCACCCGTCCAGCTGGTGCTCCACGACGAGCAGGGTGGCCCCGTCAGCCCGGACCGCCCCGTCCACGGCCCCGCGGACCTGGGCGGCGGAGTCCGCATCGAGCATGGTGGTCGGTTCGTCCAGCAGCAGCAGCCCGGGGCGCAACGCCAGAACCCCCGCCAAGGCCAGGCGTTGCGCCTCTCCCCCGGACAACGCCGAGGTCGGATGGTCCAGGCCGTAGTCGAAGCCGACCGCCTGCAGGGCCCAGTGGACCCGCTGATGAATCAACTCTCGGGGAAGCGCGGCGTTCTCGGGTCCGAAGGCAACGTCCCGACCGACCCGCCCGGCGACCCGAGCCTGGCTGGGATCCTGAATGAGCAGCCCCACCCGTCCCAGCCGGGCCGGAGCGCGCCGACCGTCGATCAGAACGGACCCACCCAGGGAACCCGACTCCACGCTGTCCAAGACCCCGGCCAGAGCCCTGAGCAGCGTGGACTTGCCGGCTCCGCTGGGGCCCACCAGAAGCACCCGCTCACCGGCCTGCAGGCACAGATTCACCCCGGCCAGCACCGGAGCCCGCCGGCCCAGAGGAGTCCAGGTCAGCGCCTCGACGTCGACCCGCGCCCCCGGCTTCGACCCGGCCCCGGAGGGAGCCGGGACGGGTTCGGCCACCATCGACGGGTCAGCGCACCGGGTAGGCGTCGTATCCGGGATCAGCGGAGGCGTACAGCCGCTCGATGCCGGGCGGGAACGCATCCAGGGCACCCGTCGACGCCAACGCCCCGACCAGCCTCATCCCGCCCCAGCCGGCGATGACCATACCGGAGACCACGCCGCAGGCCAGATAGATCAGCTTCCAGGCCAGCGAGTACTCGGGGACGTACCACCACCACTCGTAGGCGACCGTCTCGACGACCGCGGCCACCGCGCCGCCGGCCACGGCCAGCAATGCGCCGAACCGCCGCCATCGCAGCAGCGCCGCCACCGCCTCCACCCCAAGACCCTGCAGCAGGCCGCTGATCAGCACCGCGACGCCCCACTTCTGCCCCAAGAGGAGTTCGACGTTTGAGGCCACCAGCTCGCACAGCAGCGCCGCCCCGGGGCGGCGCACGATGAGGGCACCAACGACCGCGGGAAGCAGCCATACCCCCAGCATCAGCTGGCCGGCCGGCGGAAACCCCATGGTCAGGCCGCTGAGAACCGGATACACCAGGTTGTCGAAGCCCCAGAACGCGACGCCGAGTGCGACGCCGAGGACCGCAAGGGTGACGATGTCGACGGCGCGCCAGTCGAAAGGACGGCCGTGGGCCAGGACGGGTCGGTTGGCTGCCTCTTGAGTGATCGGTCTGGGACGGTGCATGTCGTGAACTCCCGTGGATCCGTCGGATGCCGCGGGGGAGGCCTGCACGCGGTCCCCGTCCGGCCGCACCATCTCGGCACACCCGGAAACGGTCGCCGCTGCGGGCCTGAGACTGAGATCCCGACTCCCTACGCCGGTGCTAACCGGGTCAGGTTCGAGGGTCTGCGGTGGTGACCGCACTCTCAGCGCCGGAGCGCTCCCCTGTCGTTACACGAAAATGGTACACCCGGGGCATCCCGACGTCTCGGGGCTGGCAGACTGTCCGATGGGCATCGGCCGAACCGTGCACCGCAGCACGGTGGGCCGGGAGCGGCCGTGCAGGAGAGACCAGGAGGCCCGGATGGGCGAGAAGGCGTTCAAGCTGCTCGGCACGGTGGCCGCGATGGGCGCCGGACTGCTTGCCCGGCAGGTGGTCACACGCGGCTGGAGGCTCGTGATGGCCACCGACCCGCCGGACAACCCGGAGGACCCGGACACCGAGTGGCGCGAGGCGGTGGCCTGGGCGGTATCGTCCGGGGCGGTCATTGCGATCGCCCGGCTCTTCGCCACCCGCAAGACCACCCAGTACTACGCCAAGTCCACCGGGCGGCTGCCGGCCGACGCGGACGCAGCCGGCTGACCACAGCCCTGGCCTCGCCCGGAACCCACGGCTCACACTGGGGTACTCCAGTCCGGGCCGCGCCCTTCGACCTCACCGAAGATCAGCCAGGTGCGCGTCTCCTTGACCCCCGGCACCGCCTGGACGTGTTCGAGAACGACCCGCCGCAAGGTGGCGTTGTCGGGGGCCCGGACGAGCAGGATGACATCGACCTCCGCGCCTACCAAGGCCATGTGCTCGACGTAGCGCACGTTGCGCAACTCGTCGCGGACGCTGGGCCAGACCTGCTGTTCGATGGTGAGGCTGACGTAGGCCGAGGTGCCCAGCCCGGCGCGCTCCGGGGCGATGCGGGCGGAGAACCCGGCGATGACGCCATCGGAGAGCATCCGCTGCACGCGGGCGTACGCGTTCGCACGGGAGATGTGCAGTCGGCCCGCGATGGTCCGGATTGACACGCGGGCGTCCTCGACCAGGGCGCCGATCAACTGCCGATCGGCGGCATCCAGATGGCGAGACGAGACGGACTGGCCGAGTTCCGTCTCGTCGAAACCGAATCTCATGCCGGACGGTTGGCCGACGGGACCGTCATCATGGGACCGATTGTCTCGCATTGAGACATCATATTGAGACCTAGGTCACCCCTCACCCACCATCGAGGGGTCAACTCTTCGGAAGGTGTCCTGGATGACGACTAGCAAGCGTGCCGACGGCTCGGGGGGCTCCCGATCCGAGGCCGACGAGACGGCCGCGGCCGCCGCCGCCGCCGCGGCCACGACCAGCGCAGAACTGACGCAGCCTGCTGACGAGGAACCCTTCCAGCAGGCGCTCATCCCGGCCCCCAGCCCGGTCCGGTTCATCGACAACGCGGGCAATCGGGTCACCCCGGTCACCGACGACTACACCGAGCCGCCCACCGAGCAGCTGCTCGAGGCATACCGGCGGATGGTCATCGGGCGTCGCTTCAACGTGCAGGCCACGGCCTTGACGATGCAGGGCCGCCTGGCCGTCTACCCGTCCTCGCGTGGTCAGGAGGCCTGCCAGGTCGGGGCCGTCCTAGCACTGCGGGACACCGACTGGTTCTTCCCGACCTACCGTGACTCCGTCGCGATCATCACTCGTGGGGTGGACACGGTCGAGTGTCTGACCTCCCCCCGGGGGAACCTGCACGTGGGGTACGACCCGGTGCGCTGGCACACCGCCTCACCGGCCACGCCGCTGGCCACTCAGCTGTTGCACGCCGCCGGCCTGGCCTACGGGGAGCGCCGCCGCGGCCGGGACACGGTGGCGCTGGCCTTCATCGGCGACGGCGCGACCAGCGAGGGTGATTTCCACGAGGCGTTGAACTTCGCCGCGGTCTTCAAGTCCCCCGTTGTGTTCGTCATCCAGAACAATGGGTGGGCGATCAGCGTCCCACTGTCCAAGCAGACGGCGGCCCCGTCGCTGGCCTACAAGGGGATCGGCTACGGCGTGGTGGCCGAACAGGCCGACGGAAATGACGTCATGGCGGTACTCGCCGTGATCAACAAGGGCGTCGAGTACGCCCGCGCGGGCCGCGGCCCTGTCCTCGTCGAACTGCACACCTACCGAATGGAGGCGCACACCAACGCCGACGACGCCAGCCGCTACCGCGACGCCGGGCTGGTCGAGGAGTGGAGCCAGAACGACCCCATCGTTCGGCTCGAGAGCTACCTGCTGACCCAGGGCCTGATCGACCAGGCCGGGGTGGACGCCGTCAAGGCCGAGGCTGAGGCGATGGCCGCCGAGCTGCGGGAACGGATGAACGCCGAGCCGCAGATCGACCCGATGTCCATGTTCACGAACGTGTACGCGGTGCCGACGCCGCAGTTGGAGGAGCAACGCGAGATGGTGCGGGCCGAGATCGAGGCTGACAGCGAGGCGCTGGCCGCCGGCGAGGCCAGTGGCGTCGGGGCGGGGGGTCACTGATGGCCTCGGTGACGTTCGCCCGGGCCCTGAACCAGGCGATGCGCGACTCGATAGCGGCCGACGAGAACGTCGTCGTCTTCGGTGAGGATGTCGGGGTCGCCGGTGGGGTGTTCCGTATTACCGACGGGATCGCCCGGGACTTCGGGGAGGACCGCTGCTTCGACACCCCGCTGGCCGAGTCCGGTATCGTCGGCTTCGCCATCGGGATGGCCATGTCCGGGTTCCGGCCGGTGGTGGAGATGCAGTTCGACGCCTTCGCGTATCCGGCCTTCGAACAGATCACCTCGCACGCCGCGAAGGTGCGCAACCGGACTAACGGTCATCTGTCGGTGCCCATGGTCATCCGGATCCCGTTCGCCGGCGGTGTCGGCGCGGTGGAGCACCACAGCGACTCCTCGGAGAGCTATTACGTGTCCACCCCAGGGCTCAAGGTGGTCACCCCGGCCACCGTGGCCGACGCCTACGCGCTGCTGCGAGCCGCCATCGACGACCCGGATCCGGTCATTTTCATGGAGCCGAAGCGTTTGTACTGGCATAAGTCGGAGGTGGACTTCGAGTCGCTCCCCCGGGAGGATTTGACACGCGGCCGGGCCGTGGTGCGACGTACCGGAGCCGACGTCACCCTCGTCGCGTACGGGCCGAGCGTCTCGGTGGCGCTGGAGGCCGCCGACGCAGCAACCGAGGAGGGCTGGGACGTCGAGGTCGTCGACCTGCGCACACTCGTACCGTACGACGACGAGACGGTGACGGCGTCGGTGCGCAAGACCGGTCGGTGCGTGGTGGTCCAGGAGGCTCAGGGGTTCGCCGGATTCGGCGCCGAGGTGGCCGCCCGGGTCGGTGAGCGGGCCTTCCACTCCCTGGCGGCCCCCGTGCTGCGCGTCGCCGGGCTGGACATCCCGTACCCGGCGCCGCGGCTGGAGCACTATCACCTTCCCGGGGTCGAGCGGGTCCTCGACGCCGTGGCTCGACTGCAGTGGGACGACCAGCCGGACGGCCGGTGGCTGCCAGATCAAGCCACCGGTGGGGGCGGGGCGGTGAGCGCATGAGTGGGATGAAGGTCTTCACCCTGCCCGACCTCGGCGAGGGCCTGACGGAGGGGGAGATCATCGAGTGGCACGTCGCGGTCGGTGACACCGTCGACGTCGACCAGGTCGTCGCGGTGGTCGAGACCGCCAAGGCCTCCGTAGATCTGCCCTGCCCGTTCGCCGGCAGCGTGGCCCAGTTGCACGGAGCGGCCGGGGACGTCGTCCCGGTCGGGTCGGCGTTCATCACGATCGACACCGGTGGGGGCGTGCCTGACCAGAGCGCCAGCCCAGCGGCGGGGGCCGGTGAGCAGGCGCCCGCCGTCCAGCCAGCCCGGGACGAGAAGCCGGAGGGCTCCGGCAACGTCCTGACCGGCTACGGCACGAGTGACGCCAAGCGGACCCGCCGGCGCCGGGTGTCCGCCCCGACCGGCTCGGCGGGTTCGGCGGCGGCCAAGCAGGCCCCCCTTCCCGGTGCTCCGGCGCTGTCTACGGAGGAGCCGGTCCACGCCCCCGATCACGACGAGCCGGTCGGCCCGGAGCCGGTCACGGCCCCGGGCCCGACGAGCAAGCTTGGCTTCGGCGAGGCTGCCAGGGTGATCTCCCCGCTGGTGCGCAAGCTGGCCGCAGAGGCCGGCCTGGACCTCACCTTGGTCACCCCCACCGGACCGGGCAGGATCATCCTGCGCCGGGATGTGGCGGATGCCATCGAGCGTGGCACCGGGGCGACGACAGACTGGGTGCCGGTGACAGCCGCCGCGCCGGACACCAGCCCCCCGACCGCGGCGCCGGCCGAATCCGGGGGCCGGCGGACGACGCCGGCGGACCAGCACATCCCACTGCGTGGCGTTCGTCGAGCCATCGCCGACAAGCTGGCCACCAGCCGGCGCGAGATCCCGGATGCGACCACCTGGGTCGATGTGGACGCCACCGGACTGATGGAGGCGAAGGCAGAGATCGGCCGCATCTTCCCGGACGCCAAGATCGGTGTCTTCGCGCTGGTTGCCCGGATGGTCGTCGGCGGCCTGACCCAGTTCCCCGAACTGAACTCGCGGATCGACCTGACCGCGGGCGAAATCGTGCAACTTGGCAGGATCAACCTGTCCTTCGCCGCCCAGTCACCAAGGGGACTCATGGTCCCCGTCGTGCACGGCGCCGGTCAGATGACGACGCTGGAGCTGGCGCACGCGCTGCGTGAGCTGACCGGGAAAGCCCGGGAGGGCACCCTGAGCCCGGCCGAACTGACCGGTGGAACGTTCACGGTGAACAACCATGGCGTGTTCGGCACCGACGGGACCACGCCGATCATCAACCACCCGGAGGCGGGAATGCTGGCCATCGGTCGGATCATCGATCGGCCGTGGGCCTATCAGGGCCAGATTCAGCTGCGCAGGATCACTCAACTGTCGTTGTCGTTCGACCATCGCGTCTGCGACGGCGCAGTGGCCGGCGGGTTCATCCGGTACGTCGCCGACTGCATCGAGCACCCGGGCGCCATGCTGGCCCACCTGTAGCACCGCGCGTGGTCGCACCCCGCGAGCACACCCCGGGGTGCGACCACGCAGCGGCGCGGTGGCGGCGCCAGTGGGCTGACCGCCGGTATACCATCGTCAACCGGCGCACACAAACTGCCCTCGCCCGCTCGACAAGTGGACTCAGGCCGTGACGGGAAGTAGACCGCGTTCACCAAAGACCCGTTTGGCCACGAAGGTGGCGTTCAGCGCCTTCGGAAAGCCGCAGTAGACCGCTGCGTGGATGATGGCTTCGATGATCTCGGTTGCGCTGAGCCCGACGTTCAGTGAGGCGTTGATGTGGACCTCGAGCTGTGGTTCGCAGCCGCCCAGTGCGGTGAGCATGCCGATGGTGACCAGCTGCCGTTGGGCGGGTGCCAGGCCGGGACGGGCGTAGACATCGCCGAACCCGTAGGCCACGACGTGCTGAGCCAGAGCTGGTGCAATGTCGGCCAGGGCGGCCACGACGGCCTGGCCGCCAGCTCCGTCGACGGCAGCCAGCACGGCTGCACCCCGCTCGTAACGGGCCCGCTCCACGTCTGGTCCGAGGCGGTCGAAGCCCGTTCCGGCGGCCGGGGTCTGGCCGGTCGTGTCGTTGATATCAGTCACTGGGGTGCTCCTTCGGGCTGCTCGTCGAGCAGTTGGTGAGTTCACTCGCTGCGTGCGACCTCGCGTCGCAACTTCTTCTCGGCATCCACGCTGACCACCGGCTGACCATCCGCCTGGAAGGCCTTGACCTGCTCGTTGATGTAGGCGAACTGCGCGTCCCGGTCCGGGTGCTGCGCACCTTCCAGAGTCTTGGCGGTGCCCTGCAAGCTGAAACCGTTCTCGCGCAGCAACCTCCCCACGGTCGGTGCCGACGCCGGATGTCCCTGTCTGCCCAGCTCATCGGCCAAGTGCCGCAGCGACTTCGTCGTCCACCGCAGCGGCGACATCGGATCACCCCGCTCATCGGGCTCGACCAACGCCAGCAAGGCCCCCACCAGCGCCGAATCCTTCACCTGGGCGGCCCTTCGGCCCGGCCCCCGCCCGCACGCCGCGAACGGTCCACGCTCATCGGCTCGGCACCGGAATCCAACTCGCTGACCCTGCCGCGGAGCGGCCGAGTTGAGGACGCTTCCACGGGATGGCACAATGGTACCGCCAGCAGTACCATTGAGTCGTGCCCTCGGTAGCCAAGATCGTCAGCACTACTTCGGGCCGCCACGCACCACCGGCGGATCCCACGCGGTGTTCAAGACGCCTTGGCCGGGCGACCCGCGGGTCAATATCCAGGACGACCACGGACAGGCCAAGGCCTACCAGGTCCGGCAGGTCCTCACCGCGATCGACAAGAAGGAGGGAACGGCATGACCACCACCAGCATCGACACCACCCGCTACACCTACCGGGTCACCTGGTCCGTCGAGGACGACGAGTACGTCGCCACCTGCCCGGAGTTCCCCTCGCTGTCCTGGCTCGCCGACACCCAAGAGGACGCGCTGCACGGCCTGCGTGACCTGATCGCAGAGGTCGTCCACGACCTTCAGGACAACCGCGAACCCGTCCCGGAGCCGCTGTCCTCACGGAACTACTCGGGCAAGTTCAACCTCCGCGTCGGCGAACAGCTCCACCGCAAGCTGGCCATGCAGGCCGCTGAGGAACACCTCAGCCTGAACCAGTACGTCGTCCGCCGGCTCACCAACGCATCCTGACTTGCCGCGCTGAGCGCGTTGCGAACGGGTGCGCACGGCCAGCGGGTCGAGGCGGCGCCGGCGCCGCAGTCCTGAGCGACCTCGCGGCCGGCGCCACCGCCATCAGCCACGCCGCGCTCGATCAGCGCTCGTTCAGCCCTTTCTGTCACGCTTCCCGGGACCCGTGCGGGTCGGGGCGCCAATCGACGGGAATGGGCATGGATCTGACCTCACCAGCCTTCTTCGGAGTCGTCGTGGCGGTGACCGTCGTCGTCATTGCTGTCGCCGTCGTCCTCACCGGTCGCCTCCGGCGTGGACTCTTCGGGGCGCTGGGACGACTCGTCCTGATCCTGCTCGTGGCCGTCATGGCGATCGTCTCCGTCGCAGTGAAGTTGAACAACGACAACGGCTGGTACGCCTCGTGGAACGATCTACTCGGGACGCCCCCCGAGTCCGCGACGCAGCTCCGCGGCCTGACGGCTCGGGAGGCCGCCGCAGCCGGGTCGAGCTCATCGCACAAGACGGCACCCGCGGGGTCTATCCCCCCGTTGGCGCAGGCCGCATCGAGGACTCAATACCTCAGCGTCCATGGCAATTCCAGTGGGATTGTCAACCCGGTCACCGTCCTCCTTCCCGCGTCGTACTTCTCAGGCAACCGCACGTACCCGGTCATCGAGGCGTTCCACGGAATCCCGGGGTCCCCGTCGGGGTGGACCAAGACGATGGGCATCGTCGCCATCCTCGACACCGCGGTCAGCGCAAAAGAACTCAGCGAGTCTATCGTCGTCGTCCCCGAGCTGAATTCACCCCCGGGTCGCGACGGTGAGTGCGTCAACGGCCCGGCGGGGACGCCCCAGCTGGAGACCTGGCTGATGAAGGACATCCCGCAGTACGTCGAGTCACACTTCCGCGTCCGCACGGACCGAGCCTCCTGGGCCGCCATCGGGTACTCCGCGGGCGGCTGGTGCGCGGCGATGGCAGGAATCCTCCACAGCGACGTGTTCGGCGCCAGCATCTCCCTCGGCGGCTACTTCTCGCC
>DASQEP010000035.1:0-41976 GCA_035633615.1 Dermatophilaceae bacterium
CGTGGGAACCGGCCTGGACCGTTGGGTGCGCAGAAGTACGAGTGATGGGGAACGCCTACGGCCAGTCGTGGAACAGTGGCTCTCACCCAGCGCAATATCCAGGCAGGGCCAGTCAGGTCACCCGAAAGTGCGAAAGTCCACAAGGGGGTCAGTGATCATAGGCGGTGAGGGAACGGAGTGCGGGCTGGCCGGTGTGGTCGTTGTGCCACATCGCTGCGGTCAGAGCGAGGATGAGTTGCGGGGCGTGGACGAGGGCCCCGCCAGGGGTTCGTCCACCGTGGCGTTCAAGGCAGATCCGCCGCACCGTCACAACCAAGGAAGGCAAGACCGTCGAGGTCGTTGACGTCATCACCTCGGCCGACCGCCACAGCGCGCCAACAGCAGTGCTCGCAGCCTGGGTCCAAACGTACTGAGCAGTGGAAAACCGCCTCCACTACGTGCGTGACGTCACCTACACCGAGGACGCTTCCTGGGTCCGAACTGGCCACGCCCCCCGGGTCATCGCCACCATCCGTTCAGCAGCGATCAGCCTCTTACGCCTGGCTCGCTGGTCCACCATCGCCCAAGCCACACGCCACCACAACAGACGACCAACCAACCTCACCACCCTACTGAACAGCGACAATGCGACTATGCCGTGACCCTGGTCCTGACGGCAACATCCCCAATCCGGTAACGGCGGCGGCCAACAGGGCGCGTGGGGCTCGTCGGGCGTGTTCGCTGCGCCGGTGAATGGCTACTGCGTGGGGGCGCTCCCAGATGCGGGCGGCTGAGCCTGCGCGCCGAGGTCGCGCACCAGGTAGGCCCAGGGGAAGGCGCGGCAGCCCACCTGCCAGCCGTTCTGCTCGTAGCGGCTTAGCGGCCCGCTCCACACCACTCGTTTGTGTTCCCACTGGGTGTCGGTGCGCACCATCTTGTGGCGCAACATCCCGGCTTCAACAGTGTGCCAGCCCAGGCGGCCGGCGAGCTCCAGTTCCGGCATCTCGTCGAAGGCGGTGACCGGGCCGAGCCAACGGTACTGCGGGCCGTCTTCTGGCTGTGTGCGCGTGCCGAATCGTTGCTGGACCCCCTGTCGGCTCAACCCTAGCTCGGCACCGATGGCGGCCCAGCTGTGCCCGCTGCCGCGGGCCGCGCCGACCGCCTGCTGGAGCAGTTTGCGGGACGCCTGCTCGGCGGCGGCTGCACGGCTCACGATCTTCAGGTGGTCGCCGGGTTCGGCCGGGCGCAGGGGCGGGTCATCAGTGCCGTCCTCGCCGAGGATCGCCCTGCCGATCGCGGCTGTCAGGTCCAGGCCCTGGTCCGGTGCGGCCACCTCAGCGGTGCTCCCGGCCGCTGACGCTGTCTCGGGTCGGCAGCCAGTGCTTGCCCTCTTGGAGGTCTTTCTCGCTCTTGCGGGCGTGCCAGGTGCTCGCGCCGATCAGATAGGCGCCCATGACCATCAAGGTGATGGTCGCGCCGTCGAACAGGCCGCTGAAGAAGCCGCCGTCGAAGGCTAGGCCGACCAGGAAGCAGGTGAGTCCGAGGAGCACGGCGATGACGCCACCGATGCTGTAGGTCCTGGTCATGGTGCGCAGGGCTGTGCGGGGGCGTCGGGAGGTCATGCGTCAACACTATGCTGACACGCTCCGGGGCGTCAATAGTATGTTGACGCTGGCTTTCGGACCCCGCCCGGTCCTCTCACTTTGATACCCCCCGGGGTAAGACGTACGGTTCCTGTGTCCCCTTGCACACTCCTTCGGTGTACCAGCCCCCTGAGCAGAGGAGCGCATCATGGCGAGCATTGTCACGATCGAGACGGCCTCCCTTGGCGACCGCAGCTATCTGGTCCACGACGGATCCGTCGCCTTCGTGGTCGATCCGCAACGCGACATCGACCGGGTCCAGGCAGCCGCCGCCGACGCGGGGGTGAGCATCGTCGCGATCCTGGAAACGCACATTCACAACGACTACCTGACCGGCGGCTATGCGTTGGCGCGGGAAACGGGGGCGGCCTACTACGTCAATGGCGCCGACGAGGTGAGCTTCGAGCGCACGCCGGTTGCCGACGGCGATGTCGTGTCCGTGGGCTCCATGCGCGTACGCGCCATCGCCACTCCTGGGCATACGTTCACGCACCTGTCGTTCGCTTTGGAGGGTGAGACACCCGCGGTGTTCACCGGCGGGTCGCTGCTGTTCGGCTCGACGGGCCGGCCGGACCTCCTCGGCGAGGAGCACACCGAGACCCTCGCCCGCCACCAGCATGCATCCGCTCATCGGCTTGCCGACGAGGTGCCGGACGAGGCACAGGTCATGCCGACACATGGATTCGGGTCGTTCTGCTCGGCCACGCAGGCCTCGGGGGACGCCTCGACCATCGGTCGGGAGAAACGGGACAATCCGGCGCTGACCCAGGACGAGGCGAGCTACGTCGAGGAAATCCTCGCCGGGCTGGGGGAGTTCCCCGCCTACTACGCTCACATGGGTCCGGCCAACGCCGCCGGCCCCCTCGCCGCTGACCTCAGCGCGCCGACCCGGGCCGACGTTGCGCAGCTTCGTCGACGTTTGGAGGCCGGCGAGTGGCTGGTCGATTTGCGGACCCGGACGATGTTCGCGGCGGGGCACGCGCCCGGTACGTTCAACTTCGGCCTCGAGGGCGAGTTCGCCACCTACGTGGGGTGGCTCATTCCGTGGGGAAGGCCGTTGACCCTGCTCGGGGAGTCCTGGGAGCAGGTGGCGCAGGCACAGCGGGAGCTGGTGCGGATCGGGATCGACCGCCCTGCTGCCGCCACGACGGGCGGTCCGCGGGACTGGACCGACGACGAACCCGCCTCCTTCCCCCAGGCGACTTTCCCCGACCTGGCCCAGGTCAGGCACCACCGTGACGTCGTGGTTCTCGATGTCCGCCGCCCGGCGGAGTTCGCGGCCAGGCACATCGAGGGCGCCGTGAACCTGCCCCTGCACAACATCCTCACGCGCTCGGATGACGTCCCGGCCGGAGAGGTCTGGGTGCACTGCGCCAGCGGCTACCGTGCGGCGATCGCTGCGTCGATCCTGGCGACCGCCGGCCGGCGAGTCGTTGTCATCGACGATTCGTTTGACGACGCCGGGCAGGCCGGACTCGCCCTCACCGACCAGGGCCGGCCTGCCGCCCTCTGAGTGGCACGGGTCTCCTTGACCCTCGAGGCCGAGCCGCAGCGCCGGCAGCGCAAGAGCCACCCTCGTCGTGCCGAGGCTGAGGGATCGGGGGCTTTGTCGGTGGCGGGTTCTAGGGTGGGTACCTGAGACCGTCCACCACGCCGAGGTTGCCATGGATCACGAAACTGCCGCGTACCTGCGTGCGCGCTCGGGTGCGTGGCGATTGCTCAGGGCCGACACCGCACCCCTCATCCTCCACGTGCTGGGTCAGATCTTCATCGTCGACAACGTCCGCACCATCGCCGAACCAGACCTGTTGGCGCGCATCGACGACCTGCTCTACGCGGCCAACGCGTCGTCCGCCGGCGACGGCGAGCCGGCCTACCCTCGATCGGCGCGCGCGTACCTCGGCACGTGGGCCGACCCCGACCAGGGCTGGTTGCGCAAGTACTATCCCGAGGGCTCCCAGGTGGCTCACTACGACGCCACGGTCGACGTGGAGAAGGCGTACGCCTTCGTCTCCGGTCTGGGGGTGCGCTCTTTCATCGGCACCCAGTCGCGGCTTCAGACCATCGTCGAGCTCCTCCGCGACATCGTCGCGGGTGCCGACCCGGACCCCACCTCACAGTTGCGTGAACTGCAGCGCCGTCGCGACGAGCTGGACGCCCAGATCGCCTCCTTCGGCGGGGCGACGCCGACCGACGCAGTGGTCCTCCTCGACCGTTATCAGCATCTCGCCAGCACCGCTCGGGAGCTGCTGTCCGATTTCCGGGCGGTCGAAGAGAATTTTCGCGCGCTGGACCGCGGGATCCGGGCCGACATCGCGGCGTGGGACGGCTCCAAGGGCGAACTGCTGGATCAGATCCTCGGTGAGCGGCACGCAATCGCCGAGTCCGACCAGGGCCGCAGCTTCCAGGCCTTCTACGACTTCCTGCTGTCCCGGACTCGGCGGGACGAGCTGACTGATCTACTGGACCGGCTGGTGAAGCTCGATGTCATCGACGTCGACCGCAGCCTCGGGCGGGTCCACTTCGACTGGCTGGACGCCGCCGAACGCACCCAGCAGACGGTTCGGGCGTTGTCCGAGCAGTTGCGACGATTCCTCGACGACAAGGTGTGGCTGGAGAACCGTCGGGTCGTCGAGCTGCTGCGTTCCCTTGAGCGAACCGCCTTGACCCTGCGTGACACGACGCCCGACCTGAGCATGGACCTCGAGGCCAGCTCTCCGAGGGTGTTCCTGCCGTTCGAACGCCCGCTGTACGCACCGCCCACCTTCGACGGGGTGGACTCGGTTGGGCCGCTCGACGACGACCAGGACTCGGTGGAGTGGGGAGCGCTCTTCGAGCAGGTGTACGTCGACGCCGCCAGATTGGTGACGTCCGTGCGGGATGCCCTGAGTGCGCGTGATCAGGTGGCCCTCAGCCAGGTGCTGGCCGCCCACCCCGTCTCGCAGGGGGTCGCCGAACTGGTGGCCTACCTGGCCCTGACCGAGGACGACTTCGAGGTCCTCATCGACGACACCGGCTCCGAGGTGGTCGTTGTCACCGACGTCGACGGGCGCGTGCGGACCGTGCGGATGCCCCAGGTTCTTCTGGTGCGGACGCGAGCCGGCGCGGTGACCGGCCGATGAGCGGCGCGCCGACCGGCCCGGCCGGCACAGACGCGGACCGCCTGTCCGTTGTCGCCGTGGCCCTCATGCGGGGCGTTGTCGACCGCGACTCGTCGGAACGGACCTGGATCGACGTCGTCCGGCTTCAAAACGCGGTGCACGATCACGTCGCCGTGCTCGGGCTCGACCTGGTCATCGACGAGGCTGAGGGGTACGCCTACCTGCGCTCCCGACCCGATGACCCGGATATCCCCCTGCCCCGCTTGGTGCCGAGGCACCGGCTGTCCTTCCCGGTCAGCCTCCTGCTCGCCCTGCTCCGCAAGGCGCTCGCCGAGTTCGACGCCGCTGCCGGCGAGGGCAAGCTCGTCGTCACTCGTGAGCGGCTCGTCGAGGAGATCCGCCCCTTCCGCCCAGCGACCACGAACGACGCAAGGCTCGTCGACGAGGTCGACCGTTCCGTGCACCGGATCGTCGACCTCGGGTTTCTCCGGCCGCTTCCCACGGATTCGACCGCCTTCGAGGTCCGTCGCATCCTCAAAGCCTTCATCGACGCGCAGTGGCTCGGAGAGTTCGACGCGCGGCTGGCCGAATACGCCGCCGCTGCAGGGGTCGCCGCGGATTCCGCGCCCGCAGGAGCGGAACTGCGATGACCGACGCCCTGTTTTCGACCCTCGACCTGGCGGTGCCGGCTCAGGCTCGCCCCGGGTTCCGACTGGACGCGCTCGAGCTGTACAACTGGGGCACGTTCGACGGCCGCGTCGAGACGCTTGCGATGGGCGGCGCGAACGCCCTCGTCACCGGCGACATCGGCTCGGGCAAGTCGACGCTCGTCGACGCGGTGACGACCCTGCTCCTGCCGGCCAACCGGATCAACTACAACAAGGCGGCCGGTGCCGACACCCGGGAGCGGTCGCTGCGGACCTACGTCTTGGGCCATTACCGGTCCGAACGGGTCGAGTCCACCGGCGCCTCCCGCCCGGTCGGACTGCGCGACCAATCCAGCTACTCGGTCATCCTCGGTCGGTTCCACAACGACGGCTTCGGTGCTGCCGTGACACTGGCCCAGGTGTTCTGGATGCCCGGAGTGGGGGAGCAACAGCCTCGCCGCTTCTTCGTCACCCACACTCAGGCGCTGTCGATCCGCGAGCACTTCACCGACTTCGGCCGTGATCCGGCCGACCTGAAACGGCGGCTGCGCAGCCTCGGGGCGACGGTCTCGGATCACTTCCCTGAGTACGGCACCCGCCTGCGACGCCTGCTCGGCATCCGCAGCGAGCAAGCCCTCGATCTGTTCCACCAGACGATCTCAATGAAATCCGTGGGCAACCTCACCGATTTCGTACGTCAGCACATGCTCGAGCCGGCCGACACGGGTACCCGGATCGCCTCACTGGTCAGCCACTTCGAGGACCTGACCCGCGCCCACGACGCCGTCCGCAAGGCCCGCGACCAGCTCGCTCAGCTCGACCCCATCACGACGGCCTGCGACGAGTACGACCGCTTGGGGACGGCCATCGCCGAGCACATGGCCGCGCGTGACGCGCTACGCCTGTGGGTGGCGGAGAGGCGACTGGACCTGCTGAATGCCGAGCACGAGCGGTGCACGGCACAGAAGGCGGACATCGAGGCTGTCCTCACCGATCACGAAGCCGCGGTGACCGACCTCGAGCGCAGCCTCATCGGCCTGCGCCAAGCCCGGGACGGCGCGGGAGGCGGCCGGCTTGCGGTGATCGAGGCTGAGCGGAGCCAACACGCCGATCGCCGGGAAGAGCGCCGACATCGCGCGACGGTCTTCGCCGGGCTCCTGGTGGCCGCCGGTTTCCCGACCGTTGGGGACCGGGCGTCCTTCGACAGCGTCCGGGCGCAGGTCGTCACTCGGCACGACGAGGCACAGCAGCGGCGGGCTGCGGACAGGACCGCCATCGCGGACGGGACCATCTCCCTGAGGGCTGCCGAGCAGGCAAGCGAGGAGATCAAGGTCGAGATCCGCTCCCTGCAAGGGCGGGAGAGCAACATCGACACCCGCAGCCTGGCCCTGCGCGACCGGCTCGCGAACGCACTGGGCGTCCAGGAAGCCACCTTGCCGTTCGTGGGTGAGCTCATCCAGGTCCGCGACGCCGAGGCAGCTTGGCGGGGGGCCGCCGAGCGGGTGCTGCGCGGGTTCGCTCTCTCGGTACTTGTACCGAGTGACCGCTACGCCCAGGCCGCCTCCTGGGTCGACCGGCACCACCTCGGTGCACGGTTCGTCTACTTCCGGGTGGGCGACGTCGTCACCCGACGGTCGGCGCCGCTGGCCGCCGAACCGGTGCTCGCCGAGGTCTTCCAGGTCCGACCCGGACCGTACGCCGCCTGGGTCAAGGAGGAGTTGCACGCCCGCGCCGGCCACGTCCGCGTCGACGGGCCTGACGAGCTGCCCCTGCACCGACGGGCGGTGACCCGCCAGGGCCAGGTCAAGACCGATCGCCGGCATGAGAAGGACGACCGCTTCGCCATCGGCGACCGGACCCGGTGGGTCCTCGGCTGGTCGAACGCGGAGAAGGTTCAGGCCCTCCTCGCCGAGGCGGTCAAGGCCACCGCCGACCTGGACACAGCCACGCAGCGGCTCGCCGAGGTCACCCGGCAGACGGAGCGCCGCGCCGCCGAGGGCGACGCGATCGGGCGGTTGCTCGGCTACCAGGACTGGACCGAGCTCAACTGGGGCGCATCGGTGTCCCGGATCGCCGAGCTCGATGCGGAGCGTGAACAGGTGGAGCACGGCAACGCGGAACTGGCCCGGCTTCAGCACCGAATCGGGCAGGTCGAGACGTCCCTGCAGGAGGCCAAGCGACGCACCCACGAGGTGACCATGCAGCTGGGTGGGATCACCGACCGGCTGGAGCGCCACGCCACGGACCGCCGACACACGGCCCAGTGGGTCAGCAGCCTGGCCGAGGCCGACCGCGAACGGCTGCGCAGGAGATACCCCCTGCTACAGCGTCGGCACACCCCGCCGGCGATGCTCGAGGACTGCGACCGGGCCGAGCGGGAACTGCGCGACACGCTGAGCCGCGACATCGACGGCGACCAGCGCCGACAGGCGACCGTCCGCGAGAAGGTCGTCCGGCTCATTGGCACGTTCCGGCAGGCCTGGCCGAGTGACACCGTCGAGCTCGGGGCCGATGTACGGTCGGCCGGGGAGTACCGAGAACTGCGCCAGCGGATTGCCACCGATGATCTGCCGCGCTTCGAGGCCGAGTTCAAGAAGCAGCTGAACACGAACACGATCAACGACATCGCCGGATTCCAGGCCTGGCTGGACCAGTCCGCCCAGACCATCAGGTCCCGCATCCGCACCATCGACGATTCCCTCGCAGCCATCGACTACAACCCGGGGACGCGGATCAGTCTGCTCACCGAGCTGACCAACCTGCAGGAGGTACGCACTTTCCGCGAGGACCTGCGGGCCTGCACCGACGACGCGCTCTCCGGCGACGATCAGTACAGCGAGGAGCGCTTCCGGAAGGTCAAGGCGATCATCGAGCGGTTCCGTGGCCGGGAGGGGATGACGGAGACCGACCGTCGCTGGACCGAGGTGGTCACCGACGTCCGCAACTGGTACGTCTTCGCCGCCTCCGAGCGGGACCGCGCGACGGACGCCGAGCGGGAGCACTACACCGACTCCGACGGCAAGTCCGGCGGTCAGAAGGAGAAACTCGCCTACACCATCCTGGCGGCTTCGCTGGCCTACCAGTTCGGTCTGGAATGGGGTGTGACGACGGCCCGCGACTACCGCTTCACCGTCATCGACGAGGCCTTCGGGCGAGGCTCGGATGCATCGACGAGGTACGCGTTAGAGCTGTTTGCCAAGCTCGGCCTCCAGATCCTGGTTGTCACCCCGTTGCAGAAGGTGCATGTCATCGAGCCCTATGTCGCCGCCGTCGGCTTCGTGGAGAACCGCTCCGGACAGCGCTCACGCCTACAGACGCTGACGATCGAGGATTACCACGCAGAACGCACCCGGCAATCCCGCCGGGGAGTCCTGGTCGGATGACGGCGTGGACCGGCCCGACGCAGGTGCGGGAGCGCGCCCGTCGCCGCTGGGACGACGGGTCACTGCCTCGCGATTACGTCCTGGGCAAGCCCTGCCCCTGCCTTGATATCCCTGTCCGTGGCCCGACTCCGCGGGAAATCGGTCACGACCTCGCCCGAGTCCGCCAGTGGCAGGGCGCGCTTATTGTCGGTGGGCACGATGGAAGGGTCTACGACGTCTCGATGCGCACGATTGGTGGGCGGGCGATCGGGCGGACGGCCATCCCTGACCGGGTGACCGTCACCACCTACGACCAGTGGTGGCGGTTACTCGGCGTCACGGCCGAGGTGAGATGCCTCGACGAGGTCCTCACCCGGACTCGCCTGGGGCACGGCCAGCTGGTGGAATGGGTCGCCCGACGGCCGCTGCGGGCCATCGACCTCTCGCCCGTCTGGCCGGCGCTTCTGGCGGCGACCGATTGGCTTGTCGCGCAGTCGGGTCACGGTCGGTACCTGCGTGAGGTCAGTGCTCCTGGGGTCGACACCAAGTTCATCGAGCGACACCAGGGCGTGCTCGCCGAACTCCTCGACTGCCGTGCGGGTCCGCAGGGGTCTCGAACGGCTGACCGAAGTCGAACCTTCGCGTCTCGGCGTGGCTTCCGCGAGCCCCAGCGTCTGGTCCACCTTCGCCTCGACACTTCCCTGGGCTGCCTGCCGAACAACATCGACGAAGCCGCTCTGCCGCTGCGGCACGCGGCTGGTCTGGGGGTGACGCCGCAGCGGGTATTCGTGATCGAGAACCAGGTGACCTTCCTGTCCGTGCCCGTCCCCCGCGGGGAAGTCGTGGTGTGGGGGCACGGGTTCGACGCGCATCGTCTCGGTGATCTGCCGTGGCTGCGGGCCGCCGCCGAGGTGCGCTACTGGGGGGACATCGACACTCACGGGTTCGTCATCCTCAGTAGCCTGCGAGCTCGGGTTCCCCATCTCGAATCGGTGCTGATGGATCGAGCCACCCTCCTCGCCCACCGCGATCGGTGGGTGCCGGAGCCGAGTCCCGCACATGGCGAGCTGCGGGCGCTGAGCCCCCCAGAGCAGCGGCTATATCACGACCTTGTTGAGGGCGTTTACGGGCCGGCCGTCCGGCTGGAGCAGGAACGGGTCGACTGGGCTCACTGCCTGCGTGCCCTCGGCGACAACCGCGCCTGAGTGTCTCGCCACAGCGTCATCACAGGCTTTCGTCTCGGCGCCGGCGTCCACGGTGCGCGCAGTGCGCAGCCAGCAACCCCGACGTACCCTCCGACGTATGATCTCCACCCCCTTAGTTCACTTCGAGGACAGCTATGCCCGGGCGGTGCCCAAGCTGTCCTTGCCGTGGCAGGCGGCACCGGTGCCCTCCCCGCGCCTGGTGGTCCTCAACGAAGACTTGGCCGCGCAGATGGGGCTCGACCCGGACCGACTGCGCGAGTCCGACGGTCTGGCGCTGCTCACCGGGCGACTTCCCTGGTCTGGCGCTTCAGGCAGCACGGGCACCTTCGCCCACGCCTATGCGGGACACCAGTTCGGCAGCTGGGTCCCCCGGCTCGGCGACGGGCGGGCGCTGCTGCTGGGAGAGGTCGTCGACGCCCAGGGCCGCCGCCGCGACCTGCACCTCAAGGGGTCGGGACGCACGCCGTTCGCGCGCGGCGGCGATGGCCTCGCAGTGCTGGGCCCGATGCTGCGTGAGTACATCGTCGGTGAGGCGATGCACGGGTTGGGCATCCGGACGACCCGGGCGCTCGCGGTCGTTGCGACCGGCCAGGACGTCCTGCGCGGGGATGCTCAGCCCGGGGCGGTGCTCTGCCGCGTCGCCGCCAGTCACCTACGGGTGGGCACGTTCCAGTACGCGGCGGCCACCGGCGACCCGAGCGTCCTCACCGCTCTGGCCGACTACGCGTTAGCCCGGCACTACCCGCAGGCGGCCGAGGCGGATCGGCCGTACCTGTCCTTTTTCGAGAGCGTGGTGGCGGCCCAGGCTGACCTCGTGGCGCGGTGGATGCTGGTTGGCTTCGTGCACGGGGTGATGAACACCGACAACATGGCCATCTCGGGGGAGACGATCGACTTCGGCCCCTGCGCCTTCATGGACCGGTACGACCCGGGCACGGTGTTCAGCTCGATCGACCGTCAAGGCCGCTACGCCTACGGCAACCAGGCCGCGGCCGCCCAATGGAACCTCGCGCGGCTCGCCGAAGCGCTGTTGCCGCTCCTCGACGCAGATCAGGACGCCGCCGTGGCCGCAGCGACCAAGGTGCTTGGTAGCTTCGCCACGCGCTACGAGACCGCGCTGACGGCGGGGATGGCGGCCAAGCTGGGCCTGCCGGTCCCGGACAATGCCATGTCGGTGGAAATCCTGGACCTTCTGCGCTCGGACGGGGTGGATTTTACGGGGTTCTTCCGCGCACTGTCGGCGGGAACGGCGCGCTCGCTGTTCGCCGACCCGGGCCCGTACGACGCGTGGGCCGCCCGTCGGCAGGCTCGGCTCGGCTCGGACCCGGAGGGCGTGGCGGCGGCAATGGATCGTCGCAACCCGGTCTACGTGCCGCGCAACCATTGTGTCGAAAGGGTGCTGGCGCGGGCTGCCCATGGGGACCTGGCGCCGCTGGAGCGCCTCATCGAGGCCGTGCGGCGACCCTTTGAAGCGCGTCCCGGCCTGGAAGACCTTGCCGGCCCCGGGCCCGCGCAGGACCCGCCGTACGTCACCTATTGCGGCACCTGAGGCCGCAGCTGACCCGTGCCCAACCAAGGCCAGCGGTCGTCGTCGGCCAGCGGGTGACCCGCCGCAATCTTGGCCACGTTCGCGGGCGGGTGGAAGCATCGCGGACCGGCCGCCGCTGACAACTCATCGCAGTCGCCCTTCTCGGGCCTACGTTCAGCGGGCGGTGTCATCCCTACCGTGCGCTCTCTCGATGAGCTGCATGAGGTCTGGGGCAGCACGCCCGCTGGCCAGCACCGCTATTCGCACAACCTGGGCCAGCTGCGCCATCTCCTCGGGTGCGGCACGAGTGTGCGCGGCGAACCACAGCTCGCCCCTGGGGCCATCGAGCACCCGCCGCCAGTAGGCCACCGCCCACGCGACCGGCAGCCTGAGGTAGAGGGCACGAAGATTGGCAGGCAGCTCCACCGATCCCTGCGACTCAAGGGCCCTGAACGCCTGCCGGGTGCTCAGCACCACCAACCGGAGCAGGCGCTGGTCTGCGGCCAGTCGTCGCGCATCGGTGTCGACGAGCCGCAACGCGCAGCCGATCGGGGCGATGAACGCGGCGTGTCCCAGCAACCAGGCCTGCATCCGCGTCGAAGACGAGGTCGCGAATCCGGACTCGGTCAGCACGCCGGCGATCTGCCGGACGCGGGACGTGAGCTTCCCGTTCGGCTCGCCGAGCATGGTGCGTTGTCGGCTGATCGGCACATAGCGCACCACGGCTCCGGCGCGGATCCCGCCGACGGCCGGGAACCCCAGCAGGGCTCGGTGCCCCAGCCCGGCGATCGACTCTTCCTCGCGGCCACTGTAATTCCCGAAGAACACGACGTCCGAGTCGTCGTCCATCGCGGTTACTCGGGGTAGCACGCTCGCCAGCTGTGTGCGCTGGACCGGCACGAGCACCAGGCCGAAGGGGGCTTGTCCGGCCACATCTGCCACTGCTTCTACGGGCTGGGTCGTCCACTCGTCGGTGTCCGCCCGGTGCAGCACCAGTCCAGAGCGTTGCAGGTCGAGCAGCCGCTGACCGCGAGCGAGGAGCACCACGTCGTGCCCGGCCCCGAGCAACCCTGCGGCGTACACGCTGCCGATCACCCCGGACCCAAGCACCAGAACCCGCATCGATGACCATCCTGACGAAAAAGGACCTGCGAAGCGTCCCAGGTCTGCTGCCACGTTCCTCTCTGGTCATGCAGAGGGCTCGACTGCCTGACGCAACTCGCAGCCGGATCCACTTTAGACCGACTCGAACCACCTGTCCTCTCGCTCGGGGTCTGCACCGATCAGGAGAGCCGGTGCTCGTCGGCGACCGATGGCGGCAAGGTTGGGCTGCAACGTGTCCCGGGGACCGACGGGTTGTTCTGGACGATCCGCGCAGATTCGGCCAGGTGTTGGAGTTGCGCAGCGAATATCTGCAGGCGCGGGAGGTGTTTCCCGCGTCAGGCTGCGGCCATGATGTAGCGCGACCCGGACGCTCCGGGCATCCATGCGTCCGGCAGTCGTGCGGCCAGGGCGTGCTGCGCCCGCCATCCGGTGCAGTGCCCAGGCACCAGCACCTTGGGCTCCCACTGCGCGAGCGCGTCTACCGTCGCGGGGATGATCGGTTCGAAGGCGGGCCCGCCGAGGTGGAAGCCTCCGATCAGGGCGTGGAGGCGATTCACCCCCGTGAGCCGCATCGCGTGGCGCACGATGTTGACGACACCCGCATGCCCGCAGCCGGTGATCACGACCAGCCCCCGCCCCCGGACGTCGATCACCACCGCCTGGTCATCGAGGACGAGTGGGTCGTGCTCCCACCCGGCGCCCTCCCATGCCTCGTGCGGGGGCGGCATCCCATGCTCGAAGTCCGTCGTCCGATCCACCTCGCCCGTGACCAGCAGGCTCCCATTCAGCAGCAGCGACGGCTCGCGACGCTCAATGATGTCGAAGCCCTCCGCCTCCAGCGCAGCCGGGCTCAGGGTGGGGAAAGTAAGCTCGCTGCCGGGCATCACGAAGCGTCGACGGGTCCAGGCGCGCGGGTGCACGATCAGCGGCGTACGGCGGGGTCCACGGCCCCTGGCCAGTCCCTCCAGCCCGCCGCAATGGTCAAAGTGCCCGTGGCTGAGTACGACCGCCTGCACCTCGGCCCAGTCGACGCCGAGCCGGTCGGCGTTGACCAACATGGTGTCCGGGGCCATCGCGGTGTCGAAGACGATGGTCGAGGAGGAGTCCCCACGGCGGACCTGGATCAGGGTCGAGAAACCGTGTTCGGCCCGCATGCCCAGCAGCGCGGTGCCGTCCAGGAATTGGCCAGCGGGGCCGACACCGGCCGCGAATCCCGCCCGAACGACTTCGCTGTCGCTGAGCAGCAGGCCGTCGTAGGAGTTGTCTACCAGGGTGGTGATGGAGACCTCGTCGACGGGAGCCAACCGAATAGGGTCGACTGCTGCTCCCGTCACTCGCCGTGGCACGCTCGCCGGGGTCAGAACGTCGTGAGTGGCATCGCACATCGGAGCCTCCAGGGGGGACGTCTCGCCCCCACTGTGCCGTCACGTCCAGCACGAGGCAACCCGTCAGTGCGGAAAGGCGCCCCGGGCCGCAGTCCTGGTCGCCTTGCCGGTCCCAATCTCGTCAACCGTCGGCGAGGAGGCGTTCGTCCCGCCTGCTACGCCGACTCGATTGCCAGCCGTCCTCGGGGCCGACGCCGACACCGGCCATGTCGACGTGCTTCTGCGGGAGCGGGGGTCACCGGAGCCGCGCCGCCACCCCGGTTAGGCTGACGCGGTGACCCGCACCCTGCGTCTGGTCTATCCTCATCAGCTCTTCGACGCTCACCTGGAGGCCACCGCAGGGACCCGGTTCGTCCTCGTCCAGGACGACCTGCTGTTTCGTCAGTTCCGCTGCCACGCTCACAAGCTGGTGCTGCACCACGCGTCCATGGCCAACTTTGCCGGACGCCTGGGCGAGGCGGGCTTCGAGGTCGACACCATCGAATCCGGCGCCGACGGGCCGACCGGGCCACAGCTGGCGGAGCTGGTGCGCCGGGCCCGACCGACCCGGGTGAAGGTCTACGACGTCGTCGACGACTGGCTCGGCCGCGACCTCGCCTCCGCCCTGGGTGACGGAGGCTACCGGCTGCGCCCCGGCGACGTTCTGGAGTCCCCCGGCTTCCTCACCAGCCGGGCCGACATCGACGGATGGTTCGGCACCCGGCCAGCGCGGATGCACCAGTTCTACGTGTGGCAGCGCCGTCGTCTTGCGGTGCTGGTCGAGGGCGGACGGCCGGTCGGCGGGAAATGGTCCTTCGACCCGGACAACCGCAAGCGGCTGCCCCGAGGGCACCGTCCTGCGGCCGTCGAGCTTCCACGCGAGCACGATGCCGAGGTCCTGGCGGCCATCGACTGGGTCGCCGAGCACTTCCCGGACGCTCCCGGCGACCCCGCCACGTTCACCTGGCCCACCACCCGGCAGCAGACCCTGGCCCACCTGCACGCCTTCCTCACCGAGCGGCTCGCCCTCTTCGGCGCCTACGAGGACGCGATCTCCGCCGACTCGCCGCACATCTACCATTCCCTGCTGACCCCGATGCTCAACATCGGCCTGATCACCCCGGATGAGGTTCTCCGGGAGGCGCTGCGCGCCGGGTCCGATCAGGGCGTGCCGCTGCCCTCCCTGGAGGGGTTCGTCCGCCAGCTCATCGGATGGCGCGAGTACATGCGGGCCACCTACCAGCGCTACGGCCGCACCATGCGCGTGTCGAACCACCTGCGACACGACCGCCCTCTAGGCCCCGGGTGGTGGACCGCCGGCACCGGGCTGGCGCCGGTGGACCACGTCCTGCGTGGCGTTCTCGACACCGGATACGCCCACCACATCGAACGGCTGATGGTGCTCGGCAACGCCATGTGCCTGCTACGCACCCACCCGACGGCCGCCTACACGTGGTTCATGGAGATGTTCGTCGACGCCTACGACTGGGTGATGGTGCCCAACGTCTACGCGATGAGCCAGTTCGCCGCCGGCGCAGCCATCACCACCAAGCCGTACGTCTCCGGCAGCAACTACCTACGTCGGATGTCTGACCTGCCCGGAGGGTCGTGGGCGGCGGACTGGGACGCCCTCTACTGGAGCTTCGTGCATGACCACCGGGACGTGTTCGAGGCCAACCCCCGGTCTCGGGCCATCCCGAGGCTCTGGGACCGATTGGACGAGGCCACCCAGCGACGGCACCGGGACCGCGCGGAGTCGTGGCTGCGGTGAGCTGCCGAGTTAGCGTGTCGGCATGCCTGAGCCCGTGGTCGAGGTCGTCGGGGTGTACGACGCGGACGGTGGTGTCGTCGGAGAGCTGACGTACGTCGTCGGTCACCTTCTGGGTCGCACCGAGTGCTCGCTGTGCGACGTCACCCACGGTCCGATGCGCCGCAAGCCGGAGTGGGACGCCATGGCCAAGCGGATCCCCGTGCCGGTGCGTCTCGTGCACCGCAACGAAACGACCGACGACGAGCGGGCGGCCTGCCACCAACCGGGGCTGCCCGCCGTGCTCGGGGTTCACACCGACGGCACGCACAGCGTCCTGCTCGGACCCACCGGTCTGCGCGCCCTAGACGGGTCGGTGGCCGCTTTCGAGACCGCCCTGCGCTCGGCCCTCTCAGCGGAGGGCATCTGCCCCGACGCTTCCGGTGTCTAGGCGGTTCCCGTGGCGCTCGACGATGGGACGGTCGGCTGGCTGCGGCCCGACGACGTGGACATCGTCGCCGCACCGGACCACTGGGTTGCCCTGCTGCGGGTCCTCGGCCCCACAGTCATGGGCCGGGCGGCTCGGGTCTTCAATCTCGGGTCCCATCGCGCCGCGATGTTCGACGCTGTGGGCAACCCGGGGCGACTGCCTGGGCCGACGGGCGCGCCTTCCCGGTCGACCCATCGGCGCGTGTCCCCGGTCCGCCGGCCTGATCGGCTGGTCAACCCCCGACATACGCCGCGAGGTGCTGCCCGGTCAGGGTGCTCCGGGCGGTGACCAGGTCGGCGGGGGTGCCCTCGAAAACGACCCGGCCGCCGTCGTGACCCGCGCCGGGGCCGAGGTCGACGACCCAGTCGGCGTGCGCCATCACCGCCTGGTGGTGCTCGATGACGATGACCGACGTGCCCGAATCGACGAGCCGGTCCAGCAGGCCGAGTAACTGCTCGACGTCGGCGAGGTGCAGGCCGCTGGTCGGTTCGTCCAGGACGTAGACGTCACCCTTACCGCCCATCCGCGTGGCCAGCTTGATCCGCTGCCGCTCGCCGCCGGACAGCGTCGTCAGCGGCTGCCCCAGCGTCAGGTAGCTCAGGCCGACGTCGGCCAGCCGGGCCAGGACGGCATGCGCGGCGGGAGTCCGCGCGGGCCCGGCGCCGAAGAACTCCTCGGCCTGTGCCACCGGCATCGCGAGCACTTCACTGATGTCCTTGCCACCCAGCCGGTATTCCAAGACCGCGGCACCGAACCGTTTGCCCTCGCACTCCTCGCAGGTGGTGGTCACCGTGTCCATGAAGCCGAGTTCGGTGTAGATGACGCCGGCACCGTTGCAGGTCGGGCAGGCCCCCTCGGAGTTCGCGCTGAACAGCGCCGGCTTGACGCCGTTGGCCTTCGCGAACGCCTTGCGGATCGGCTCGAGCAACCCGGTGTAGGTGGCCGGGTTGCTGCGCCGGGACCCCTTGATCGCGCCCTGATCGATCACGACGACGCCGTCACGAAGAGCGATTGACCCGTGGATGAGCGAGCTCTTACCGGATCCGGCCACCCCGGTGACGACGACGAGGACCCCGAGGGGGATGTCGACATCGACGTCGCGCAGGTTGTGCGTCGAGGCCCCGCGCACGGCCAGGGTGGCGGTGGGGGTCCGCACCCGCTCCTTGATGGAGGCGCGATCGTTGAGGTGACGCCCGGTGACGGTGTCACTGCGGCGCAGACCCTCCAGCGGGCCCTCGAAGACGATCTGCCCACCCGCTGTACCGGCACCGGGGCCGAGGTCGACGACGTGGTCGGCGATCGCCATCACCTCGGGTTTGTGCTCGACGACCAGTACAGTGTTGCCCTTGTCCCGCAGTTGCTGCAGCAGGCCGTTCATCCGTTGGATGTCGTGCGGGTGCAGGCCGATCGTGGGCTCGTCGAACACGTACGTCACGTCCGTGAGGGACGAGCCGAGGTGGCGGATCATCTTGGTCCGCTGGGACTCACCTCCGGACAGGGTGCCCGAGGGCCGCTCCAGGGCCACATACCCCAGGCCGATCTCGACGAACGAGTCGAGCAGCTGCCGCAGGCCACCCAGCAGCGGCGCCACCGACGGCTCGTCCAGCTCGCGGATCCACGTGGCGAGGTCGCTGATCTGCATGGCGCACGCGTCCGCGATGTTGATGCCGTTGATCTTGGAGGACCGCGCCTGTGGGGTGAGCCGGGTACCCGCACAGTCCGGGCAGGTGGTGAAGGTGATCGCCCGTTCGACGAACGCACGGATGTGCGGTTGCAGCGCGTCGACGTCCTTGGACAGCATCGACTTCTGGATCCGTGGGATCAGGCCCTCGTAGGTCAGGTTGATCCCGTCGACCTTGATCTTCGTCGGTTCTCGATAGAGCAGGTCGTGCCGTTCCCGCTTGGTGAAGTCGCGGATGGGCTTGTCCGGGTCGAAGAACCCGCACCCGCGGTAGATCCGCCCGTACCAGCCGTCCATGGTGTATCCCGGGATCGTCAGGGCGCCCTCGTTGAGGGACTTTGTCTCGTCGTACAGGGCGCTCAGGTCCACGTCGCTGACCGAGCCGCGCCCCTCGCAGCGCGGGCACATGCCGCCCAGCTGGAAGAACGTGGCCTTCTCCGTCTTGGTCCTGGCGCCACGTTCCACCGTGATCGCCCCGCTGGAGCGGACGGTGGGCACGTTGAACGAGAACGCGTTCGGGGATCCGATGTGCGGGTCACCGAGCCGACTGAACAGCATCCGCAGCATGGCGTTGGCGTCGGTGACCGTGCCGACGGTGGAGCGCGGGTTGGCCCCCATTCGTTCCTGGCCGACGATGATCGCCGTGGTCAGCCCGTCGAGGAGGTCGACGTCCGGGCGGGAGAGGGCCGGCATGAACCCCTGGATGAACGTGCTGTATGTCTCGTTGATCATCCGCCGCGATTCGGCTGCGATCGTCGCGAACACCAACGAGCTCTTCCCGGAGCCGGACACCCCGGTGAACACGGTCAGACGCCGTTTCGGCAGCTCGACACTGACGTCTTTGAGATTGTTCTCCCTCGCGCCGTGGACGCGGATCCGATCGTGACTGTCGGCGGGATGGAGCTTCGGTGGCGGTGTCGGTGTCGGTCTCGTCGCCGCGGTTGCCTCGCTCATCGTGTCTGCCTCCAGGGCGTCGGCCGGGGGGTCGGCCAGGTGATCGGAGCCTGCCAGGCGCCGCTGGGCTCGATCCAACCAGGCCCCGGTCGGCCCCGCAGAGCCCTGGTCCTGCCCCCAGGGCGCACGCGGGGGAGACCGTCACGTGACGGACGTCTCCGAGCCGCGGAGCCGATCGAGGCGGCGCCGGTCACGCTTGGTGGGCCGACCGGTCCCCCGATCCCGGGCGAACGTTGCCGCCGGTCGATCCTGCCGAGGCGGGGGCGGCGGGCTCTCGTCCCGGAACGCCTGCGCGGCCAGCGGGGCGCTGACCCGTCGGGTCAGGGCGTGCGACACGACGAGGATCCGAAGGTGCGGACCGCCGGTGACAGTCACCCGTTGTCCGGGACGCACCAGCGTGGCCGCCTTGGCCCGTACGTCACCGACCTTGACATGGCCGGACCGGCAGGCCGTGGTGGCCGCGGACCGGCTCTTGTAGACCCGTACCGCCCACAACCAGGTGTCCACCCGGACGCTGTCAGCCGCCAGCATGTCCCGACTGTACGTCGGGGCCGAGGACTGTGGCCGAGCCCGGTCGGCTCAAGCGGTTCCGGCGAAGAAGGCGTCGATCTGGTTGATCACTTGGGTGGACCCCGCCTCCATGCCCATGTCGAGGACCTGCTGCAGACTCCCGGGGTCGTCGTAGGTGGACGTGTAGGTCGCCTGGGGGCTCGTCGACCGCGGTAACCAGCCACCACCCGCCGAACCGCTCTCCGCCCGGCCGGTCATGACGTAGTGCGGGATCCGACGATCAGGCTGTGGTTGACGAAGGTGGCCGGGTGGGTCGGGGGCCCTCAGACGCGCTCCAGCTGATGCGGGTCGGCGTACAGCTCCCAGACCCGGTCCACGGGGGCGGCCAGATGAGGAGTGATGGTCAGTGGGAGGGACCCCTCGACGTTGATGAAACGTGACCGAAGACCCACCCTCGGCCCCAGGGGAATGACCCCGAGCCGGCCATGCCCGGTGTCAAGGTGGAGCCATGGCGCGCAAGGCGGGATCGACGCATCAGCATCTGGAGCACGTCCTGCGGCCCCGGTCGGTGGCTGTCGTTGGGGCCTCGCGGACCCGTGGCACCCCCGGCGCGGACCTGCTGTACAACCTGCGCACCGCCGGGTACTGCGGCCGGCTGTACGCGGTCAATGCGCACGCCGACGAGATCGGCGGGGTGCCTTGCGTGCCGTCGGTGACGGCGTTGCCGGAGGCGGTGGACCTAGCCGTCGTCGCCGTGCCCGCAGCGGTCTCATTGCAGGTCGCCCGGGACTGCGCCACCCGCGGGGTCCGGTCGCTACTGTTCATCACGGCCGGATTCGCCGAGGAGGGCCCAGTGGGCCTCGCTTTGCAGGCCGAGCTTCTACAGATCTGCCGCTCGGCCGGCATGCGACTGGTCGGGCCGAACTGCATGGGCGTGATCAACAGCGACCCGGCGATCAAGCTCGACGCGACGTTTTCCCCGGTACGGACACGGCCAGGGCGGGTGGCCGTCGTCTCGCAGAGCGGTGGCCTCGGCATCGCGGTCATGTCCCTGGCCGACGAGATGGCAATCGGGCTGTCGGTGTTCGTCTCGATCGGCAACCGCGCTGACGTGTCCGCCAACGACGTCCTCGAGTTCGTCGAGGACGACGACGGCACGGACGTGGTGTTGATGTATGTCGAGTCGTTCGGTAACCCCCGTCACTTCGCCCGCATCGCCCGGCGGGTCTCGGCCAGCACACCCATCGTCGCGGTCAAGGGCGGCCGCTCGGCGGTGGGCGCCTTGGCGACGGCGTCGCACACCGGGTCGCTGATCAGCTCCTCGGACGCGACCGTCGCTGCGCTGTTCGACCAGGCGGGCATCATCCGGGCGGAGACCCTGGAGGAGCTGCTCGACGCTGGGATGCTCATGTCGCACTACTCGCTGCCGACCGGACCCCGGGTCGCGATCATCGCCAACGCCGGCGGGCTGGGCGTTCTGGCGGCCGACACATGCGAGAGCGCGGGGCTCGCCGTTCCCGCCCTCGGCGACGATCTGCGCGCGGACCTGGACAGGATCCGGCCCGGGATGGCGACCCGAAACCCGATCGACATGCTGCCGGGCGCCACAGTCGACCAATTTGAACTGGTCGTCAGGGCCGCCGCAGCCTCGGGTCAGGTCGACGTGGTGGTGGCGGTCATCATCCCACCCAGCGGCGGACCGCATGACGAGATGGTCGACCGGCTGCTCGAGCTGGCCGGGCAGTCACCGGACGGGCTGCCGGTCCTGGCGGTGGTCGTCGGCGACCCGGTGCAGACCAATGGAACGGCGGTGTTCGGTGCCCCCGAGCGCGCCATCCGGGCCCTCGGCCATGCCTGGGCGCACCAGCGGTGGCGCAGCGATGAGCACTGCGACGGCGCGGAGTCCGAACCGAACCTGCAGGTCGATGACGCCGCAGCGGCGAAGATCGTCGGCGCGGCCGCGGCGCACGGCGGCGGCTGGCTGGACTCCGCCGACGTGGACCGGCTGCTGAGCGCCTACGGGATTCCCATCCTGCGGACCCACACCGCCGCCGACGCGGCTGAGGCCGGCCGGGTGGCTGCAAGCATCGGCGGCTCGGTCGCGATCAAGGCCAGCGGACCGACACTGCTGCACAAGACCGAGGCAGGCGCGGTCCTGCTCGGGGTCGAGCCGGGCCAGGCAGAGGCCGCGGCGGCGGGCCTGCTGGAGCGGCTCCGGGCCGGTGGGCATTCGGTCGAGCGGCTTGTGGTGCAGCCCATGATCGGAGACGGGGTGGAACTGATCGTCGGGGTGGTCCACGACGCCACGTTCGGGCCGATTGTGGCCTGCGGCGCCGGCGGCATCCTGACCGAGCTGCTGGCCGACGTGGCCATCCGGCTCACCCCGCTGGCTGCCGCCGACGCGCGGCGCATGCTCGCCAAGCTGAAGACCTACCCGCTGCTCACCGGGTACCGGGGGTCGGCGCCGCTGGACGTCGAGGCGGTCGTCGACGTGCTGCTCAGGGTGGGCAGGCTGGCCGACGACCAGCCGCACATCGCGGAGCTGGACTGCAACCCGCTCACCGTCACGCCGGACGGGCCCGTCGTCGTGGACGCCAGGATCCGGGTGCTGCCGGATCTCGGGTGACGCGCGCCCCTGCCCCTCTAGGCGAACGATATCGATGTAACCCTCACCCGGTACACCGTGCCAGGCCTGTGGCAACCATCTCGCTGGCGACGCCCCGCAGGTCCGGGCGATCGAGGCGATCCAGCCAGTTGCCGCACGGTGACGTCGTCAGGTGCGGGATCGAGACCTAGGCTTGCAGCCGTGCGCCCCACGGGAACGGTCGTCCTGGGACGACGCCAGCGCAGCGCTCAACCGAGGAGGCCTCATGAGGGCGATCAACCTGGCCAGCCCGTTTCCCACGGTTCGGCGCTCGACCCCCGCCATTGCCGCCGCCCGGCTACTGGCCGACCAGAACCTGCCCGGACTCATCGTCCTCGACGACGCCGGCCGTCCCTGGACCGTGCTACCGGGCACTCAGGTGCTCCGGATGGCCATCCCGTCGTACTGCCAGGAGGACCCAACCCTGGCTCGGGTGATCGACGAACCGGCTGCTGACGTCTTCATCACCGGGTTGGGTGACCGGAGCGTCGAGCAGTGCCTCGACCCCGACCAGCGGGACGTACCGGTCGTGGACCCCGACGCCACGTTGCTTGAGATCGCCGCGCTGATGGCGACCGAGCACGCCCCGGTGGTGGCGGTGCTGAATCCCGACGGCACCCTGCGCGGCGCCATCACCGTCGACGCCCTGCTCGACCGGGTCTTCCAGCAGTGACAACACTGTCGTGGCTGACCGTCGCGGTGTTCGTGGGTGCCTACGCGCTGATCGCCACCGAACGGGTCCACCGCGTGGCCGCCGCCCTCGGTGGTGCCGTGGTGATGCTGCTGATCGGAGCCACGGACGCCCGGACGGCCTTCTTCTCCGAGGAGGCCGGCATCGACTGGAACGTCATCGTCCTGCTGATCGGCATGATGCTCATCGTCGCGGTGATGCAACGCACCGGGCTGTTCGAGTATCTGGCGATCTGGGCGACCAAACGCGCCCGCGGGCGTCCGTTCCGGGTCATGGTCACCCTGGTCCTGGTCACCGCTGTCGCATCCGCCGTCCTGGACAACGTCACCACGGTGTTGCTGATCGCGCCGGTCACCTTTCTGGTGTGCGAGCGGCTCGATGTCCCGGTGGCACCTTTCCTGATCGCCGAGGCGCTGGCGTCCAACATCGGCGGCAGCGCCACCCTGGTGGGCGATCCGCCGAACATCATCATCGCAAGCCGTGGTGGGCTGTCGTACAACGAGTTCCTCGTTCACCTGGCCCCGCTCGTGGTCGTCCTCATGGTGGTCTTCATCGGGTTGTGCCGTTGGCTGTTCCGGCACGCCTTCCGGTACGACGCCGACCGGGCCGCCGCGGTGATGAGCCTGCGAGAACAGGACGCGATCCGGGACCGGCGGCTGCTCGTCGTCAGTCTCGGCGTCCTGCTGCTGGTCACCGCCGCTTTCGCGCTCCACAGCGTGTTCCGCCTGGAACCGTCCGTGGTCGCCATCGTCGGCGGCCTGGTGCTCCTGGCCCTGTCCCGGCTGGACACCGAAGAGGTGCTGCGAGACGTCGAGTGGCACACCCTGGTCTTCTTCATCGGGCTGTTCGTGATGGTTGGTGCCCTGGTGCACACCGGCGCCATCGGGCAATTGACGACTGCGGCGGCCCAACTCGCCGAGGGTCGGCTCGGTGCGGTGTCCATCGCGCTGCTGTGGTTCTCAGCGGTCCTGTCCGCCCTGGTGGACAACATCCCCTACGTGGCGACGATGAGCCCGGTGGTCGCCCAGCTGGTCGACTCGGCGGGCAACACCGAGCAGGCCCGATCGCTGTGGTGGGCGCTGGCCCTGGGCGCCAACCTCGGCGGGAACGCGACGGCGGTCGGCGCCTCGGCGAACGTCGTCATCCTGGGTTTGGCCGAGCGGGCCGGCCGACGCATCTCGTTCTGGGAGTTCACCAAGTACGGCCTGGTTGTCGCGTTCGTGACAGTCGCGCTGTCCACCCCGTACCTGTGGTTGCGCTACTTCGTCTGGGGCTGACTCGGGCCCTGCGCCGAGCTGCCAGGGGCCGGCAGCTGGCTGTTTGACGGCCGTCTCGTCGCAGCCTAAGTTCGTGACGAGTCCGTAATCTTGGTCAGTCGTCCTGGAGGCCATTCGATGTCACCGTGCGGCCGCCGATCGCTGATGGTGGCCCCGACGATAGCCGCTGTCTGCTTGGCCGGCTGCGCCACGACGTCCTCTCCGGCCGCTGTGTCGAGCCGGGGGCCCGGAACGCTGGTCATCGACACCGAGTTCGACCTGAAGTCGACCGATCCGGCGCGGCAGTACGGCAGCACCGGCGCCATCGTCGGCAAGGCCGTCTACGAGACGCTACTGACGCTCGCCGACGACAATCTCACCAAGCTGGTCGACGGGCTGGCGCGGCACAGCCTCTCGCCGGACGCCACCCGCCTCGTGCTCACCATCAAGGCGGGCCACCGGTTCTCCGACGGTACGTCGGTGACCGCAGACGATGTCGTGTTCAGCCTCAACCGGGTCAAGGGCATCGGGGCCAACCCCGCCTCCCTGCTCGAGGGTGTCACCGTGGCCAAAACGAACGCCTCCACGGTGACTCTCACCTCGCGCACCCCCAACCCTGGCCTGCCGTTCCGGCTGACCAATCCCGCGCTGGGCGTCGTCAGCCGAACGATGGTTCGGGCCAAGGGTGGTACCGCGGACACCACCGACGGCGCAGCCGAGGCCCTCAACACCTCATCCGCGGGGTCTGGGCCCTACCAACTTGAGACCGCGCAGCCGGGCCACCAGATCACCCTGGTGCGTAACCCCCGGTACGGCGGCCCCAGGCCCGCTTTCGAGCACGTCGTGCTGCGGAATGTGCCGCCGCAGACGCAGCAGTTGAATGTCCAGGGCGGGGAGAGTTCCATCGCTCTCGACCTGACCTCGGCCCAGGCCAGCACCCTGAGTACGACCAACGTCAGGCTCACCCGGCGCCCGTCGCCGACTGTTGTGTTCCTGCTGCTCAATCAGCTCACCTCGGTGAGCCGGTGGACTGCCGACCAGGACGTGGTCACGGCGGTGCGGGTAGGCCTGGACCACCAGCGGTTGGTGGAACTGGCTGGCCCCGGCTCGACTCAACCGGGAGGGATCGTCCCGGCTGCGCTCGCCGGCTCGTTGCCGGCCGACCCGCCCTCGACCCGCGACGTCGCCGCGGCCAAGGCCGCGGTCAAGGCCTCCGGCTACAGCGGCGCGCCGATCCGGTTGTCCTACCCCAGCGACCTGGCCGTCCACGGGATGCCGCTGTCTCGGCTGGCCCCGGCGATCCGGGATCAGCTGGCTGAGGTCGGCCTGAGGCTCACCCTGGCTCCGGCCCCGGTGGCCACGGAGCTGCAGGCCTACCGCGGTGGACGGGAACAGCTGGGTCTGTGGTACTGGACCCCCGACTATCCCGATCCGTCGAACTACCTCACCTTCGCCCCGGGCGGACAGGTCGCCAGGCGGGCCAACTGGGCCCCCGGGGAGCAGCCCGCCGTGGACGCCGCCGCCAGAGCCGCCGCAGCCGCGACCGGGACCCGCCGGGAGGCGGCCTTCCGGACGTTCCAGCGTGAGCTGAACCGATCCGGGCCGTTCATCCCGTTGGTGCAGCCGCCCCGCAACATCGGATCGACCACCGCCCTGACCGAGCTGGCGCTCAACCCGATCTGGACGCTGGACGTCGCCCGGGTCAAGTAGCCACCGCGGCTGCCCACGTAAGCTCGCCCCATGGCTTCCGAATCCCAGGCAGTGACCCCCGAGCGGACCCACGTCAAGCTCTTCGTCGACCCGACGTGTCCCTACGCCTGGATCACCTCGCGCTGGCTGGTCGAGGTCGCGGATGCTGGTCGGATCGACCTGCAACTGGGGCTGGTCAGCCTGGCGGTGATCAACGACGGTCGCGACCTCGACGAGACCTACCGGGGGATGATGGTCCAGGCATGGTCACCGTCCCGGGTGGCCCTGGCGGTGCTCACCGCCCACGGGCCAGGCGGGCTGCGCAGGTTCTACGACGCCTACGGGCGGCGCCGGCACGTGGAGTCGGCCGCGCATTCGCGGGAGACGCTCGAGGCAGCGCTGCTGGAGGCGGGGCAGGAGCGCGGGCTGGCCGATGCCGGCGAGGACCCCGGCTGGGACGAGCAGCTGCGCATCATGACCGCTCAGGCCGTCGATCCGGTCGACAACCCCGACATCGGCACTCCGATCGTCCACCTCGCCGGGCGGAGCTTCTTCGGGCCAGTGTTCACCTGGATCCCCCGAGGCGCCGAGGCGGTGCACGTGTTCGAGGCGCTACTGGCCATGGCCGGACACCCGGCCTTCGTCGAGCTCAAGCGGGGCCGGCCGGACGGGCCGATCACCGCATAGCCGGCTTAGCTGCCTTAGCCGGCCGACACCGCCGCTTCCGCAAAGACCAGGCTGCACCCCGCGGTCCGGGTCCCGAACGACCAGGTCGACGCGCAACTACTGGGGTGCTATTGGTCGGGGGATGCCATTGGGCTCCACCGCCCATGGCGCTGGCTTCGGCGTGGGTTGTAAACCACGCCGTCGCGCCACTGCGACGACGTTGCTGGGCAGAGCCCTGTTCTGCCGGGGTGGGCGACCGCGGCCGGTGGGCGGTGCCGGCTGTTGAGACGATCGGGCCCGCCTCCGGTGGCAGCAGAGCTGGACGACATGCCCCCTCCATCTGTCGGTAGCGGCCGCCACGCAAGCCTTCTTTGTCAGGGCGGTGATGGTGCCGAGCCTGGTGCGTCAGATTCCTCACCACAATCCAGCCGATCGGTCCGGACCATCGGCACCGTTGCGGGAGTAACGTCCACATTCGTCACTGAGGAAACCGAGGAGCCTACATGGCAATCTCCGACATCGCGCCGACGGCTTCCGGAGGCCCTGCGACCCACGATCACGACGACGAGGCCACCGCCCGGCGGCACCGACGAGATCGGCGCTGGTGGATCGCCCTGATCGTGGTTGTTGTCGGGCTCGTTCGGGGTCCTGCTCGGAATGGGCGCCAAGATCAATACCGACAAGCCACCCATCCCCAGTGCCGTCACCTCCGCCGGCCAGGCGATGTTCACCGGTGCAGACATCGTCCGAGGCCAGCAGGTGTGGCAGTCACTGGGTGGCCAAGAGATCGGGTCGGTGTGGGGCCACGGAGCGTACGTCGCGCCCGACTGGACCGCGGACTGGCTGCACCGGGAAAGCCAGTTCCTGCTCGACACCTGGGCGCGTCAGGACGGGGTGGACTCCTACGGATCGCTGGACGTCGAACGCCAGGCCCTGCTCAAGGCGCGACTGATCAGAGTCATGCGGACGAACACCTACGACCCCGCACGCGACACGATCACCCTCGACCCGCTGCGCGTGGAGGCCTGGCGCGCCAACAGCGCCCACTATGCCCGTCTCTTCGCCGACGGCCACGAGCGGTATGCCATTCCCCGGGGGGTCCTGACCGACTCCACGCAGGCCCAGCAGATGGCCGACTTCTTCTGGTGGACCAGTTGGGCAGCCTCGACCAACCGCCCCGGCGACACCGTCAGCTACACCCAGAACTGGCCGCACGAGCCGCTCATCGACAACGTGCCCACCCCGGAGAACATCCTGTGGAGCATCCTCAGCTTCATCCTGCTGCTGGGCGGCATCGCTGGGATGGTGTATTACCACTCCTCGCTCGGAGAGAAGGAGGACCAGACGCGGATCGAGGACGTTCCGGTCAACGACCCGCTGCTGGGGTACCGCTCCACCCCGTCCCAGCGGGCGACCCTGAAGTTCTTCTTCGTCGTGGGCTTCTTGTTCGTGCTGCAGATCTCGATGGGCGTCATCAGCGCGCACTACGGCGTCGAGGGCGGGGCCCTGTACGGCATCCCCATCGACCAGATCCTGCCGTATGCGGTGGTCCGCACCTGGCACACCCAGCTGGGCATCTTCTGGATCGCCACGGCGTGGCTGGCCACCGGCCTGTACGTGGCCCCGGCGGTGGGTGGGGTGGAGCCCAAGCACCAACGCCTTGGCGTCAACGTCTTGTTCGGCGCCCTGCTGGTGGTCGTGCTCGGCTCGCTGGCCGGGGAGTGGCTGTCCATCACCGGCAAGCTCGGGTTCGGCAACGCCAGCAACTTCTGGTTCGGCACCCAGGGGATGGAGTACGTCGACCTGGGCCGGTTCTTCCAGATCGGGCTGTTCATCGGGCTGCTGCTGTGGTTCCTGCTGATGTGGCGAGGGATGGCGCCGGCGTTACGGCGCTCGCGGGGGACCAACCGGCTGCTGGCCACCGCGGACGCCCCGCTGGCCGCCGGCAGTCAGCGATCCCTTGTCGCGATGCTGCTGGTCAGCTGCCTGGCGATCGCGGGCTTCTACGGCGCCGCGTTCGGGATCGGCCAGGGCACCCACCTGTCTATCGCGGAGTACTGGCGGTGGTGGGTGGTTCACCTGTGGGTCGAAGGCTTCTTCGAGGTGTTCGCCACGGTCGTCGTTGCGTTCCTGTTCTCCAGGCTGGGCCTGATCAGGGTGGCCACGGCAACGAGTGCGACGCTTGCCGCCACGGTGATCTTCCTGTCCGGCGGCATCATCGGCACGTTCCACCACCTGTACTTCACCGGCAGCCCCTCCGGCGTCCTCGCGCTCGGGGCGGCGTTCAGCGCCCTCGAGGTGGTGCCGCTGGCGCTGATGGGCTTCGAGGCATTCCGGCACCTGCGGTTGCTCAAGGTGCGCACATGGGTGGCCGGGTACAAGTGGGCCATCTACTTCTTTGTCTCGGTTGCGTTCTGGAACATGCTCGGCGCCGGCATCTTCGGCTTCCTCATCAACCCGCCGATCTCACTGTTTTACGTCCAGGGGCTCAACCTGACCGCACTGCACGGCCACACCGCCCTGTTCGGTGTGTACGGAATGCTCGGGATCGGGTTGATGCTGTTCTGCGTGCGCTCGCTGATGCCCGGACGGGAATGGAAGGACCGCTCGATCGCCGTCGGGTTCTGGTGCATGAACGGTGGGCTGTTGCTGATGGCTCTGGTCAGCCTGCTCCCGTTGGGTCTGGCCCAGGCGTGGGCGAGCCTGAGCGAGGGGCTGTGGTACGCCCGCAGCGACGAATTCCTCTACACGCCGGCGCTGACGGTGCTGCGCTGGCTGCGGGTTCCCGGTGACATCATCTTCGCGGTCGGGGCTCTGGCCATCGGAGTGTTCATGGTTGGTCTGCTGACCGGTCGGTCGCTGCGCGGCCCCGGGGGCGCGGTCGAGCAGGGTTCGGTGACGTCGGTGGAGCCCCGCACGCCGGCCTCGTCGCAGACAGCGGAGTCGTCGCCCCGGTAACAACCCCCACGGTGGTTCCCGCGACCGAGGGATTCCGGCCCTGCGTCGGTGCCCCGGCGGCGTATCGTTCGAGTCGTGAACTTGGAAAAGGTCGTTTTCGGGTTCTTCGTCCTGCTGGCGGCCACCCTCAACTTCGGCTTCTTCATCGGCGATATCACCGACGTGCGGGTGCATAACATCACCGAGTTGTACGCCGCGGTAGTGGTCAACATCATCGCCACGATCCTGAAGTTCGGTGACCGCACCCAGATCGGCGCGGTACACCTGGCGACCAGCCTGGTCGCCGACATCCAGTTGCTGGCCGCGGCCGGGGCGTGGATCTGGGTTAGTCAGGTTTCCGCCCAGGCTGTGGACGCCAGCGCGATGGCCAGCGTGGTTTCGCTGTCCGGCGGGGCGCTGCTGGCCAACATCGTCTCCGTCGTCCTGCTGGTGGCGGAGACGATCTCGTTCCGGCGCCGCTGACCGGGCCATGGGCAACCCGCTGCTGATGCTGACCACCCGCCCGTGGCGGCGTGGCTCCCGGCGCCCCGGGTTGCGCCGCACGGCTGTTCCGGTCCCGACTCAGACTCCCTCCACGGACGCGGTGTTCCTCGTCCTGCGCCGGATGCGGGCCCCGCTAGTCGTGCTCATCGTCGTCTTCGCCATCTCTTTGTTCGGGTTGAGCCTCATCGAGGGCGTCGACGGTCAGGGCCGCCCGTACCGGATGACCGTCTTCGACGCCTTCTACTTCATGAGCTACACGGCGACGACCATCGGTTTCGGGGAGTTACCGTATTCGTTCACCACCACCCAGCGGCTGTGGGTGACCGGGTCGATCTACAGCTCCGTGATCGTCTGGGCGTACGCCATCGGCACCCTGTTCGCGCTGCTGCAGGACCAGTCCTTCCGGGAGGCCCTGGCTACCCAGCGGTTCCGGCGCCGGGTCGGCCGGATCCACGAGCCGTTCTGGATCATCACCGGGTACGGTCACGCCGGCCGGCTGGTCGGGCGGGCGCTGGACGAGGCGGGTCGCCGGTTCGTCGTGGTGGACACCTCCCGGCTCCGGGTCGAGGCGCTGGAGGCCGACTCGCTCGTCATCGACGTCCCGGCTCTCCAGGCCGACGCCCGCAGCCCCGCGGTCCTGGGGCTGGCGGGGCTGGGCCACCCGAACTGCGCCGGTGTACTCGCCCTGAGCAGCGACGACGAGGCGAACCTGGCCGCGGTCATGTCCGTCCGCCTGCTGCGCCCCCAGCTGTCGGTCATCGCTCGGTGCGCCCGCCGAGCCACCGCCGAGCACATGCGCGAGTTCGAAGCGCACGCCGTCATCAACCCCTACGACCGGTATGGTGCCTACCTGGTGCTGGCGCTGCACGAACCGACCACTTACCAGCTCGTCACCTGGCTGACCGGGCCTGCGGGGGTCCCACTGCCGCCACGCCGGGGTGGACTTGCCGACGGACGCTGGGTGGTGTGCGCGGACACCCAGTTCGGCGTCGAGGTGGTCGCGGACCTGCGAGCCGCCGGCCTGGAGGTGGTCACGGCTGACCCGGCTGACGGCGACCCCGACGTGACCGGCGCGGTCGGCTTCGTCGCCGGCTCCGACCAGGACACCGGCAACCTCTCCATGGCCGCCCACGCCCGCCTGACCAACCCGTCGGTGTTCCTGTGCATCCGGCAAGAGTCGCCGGTGAACAACCCACTGCTGGAGGCCTTCGACCTGGACTCGGTGTTCATCCCCACCGAGCTGGTGGCGCGAGAGACCCTGGCCCGGGTGATCACCCCGCTGTATTGGAGCTTCATCGAACACGCGCTGACGCAGCGGGACGCGTGGTCGCAGGCGCTGATCGACGTTATCCTCCAGCGGTGCGGCCCCCGGGCGCCAGTCACCTTCCCGGTCACCCTGGACGCGGTGCACGCCCCGGCGATTGTCCGCTGGTTGCGCGGCCACGACGTGGTTCTGGCGGACCTGCTACGTCATCCCGAGGATCGAGAGCAGCCCCTGGCCGCGGTGCCGCTGGTGCTGGTCCGGCGGGAGCGGTGCGTGTTTCTTCCCGACCTCCACACCCCGCTGCGCGAGGACGACGTCCTGGTGTTCGTCGGCCGGTCCCACGCCGAGGCGGACATGTCGGATCTGCTGTTCGTCGACTCCACCGTCATATACACGGCGACCGGTCGGGAGGTACCGCAGACGTGGCTGTGGCGGGTCCTGACCCGTCGGTCTACGCCGGCTGACACACCGGCTGACACACCTGCGGGCCCCCTGGGTGACGCGTCGGCCACTGACCCGCCGGCCGGTTCTCAGGCTGGTCCGACGGCGGCCGCGACCGATGTTACCGTCGAGAAATGACCAGCCCCCACACGACGCGTCCCGGCGCGCCCACCGACCGCAACTCCGTGTCCGTCGAACGCCTCATCCCGGCGCCCGCGGCCGCGATCTTCGACCTGCTCGCCGACCCCGACGGTCATGTCCGCATCGACGGATCCGGGACGGTGACCGCGGCCCGGAGCGGCGGACGGCGGCTGGGGCTCGGTGACGCGTTCGGGATGTCGATGAAATGGGGGCTGCCGTACTCGACCCGCAATGTGGTCGTCGAGTACGAGGAGAACCGCCGGATCGCCTGGCAGACCCTGGTCCGCAGCCCCCTGGACAAGCTGCTGACCGGTCGGATCTGGCGGTACGAGCTGACCCCGGTCGAGGGCGGGACGATCGTGCGCGAGACCTGGGACATCAGCCGAGAGGCCGCCCCGAGTCGGCCGTTCGTGCGTCGGCTGGCCGGGGTGACGAGGCAGAACATGGAGGGGACCCTCAAGCGCATCGAGGAGCTCGTCAGCCCCTAGCGGCGGGTTCCACGGCAGCTAGCCCCCCGTGGCTCGAGGGTGGTTCCGGCCGGCTGTTGCGAGGACTCGTCCAGGCAGCGCAAGCTGGCCAGACCCGCGCTGACGGCGTCGAGAACCGACCCGCGGGTGCCCCCGGTGTACCAGGCGGTCATCGCACCGATGATGGCCCATATGGCGGCGGCCGCGACAGCGCGCGCGACCACTGGATCCCGGCTCGGCCGACGCCCGGGCGTTGCGAGTTCGTCTGCCAGCAATGCGACGGCATCGTCGACGGCGAGAAAGACCTCGCTGCGCACCGACGGCACGTGAAGCAGGTAGGGCATCCGGCGCAGGCTCAGCCCCCCGTCGTCGACCAGATGGGTGACCCCGACCTCTTCAAGGGCCAGCTCGAGCGCCGCGATGACGTCGTGATCCGCGAGGTGTCGGCGGACGGCCGCGAGGATCGGGGCGTCGAACTCGTCGTGGACGATGAGCCCTTCCTTGGTGGCGAAGTACCGGTAGATCGAACTTGGTGAGACCTCTGCCGCCTCGGCCACCTGCTCGACCGTCACCCGGTCGAATCCGTCACGGTCGAACAGGTCGAGGGCGACCGACTGGATGTGCCTGATTGCCGCGGCGCGTTTGCGCTCGCGCAGTCCCGGACGGGGGCGGGGATCGGGAGCCTTAGGCAGCAAGAACGTCACTCTCTTCTGCTAGTCACTGTCTCAAGAGTGCTACTCTTTTCTGATGATACCGTCCGCCACCACCAGCGTGGATCCCGTCGTGCAGGCCACCGGCCTCGTCAAACGATTCGGCCAGGTGCTGGCGCTCGACGGGCTGGACCTGACGGTGGTGCCCGGCGAGGTACATGGCTTCCTCGGGCCGAACGGCTCCGGAAAATCCACGACGATCCGGGCGGTGCTCGGGCAACTTCGACTCGATGCCGGTTCGCTGCGGGTCCTGGGGCAGGACCCGTGGCGTGATGCCGTACCGATCCATCGTCGGCTTGCCTACGTGCCCGGTGACGTCACCCTGTGGCCGGGGCTGACCGGTGGGGAGTGCATCGACCTGCTCGGTCGCCTTCAGGGGCAGCGCAACGAGCGGCGGCGCGCCGATTTGGTCGAACGTTTCGACTTCGACCCGACCCGGCGGACCCGCGGGTACTCCAAGGGCAACCGCCAGAAGGTGGCCCTCATCGCCGCGCTCGCCACCAATGCCGAGTTCCTCCTGCTGGACGAGCCGACCGCGGGCCTGGACCCGCTGATGGAGGCCCAGTTCCAGGCATGCGTTCGGGAGGCCACTGTCCGCGGGCAGACCGTGCTGCTGTCCAGCCACCTGCTAGGGGAAGTCGAGGCCCTCTGCGATCGGGTCACCATCCTGCGGCGGGGTCGGACGGTCCGCACCGGCACCCTGACCGAACTGCACGCGCGCACCACGACATCCGTCGAGGTGGTCACGCCTGCGGTTATCTCGGACCTACGGGCATGGGTGGGGGTCAGCGACGTCGACGAGCACCGCGAGAGAGCCGGTGTGCACGCGCGGATGCGGGTCAGCGCCGAGGCCTTGATCGACGTCATCGGCGCCCTCGCCGGGCTGCGCCCGACGACCTTCGTCGTCCATCCGCCGGACCTGGAGACGGTCTTCCTCGAGCAGTACCGGGACGAGCCGGCCGCGGCGTCACCGTGAGTGGCCGCAGCCGGCGGATGCTGACCCAGTGGCACGGGCTGTGGGGGGTGGCCAGGGTCCAGTTCCGGACGGGCCGGCCCGGGTTGGTCGCAACAGCGGCGCTCGCCGGCGCGCTCGTCCTGTTCACCGCCCGAAGCATCGTGTCCCTCTACGACGACCCGATGAAGCGGGAGGTCTACCGGCGCAGCATCGGCACCTCACCAGTGAGCATGGCGTTCAACGGTCGCGGCTACGACCTGGACGAGCTGGGCGGGATCGTCGTCTACGAGATCGGCTTCTTCGCCCTGGTCATCCTGCCGGTGTTCGCCATCCACCTGGCGATTCGGCACACCCGCGGCGAGGAGGACCTGGGCCGGGCCGATCTGGTCACGGCAGGGCCGGTCGGGCGATTGGCCCCGCTGGGCGCCGCGGTCACCGTCGTCGGGGCGAGCCTGCTTGCCGGGGGGCTGCTGACCTGGGCGGCCCTGGTCTCGGTGGGGCTGGAGGCGGCCGGATCCGCTCGCTACGCCGTGGGCCTGACCCTCTACCTCGGGTGCTGCGCGACGCTGGGCGTGCTGGCCGGGCAGGTGGCGACGCTGAGCCGGAGCGCCCTTGGGCTGGCTCTGGGGACACTGGCACTGACCTACCTGGTACGCGGGGTCGTTGACGGGATGGGTCTGGACGCCGTCGGGGCGACCCCGATGGGCTGGCTGGCCGAGGTGCGCCCGTTCGGGGACTGGCAGCTGTGGCCGATGCTGTCGATGGCCGCACTGGCTGTCGTCGGGATGGTTGCCTGCGTGCAGGTACGGCAACGGCGCGACCTGGGCGGGGGTCTGCTGGCGGCCCGGCCGGGCCCCCCCAGAGCCGCCCGCGGGTTGGCTGGACCAGTGAGCCTGTTGTGGTGGATCAGCCGGGGCGGCTTGGCCGGCTGGGTCTTCGGCGTCGCCATCTGGGGTGTGGCCTTGGGATTGCTGACCAGTGAGGTGCGCGACATCGTCGCGAACAACTCCGACCTGGGGGCGCTGCTGGGCGCGGCCGGGGGCCGCATCGAGGACGGGGTCGTCTCACTCGGCGCCGCAACGGTCGCCGTGGCAGCGGCCGCGGCGACGGTGCAGTCGGTGGGGCGCATGCTCGGCGAAGAAAGCCTCGGTCGATTGGGATTGGTGCTGTCCACGCGGGTCGGGCGGGTGCGGTGGTGGCTGGGGTTGTCCGGTCTGCTGTTGCTGCAGTCTGTGGTCACCGTGGCCGCCGGGGGCCTGGCGCTCGGCCTCGGCGTCGGTTTCTCCCTCGGTGCCGCCGACCAGGTGGCACGGGCAAGTTGGGCGGCGCTGGCCTTCCTGCCGTCCGTCTGGCTGGTCTCGGCGGTGGCGGCGGCCATGTTCGCGTGGCGTCCGGCGTGGGCCGTGGCCGGGTGGGCGCTGGTCAGCTGGGGCCTTGTCGTCGTGATGCTCGGGGAGACGCTGCGCCTGGCCCCATGGGCTCGCTACCTGTCGCCCTTCGAACACACCGGACGGGTTCCCCTCGTCGAGCCGGACGCGACGGCCCTGTGGGTACTCAGCGGGTTGTCGGCGACCATGCTGGTCCTGGGCGGGGCTTGGTTCGCCCGGCGCGACCTGATCGCCGGGTAGGCCAGGGTAGGCCACCACGTCGTAGGGTGGCGCGGTGGAAACGGCGAGGCTGACCCGGCGGGGGTGGCGGCTGGCCCAATTCACCCTGGGCTACAACCTCGCCGAGGGCGCCGTGGCGCTCACGGCCGGACTGATGGCGGGACTGGGCGCCTCATGATCCGGGAAGCCACCCTCGCCGATGCGACGGCCTGCCGCGAGATATACGCGCCCTACGTCACCGGAACGGGCAGGCACCTTCGAGACGGAGGTGCCTGCCCTGGCGGCGATGGAGGACCGGATCGCCGCCGTGCTTGCGCAGCATTCCTGGGTGGTGCTGCAGGAGGCGGGCGGGGTGCGCGGGTTTGCCTACGCCGGCCCCTTCGGCGATCGAGCCGCCTATCGGTGGTCCTGCATCGTCAGCGTGTACCTCGAACCCGGACGCCGGCGAACCGGCGCCGGACGGTCGCTCTACCTCACCCTCTTCGATCGCCTCGTGGCTCGCGGGTATGTCGTGGCTGCGGCTGGGATCACCCTGCCCAACGAGCCGAGCCTTGCCCTGCATCGGGCGCTGGGGTTCACCGAGGTGGGGGTTCATCGCGGTATCGGTTGGAAGCACGGGATCTGGCGGGATGTGTCCTGGCTGCAGCGCGACCTGGTGACCCCCCGACCTGCTCACTCGCCAGCGCCGTGGTAGCCGTGGTAGCCGTGCTCGCCGCCTGGCGGACGAAGAGCGACCGCGGCGAGGCGATGGCGTCGCCACGGTGTCCGGAGCGCGCGGATCTACCCACCCCGGACTGAGCTGACGGCGTGGTCGGCCGGATACCCGTCCAGGCCGGCCCCCGACCTGCTCGTCGGGCAGCCTGCGCGTCGGGCTGAGTGCCTCATTCGAACGCGGCGGGAGGGTCGGGGCGGCAACCTAGGATTCATGTCATGACCGCGCACCATACGTCCCCGGACTCCGCGCCACGGTCCGACGAGGCGGACCGGGTCGACGTCGGCGCCGGTCTGACCGCGACCCAGGTGGCCGATCGGGTCGCCGACGGCAGGACCAACGACCTGCCCAGCCGCACTGGGCGCACCACCGGCGACATCGTTCGCGCCAACGTGTTCACCCGGATCAACGCCATCCTCGGTGTCCTGCTGGCCATCGTGCTGACCACTGGCTCGCTCATCAACGCCGCGTTCGGACTGCTCATCATCGCCAACAGCGCCATCGGCATCATCCAGGAGTGGCGCGCCAAGCGGACCCTCGACCAGCTGGCCGTCGTCGGAGAGGCGCGGCCGCGGGTGCGCCGCGACGGCCGCCTGGTCGACCTGTCCCGCACCGAGGTGGTCGTCGACGACATCATCGAGATCGCGTCAGGGGATCAACTGATCGTCGACGGCGTCGTCGTGGAGGACATTTCGTTGGAGATCGACGAGTCCCTGCTGACCGGGGAGGCCGACCCGGTCGCCAAGGACGTCGGCGACGACGCCCTGTCCGGCAGCTTCGTCGTGGCAGGCTCCGGGGCCTACCGGGCCACCCAGGTGGGACGGGAGGCCTACGCCGCCCGGCTGGTCGAGGAGGCCAGCAAGTTCACCCTGGTCAACTCCGAGTTGCGCAGCGGCATCGACCGGATCCTCACCGTGGTCAGCTGGCTGCTGGTGCCCGTCGGTCTGCTGACCATCTACACCCAGTTGTTCTCGGCCGGCGCCGACCTGCGCGACGGCATCCTGGGGATGGTCGCCGCGCTGGTGCCGATGGTGCCCGAGGGACTGGTGCTGATGACCTCGATCGCGTTCGCGGTCGGGGTGGTCCGGCTGGGTAAGCGACAGTGCCTGGTCCAGGAGCTGCCGGCCATCGAAGGCCTGGCCCGGGTCGACGTGGTGTGCGCGGACAAGACCGGGACGTTGACCGAGAACGGGATGAGCCTGCAGCAGGTGGTCCCGCTGCAGGCCAGCTCCGCCCCGACGGGTGTGCCCGCCTCGACGGTGGAGCCGGCCGCCGTGCTGGCGCAGCTGGCCGCCACCGACGCCCGACCGAACGCCAGCATGCAGGCCATCGCCCAGGCGGTCGAGCCGGTCGAGGGGCTCTGGAAGGAGACCCATCACCAGCCGTTCACCTCCGCTCGCAAGTGGTCCGGGTCGACGTTCGCCGAGCACGGCTCCTGGATTCTGGGCGCCCCGGACGTTCTCGGACCGCCGGACAGCGCCGCCCGCGCCGAGGCCGAACGGCTGGGTGCCGGCGGGTTGAGGATCCTTCTGCTCGGGTCGTCGCCACTTTCGGTCACCGACGACGGTGTGGAAGCCACCGTGCAGCCCCGCGCCCTGGTGGTGCTGGAGCAACGGATCCGCACCGACGCCCGGGTCACGCTGGCCTACTTCGCCGAGCAGGACGTCGAGGTCAAGGTCATCTCGGGAGACAACGCCCGTTCGGTGGGTGCAGTGACGGCCTCGCTGGGAGTGCCTGGCGGCGACCACCCGATGGACGCCCGGGACCTGCCCACCGTCCCCGCCGACGACGCCGGCCCCGGGTGGCCGGAAGGAGCCGGCCGGGAGTTCGAGGACGCCGTGGCCGGGCACACCGTGTTTGGCCGAGTCACGCCCGACCAGAAGCGGGCCATGGTGCGGGCCCTGCAACACCGCGGCCACACCGTGGCCATGACCGGAGACGGGGTCAACGACGTCCTGGCCCTGAAGGAGGCCGACATCGGAGTCGCGATGGGGTCGGGCTCCCCGGCGACCCGCGCCGTCGCCCAGATCGTGCTGCTGGACAACGCCTTCGCCACCCTGCCGTACGTGGTGGCGGAGGGCCGGCGGGTCATCGGGAACATCGAGCGGGTCGCGAAGCTCTTCCTCACCAAGACGGTGTATTCGGTGCTGCTGGCCCTGTTCGTGGGACTGGCTCAGCTGCCCTTCCCATTGCAGCCGATCCACGTGACCATCACCGGTTGGTTCACCATCGGAGTGCCGGCATTCCTGCTGTCGCTGGCGCCCAACCACGAGCGGGCCCGGCCGGGGTTCACCCGCCGGGTTCTCGAGCTCGCCCTGCCCTGCGGGTTGGTGGTCTCAGTGGCGACCTTCGTCTGCTATGTGCTGGTCCGACCCGACGCCGCCGTCGGCACGCTGGCCCACACGCAGGCCTCCACCGCGGCGTTGACCACCCTCATCGTGGTCGCGACGTGGGTGCTGTCCGTCGTGGCACGGCCGTACGAGCTGTGGAAGGTCGTGATGATCGTGCTGTCGGCCGTGGCGTACCTGGGGATCTTCACCCTGCCGGCCACTCAGGAGCTGTTCCTGCTCGACTCCGGTGACCACGCAGCGATGCGGACAGCGCTGGTCATCGGGCTGGTGGGGGCCGTGGTCATCGAGGTGACGTGGTGGGTCCGGGGTGCCAAGACCGTGGCCGACCGCAGGCTGTGGGTCGCCGGCGTCGCACGATCGTAGACGTGGCGCCCAGGCGGGTCGTTGACGTCGGGCGCGGCGCGGCTACCGAGGTGATGGCGTGCCGAGGTGCTTGCACGCCTCGCGTCGGGACAATCCGGACAGGCGTGCCCCGCGGGAGGAGACGAATCGCAGCACCCACTCGGGGTCGGTCCGGGCGTATTGGCGCAGGGCCCACCCGATGGCCTTGCGGATGAAGAACTCGGCGCCGAAGGGGGAGCCCTCGAGGTTCGCATCGATGACATCACCGAGCAGATCGAGGTCGGTGGCATCGCCCAAGGAGAGCTGGGCGATGATCGCGCTGCGTCGCAGCCACAAATCGTCCTGCCGGGCCCAGGCCCGCATCCGTTCGGATTCGGATCGAGGATAGTCGCGCAGAATGCCACCGACTCGCCGGGCGGCGAGCTCGTCCACAAGGTCCCACCAGGCTCCCGTGACGATCATGTGCCGGTACAAAGGTACCGCCGCCGGGGTCTGGAACGACTGATACCACCGGTGGCCGGAGAGGGCGGTCGCGGCGTAACGCTCCTCGCGGTGGCTCGCCTCGTCCCACAGCGTCTGCACGGTGGCGGACCAAGTGCGCAGGTCGGTGATCCGGTGCGACAGGTCACCCAGCAGAGGCCGGAGAACCCGCCGAAGGTCCGGGGCGCAGATGCCCCAGAACGGCATGGCTGATCGCATGTATCGCTGCTGGGCGGCGGCGCGGTCAGGATCGGCGTGAGCCGCGAGGGCGGCTCGGATCAGCTCGACGAGCTCGTTGTCCCGGTCTGCCACGGGATCAGGGTATTCGGGATCAGAAAACGCGCACCCGGGTCGCTGGTCGGCGACCCGGGTGCGCGTCTGACGTCCGATTGTGACGACCGGTTCAGAGGCGCAGCCGCACCCTCGCGGTGCCGTCCGTGCGACCTTCACTGGCCGTCGCCAGCGCCTGCATCGCCGCGTGTGAGGAGGCGATGGCTCGGTCGAGGTCGGCGCTGTCGTCCACCTTCGCGACCACTTCGAAGACCCGGTCGCCGCCGTCGTACACGGCTCGCCCCCGCGCCGAGGCAATGCCGGGGCGTCGGGCCAGATCATCGGCGAATGCTCCGGCCAGCGCGCCCATGTCGACCACGGCCGGGGTGCTCGGCCCATCCGTGCGCGGGGTGGACAGTGCCACGGTGGAGATGCGCCGTCGCGGCACGTGAGCGACCAGCCAGCGGATCGCCACCAGGATCAGCGCCAGGCCGATCAGACCCAGGGCCGTCGGCCACCACCATTCCTCGGCCAGGTCGGCGACTGGGGCGACGTCGAGGCGGGAAGCGGTCCCGAGTCGCCCCAACGACCAGAGCGCCATGAGCACCCCGGCTGCCAGGAGTAGGACGCCCAGGAGCAGCACGACAAAGCGGTCGACCGCCACGACACTGCGCTTCATCGGTTGCCTCCGACCCCACGTAGGCGGGTCCGCACCGACGGGGGTGTTCCGATGGCGGACAGTCGGGCGGTGACCGCCTCGGAGACCTGTCGTTCCAGGTCTCGGGTGTCGTCCGTGGTCGAGGTGCCCTCGATGGTGATGGCCGAGGTGCCGGCCATTGATCTGGCGCTGACCACACCCGGGACCTGCTGGGCGACCAGGGTGGCGACCTTGGCGACGTCGGCGGGGCGAATCCACAGGTGGCCGGTGTCCCCGACAGGGATCTCCTTGTCCCCGGGGGACCGCAGCCCCACCGCCAGGACGAGTAGTCCGGCCAGCGCGATCAGCACCCCCAGCGCGGTCGTCCACGGCTGCGGGACGATCTCCCCCAGCCCGCGGACCCAGTCGGTGACGATGGGCGTGGTCTCGGTCCACCGGGCGAGTGCCGTGGCGTCGTTGATCAGGAACCCGCCACCCACTCCCAACAGGATGGCCAGCACCGGGCCCAACACGGTGGCTGCGGGCGTCCGACGGGGGGCCGGTCCTGGTGACAGGGACAGCTCGGGGCTGCCGGAGGAGCCGGAGCGTTCAGCCGACCGTGTGACAGGTAGCATCCTCCCGGACGCGGCAGAGTCACCGACCACGATCTGCGCCACTGACACGTCGACGTCGTCGACGTTCATCCCAGTGATGTGCTCCACGTCCCGGGCGATGGCGGCTCGGGTATCGGCGGCCGCCTTGGAGACCGGCGTCGGCCAGCCCACCGCGATGTGCGCGCCGAGGCGGACCCGGTCGCCGGCGACGGTGCTGTCGATCCGGGGCAGGTCACGACCGGTGACCTGGCCCAGCATCCCGGAGTGGTTCACCACACCGGGTACCGACCGGGCCGCCTGGCGGGCGATCTTCGCCACAACCCGCTCGTCGATGATCAGGCTTCCTCGCTCATCGGCCTGGGGGAGTTCGGTCGCGGGGTCGTGGCCGGTGGCCTGGGGGCGGACCGGGTCAGCCATTGCGGCGGTTACGGGAGCCGGTGAGGGCACCCAGATCCAGGTCGCCGCCGAGGTACTGGCCGACGCCGAGGCCGACCGCGCCGAGCACGATGGCGACCAGGAAACCGGTGAAGCCACCTGCTGCGGCGGCGACGCCCAGCAGGAGTCCGGCGAACAGACCAAGGATGGCGGGGCTCATGATGGGCCTCCAGGGGGAGTGGTGGGTGCCGTGGGAACCGGCGTGGTGGATGCGGGGGCGGGTCGGGTCGGGGCGGGGGTGGGTGTGGCCGTGTCGGATGCCGCAGCGGAGGCCTGAGTTGGTTGGTCGACGTCCGCGATGACGACGTCGACCGGCGTGCCGACCAACGGGCGAACCGCGGACCTGACGCGATCGGCGACCGCCCGCATCGGTTGCTCGTAGGCGGCCTTGAGCTGCACCGTCGTCCGGTCGGGGGTCAGTCGGACACCCGACACGCGGCGCCCAGGAAGGTAGGTGGCCACCTCTGCGAGCGCGCCCCCGTGCAGGTCGAGCACACCGTCGACGGCGAGCGCAGCGGCTCGCACCCGATCGGCAAGCTCGTTGTGCGTCGCCTCGGTCACGATGCCTGGGTGTCGTTGGAGTCGTCGTCGCTGTCCAGGTGGACGTCGTGAACGGTGATGTTGACCTCGGTGACGTCCAGGCCGGTCATCCGCTCGATGGCGCCGATGACGTTGCGACGGATGCTGGCGGCCAGGTCGGCGAGCGCCACGCCGTACTCGGCGATGACACCGATCTCGACGGTCGCAGTGGTCTCACCGACGGTGACGTCGACTCCCTGGGTGTGATCCTCCTTGGCGCCAGGGATGCGCTCACGCAGCATCCCGACGGCGCGCGCGGCGGCCCCGCC
>DASQEP010000036.1:0-18957 GCA_035633615.1 Dermatophilaceae bacterium
CCAGTGCTGCTTCGTCGATGCTGCCGGGAGCGGTCATCGTCGTTGTCATCGGGGAACCCTCCTTGGGTATGGGTGTGGGTGGGTGCGGGTTCGGACACGACCTTGTCGACGTCGTCCGGGACCGCGCGGGTCTCGGGGCCCGGCGGGCTGCGGATGGAGCGCGACCTCGGATGGGCGGCTTGGGGGTGAGTCGGTGGCGAGTGGCGACGGGCCGAACGGGCCGTCACGGGCGGATGCGATGGTGGCCGACATGCGTGGGCAGATGGGTGGGCGCCGCTGGCAATCGGGTGCAGTGCTGGGGTGTGCCGAGTGGGCCGAGTCTAGATCGGATCCATGCCCGGTCCTTGAGGATCCGTGCCAACCGCATGGGCGTCGACTGCCAGGCGGGACCACCGGGCACCCGGCCGAGGGCCGAGCGGAGGGTCCGGACGCGCGGTCGCGGCTGCTGGACGCCTGCTGGTTGGTGTTGCTCGATTCGGGCAACGCGACGGTCGCCGCGGTGTGCGAGGTGGCGGACTGCACCCCGCCCCCTGTACCACCACTTCGGCGACGTGACCGGCCTGCACCGGGCCCGCCTGTGGGCGCGCCTTCCAGGCGTGGGCCGCCGGACTGGAGGCCCGGATCGACGACTGCGCCGACCCGCCGTCCGGCTCAAACAGCGAGGGCAGGCGTACGTCGAGTGGGCCGTCGGGCACCCCACCGCCTACCGGGTGCTGTTCGTCGACCCACTCCCCGCTGGTGGAGAGCAGGGACCAGGGGCAGGTTTCACCCACTTGCTCGGCGATCTGGGCGCCCTGAGTGGGCGGAGCACGGAGGATCCTGCCCTCTTCGTCGAGGCCTTGGCGCACTGGAGCGCGGTCCACGGCTTGGCCGGTCTGGCCGCCAGCCGGCCGGAGCTGCCCGAACGGGTGCGCACGGTCACCCTCGAACGCCTGACGAGCGCGTTGGCGGCCTGTCGATGAGGCCCCACTAGGATCCGTCGCGAGCCCGCCGGGCCTGGCTGGCGTGGGTGGGCGTCAGCTCCGCCTTCGCCTCGATCGCCGCCGACACGACCCAGTCGCAGGCCAACCCCTCCCTTGCTGGTTCAGCTGCCGCTCATGAGCCTCGCCGGCCTTGTGGCCAGGCCCGTCCTCGCGATTGCACTCCGGCGGAGGGGACCCTCGGAGTCGAGCTCCGCGGCGGCGGGCTGGGCTTCGTCGGCGCTGTGGACCTGTCTCGCCGGAGTGGTCGTGGGCGCCATTCACGGACCTACCGTGTACCGTCTCGCCGCGGGAGGCTGGCCTACCGGGAATTGACTGGCCTTGGGCTCACCCGCCACGGAGCCCAAGGCCAGGACCCGAAGCCTCACGGCGGCCGTCCGGGGAGGCACTAGCACTGTACGTGCAGCCGGCCGGCACCGATTGACTCAGCCTGCCCATTTCTGTTGACGTACCGCGCCACGCGTGCCGAGCCCAGCTCTCCGGCTATGGCCCACGTCACTTGGCGCGAGGCAACCAGCCTCACATACTTAGGTCAGGATCGCTTCGATCAGCCCGAGGGAGTATCTCCGTGCGGCACATCCTGACCACCGACACCGTTGCCGAGGACGACCGATTCGACGATTGGCAGGACACCGTCGAAGAGGTCTTTTGGCCGCTCAGCGTGCCGATGGACGAGGAGATGACGTATCGCGCCGCTGTCAACCACGACGTCTGTGGCGCCCTGGAGCTGTCCACCGTCACCGCTGCCGGGCAGTCTGTGCGATGCACCCCAGCCCAGGCGGCCTGCGCGCCCACCGAGTGGGTGTCCCTGGGGCTCCAGCTCGCCGGGCCGGCAGTGCTGTCCCAGGACGACCGCGAGTGCCTCATGCGACCCGGTGAGGCCACCCTGTTCGACCCCTCGCGCCCGTACCGGATGGACTTCGCCGAGGACTTCTCCATCGCGGTCTTCACCCTTCCTCGTACCGTGGTGCAGTCGGAGTGCGGGGATACCCGGCGGCTGACGGCCCGGACCATTCAGCCGACGACGAGGGTGACCTCCGCCGGTCTGTCGTACCTGAGGTGTGTCGCGGAGATGTCCGCCCGCAGCGGCTTGACGGATGTGGCCCTCTCGAACGGGGCCATCGGCATCGCGGTGAGCCTGCTGCGGGAAGGTTGTAGTCCATCGGGCAGCGCCGCCCAGCGCGACGAACTGCACCAACGGGCCATCGCGTTCATCGACCTGAACCTGCATCAAACGTCGTTGTCCCCTGCGGACGTCGCGGCCGCTTGTCACGTCTCGCTGCGGCAGCTGTACCGGATCTTCGACTCCGAGGGCCAGGCGGTCGCCGAGACGATCCGCCAGCGACGACTGTCCCGGGCGCGGGCACTGCTGGAGACACTCGGCGCGGACACTCCTGTCGGATGGGTCGGCGCACGGGTCGGGTTCGCCTCCCCCGAGGGGTTCAACCGAGCCTTTCGTGAAGCCCACGGCCTGCCGCCAGCGACGTGGCGGGCGACCCGCTGGAAGGACCCCCAGTCCTCGGCGTGACGTCGGCCCTGGCGAGGTCGGCAGAGGTCCTGTCAGTCCTGCGCTGCCGGGCCGCCGCAGACAGTCGCCCAGGTCATCGGACGGATCGGCACCGGGTCGCCCTGGTGATCGAGGGTGGGGTGGCCCGGGGGGCGGTCTCCGGCGGAATGGCGATGCGACTGCACGAGCTCGGCCTGGCGGAGGCGTTCGACGACGTGTACGGCTCGTCGGCAGGAGCGATCAGCGCCGCCTGGCTGGCCAGTTCCACCCCGGAGCGCCTGGTCGGGTGGGCCGACCCGGCGTACGTGCGGATGCTGATCCGCCGGCACGGCCCGTTGCGGCGGCAGCCCATCGTCGACGTCAAGTCCCTCGTGGAGGTGGTCTACACCCGGCATGCTCCGATGGACTTCCCCTCCATCGTGACCAGCCCGTTGCGGTGGCACCCGATCGGCACCGACGCCCAGAACGGAGACGCGGTGGACCTGCGGCCGTGGGTGCGCAGCGGTCCGGACGTGCAACTCGCGATCCGGGCCAGCGCAGCGATACCACTGCTGGCCGGGGGCCCGGTGACGATCGGCGACCGGGAGTATTTCGACGCCGGGGTGGCCGAGCCCGTGCCGTATCGGGTCGCCGCCGCTGCGGGTGCCACCCATCTGCTGGTGCTGCGCTCCCGCCAGACCGACGACGTCCCCCGGTTGTCGCCGGTCGCCAGCGGGGTCGCCCGCACCGCCCTGCGCGGCTATGGACACGGGTTTCGCAGCGCGTTCCGGACCTCCTCGGCGCGTTATGCACTCGAGCACGCCCGACTGTGCGGCCACAGCGCGATGCCTGCCGGCACGCCACCGACGGCGGTGATCGCACCTGCGCCGGGATCGGCCACGGTGGGCCGGATGGGACGGGAAACCCAGTTGCTCGCAGCTGCCTTCGAGGCCGGCCGGACGGCGGTCGAGACGGCGCTGACGGCGGTCAGTTCAGCATGCTCTTGACGACCTTGCCCATGTCGTTGCGTGGCAGGGACGCGACGAACCTGACCTCGCGCGGCCGTTTGTGCGCCGACAGCTCGGTGGCCACGTGCTCGATCAAGTCGGCCGCGCCGGTTGTCACCCCCCCAGGCCTGACCACGTAGGCCACGATGCGCTGACCGAGGTCGTCGTCCGGCACGCCGATCACCGCTGCCTGCGCCACACCGGGGTGATCCAGCAGGCAGGACTCGATCTCGCCCGCGCCCACCCGGTACCCGCCGGACTTGATCAGGTCCGCCGACTTGCGGCCGACGATCTTGTACCACCCGTCGAGGTCGACAGCGGCGACGTCGCCGGTGCGAAACCACCCGTCACCGGTCCAGCTCTCGCCCGTCACCTCCGGCAGGCCGAGGTAGCCGTCGAACAGGGTCGCGCCGCGAACCTGGAGGTCGCCGAGGCCCTGTCCATCCGGGGGAACCGGGTCGCCGGCGTCGTCGACAACCCTGGCCTCGACTCCGGCCACCGGGCCGCCGACCCATCCGACCCGGCGCGGCTGGTCGGCCCGGGCCGCCAGCGTGATCAGCGTCTCCGTCATCCCGTACCGCTCGACCGGGACCTGACCGGTCAGCTGCGCCAGGTCACGGGCCACCCCGGCCGGCAGCGCGGCACTTCCGGAGACGAGCAGCCGGGCCGCAGCCAGCCGCCGGGCCACCGACGCGTCAGCGGAGATCCGGCCCCAGATCGTCGGCACCGCGAAGAACAGCGACCCCCCATGGGTGCTGGCCGCCTCTGCGTACCCCCACGGGTCCGGACCGCCCGGGTGCACCAACGACCCCCCGATCCGCAGCGACCCCAGGACCCCGAGGATCAGCCCGTGCACGTGGAATAGGGGCAGCCCGTGCACGACGACGTCATCGGCAGTCCACCCCCACGCGTCGGCGAGCGCGTCGAGGCCCGCCGCGATGGCTCGGCGGGACAGCACCACTCCCTTGGGTGGCCCGGTCGTCCCGGAGGTGTACATCACCATGGCCGCCGTGTCGGCGGGCACCGCCGCGGGAGCCGGCTCAGCAGCCCCGGACAGGGCGCCCGGGGGCCCCGGGCCGGGCAGGTCGACTCCTGGAACGGCTTCGCCCAGCCATAACGCAGCCCCGGAATCGCGCAGGACGTGCGCCCGCCCCGCTGAGCCGGAATCCGGGGGCACCGGCACCAGCGGCACCCCCGCCAGCAGGCACCCGACGACAGACACCACCGTCTCCAGGCTCGTAGCGGCCGGCACGGCCGCCATCGGGCAGCCAGCCACCCGTCCGGCCACCTCACTAGCCGCGGCCAGTAGCTGTGTCCCGGTGAGGGCCTCGGCACCGACGCGGACCGAGCGGACCCGCCCGTCGAGCAGCGCCGCCAGCAGCGGGTCAGCCACCAGCGACACGCTGGCGGGCGTACTCGGCGAACCACTCCAGCATCTCCGGGTTGGTGATCGACCCTTCCGCGCTGACGTCGCGCGACGCGGCACCCTGGAGGATCCGCTTGACCGGCACCTCGAGCTTCTTGCCGGTCATCGTCCTGGGGATGGCCGGGACCCCGACGATGTCGTCCGGCACGTGCCGGGGGCTGAGCTGGGCGCGGATCGCCGCGACGATCCGGCGCCGCAGCTGCTCGTCGAAGACGTGCCCGTCGGCGGGGACGACGAACATCGGCATGAAGTATCCGCCGTCCGGCTGTTCCAGGCCCACGACCAGGCAATCCGACACGTCGGGCAGCGCCTCGACGACGGCGTACAGGTCGGCCGAACCCATCCGGATGCCCATCCGGTTGAGGGTGGAGTCGGACCGGCCGGTGATGACGACGGACAGGTCGGTGTCCATCACCACCCAGTCCCCGTGCCGCCACACCCCCGGGTAGGTGTCGAAGTAGCTGGCCTGGTAGCGCTCCAAGCTCGGGTCGTTGACGAAGTACAACGGCATCGACGGCATCGGCTTGGTCACCACGAGCTCGCCCTGCTCTCCGAACACCGGGCGCCCGGCCGGGTCCCAGGCTGCCACCGCGGCACCCAGCCACGGAGCCTGCAGCCGGGCCTCGCGGACCGGCAGCAGCATGGTCCCGCCGATCAGGACTGAGCAGATGTCGGTGCCCCCCGCAATGGAGTCCAACCAGGCCGTGGAGGAGACGTGCTCGTACACCCAGTGCCAGGTGCTGGCCGGCATGGACGAGCCGGTTTGCTGGATCGAGCGGACGCTGGACAGGTCGAGGTGGCTGCCGGGGTCGGCGTTGGCTTTTTCGCCCACCATCAGGTAGGCGGCCCCGAGCCCGACCACGCTGGCCCTGGTGTCAGCCACCACCCGCCACACCCCGTCGACGTCCGGGTGGGTCGGGCTGCCGTTGTACAGCACGATGGTGGCCCCGTGCAGGAGGCCCCCGATCAGGAAGTTCCAGACCATCCAGCTGGTCGAGGTGACGAAGAAGTACCGGTCGTCGGCGCGCAGGTCGCCGCCGAGCCCTACCGCCTTGAGCAGCTCCAGGACAATGCCGCCGTGGCCCTGGACGATGCCCTTGGGCAGCCCGGTGGTACCGGAGGACCACAGGATCCACAGCGGGTGATCGAACGGGACGTCGGCGAACTCCAGCGCAGCGGTCCGGGCCAGCACCTCGCCCCAGTGGTGCCGGGTGGGTCCGGTGGGCTGGTCGCCCAGGTCCATCGTGTCGGCGGTGCCGAGCGCGTCGATCACCACGACGTGCCTCAGGCTGGGCAGCCCGGCGACGATCTGCGCCGACGCCGCCCGCCGGTCGTGTCGTTTCCCGCCGTGCCGGTAGCCGTCGACCACGAACAGGACCGTGGGCTCGACCTGGCTGAGCCGGGACAACACGCTGGGGGTGCCGAAGTCGGGCGCGCAGACCGTCCAGACGGCACCGACCGCGGCCGTCGCCAGCAACGCGACCACGGTGTGAGGGGTGTTCGGCAAACAGGCGGCGACCCGGTCACCCGGCTGGACGCCGACGTCGCGCAGCCAGTGAGCCAGCGCGGCCACCTGGGCACGCAACTCCTCCCACGACGTCTCGCTGACCGCCCCATCCTCGTCCACGCTGACCAACGCGGGCCCGTGCGGGCTCGGGTGGTGCAGGCACCGCTCGGCGAAGTTGATCCGGGCCCCGGAGAACCAGACCGCTCCCGGCATGCGCGAGTCGGGCAGCACCGCGTCGTAGGAACTGACCCGGTCAAGCCCGTAGTACTGCCAGACGGCGGCCCAGAAGTCTTCCAGCTCCTCGACGCTCCACCGCCACAGCGATCCGTAGTCGGCGAAGGTCAGGCCCCGGTTCTCGGCCAGCCAAGCCATGAAGGCGACCAGGTTGCTGCGCTCGACGGCGTCGGCATCAGCCCGCCACAGGACCGTCGGGTCGGGGCCGCTCACGCGGCGTCCCTACGGAACGGCCACCACCGCGCCTGGGCGATGCTCATTGGCAACGGGAACGGAAGGGACACGCTGGGGCGGCCGCCGCGAACCTCGACGATCGTCCAGCCGTGCACGCGCGCCAGGGCCCGCAGCTCCCGGTCCGGGTTGACCGCAACGGGGGTGCCGACCGACAGAAGGAACGGCAGGTCGCTCATGGAATCGCTGTACGCGGTGCACAACGCCAGATCGTAGCCGCGTTCATCGGCCAGCCGTCGGATCTCGGTGACCTTACCCTCGCCGTAACAGAACGCCCCGGCCAACCGACCGGTGAACTTCCCGTCGACGATCTCGCTGCGAGTGCCCACCGCGCCCTCCAGGCCGAGGTGTTCTGCCAGCCTGATGACGATCTCCTGAGGGCTCGCGGACACGACGATGCGGTCGTCGCCCCGGGCCGCGTGCTCAGCCAGCAACTTGCGCGACTCGGGCAGAACGCCCTCGGCCAGCTTGGGGACGAAATGGTCCGCCTGGGCCTCGAGCTCGGCCACGGGCCGCCCGGCGACCCCGCGCAGCACCCGTTCTCGCACCGCGACGGAGCCCTCGTCCGACGAGCCACGCACCATGAACTTCACCGCGTTGATGACGTCGCCGAGCAACTCCTGCGGCGGCATCCAGCCGGCTCGAAAGGCCGATACGGCCAGCGGGAAAGTCGCCGAACCGCGGATCAGCGTGCGGTCAAGATCGAAGAACGCGGCGCTGCGCGTCATGTTCCACCTCCACAAGCGACTGTAGCGTCCCGCGTTCGAACACCCCTGAAGAATCGAACCCCCACCGGCCCGCCGTGAGCAAGGGGCGGGCGATCGTGGTCGGCCCAGCCAGGTCGTAACGGCCGCCATCCAGCCGACCCGCGCGGCAGGATCACAAGGACCCCAAAGTACGCGAAGTTGACCCAACACCCACGGGCCGAGCCGTGCTGGACAGGGTCCTTCACGATGCCGACGAGAAGGACGGCACGGTGCTCTCGACCCTGGTCCAGGACAGAAAACTCAATCCAGAGGCTGAGGTCGTCGAGGGGTTGGTGCGGGACGCAGTGGTGTGCTCGGGCGGCAACCCGTCGTCCTCAGACGCGACCTTACTGGCGATTCGGAAGGGCCTTGGTGTCGCCAAGAAGGAGCTGTCGACCGAGTCCGAGGGTATGTCGACGAAGGATGTCAAGCGTCGTGTACAGGAAGCGTCTACAGAAGTGGCGCGAGCGCCCCGTCCGACGTGTGGGCGCTCGACGGAAACCGCGGAACAAGCCCATTATCGGCAGCTCGAACACGACCTCAACCTCGCCACCGAGCCGCACAAGCCAACGAGGACCCTTGAGGCTCGCGATCGGTCGGGTCGATGGACCCGCTAGGCCGGCCGGCCGCCGCTGACCTGTTCCAGGAAGCTGTCCATTTCGGCGAACGCCCGCTCGCGAACCGGCTTTTCCGACAAGAACAGATCATGCAGCCCACCAGGGATGGTGACGTCCGTGACGTCGTCGCCCAGTTTGGGAGCCCACTGGGTCATCTGCTCGACGTCCAGGACGCAATCGGCGCTCTGCGCGGCCGGCTCCCACCTCTTCAGGCCCAGCAAGCTGCGGTCGGAGTGCATCACCAGGATCGGCATGCGCAGGTGCAGTCCGCGGTGCAGCTTGGCTTGCCCACGCCGGACGGCCGCAATGACCCCCGCATAGGTGGGCGCATCGACCAGGGGCTTCCACTCCGTGTTGAAGGTCCACTCACCGTGGTGATCGGCGTGCAGACTGGCCCCAAAGGCGGGCGAGATGCCCTGCGGCAGCACCAGACCGGGTAGCACCCGACCCAGGCCGTACAGCAGCAGCGTCCCGAAGGTACGCATGAACCACGGTTCCTGGAGGTCCAGCCAGGGACTGTTCAGGACGAGTGCCTCCACGGGGATGGCGTCGCCCCGCCGCGACAGCCACAAACTGACCAACAGCCCGCCGGTCGAGCCGCCGAGAACCGTGATCCGGGTGTGCCCGTGGCTGCGGATCTGCTCGGCTGCGGCGTCCAGCTCCTCCTCGAAGGTGGCCAGGTCGTCGAAGAAGAACGGGGTGTCTCCGGGGCGCAACGACCGTCCGGACCGACGCAGGTCGACGGCGTAGAAGTCATACCCGCGGTCGACGAAGTGCTCGGCTACGTGAGCTTGGAAGAAGTAGTCGACATACCCGTGGACGTACAGCACCGCGCCATTCCTCGGCTCCTCGCAGCCGCGGCGCACCAGGGTGGCCACCTCGCCGCCACGCAGCGCCAACTCCTTAGCCACGTACTGGGGGCCGAGCGGATCCTGATCGCCGTCCATGGGCTCCCCTCACTGAGCGTGGTTCGACCTGCGCCCCCGTTGTCCGAGCATCGGCTCGAACGGCAAAGGAGGTTGCTGCGAGGCTACACCGCGGATGTCGCCGCTACCGCGGGTGCGACGTATCGTGCGGTGAGAGCAGTGACGACGAGGACGGCAGCCGGGTAACCCGGACGCGTCACCGTGTCTGGACGCGCTGCCAATCGGAATGATGGGTGTGAGGGTATGGGAGGTGGCGCGTGGCCGAGCTCCCCGACGGCCTGACCGGGGCTTCGGTCGGTTCGCCACCCCGTCTCGCGGGATCGGTGCGCCGAACCAGCAGTCTGGACCTGACTCGGCCCGAGGGTCCGCAGGGTCCGCTGTTCATCACTGGTCGCGCCCGTGATCTGCACACCGCCGCGGACGGGACTGCGACCGTGGTCGGGAACGCCCTGATGTCAGCGGTGGTCCGCGATGGTGTCGTGTCGCAGCTGAGCTTCCACCCGGACGGGGACCGGGCCGCCGAGCTGATCGGCCGCAAGGCCGGGGCCGGCTTCCGGACCGCCCTGTGGCGCGTCATGCGCGATCACTACGACGCCGGGTCGGGCCTGCACCTGCTGTTGGACGAGCTGCCAGTCGCCATGATCATCGCGGGCTTCACCTATCGCCGGTCCTCGCCGCCGGGGATGTCGCATGCCGGCCGGCGCCCCGACGTGTGCGCCGGCTGGATCCAGGACGGGCGGGCGATGCACCACGTCCGCGACGGTGAAGCCCCGCCGGTGCCGGTCACCCCGCCGGCGCCGAGCCTGGTCAGGCTCGACGACCCGGCCGGCTGGCACACGCTGCCTCGGCTGCCGATGTGGGGATTGAGCCGGCGCAGGCGGATCGACGTGGCACGCAGCAACGGCCACATTCAGGTCGAGGCGATGTTCCGGGACTCGTTCGTGGATGCCGACCACGTCGAGAAGGTGCTGCACGAGTACGCCGTCGACGCCCGTCTCGAACCCGATCAGGGTGCCGTCCACGGGCTGGCGGCAGAGCCCCGGGTGCTGCCGCACCTGGAGTGCCCGCTGTCGGCCGGGTCGACCGGCCGGGTGGTGGGGGCCCGCGCCGCACGATTCCGCGAAGTGGTCTCGATGGAGCTGTTCGGCCCCTCGTCCTGCACCCACCTCAATGACCTGCTTCGATCCCTGTCGGACGCCCCCGCCCTGGGACGGCATCTGCGGTGAACCGGACCCGCCCCGCCTGGGCCTACGTCGATGGCCTGGCGGGAGCGGCGGTGACCGACGCCACCCGCGGCCCGGGTTCAGTCGGGCTCGCCCATGAGCTCCTCGAAGTCGGCTCGACGCTCCTGGACGGCGGCGACCACGGGGACGATCCACCGTTCCGGGACTCCACGGCGGCTCAACGCGAAGGCCACCCACCGGGCGAGGACATCCGGCAGAGCTTCCTGGTCATCCTCGGACAGGGTGGCAACGCTGCGCGGCACGAAGTCGAGCAGGAAACGCGTCACCCAGTGGGGGCTCCACGCCATCGGGTCGTTCATGTACCCCTCGCCGAAGTCGAGGAGCAGTTCGGCGCAGAAACTGTCCGCGGCGGCGTCGGGCTCGCGACCGAGGAAGTCACGCACCACATCAGTACCGGCCTCTACGGTCAAACCGACCCGCTGAGGGAAGGGACGCAGGTAATCGCGGCACCGCACCCACGCCAGCGCACGGTGCGATGCGGTCTCGTCGTCTGCCGTCCGTGGCCAGGCCGCGTCCATCAGGCGCAACGCGTCGGCCGCCTCCGCGATGACCTGGGGCCTGTCGGCGTCCACCCGGCGCATCGGCGGCAGGTCAGGCGGCCAATCGGAGAAGAAGGTGCGGCCGTGGTCGACGTCCATCAGCCGGATGAACTCCACCCCACCGATCGAGGGGTTGATGGCCACGAGCAGGCAGTGCGGTACCGGTCCGTCGACGGTCAGGATCAGGAAGCGCTCGCAGTCCCACGGGTCGAGGTAGCGCGCGGCGTCCGTGACCGTCCAGGCGGTTGGGTCCCACGCCGCGCCGGCGCCTGCACTGCCGGCACCCAGCGCGTCGGTCAGCAGGGGTCTTACCGAATCCGGTGCCACCAGAAGGAACGCACGCAGGGCAGACTCGGTGTAGGGGTGTCCAGCGCCCTCCCGGACGACGGACCTGAGCGCGTCGCCGACCGTCGACTCGCCGTCGATTTCGCCTCGAGCCCAGGCCTCGCCAAGCCACAGACTGGCCCATGACTCGGCAGTCAACTGGTCAGCGTCGGCCAGCTTGGCGGCCGAGCCCAGCACCACGTCCGCGGTCCAGACGGCGGCCAGATCCTGGCCGGCCCGGGAACTCGTCGTGACCATCACACCAGACAACCACGAATCGGGCTCGGACCAATCGGTGGAAGCTGCCAAACCGGCGGGCGGATCGATGGGCCCGACCGGCGGAGGCATAACTCGCCTGGAGGTCCGCTGGGCGCAAGCCGCCAAGGTCGGCGTCGATCGTCACGTCGTCGGTGATCCGGCGCTCATCGGGCCCTTTTCGCCTCGGTCGGTGGGGACGACCCCACGCTGCGTGACGCGCTGACGCGGGCCATCCCGATGCGTCGACTGGCCAAGCCCATCGACTTGGCGGCGATGGGCATCTTCTTCGCATCCCCCCAGGCCGCCTCCATCACCCGGGCAGGCAGTCAGCGTCAGCCGCGTCCTGACGATGACCTGACGATGGGTGCCACGTGGCCCCCCGACCGACTCATCCGGGCACGGACCCGACGTGTTCCCGCCCACACCGTGCGGTCGCGGCGCATTCTTGGGCCCCGTGCCCCGTGCCGGGGGCACCGCGAGCGGCAAGATTGCCAGGTAACCGTTTCGCATCGGTGGAAGGTGGATCATGAGCACTGCATTCCTCGTCACGGGCACCCGCACCCCCTTCGGCCGCTATGGCGGAGCACTGGCACCCGTCCGCCCCGACGATCTGGCTGCCCACGTACTGCGCTGCCTGGTGGGCTCGCTGCCTTCGGTGGCCTGGGACGAACTCGACGAGGTCGCGATGGGGTGCGCCAACCAGGCCGGTGAGGACAACCGGGACGTGGCGCGGATGGCCGCCCTGCTCGCCGACCTGCCGGTGCGCACCCCCGGCATCACCCTCAACCGGCTCTGCGCGTCCGGCCTGGATGCCGTGTTGATGGCCGCCCGTGCGGTTCGATCGGGTGACGCCGACCTGGTCGTCGCCGGCGGGGTCGAGAGTATGAGCCGGGCCCCGTTCGTCATGCCCAAGGCGGCCGCGGCCTGGTCGCGCAGCAACGCGGTGTACGACACGACGATCGGCTGGCGGTTCGTCAATCCCAGAATGCTCGAGCGGTACGGCGTGGACTCGATGCCGGAGACCGCTCAGCACGTGGCGGACGACTTCGCCGTCTCCCGTGAGGATCAGGACGCCTTTGCCGCTCGATCCCAGGCCCGGGCCGCGGCGGCGATCGCGAACGGGCGCCTGGCTCGGGAGATCACCCCGGTTCAGGTGCCCGGGCCGAAGGGCGCCACCAGTACGGTGGCGCTCGACGAGCACCCGCGGGCCACCACCGCCGAAGCGCTGGCCAAACTGCGCCCGCTGTTCCCCAACGGCAGCGTCACCGCTGGCAACTCCTCGGGGGTTAACGATGGGGCGGTGGCCATCCTGGTCGCCTCGCAGAAGGCTGTCGAACGGTTCGCTTTGACCCCGGTGGCCCGGATCACCCGCGGCGTCAGCGTCGGCGTGGAGCCGCGGATCATGGGAATCGGCCCGGCTCCGGCGACCGCTGCCCTGCTGCAGCGGGCGGGGCTGAGCATCGGTGACATCGGCGTCATCGAGCTCAACGAGGCATTCGCCTCCCAATCCCTGGCCGTACTGCGCGACCTGGGCCTGCCTGACGACGCCGCCCACGTCAACCCCAACGGCGGTGCCATTGCTCTGGGTCACCCGCTCGGTGCAAGTGGAGCGCGACTGGCCCTGTCCGCGGCGATCGAGATGGCCGACCGCGGCGAACGATACGCCGTGGCCACGATGTGTGTCGGCGTCGGCCAGGGCGTTGCGGCCCTGCTCGAATCTGTCTAGCTAGCCGGGCTGACCGCGGCGTCGACCATTCACCCCGGAGGACCGATGGACCTGACTCTGACCCCCGAGCAGCGCGCGTTCCGGTCGGTCGCCCGCGACTTCCTGGACAACGAGGTCGTCCCCTTCCGCCGGGAGTGGGATCGGCGAGAGTCTGTGGACCGGGACATCGTGGCCAAGCTGGGCCGAATCGGCTTCTTCGGGCTGACCTTCCCGACGCAGTACGGCGGCATCGGCGGGGACTACGTCATGTACGCCCTCGGGATGGAGGAACTCGGCCGAGCGGACAGCTCGGTGCGCGGCATCGTCTCGGTCTCGGCCGGGCTCGCCGGCAAGGCGATCCTGCACCACGGCACTGAGCAGCAGAAACGTCAGTGGTTGCCGGGGCTGACCGCCGGGGAGATGCTCGGCTGCTTCGGCCTGACCGAGCCCGACTACGGCTCCGACGCGGCGAGCCTGGCCACCCGTGCCGTCCGCGACGGCGAGGAGTACGTGCTGGTCGGTCAGAAGATGTTCATCACCAACGCAGCTTGGTCCGACGTCGCGGTGGTCTTCGCCCGGACCGGCGGGCCGGGGCCGAAGGGGATCAGCGCTTTCCTGGTGCCGACCCAGACCCCCGGATTCGCGACCGTAGACATCACCGGGAAGCTCGGCCTGCGTGGCCAGGTGACCTCGCAGATCTTCCTGACCGACGTCCGGGTGCCGCGTTCGGCCCTCCTCGGGCAGGAGGGCGAAGGGTTCACGATCGCAATGACCACGCTGGACAAGGGGCGGGTCTCGGTCGGCGCCGGGTGCGTCGGGATCATCCAGGGTTGCCTTGAGGCGTCGGTCCGCTACACCCAGGAGCGCACCCAGTTCGGTCGGCCGCTGGCCCACTACCAGCTCGTTCAGGAGATGATTGCGGAGATGTCCGTGGAGGTCGACGCGGCCCGACTGCTGGTCTGGCGAGCCGCCGACCTCATCGACCGGGGTGAGCCATTCGGCCTGGCCGCATCCAAGGCCAAGTACTACGCCTCGGAGGCGGCGGTCCGGGCGGCCAACTCGGCGGTCCAGGTGTTCGGCGGCGCCGGGTACATCGACGACCACCCGCCGCAGAAGTACCTGCGCGACGCCCGGGTGATGACCCTGTACGAGGGCACCAGCCAGATCCAGAAGCTGATCATCGGCCGAGCCGAAACCGGCATCAGCGCCTTCCTCTGAGCGGACCGGGCCATCCGGGACACGTGCGCCGGGGCCGGTGCCATGGCTCACGGCTTGGCCTTGCCTCTAGCTGAGGCCGGGCATGCCGCCTTTCACTGACGAATAACACGAACTTCTGCAGTCCATAACGCGAGATCATGACCTGAGAGTCTTGCGGATCGCAAATGCGCGGTGCTGACATGAGAGCTGTGAGTCTGCGCCAGGTACGACTGCGTCGGGACGGCCCCTCGGTGGCCGTCCTTCGCTGGTGCCTGCCGAAGCGCCGCTGCTGTCGGGCCTGACCCGTCCCAGCCCTCGCGGGGCAGCCGCGCCCCCGCCCGCACCCGGAAGACTCGCCATGATGGTTAGAACCAGTCCCCCCCTCGACGGACCGCGGCCCCCTGCCGCCATCCAGACCGACCACCTCGACCCGGACGCCTGGCCGACCCTGCTGTTCGCCTCCGCCCCGACGACGCGTCCCGCCGATACCATCTCCGTCCGGGCCGCTTACCAGCTCGCCCTCCACGACCGGGGACTGCTGCTCGACACCCGCCCGGAGCCAGAGCGCGACGCAGAGGGCCGGGTGCACCCCCGCCTGCAGCCTGTCCTCGTCCCCGACTGCCGGGACGCGACCGAGGCAGTCACCATCGCGGTCACCAGGAACGGAGCCTCGCGCGGTAAGACGGCATTGCTCGTCCTCGGTGGTGACCCCGACACGACGGCGCGCCTGGCCGATGCCTTGCGCCGGGTGGTGCGCCGGCCCGTCCTGGTCGTGCAGGGCGGTTTCGCGGCGTGGGAGCAGTGGGGTCTGCCCCGGGTCGGCCCCGATCCGCAGGCCACAGCCGCATGAGACGCGACCGCCGCCTGGGGGCAGTACGGGGTTTCGAGAGAACCCGGCGATAGCCGGCGATCGGCCAGAGTCCTGTGCGCGATGCTGAGCGGGTGAGCACCGCCGGGCCCCCCGAACCTCGTCATCCGCTGCCCGCCCCGTGGAGCCCACCGGCGCACGGTGGCTACCCTCTCGCCGGACTATCGCCGGGTGCGGGCGGACCCCAACCGGGGTGGCAGCCGCCGTGGTCGGCGGCCCCGTACCGCCGATTGGACCCGACCGCCGACCTGCCCGACTTCCCCGCCCTGCCCGACTTCCCCGCCCAGTACCATCAGGTTCTGCGCGGACCCCGGCACCGCTGGTGGCGGCCGCTGCTGTCGCTGCTGCTGCTGGGTGTCGGGATCATCGCCGAGGCGGTACTGCTGGCGGCGGTTGTCGTCGCCCTGGGCGCCGCGCTCGGCGAATCTGACCCCATCGAATGGGGCGAACGCCTCGGCACCGCCACCCCGAGCGACCCGGGCACCTTCTTGCTCACCAACCTCAGCCTCATCCTGTTGATTCCTTTGGTCATCGGGGTGATATGGGTCGCCCACCACGGACGGCCGGGATACCTGCTGTCTGTGGCCGGACGCTTCCGTTGGGGCTGGTTCGGCCGCTGCCTGACCGTACTGACCCCCTTGTGGGTGGGCTACCTGAGCGCCGCCTGGCTGGTGACCGGCGCCGTCGTCGAGACCCGCCCTCGACAGTGGGCGATCCTGGCCGTCATGGCGTTGTTGCTGACGCCGCTGCAGGCGGCCGCGGAAGAGGTGGCCTTCCGGGGTTGGTTCCTGCAGAGCATCGGTTCGTGGTTCCCGGGCCGCCGGACCGGCCTGATCGTCGCCGGCGCCCTGTCCACCACGGCGTTCGGGCTGGCTCACGGTTCCTGGGACCCGTGGATCCTGGCGGACCTGGCCGCGTTCGGGGTGGTGACCATCGTGCTGACGTGGCGGACCGGAGGGCTGGAGGCGGCCATCGCCCTGCACGCGGTGAACAACGTCATCGCCATGCAGTTCTCACTGGCGGTCGGCGGGTTCGACGAGGGGTTCGTCGACGCCACCGCCACCGGCTCGCCGGGGTCGACGCTGGTCTCAGTGCTGGTGCAGGGGACTGCCCTGATACTGATTGTACGGCTGGCGCGGCGGCGTGACCTGCAGTGGAGGCTTGACCCCGCCCATCCGTCTCCCCCGGCCCATGGCCTTGCGCCAGGGTGATTCCCGCACCCGGGGCCCGGCACATCTCTCACCAGCTGCACACGCTCGGGGATGTCCGGGTGCACCGAGCCTTGCGCGAGAGTGGCTGCGTCGGCGCCGTGGCATACTCGTGGCATGAATCGCACACGACTGAGTACGACGGTGGACACCTCCCTGTTGAGCAGTGCCCGAGGGCTTCGGGTTGGAGTCTCAGACGCTGCCCTCGTCGACGAGGCGCTCACGGCTCTGCTGTCTCGCCACCGCGCGGCTGAGGTGGACGCCAGCTACGCCGCGTATGACGAGCATCCCCTCGATGAGCCAGACGAGTGGGGCGACCTCGCATCGTTTCGACGGGCTGCGGCCGCTTCGTGAGCGACGTGCCAGCGCGTGGCGAGATCTGGTGGTGCGAGATGAGCGAGGTCGGGCGTCGTCCTGTGGTCGTGCTGTCGCGCAACGCCGTGATCCCGAGACATCGCCGGGCGTTGATCGCGCCGTGCACCACAACAATTCGAGGGCTCGTCAGCGAGGTCGAGCTCGACCCCGATGGGGATCCAGTGCCGCGCCGATCCGCTGTCAACCTGGACTCGATCGAAAGCGTGTCGCTCGCGGTGCTCGTTGAGCGGCTCGGGCGATTGAGTGACGCGCGGATGCGTCAGGTATGTGGTGCCCTTGCTGTTGCGGTCGACTGCGAGCGCTGATCGCTCGTCCCACACAACGATCCCCAATGGCCACGAGATCCTTGGGTGGCCCGAGCCCGCGCCGATCCGAGGTCGGGTATTCAGCGTCTGGTCTCCTACCTGGTCAGGAGCACGCCGCCGGGAAACGTCCGGGTCTCCACCAGGTTCAGGATCACCCAGTTGTCCAGGGCCGTGAAGAACGGCGTGCCGCCGCCCACCAGGACCGGGTGGGTGACGATTGCGTACTCGTCGATCAGCCCGGACCGCATGGCCGCCGCCGCGAGGGTGGCGCCGCCGACGTCCATAGGACCGCCATCCTCAGTCTTGAGCCGGGTGATCTCGGTGACAGCGTCGCCGGTGACCGGGCGGGCGTTCCAGTCGGCCGCGCTGGTCGTCTAGGAGAACACCACCTTCGGCATGTCCCGCCAGCGGCGGGCGAACTCGATCGGCGCCGGTGTGGCGCCAGGCTTCTGGTCGGCGGTCGGCCAGTGGGAGTTCATCGTAGTTCCAGGAGCTGATCGAACTGCTGAAGCCCCGCGGCGAGGAAGTCTTCTTCGGCGCCTACCACCCCGAGCAGAAGCCGATCGGCCTCGGAGAACGCGTCACCCGGATGATGCCGGCAGCCAAGGACGCGTTCCCCGTCGGCGACTTCCGAGACTGGGAGCGAATCGACGCCTGGGCCAGGCAGATCGCGCAGCAGCTCGCCCCCGCCTAGGCCCGGATCCACCAAAGTGCCGGCGCGCGTTGGGAAGAGTGACGCCTCGAGCCGGTCGAGGGCAGGGGAATGGCGGGTCGCCCGACATCGCTGGACGGTGGCGACCGCAAGGCGGCGAACCTGGAAGTAAGCAGCCGTTGGAGGGCGACCCGGCCACCGGCCCCTGCGGGAGACTCGATGTTCTTCCGCTCGACCGCCCCGCAAGCAGGACCCGTCCAAGTCATCGACTCCGTTCCGGTGACCGATGCCTCTACGGTCCTGGGGGAACCTCAGGACGACTGTGGAGAGAATCGGAAGATCCGACCCGGTCGACCCGGAAGACCGGGTAGTTCGGCGCCACTGCTTCGATCTCGGGGAGCGTCGCATCGGGCTCGATCCCGAAGTAGTGCCGGGCCTCCCCGGTCCGGACCATGGGCCGTCCCCGTGGGCTCGGCCGGTGGATGTAGGCGCGGATGACCTCGACGCGTTCCGTGACTGGCACCTCGCTCAGGTGCGCGGCATACCGCTGCCCGTCGTGCCGCACGACCACATGGCCATGGGCCGCGCGCACGTTGCGCACCCACTCAGACTCACCGGCCAGCGCGACCAGGAACCGCTGCCCACCGCAGGCGACCATGACCATGAAACTGCTCCGGATGAGGCCCGTCCGCCGACCGGGCACCTCAAGCCGGACCACATAGTCGGGGGTCAGACCCAGCGCGCTGAACACTGGGGCGACCGATTGCAGGCGCCGGTAGAAGCCCGACGGTCGACGGTATCGGGTGCGGGCGGCGTAATCCACCGGCCGGAAGAACCCTTCCGGAAGCAGGTGCCGACGCTGGGCGCTCATGCCACGTCACGGCGAGCGAGCCGCAGGAGCTTCCAGCCCACCAGGGCGAACCACGTCGGCAGGAGCAGCCCGTAGAGCAGGTATGCCGGTCCGATCAGGGGGCGCAGCGCCTCGGACACGATGCCGAGTGCGCCGGCGACGAGGCCGAGGACCGCCACCCCGGTGCCGAAGCCGCGGCGGCGCATCAGCAACGACAGCACGAGGATCCCGGCCGCGGTCAGGATGCCGGCCCAGGACACCGCGTTGGTGGC
>DASQEP010000037.1:0-73114 GCA_035633615.1 Dermatophilaceae bacterium
ACCGTCTTCGGAGAGGTGTCCGACGACGACAGCCGCCAGGTCGTCGACCGCATCGCCGCGGTGTCCACCGGTGCCAACGACAGGCCGAAGCAGGACGTCGTCATCGAGCGGGTCAGTGTCGCCGGTCCCGACGACTCCGCAGCGATTGACTCTTCGCAGGAGTAACACGACCCGATGACCGACCCGCCCCACGCGAGTGCACCACCCACCTGCCCGCGCCACCCGGACCGGGTCAGCTATCTGGTCTGCCAACGGTGCGAGCGGCCGACCTGCCCCGACTGCCAGTTGCCTGCTTCGGTCGGCTTCCACTGCGTCGACTGTGTCGCCGCCGCCCGGGCCCAGACCCCGGTGGCGCGCACCGGGATGGGGGGCATCGCGACCAACGGCCCGCCGCGGGCGACGTACACGATCATCGGCCTCTGCGTGGCGGCCTACCTGCTCCAGTTGTTGCTGCCCGGGTTCACCGAGCAATGGGAGTTCGCCCCGATCCTCGGCCGCGACGAGCCGTGGAGGTTGCTGACGGCAGCGTTCCTCCATGCCCCGAACCAGCAGATGCACATCCTGTTCAACATGCTCGCCCTGTGGCAGGTGGGTCAATGGCTCGAGCCCTTCCTGGGTCGGGCCCGGTTCGTCGCCCTGTACCTGACCAGCGCGCTCGGCGGGTCGGTGGGCTACCTGCTGTTGGCCCAATCCAACACGGTGGAGTGGCTGACGTCGATGGTCGGCGCGTCCGGGGCGGTGTTCGGTTTGTTTGCGGCGCTCCTGGTGTTCCTGCGTTTCCTCGGGCGTTCGGCGACCGGGCTGCTGGTCTTGCTGGTGATCAACGCCCTTCTTCCGCTGTTCTATCCGAACATCGCCTGGCAGGCTCACCTGGGCGGCTTCCTGACGGGCGCCGTCGTGGCCGGCGCATTGGTCGCGCTGCGGGATCCACGGCGTCGAGCCCTGCAGTGGCCGGCCGTCACCGCAGTTGTCTTGCTGCTCGTGGCTGCGGCGGCCACGAAGTATGGGACCGCGGAGTTGTTCGTGCTGCGATAGGACCCGGTGGCGGCGAGCAGGCGAAGGGCTGATTCTAGTGTTCCTCGTCACCTCGGGATCACAACGGTGTGATTCTCCCCAGGTGTGGACAAGCATGTGGATATCTTTCGGAGAGCTGCGAATACCCTTCGTCATCGCCGGAGTTGACTATGCACAGGTGTGGACGACGGTTGGGGACATTATGTGAACGACGCCAGGGGCTCGTTCTAGGACAGTGTGTGTCGTCCATCACGTCGAGGCGGAGGCCGGGGTCAGCGCCAGTTCGTGGTCATCAGGAAGCCGACGATGATGAGCCCGAAGCCCGCCGCCAGGTTCCAGTTGCCCCACGCAGCCACGGGGAGACGCCCGGAGGACAGGTACACCATGACGATCCAGATCAGCCCCAGCACCATCAGGCCGACCATGACCGGGGCGTACCAGGCTGGGTTCGGCTTAGTTCCCTTGGCCGGTGCCAGCTCGGAGGGTCGCGCTCGTCCCTTCCTGATACGGCCTCTGGACTCGGGCACTGCGCCTCCTGCATCTGGATCCGACCGGGCGCCGTGGTCCCGGGTGACATCGACAGCCGCGACGGGCGGGCGTCGGTCCTGCCTCGGCGTCACCGTCCAGCCTAGGCGGTGATGATGGGATGGGCGCCATCCGGGCCGGCCCGCTCGAATCATCGGCACGAGTCACGGGCACGATTCGCCAGCAGCTGCGACGGGGGGGACGCGCGATGCCGGATCAGCCAACCCGTCGGCAGCGCCCTCCCGCGGCCTGGTCGGTGGGAGTGACGGTGCTGCTGTTCCTGGCCGGGCTGGTGTGTGCCGCGAGCGCCGTTACCGCGCACGGCACCGATCTGCGCGGATCGGGCACCGGGAGTCTCGCCGAGGTGATCCGGCGACAGGACCAGGAGAGTGCCCGCCGGGCCCGGATCGCCGGGCAGGTGCGGCGCGCGGTGGACGCGTTGAGCGCCGGTGCGGTGGGCTCGTCCGGTGAACTGGGGACCCTGACTCGCCGCCTGAGTCTCCTCGGCTCAGTCTCGGGCGTCGCCGCGGTCCGCGGACCGGGCGTGGGCGTGTCCCTGGACGACGCCCCACTGGCCGGCGGGCCGCGTCCGGAAGGCGTCATCCCCGACGATGTCGTCGTCCACCAGCAGGATGTGCACGCCGTGGTCAACGCGCTGTGGGTGGGCGGCGCCGAGGCCATGGCCATCCAGGACCAGAGGGTTGTCAGCACCAGCGCGGTCCGCTGCGTCGGCAACACCCTGATCCTGCACGGCCGGGTGTACTCGCCGCCTTACGTGGTGCGGGCCATCGGTGACGTCGCGGGGATGCGCGCCGCCCTGGAACGAGACCGGACCGTCGCGACCTTCCGTGACTACGCCGCCCGTCTGGGCCTGGGCTATGACGTCACCGAGCAGCCGGCGATGACGTTGCCGGCCTTCGAGGGTCCGGTCGAGCTGATCCACGCCCGGCCGTGACGCCTTCGTGGCCGCCGCCGGGGCGGATCCGGGCCGGGCGGCCCCACTAGGCTGCCTGTTCGTGAGCGACATCCTGGTGATCGACAACTACGACAGTTTTGTCTACACGATCGTCGGGTACCTGCAGCAACTCGGCGCCGATTGCAGGGTCGTGCGCAACGACGACCTGACGTCGGCCGAGGTCCGTGCCGCCGTCGAGGCGAACGATGGTGTCCTCGTCTCCCCGGGTCCGGGGACCCCCGAGGAGGCGGGCGTGTCGACCGCGGTCATCGAGGCCTGTGCCGCCACCGGGACCCCCATGCTCGGGGTGTGCCTCGGGCATCAGGCGTTGGGGGTCGTCGCCGGAGCTGTCGTGGGGCGCGCGCCGGAACTCTTGCACGGCAAGACCTCGCTGGTCCACCACGACGGCACCGGGGTGCTGACCGGCCTGCCGGACCCGTTCGTGGCCACCCGGTACCACTCCCTGGCCATCGACCCGGCCACCGTGCCCGCCGAGCTGCTGGTCAACGGGTGGACCGACTCGGGCCTGGTGATGGCCGTCCGGCACGCCCGGCTGCCGCTGCACGGCGTCCAGTTCCACCCCGAGAGCGTGCTGACCCAGGGTGGGCACCGACTGCTGGCCAACTGGCTCGTCGAGTGTGGGCAGCCGGACGCTCTGCGGGCTTGCGTGGGACTCAGTCCGCTGGTGAGATGACGGGGCCGGTCAGGGGGCGCCGGGGCTGGGCGGCGTGGTGGTCTCCGAAGGGCTCGGCGTGATCGTCTTGGTCACCGTCGTCGTCGGCGGCGGCGCTGGCCGCCCCTTGGATACCCGCAGGTCGATCCGGGTACCGACGGCCACCCGCTGGTCCCGGTAGGTCTCGGACACGACTGTGCCGATCGCCCGGCCGCTGTCCACCAGCGTGACCCGCGTCTGCAGACCCACCTTGTTCAGGGCGAGACGGGCCTCGGACTCCGACATCCCGACCACGTTGGGCACCTTGATCCGGCCGTTGCTGAGTACCAGGTCGACGCTGGAACCTTCCCGGATGCGGGTTCCAGCCTTGGGCTCGGACAGTACGACGTTGCCGGAAGTCACCTCGTGGCTGTCCACCTGCGTGATCGCGCCCACGAGCAGGCGCAGGTCCGCCAGCCGTTGTCGAGCCGACGCCTGGTCGTAGTTGCGCAGGTCGGGCAGAGCGACGATGCGGGGACCCGTCGAGATGCGCAGGACGACCTTCGAGCCGGGCGGACGTAGGGTTCCCCCGGCGGGTTCCTGGGTGACCACCGTGCCGACGGGCACGTCGCTGGGTTCTCGGCGGACCTCGGCGGCAAACCCCTCCCGGGACAGCTGCGAGGTGGCGGCGGCCTCGCTCAGCTGGGTCACCCCGGGAACGCTGATGTCCCGTACCGGGCCGATCACCCCGCTCGCCACCAGCACCCCGATGGTCACCAAGCCGGCGATCAGGAGCAGCAACGGCGCCCCGATCCGCAGCAGCCGGCGGCGCCGGGACGGCCGGGTGATGACCGGGAGGGTCCCGGTCTCCGGGTCCTGCGCGACAGGTCGGCGTCCCTCCAGGTCTGCGGCCAGGCGGGGGGGCATCCCGTCGCCACGCCGCTCTGCGGCCCCGGTCGCCCCTCCGGTGTTGTCGGTGTTGTCACGGCCCGGAAGGACGGCCCGGGCAGCGTCGCTGATCGGGTTGCCCAGGACCACGGCGTCGAGATCGGTGGCGAACTGCTCGGCGCTCTGGTATCGGTCCTGCCGGAGCTTGGCCAGCGCGAACAGGTTCACCGCGTCCAACTCGGGGGGAACGTCCGGGCGGTAGTGCGAGGGCGCTTCGGGACTCTGCCCGACGTGCTGGTAGGCCACCGCGACCGGGGAGTCCCCGACGAAGGGGGTCCGTCCGGTGAGCAACTCGAAAAGGAGGCAACCGGCGGAGTAGAGGTCGGAGCGGGCGTCGACGTCGTGCCCCTGGGCCTGCTCGGGCGAGAGGTACTGGGCGGTGCCGATGACGACGGCGGTGTTCGTCATCGTGGCGGCGGTGTCGGCGACGGCGCGGGCAATGCCGAAGTCCATCACTTTGACGTCACCGGCTCCGGTGACCATGACGTTGGCGGGTTTGACATCCCGGTGAACGATCCCGTGGTCATGGCTGTACCCGAGGGCGCGCAGGGTGTCGGCCATGATTCGGGCGGCCTGGCGGGGGGCCAGCGGTCCGTCGCCGTGTAACACGTCGCGTAGGGTGCGCCCGTGGACGCGTTCCATGACGATGAACGGCACCGCGAGTTCGGCCCCCCCGGACTCGGTGAGGATCTGCTCGCCGGAATCGAACACCGCCACGATCGAGGGGTGGTTGAGCGCCGCCGCGGACTGCGCCTCGCGCCGGAACCGCAACAGGAACGAGGTGTCCCTGGCAAGCTCGGAGCGCAGGATCTTGATAGCCACCTGGCGGCCCAGCCGGGTGTCCCACCCGGCGTGCACCTCCGCCATCCCACCACGCCCGATGAGGTCGCCGACCTGGTAGCGGCCGGCGAGGAGGCGAGGCTCCGCGACGCTCACGGTGGCGGCCTCGTTACCCCGCGCCACCATGCAACGCCTCCGAATGTGGCCTGCCCGGGCTGAGCCGGTCAGGGGGCGCGGTGTCCGCGATGGGCCTCGCGGCGGGACGGGCGTCTGTCGTGGCGACGGTAGCCGCCGCGGTTCGGGTGGTTCCGGTCGTGGGGGGTTCGCTCGTGGTGGTTGGTGCCGTCGTGGTCGGCGGCGGCGCGGTCGTGGTGGGTGGGGCGGTGGGGGTGGGGGTGGGGGTCGGTCCGCGGGAGACCCGGATCGTCACCGTATCCCCCGGGACCAACTCCCCGGTGGGATTGATCTCCAGGATCCGGTCCCGGGGGCGGGAGTCGTCGACGTACTCCACCCGTGGGACCAGGCCCAGGCGGATCAGCCTGGTCTGCGCCTGCACCGGAGTCAGCTTCTCGTAGTCGGCGAACCTGATGGTGATGGTCGCCGGGGTGGTCAGCGTCGAGGACGACGGGGTCCGCGACGTCGGGCTCGCGAGGGTCGGTTGCGGTTGCGGTTGCGGGGCGGGGCTCCCGCTGCCGTTCAACACCTGGTTGACCGCCCACGCGGCGGCCGCCATCAACAGGATCAGCACGGGGATGAGCCACACCGCGCGCCCGCGCCGGCGGGGTTGCCGCCCCGCCCCCGTGCCGCCGCCGGGGGGCAGAGGGGTGCCCAGGGGTGGGGTGCCGGCGGTGCGCGGTCCCCCGGTGGGCATTCCCGAGGGGGCTGCGTACGCGGTCGCCGAGGTCAAGACCTGGGTGGCGCCAGCCGCCGTCGGGATGACGGCGGTGGCGCCGAACGCGCCGTCGATGGGCCGGCCGCGCATGACCATCGCGACCGCCTTGGCGCTTGCCGGTCGGTGGGCCGGATCCTTGGCCAGGCAGGCCATGATCGCCTGCGCCATGGGGGCCGGCACGCTGGCCGGCAGCGGCGGCGGCGGCTTGTGCACGTGGGCCATCGCGGTGGCGACCGCCGACCCGTCGTCGAAGGCCCGGCGCCCGGTGAGCATCTCGTGCGCGACGCACGCCAGCGAGTAGACGTCGCTGGCCGGTCCGACCGGGTGGCCCATGGCCTGCTCGGGGCTGATGTACTGCGCGGTTCCCATGACCTCGCCGGTGCGGGTCAGCGGCGCGGCGTCGATGGCCCGGGCGATCCCGAAGTCGGTCAGCTTCACCACGCCGTCGGAACGGACCATGATGTTGGCCGGCTTGACATCCCGGTGGATGACCCCGGCCTCGTGGGCGGCCTGAAGCGCGTCGGCCGCCTGAGCGACGATGGCGGCGGTTCGCTGCGGGGACTGGGCACCCTCGTCACGGATGATCTGCGACAACGGATTGCCGCGCACCAGCTCCATGACCAGCCACGACGCGCCGGCGTCCTCGCCGAAGTCGTACACGGTGGCGATGTTGGGGTGGCTGAGCGCGGCGGTGTGCCGGGCCTCTTCCCGGAATCGGTGTGCGAACCCCGGTTGGGCGGCCAGGCCCGCACTGAGCAGTTTGATCGCCACCAGCCGGCCGAGCACCTGGTCCGTGGCGCGCCAGACCTCTCCCATGCCACCGACCGCGATCCGATCGGTGAGGGTGTACCGGTTGCCGTAGGTCGTGCCGGTCGCGGGTCCGGACGAGCTCATGGCGCGATCACTGCCTTCATCACCTCGCGTGCGATCGGGGCCGAGACACGCCCTCCGGCGGCCTCGCTGCCGGCCCGGCCGCCGTCCTCGACGACGACCGCGACGGCCACTGTGGGATTGTCCGCGGGGGCGAACGAGATGAACCAGGCATGCGGGGGGCGTTTGACGCCCCGGGCGTCGGAGCCGTGCTCGGCCGTTCCGGACTTCCCCGCCACCGCGACCCCGTCGATCTGTGCCCGGGTTCCGGTGCCGGCATCGACGACCTTGACCATCATCCGGGTCAGGGCGTCGGCGACGTCCTGGCTGACCGGCTGGGACATCTCTTTCGGTTCGGTCCGCTCGACGACGTCGGTGCCGGTCCCCCGGGTCTGCTGGATGAGGTAAGGACGCATGAGCCGGCCATCGTTGGCGACCGCCGCTGCGATCATCGCCATCTGCAAAGGGGTGACGCGCACGTCTTGCTGGCCGATGGCGCTGAACGCTTCCTGAGGCTTGCCTGTGATGGGACCGACGTCGCTGGTGGACACGGTGATTGGGATGGCCAGCGGTTGACTGAAACCGAACCTGGCGGCCTGCTCGCGCAGCGCGGTGGCCCCAAGGTCCATGCCGATCTGGCCGAAGGCGGTGTTGCAGGACACCTGCATCGCCTGGGTCAGGGTGAGCGTGCCACCCCCGCAGGATCCACCGCCGGAGTTGCGCAGAGTCACGGTGGTGCCCGGCATCTTGAGTGCGGCTGGGCCGGTCACCTGGGAGTCCTCGGTGAGGCGGCCCTCGGACAGCGCCGCCGCGGCAGTCACCACCTTGAAGGTGGAGCCGGGTGGATAGAGGTCGCCGCCGATGACGCGGTTGATCAGCGGTTTGGTGGGGTCCTTGGTCAGCTGCTCGACCGCCGCAGCGACCCGACTGCCCTGGTGACTCGAGAGCGCGTTCGGGTCGAACTGCGGGTGGCTGACCATCGCCAGGATGGCGCCGGTGCGCGGGGCGATGGCGACGACCGCTCCGCGCTGGCTACCGAGGGCGCGGTCGGCGGCGGCCTGGGCCTTGTCATTGATGGTGACCTCGACGTTGAGGCCGGTCGGGCGCCTGCCGAGCAACAGATCTCCGAGCCGGCGGTAGAACAGGGCGTCGGACTGGCCAGACAGGACGTCGTCGGAGGCCGACTCCAGCCCGCCTCCTGCTCCGTACACGAACGAGTAGTACCCGGTGACGTGGGAGTACAGCCGCCCCTTGGGGTAGGTGCGCAGGTACTTCAGCTCGTCGTCGACCGGCTCAGAGCGGGCGATCGGGGCCGAACCGACGAGGATTGACCCTCGCTCTGCGCTGTACCTGGTCAGCAGCGTGCGCCGGTTCTCCTTCTGCTGGCGCAGGTCGTCGGCCTGGGCGAACTGCACGATCGAGGAGGCAACCAGGAGGGCGCAGAACATCAGGGTGACCAGCACGGCCAACCGGCGGATGGGGTTGTTCACGCAGAACCCCCAGGTGTTAATCCGGTCTCCTGCTCCGCGGCGCCCCGGGAGCCGGCCCCGGCCGTCGCCGGGACCACCCGCCCCGGCATGGTCGCCTGCTCCGGCAGCGGCCGTCGGGCGTGATCGCTGATCCGTAGCAGGATCGCCACGATGGTCCAGTTCGCCAGCAGCGACGATCCCCCGGAGGACAGGAACGGGGTGGTCAGTCCGGTCAGCGGGATGACCCGCAGGATGCCCCCGACGATGACGAACACCTGCAGCGCCATCGAGAAGGACAGCCCCACCGCGAGCAGTTTGCCGAACCCGTCGCGGGTGCCCAGCGCGGTGCGCAGGCCCCGCTCGACCAGTAAGGCGTACAGCAGCAGCAGAGCGAACGCTCCGACCAAGCCGAGTTCCTCTCCCAGGCTGGCCATGATGAAGTCGCTTTGGGCCAACGGAGTGATGTGCGGGTAGCCGCGGCCCAGTCCCGTGCCGAGCATCCCGCCGGCACCCAGCCCCATCAGCCCCTGCCGCAGCTGGTAACTCTGCTCGAAGAAGTCCGGGCCCCACGGGTCCAGCCAGATGTGCACCCGGCGCTGCAGGTGGTCGAACAGTAGGTAGGCCAAGTAGGCCCCGCCGGCGAAGAGACCCAGCCCGATCGCGATCCACGAGCGGCGCTCGGTGGCCACGTAGAGCAGGGCCACGAACAGCCCGAAGAACAGCAGGGATGATCCGAGGTCCCGCTCCAGCACCAGTACGGCCAGGGACAGCAGCCAAGCGATCAGGATCGGACCCAGGTCCCGGGCCCGGGGCAGTTGCAGCCCGAGGAAGGACCTCCCCACCAGCGACAGTGCGTCCCGCGTCTGCACCAGGTACCCGGCGAAGAAGATGGTCAGCAGGATCTTGGCCACCTCACCGGGCTGGAACGACAGCGGACCGATCTCGATCCACAGCCGGGCGCCGAGTTCGGCGTGCCCGATGACCGGTAGCAGCGGTAACAGCAGGAACGCCAGGCCGGCGGCCATCGCGGTGAAGGTGTACCGGCGCAGGATGCGGTGGTCCCGCAGGAACACCAGGACCAGGGCCGCGATGACGATGCTTACCGCGCTCCACACGATCTGTCGCGGCGCCATCCCGCTGTTGCGGTCGTTGGCGAGGTCGAGTCGGTGGATCATGACCAGGCCGAGCCCGTTGAGCACGGTGACGATGGGCAGCATGAGCGGGTCGGCGTAAGGGGCCCGCCAGCGCAGCACGAGGTGGAAGGCGACGGTCAGCCCGAGCAGCCAGGCGCCCTGCGTGACGATGTCGATCGGGATCTCCCCGTGCACCCCCAGCCCGACGTTGAGGTAGGCCAGCAGCACGATAGCCACCGCGAAGATCAGGAGCAGCAGCTCGACATTGCGGCGCGGGCGGGGCGCGAAGGAGGAGACGGTGGCAGTGGTCATGGCGTCACCGGCCCCCCGCCGTGGAAGCTGACGGGGCCGAGAAGGGGGTCGCCGCTCGGGTGGGTGATGGGGTTGGAGAGACGGCTGCGGGCGGCCTTGCGGAGGACCCGGGGCTGGAAGCCGTCCCGGTGCTCGCGGACGAGCCCGGGGTGGAAGCGGGGGTCGGCGGGCACAGCGCCGGGGTCGCACCAGGACCGGCACACAGGGCCTGCCGTTGCAGTCGCTGCACCTCCAACCGGGCCTCCTCGACGGTGGGCCGGGTGTAGGACGTGCGAACGTCCCGCTCGACCTCCTCCGGCAACTCGCTGACCGGCAACCGGGTCTCCTCCAGGACAGACGACAGCTGCCAGGGGCCCAACGCCTGGTGGATGCCGCGGAAGATGGCGACGTTGCCGCCGGCCTCGCCGATGTACACCTGACGCTGGCTCCAGTCGTAGGCGGCCCAGCCGGCGCCAACCAGGGCCACCACCACGATCAGGGGCAGCAACACCAGCCGGATCCAGCGTCGCCGGGGCGAGTCCTCCTCCTCGGCCAGGAGCACCTGTTCGGTGCCGTCCGTGCCGTTCGTGCCCTCGGGGTCCTTGGTTCCGGTCGCCTCGCGGCGCAGCGCCGCCGCCTTGGTCGCGGGGGACGCCGGTACGGCGGAGGTGCCCTGGCTGGTGTTGTCGGCGGCGGCTCCCACGATGACGGGGTGGGAGGAGGGTTGGGCGTCCGCCACCACCAGATCGGCCACCACACACGTGACGTTGTCCGGGGCACCTGACCGCAGCGCCAGTTGGACCAGCCGGTCGGCGACATCGACCGGTGTGTGACCGGCGGTGACGATCTCGGTGATGGTGTCGTAGGCGACGTAGTCGGACAGACCGTCCGAGCAAATCACGTACCGGTCGCCGATCCGGGCCTCCCGCATGGACAGGTCGGGTTCGTCGTCGGCGGCGCCGGTCAGGACCCGGGTGACCAGCGAGCGCTGTGGGTGGTGTTCGGCCTCGGCGTCGGTGATCCGCCCGGAGTCGACGAGGCTCTGCACGAACGAGTGGTCCTTGGTGATCTGACTGAGTCGACCATCTCGTAGCAGGTAGGCGCGTGAGTCGCCGATGTGGACGAGCGCGAGTCCGGTGGCTCCGGCGCGCATCAGGGCGGTCAGGGTGGTGCCCATCCCGGCCAGGTCGGCGTCGGCGTCCATCGCCTCGGCGAGAGAGTCGTTGGCCTTCCCGATCGTGGTGGCCAGGATCTGCAGGGCGTCGTCCGAGCCGTGGCTGTCACCGTCGAGGGGGGCCAGCCGCGCCACGACGATGGAACTGGCCACGTTGCCGCCGGCGTGCCCCCCCATCCCATCGGCGACGGCGAGCAGGTGCGGTCCGGCGTAGCCGGAGTCCTCGTTGCGGGTGCGGACGAGGCCGACGTCGGTGCAGGCGGCGAAGTCTACCGAGAAGGTCATCCGCTACCGCCTCAGCTCGAGCACCGTCGTCCCGATCCGCAACGGGGTGCCCTCGGCCAGTGGGCGGGGTCGGTCCAGGCGCTGGCCGTCGAGGAAGGATCCGTTGGTGGAGGCCAGGTCCTCGACCTGCCAGCCGTCGCCGGTGGCGTAGACCCGAGCGTGCCGTCCGGAGGCGAACTCGTCGTCGAGCACCAGGGTGCATTCCGGGTTGCGTCCCAGCAGCACGCCCGATTCTTTCAGCGGGACCGTGGTTCCCTTCATCGACCCCTCGACGACGACGAGGCTGGTCGGCCCGCCGCGGCGGCCCCGTTGCGGCCGTTGGATGGGAGCGTTGGGGGTCGGCCGGATGGTGGCCCGACCGCCTCTGCCGCGCTGCACGATCCGGGTGCCGTACAGGTCCCCGCGCAAGACCCCGACGATGCTGAAGACGAACAGCCACAGCAAGACCAGCAGGCCGAGTCGGACGGCGGTGAGGGTGAGCTCACTCACTGGCTCACCGCCGACCGGTGCGCACGTGCAGACTCATCCGTCCCAGGGTGAGCCGGTCACCGGCCTCGACATGCTGGCTGCTGATCCGCTCGCCGTTCACGAAGGTGCCGTTGGTCGAGCTCAGGTCACGGACGGTGATGCGCAGGTGTGGGCCGTCGTGGGTGACCCGGATCTCGCAGTGCTGACGGCTGATGCCGGGGTCGTCGAGGGTGATGTCGGCGCTGGCGTCCCGCCCGACGACAGTGATCGCGGCCAGCAGCGGGTAGGAGTCGCCGTCCACGTCCAGCCAGGGCCGCTCGACCGGGGTGACCGGCGGCGCAGGGGCGGTCGGGGGCGTCACGACGGCCTCGGCCCGGGTGGGCTCGAACGCGGCCTCGGGGCGGGGACTGCGCGGGGTGGCGGCTCTGGGTTCGGCTCCGCGGGGGTCGCCGGCGTGGGGGTGCACGTCCTCCGGCGGCGCCGCGGGGTCATCCAGGACGGCGAGGGGGTCGTCACGGGGGGCGTCGGCGAGTTGGGCGTCCCGCGCGGCGACCGTCCCGGCCAGGGCGCTCTCGGCGGCGATCGCGGCGTGACTAGCCATCCCGGCGGCGCCCTCGGCCGGCGACGCGGCCTCGGTGAACCGCCCCCGCGGGGGGATGCGTCGGCGCGGGTGGTCCGGCTCGTCCGGGTTGTACGGGTCGGGATGGGCCGGCGGGTCGGCGCTTTGTGACCGCCCGCTCTCCGGTGGCCGCGACTCCCGGCCGGCGTGGCCGGGAGTCGCGGGAGCGGTCGCGGTGTCGGCTCGCACTCGGAAGACCCCGGTCTCCAGGGACTCATGCTCGACGAACTCCACCTGCAGGGGCCCCCCCGGAATCAGCCGCTGGGACTCGGCGTGCTCCTCCACGGAGGCGACAAGCTCGGTGATCAGGGTGCCCTCGAAGGTGATCAGACGCTGGTAGTCCTTAGCAGCGAGCTCGACGGTGAAGTGATTGGGAACGATGGTGCGGCCCTTGGAGACGACCGCGGCCCGGTCGTCCATGGCTCGGCGCATGGCAGACGCGATCTCGACGGGCTGCACCTCGGCCTTGAACGCCCGCGCGAAGGCACCGTTGACGACGCTCTCGAGCTTGCGCTCGACTCGATCGAACAGCCCCACGGCGGCTCCTCCTTGCTCCCACACCATGTTCAGGGTAACGGGAGAGCTTGACCGTTGCCTGGACTCGTCAGGCGAGCCGTGGCGGGAGGTGTGCGTGAGGCCCGGTAACGCGGACGCGTACGATCCGGGCATACCCGGTTGGACACGAGGAATCAGCATCGAGACGGCGGGGTCAGGACGCATGAGCGACGGCGAGCGCTTCGACCCGTTGACCGATTCTGGCGTCCCTCGAAGCGACCCGACGTCTTCGGGACCGTTGGAGAGCAGGTTTCCCGTCGCTGAGACGAACACTGAGACGGCGCGGACCGTGCCCCTGTACCCGCCCGCCCGATCCCCGTTGCCGAGTGAGACCTCGTCGCAGCGGCCGAAAAGTGCGCCACCTGCGGCCGCCTCGCCCCCTGTGTCCCCGGTGCCCTCTGGGCAACCGCTACGTCCCGTCGTGGCGATCCGGCGCCGGTTCGGGTGGTTGTGGGTGCCGGGGGCCGTCGTGATTCTGGCTGGCGCTGCGGCGCTCGCCGTAGGGGTGTGGTCGCTCCTCGTGACGGTTGGAGGGGTGACCAGTGGACTGCTGGTGGGCGACGGACAACCGCTGGCCGTGGACTTGCAGAAGGGGGATGAGCGCACTTTCTGGGTGGAACGAGGAGCCCCCAGACCGAGCTGCCGAGTGGTCGACCCAACGGGAAGGCGCACGTCCCCGGTGGACGGTGCCTCGGTGAACGTGGAGAGCAACGGGAGGGCGTTCGAGGCGATTGGCAACGTCACCGCGACGGTGACGGGGGTGCATGTGATCGACTGCGCGGGTGGGTCGGCGCGGGTGTCGGAGGGGTCGGTGACCGGCGGGATCGTACGTGGTGTGCTGGGGATCCTGCTCGGCGCGCTGACGCTGGTCGGCGGCATCATCGTGACGGTGGGAGCCCTCGTCGGCTGGGGTGCGATGAGGCGACGGTCCGGGCGGTGACGCAGGTGCCACCACGGCGCCCTGGGGGCCCACTGCGGTGAGGTCGGACGGCCGGGCACGTGCCGGTTGCCTCAGGTGAGGCCGTGACGCAGTGCCCCGGGTGCGGCGAGGGGCTGCGGTCGGAGCTGATGAGCCTGTCTGCCTGGGGCGAGGACGTCGAGGGCGGCGTCATCCGCGGGCGTACTGACCGAACGGCTGCCCCGTGACCTCCTGGACCGACGACGTTGCGCGGGTGGACGCGGACTTGCCCACACGCTGGCGTCCTCGTTTCGCCCGTTTGGCGATCGACGGTAGGTCTGGCAATCTAGAGCGGCGCGCGCGAGTGGCGGAATAGGCAGACGCGCACGGTTCAGGTCCGTGTGCCCGAAAGGGCGTGGGGGTTCAACTCCCCCCTCGCGCACTACAGCCCCAGGTCTTCTGACCTGGGGCTTTGTCGTTGGCGTCGGGGTTGCTCGACGGCTCATGTGCCGAAATATGTGCCAAGCCCCTGCGGACGTCTCGCCGAGGTGCGCCGCGAACCGGTCGATGGCGCTCTTCTGCATCGTCGGTGTGACGTGGCTGTAGATGTTCATCGTGGTGGTGATCGTGGAGTGGCCGAGCCGCTCCTGGACGACCTTGGGGTGCTCGCCGAGTTCCAGGAGCAGGGTTGCGTGGGTGTGCCGTAGGCCTTTGAGGGTGACGCGGGGCAGGCCCTCGATCTTGGAGAACGCCCAGTCGAGGCGTCGCGTCCACCGGCTCGTGATCGCGTCGGGGACATGGATGGCTCCGTTGTCGTCGCCGAAGACGTAGGCGTCGGCGCGGGCGAGGTCGAGCGAGATCGCGCCGCGGTTGGTCTTGTGGGTCTTGAGGACGCGCAGGGTCTCGGCGTCGATGTCGATAACCCGAGCGCTGCCGGTCTTGGTGACCTTGGTGGTGTTGGGCAGGGTCACGTCGACCGCGCGCCGGAGGCTGATCCGGCCGGTGGTGAAGTTGATGTCGGACCAGCGCAGCGCGAGGGCCTCGGAGCGGCGCATGCCGGTGTAGGCGAGGGTGCGCCACAGCGGGAACAGGTCGTCGTCCAGCTCATCGAGGTTCCAAGTCAGGAAGGCACTGAGCTGTTTGCCGGTCCAGGTAATGATCTCGGGCTTCTGCGCGCGGATCTGGCTGGCCCTGGGCGGGTTGACGGTGCGCGTCTTCTTCGCGGGGTTGAGCAGGATCAGCCCGTCGTCGACGGCAGCGTCAAGCATCGCGGCGAGCAAGACGTGGACCTTGGAAACGGTGTTGGCCGACAGCGGCTTGCCGAAGCCAGGCTTGTCCTTCCGCCCGGAGGTCTCCAGCTCGCGGTAGTGAGCGGCGATGCGGGTGGCGGTGAGCTTGTCGATGCGGAGCGCGCCGAGGTGCGGCGTGACGTGGTTGCGCAGGATCTTCTTGTAGCCCTCGATGGTGGAGTTCTGAAGTCGCAGGCCAGTGATCCAGTGGTCGGCGTACTCGGCGATGGTCGGGGTCTTGGTCTGGAACCGCGCGTGTGACCGCTTCTTCTTGAGTGCTTCGTCGAGCGCGCGCTGCGCTTCATCGAGGCTCTTGAACCCGCCGCGGGTCAGGCGGGTGTCGCCAAGCTCGGGACGTTCGGGGTCCTTAGGAACGTAGATCTGGAACTTCCAGCGTTGGCCGCTCTGGGTGGAGTACGACGTGAGCGAACCCGCGTGACGGGAACGTGAGCGACGGGCCGGCTTCTCGGGCAGTTGGCTGGTGGGCATTTCAGGTCCACCCGTCTGCTGCGTCGTCACGAGGTGTCGGGAGAGCGTCGGGGTCGAGCGCGAGCAGCCGCAAGCGCGCCTCGTCGCGCCGGGCACCGGCCGCCGCGAGTCGTTGCTCGTAGGTGGCACGGTGCATGGCGTTGCCTTCGCGGCCGTCGGCGTACTGGAGCATCAGGCCCTCGTAGTAGCGGACCTGACTTACCGCGTTGAAGTACTCGTCCTTCCAGTAGCGCGCGAGGTCCTCGGTTGTGAGCTTGGCCTGGCCGCGCACCCATGCTCGAGTCTCCTCGGCGGTGTACTGGTTCTTGGGCACGCCGGTCGGTGGCGGAGCACTCTCGGGTGGGGTGAGCAGTGCGGCCGGGGTGGTGCCGAGGATGTAGGCGAAGACGGTGAGGTCGTCGACGTCCACGCGTCGGTAGCCGTTCTCGACCTTGGAGAGCGCAGAGGCCGACATCGCGCGGCCGGTCTCCCTGATCCTCTCAGCGAATATGCGCAGGTCCATGCCGATCGCCTGCCTCGCTGTACGCAGGTTTGCTGCTACATGCGAGCTGGTGTTTCCGGAAGGGTTTCCGCGCTGACGCGCCTCCATAGAGGAAACATACAACGTCCTACTTGCAACATCAAGCGCGAACGCATACTGTCGTAGACCTCCACTGGACCGCGGAGATAGGCAGGAGGGTCACTCCACCTTTCATCCCGACTCCTGTGTTTCTAGAATCGCGTCCAGCGTATCTACTACGGTAGCATACGTCCATTCGAGGTGTGTAGGTGGCAGTGCCCCGTGGAGGGGTGAGGTGGGACGTTCGTTGAAAAGATCGATGAGAAGCAATAGTTCGCTGATTCAGCGTAGATTGGTGTCTAACGTAGTATTAGCGAGTGGACACCGTGGAGCTGGAGAGGCTGATGGCCGACGCCTTGGGCGCTCGCGTCGACGTACGAGTCGAGAGTGCCGGGGAGCGGCGAGGCCGATTCACGGCGACGATCCAGTCGGTGCCCGCCGAGGTCGAGTGGCTCGGCGTCGGATGGCCGCGGCAGGTGCGCGAGCTGCTTGAACGGCCTGATCGCCCTGACCTTGTTGTCGCCCCCGAATTGTCACCAGGGGCACACAAGTTACTGAACGAGGCCGGCTTGTCGTGGATCGACCTGACTGGGGCCGCGAACATCCACATGCCTGGCCTGGTCATCATCGTCAAGCCGGACCGCGGCACGCCCATGCCGCGAGCCAATCTGGGCTGGACGGCTGGTGCGCTGGCTGTGTGCGAAGGGCTGCTGGTCGATGTAGGCGGCACGGTGGCGGAGTTGACTGAGGCGACCGGCTTGGCTCCCTCGACGGTCGCAACTGCACTCAAGTTCCTGCAGGGCGAGCACTTGCTAACTGCCGAGGCAGCGCGGGGGCGCAATGCCCGGCGGACGGTCGCGGACCAGGACCAACTGCTCGACGCCTACGCCGCTGCTGCGGCGCGGCTGCGAACCCCGGTGTCGATCCGCGTCGGGGTTCTCTGGCGGAGCCCTGATAGGGGGGCGAGCGAGCTGGGAGCACGTTTGGACGCCAACAAGGTCGCCTGGAGCACGACAGGTGCACTTGCGGCCGATGAGCTCGCTCCCTACCTCACAGAAGTGGACCCGTGGGAGATGTACGTCGATGGTGGCTCGTTCGCTGAGCTGCGGCAGATCGCTCGCGAGGTCGGTCTGGAGGAAGCCCCCGGTGGTCGGCTGCTGTTTCGTCCATTCCCGACAACGGCGAAAGACGAGCTCAGCACCACGGTCGACGGCCAGCGGGTGGCTGCGTGGCCGCGCGTATTCTCCGACCTTCGGATGATCGGAGTCCGAGGCGAGGAAGCCGCCGAGCACCTTCGCGAGCAAATGACCGCCGAACGGGAGGGAGGGGACGCATGAGCGAGGAGCTGGAACGGACTGGCCGTGCCCGGCGCGCTGCCGAGCTCGCGCTGGTCCGGGTGTGCAGCCACTACGGCGAGCGCCCCAACTTCGTGCTGCTCGGCGGTCTCGTGCCCGCGATGCTGTGTACCGACAGCGGACGTCTCCACGCAGACACGACCGACGTTGACGTCCAGGTTGACTTGGAGATTGCCGGGGGCGCCGAGCACGCTCGACGCTTGGAGATCGCGCTGAAGAACGCGGACTTCCGCGTCGACTCCGAGCGGGTCTGGTGTTGGGAGACGGTGCAAGGCGGCGGCTACAAGGCAGTCATCAAGTTTGAGTTGCTCGCCGACCTCGATGATCAGCCACAGAGCGCCAACGTCCACTTCGCGAGCACCGACAAGCTCGGCGCGGTGAACCTACGCGGCACCGGATACGCCAGTCGCGACTTCGCGCCGCGGACCTTGGTGGCTTACGACCAGGGCGCGAGAATCACCGCCGAGGTCAATGTCACCGGCTTGGCCGGATTCCTCCTCGCCAAGACCGCTGCCGCCTACGGGCGGCACAAGGCTAAGGACTACTACGACATTGCCTTCGTGCTGTTCCACCACAACGAGGTCTTCGACGAGACCGGCCCGCTCGACCCGGCCGACGTCGTGCTCCAGCGGCTGGGAGCGCCTGTTGGGATGCGCTCGGCGATAGAGGACCTCACCGCGAACTTCTCCGACGACCGCGCCCAAGGCGTCGAGGCTTACGTCGAGCAGTTGCTCATCAACAACCCGGAACTCGATCCGGTGATCGCTGCCACAGACGCGCGACTCGCGGTCGCTGCCTTCACACGCACGCTGCTGAACGCCATCACCGGCTGACCCTGCGGGCGGTCCCATGTGCAAAGCCATGTGCTACCGGCCTGTCGGTCCCGGTATCCCAACGATGTTGTTTGCTGCACCGGCGCGGCTATCGCGCTCAGTTTGAGCATGAGTCGGGGTCCCGGGGTACAGGAGCGTTGAGCCAACCTCGTCGGTTCAACTCCCCCCTCGCGCACTACAGTGAACTGCGCCTGGCCTGGGGGATGGGATACGTCTCTCAGCCCGGATCCGATCCACCGAATGACTTTGTTTCGGGCCCGTGGCATGACCGGGCGGGTGCCGCCTGACCTGGAATGATGGGTCTTGCTGGAGACATCCAGGCTTTCGAGAAGGTCAGTCTCACGATCGAGGCTGATGTCCTTCACCGCGTTCGGGATCGGGCGGATCCGGGCAAGGTCTCGGCGTACGCGACCATGGCGCTTCGCAGACAACTTGATCGGGATGGGCTCGATGATCTGATCGCCGAGTTGGTTGAGGTCAATGAACCTCTTGACGCTGAGGCTGTCGCTCGGCACGTTGACGAGTGGCGCTGAGACGTTGGCCCGTGTCCTAATCCTGGACTCCGAAGCCGTCTCGGCGTTGGCCGAGAAGCGTACGGGTATGGCCGAACGGCTGGCGGCTGCCCGGCAGGCCGATCACCGCGTGCTGATCCCCGCGGTCGTTCTCGCGGAGGTCGCCACCGGCGCGCCGACGGATGCCGCGATCTGGCATGTCCTGGGGAAGATCCCAACCGTCGACCTTCCCCAGGGAGTGGCGATGCGCGCCGGCGCGCTGCGCGCCCGCGCCGAGCGAGCGCGACGCAAGAAGCGAGACCTCACCGTGGACGCAATCGTCGCCGCAACGGCTATGGATTTGGCGCCATCGGTCGTGATCACAGCCGACAAGTCCGACCTGGAGCTCCTGGTTGACGGATCCGACGTCAAAGTCTCGGCGGCCTGAGGACGACCCAGTGGGCCGGGCTACTGTTGGCCGCTACCCTAGTCGACCTTAACGGTCCATCCTCGATGAGTTGGGCGCTGCCGACGTCAGGTCGTGTCCCAGAGCCGGTGGGGAAGACGACGGACGTAGGTTCTCTTCGGGAGCTACCAACTCACACTCGACCGCCCCAAGAAGGCTGATGTCTCGCATTATGAGAAGCACTTATCGCTCTGTGAGACGTGGTGACTATCCCGTCGGTCATCACGCGGCCGTCCTGGCCTCACACGGCGTGCGAACGGCGGGCAACTCGTGCGGCTACCTCCTCCCGCACCTACGGGAAGGGATGAGCGTCCTCGATGTCGGATGCGGGCCAGGGACCATCACGCTCGACCTGGCCGAGGTTGTCGCGCCGGGAGCGGTGACCGGCATCGAAAACGTCGAGGACCCCTTGGTTGCCGCTCGTAGGGAGGCTCAGGAGAGGGGTGACATCACGACCGTCTTCGAACGGGGCGACGTCTTCGCGCTCGCGTACGACGACGACTCCTTCGATGTCGTGCACGCCCACCAGGTGCTCCAGCACCTCACCGACCCCGTGTCCGCGCTCATGGAGATGTCTCGCGTCTGCACGCCCGGCGGCTTCGTGGCAGCACGCGACGTCGACTACGAGGTCATGACCTGGCATCCTGCCTCTACCGCGCTGACGTTGTGGCTCTCCACCTATCGCTCGACGGCGCAGCTCAACAACCACCAACCCGACGCCGGTCGACACCTGCGGGAATGGGCCAACGCGGCCGCTCTCCAGGACGTGATGATCACCGCCTCCAGCTGGTGCTACGCCGACACTGAATCCACGAAGTGGTGGAGCGAATCTCAGGCAGACCGCGTTCTCACCCCGGCCTTCGCCGCACGCGCTCGCTCACAAGGGCTCTCGGACAGCGACCTGCTTGACATGGCACGGGGCTGGCGGACATGGGGCACCCACCCTGACGCGTTCTTCGTGATGCTACACGGCGAGCTGCTCGCGAAACCAGCCACCCACTGAACCCGGATCCGCCGGAGTGCATTCGAATACGTCGCTGACTGGGTTGGGGTGAAGCTTCCGGTTGTAGGCGCGCGGGGGCCGCCGGTCTGCCCGGCGTTTCCACGTGGGGTCATTCCTGTTCGGGGCAGAGGATGCGCTCAGCCGGGGGAGAGGGCGTCGTGGAACATGGCTGTCCAGGGGTCCTGCCAGGGCCAGATGGTGGGCAGGTGCAGCCGTGGGCGCCTGGCTCGGTTGGCGATCCGGGCCGGGATGTGGATCAACTGGGCCCGGATGGCCGTGACCGCGAGCGGCTAACAGGACCGCCTCGGCCTCGATCGGCTTGACGACCTTGCGCACCTGATCGAGACTTCGCTGATCAGTCTGCCGTCGACGAAGGGGGTCATAAAGATCTATCTTGACTTATCGCGATAGTCGGGTGACGATGTTGGCAATAGGTGAGACAAGCACGCCGAGGAGGACCGCGTGAGCAGCAACGCCTACCCCTGGGACCCGGCCTCGTTCTGCGGACCGGGCGCCTTCGTTCGTGGCGCCAACCGCAAGGGTGGCTGGTGGGGCGCCATGGGCATGAGCGATCCGGCAGGTCATGAGGACGACGCCGAGGAAGCTGCCGGCCCCTCGAACACGAATGACGGAGCCGGATACGGAGCGCGCCGGGGAGCCGGTCAGGAGGCGGGTGGCTCGTTCGGGCAGGGTGGTCCGTTCGGTTCCAACGGAGTGTTCGGCCCCGGTGGCCCTTTCGGTCCCGGCGGTCCGTTCGGCCCCGGCGGACTGTTCGGCGGGCGGTCACGGCGGCCCGGTCCGGCGCGGGCCAAGCGAGGAGACGTCCGGGCGGCGGCACTGCTGCTCCTGGCCGAGGGGCCGATGAACGGTTACCAGATCATCCAGTCGCTCCAGGATCGAACCGGCGGGGTGTGGCGGCCCAGCCCTGGCGCCGTCTACCCGGCCCTGGCTCAGCTCGAGGACGAAGGGTTGATCGAGGCTTTCGATCTCGACGGCCGCAGGTCCTTCCGGCTCACGGAGGCCGGTCTGGCCGACGTCGCGGCCTGGGGGGATCGGCCCAAGCCATGGGCATTCGCTCAGGACGAGGCCGAGCGGTCGATGGGCGGCGGCTCCGGCGTGTGGGTTGCCCTGGGGCAGTTGGGTATGGCCGCCCACGCGGTCTCGCAGGCGGGAGACCCTGCCGCGACCCAGGCCGCGGTCACGACCCTCACCGAGGCCAAGCGGGCCCTGTACCGGCTGCTGGCGGGGGGTTCGAGCGGAGGGACCGACGAGACCCCCGGCGACACCACAGACCCCTCGAACAGCGAAGCGAATCACCAAGAACCTGGGGCGGGCAGGTCGCCGAGCGACCGACCCATCGATGAGCCGGACAGCGGGGCCGAGTCCGAGCCCCGTGATGCCTGGGCCCAGGCCACCGACGCAACGAGCACGGGAAATGCCCACGGCCCCGGCCCCGCCGCAAGTGCGAGCCCAGATCACACTCCGCGCGACGCCGACCAGGACTGAAACCCGCCGTCCTCGAGCGTAGCTGGAGACCGCCGGCGCCTTCACTCCCACGCCCACCTATTCGGTGTCCACCTTCACGTCGACGGCGCGGGGGGCTGCCAGAGCTCAGCCGAGGGCCGCGACCGCGCAGTCGTAGTCGGGCTCCTGTCCGATCTCCGGCACCAGCTCGGTGTACGTCACCGCGCCGGACTCGTCGAGGACGACGACGCTGCGGGCGAGGAGTCCGCGAAGCGGCCCGTCCGTCATCAGCACGCCGTAGGCCTGGCCGAACTCCGGGCTCCGGAACACCGAGGCGGTCGTCACCTTGGCCAAGCCCTCGGCACCGCAGAACCGGTCGAGTGCGAACGGCAGGTCGGCCGAGACGCACAGCACAGAGGTGTTGTCCATGCCGGCGGCCAGCTCGTTGAACGTGCGGACGCTCGCGGCGCAGACCCCGGTGTCGACGCTCGGGAAGATGTTCAGCACGACACGGTGCCCGTCGAACTGACCGAGGGTCACCTCGGACAGGTCGGCTCCGGTCAACGCGAAGGCCGGGGCGGCGGAGCCGATGGCGGGCAGGTCGCCGGACGTGTGGACGGGGGAACCCTTGAATGCGGTGGTAGCCATGCCGCTTGTCTAACACGAACGCGGGTGGCTCGCATCGTGGGCGCGGTGGCATCCATGCTCAGCTGGGTCCGACGTCCCCCTCCCGGCCCACCGCGGCGCCGCTGTCCGGGGCGACTCGGGCTCGGGCGCACGCCACCACGGCGGCCACGTCGAGCCCATGGTTGGGGCCGCCCGACCGCGCGACCTCGCCGAGCAGCCGGGCCCCCCGCTCGACCAGGCGAGCCGCACCGACGGGGTTGCCGCGCTGCGCGTGCGTCAGTCCGACGGACAACTGCGCCAGGCCCTGCCAAAGGTCGCGTTCGTGTGGGGGGCAGGTCTTCCACCGGTTCTCCAGCACCTCGTGCGCCGCGAACGGCCGGCCCTCGCCGAGGAGTCGCCCGGCCAGGTCCAGCGTCTGCCGGGGTGGCAACGGCTCCGGCGGCACCGGGTCGGCCCCCGCGGTCCCGTACGGCAGCGGTCGGCCCAGGTGATCTCTGGGGCGCGACTGACGGGCGCGGCCGTCCCGGTCCCGGTCCCGGTCCCGGTCCCGGTCCTGCGACTCAGCCACGCCGGGGGCTCGGCACGGTCATGAGGGTCTCTGGGTCGTGGGGGTGGGAGCGGGATATGGCACGGCAGCCTCCTCATCGGACCTTTCGCACGGCGTCGAGACGGCTACGTGACGACGCACGACGGCCTCACGGTCATCCTGCCGGACCCCGTCTGGACCGGCGACCCGAGGGCGAAAGGCGGTTCGCCGACTGCTCTCGGTCGGTCACACACGACGGAGGGGCGAGGTGCCACCTGGGGTGCCGGAGGGGGATCACCGGCGTAGCGTCTCGACCGTGAGGCGACCCGTACGACAGCGACGCCCTCGGTGCGGTCGCGTCGCCCTGACCGTAGCGGCGACCGGTCCCCGATCGGTGGAGGCGATCTGGGCCGATTACACCCGCCCCGAGCGGTGGGCGCTGTGGTCGCCCCATCTGCGGGCGGCCGACACGCCATTCTCGCCGATCAGGACCGGTTCCGTCGGTCGAGTGCACGGCGTCGGCGGGGTCCGCGCGGACTTTCGGGTCGACGACGTGGACGACCATGCCCGCACCTGGGGCTGGACGGTCACCCTCGGCCCACTGACTGTCCACCTGGTGCATGGGGTGGACGATCCGTCCGACGGGGGTACGACTGCCTGGGTCCGGATCCACGGCCCACTCCTCGTGGTGGCTGGTTATGCTCCGTTGATGCACTGGGCGTTGCACCGTCTGGTCACCCGGAACACGACCGACGGGGAGATCGCATGAGCGGCCCGGTTCCGACGACGAGTAGCGCCGGCGCATCTAAGCCAACCCCTCCATCCCCATTAAGTCGGCGATCCGCGGATTCGCCTACGACGGCAGCCGGGACTAGTCCTTCGAACATGGAGGTAATCGGGATAATCTGCCAGAGCCCCCGCACGGCGGTGGCGTGCCACCCGTCGAAGGATTGCCGTGAGCCGCCTGACCCGTTTGAGTCTCGCCAGTCGTACCGTCGTCATGCTGCTCACCGTGCTGACCATCGGGATCGGCTGGTACGCAACGCGGTCGCTCAAGCAGGAGCTGATCCCCTCGATCGACACGCCGCGCGCCAGCGTGCTGAGCATCTTCCCGGGTGCTGCGCCTGAGGTCGTCGAGCGCGAGGTCAGCAGGCCGATCGAGGACGCCGTCAAGGGGGTCACCGGGGTCACCCGGGTCACCTCCCGCAGCGCCAGCGGCATCAGCCAGGTGCGTATCGAGTGGGAGTTCGGTGAGAACGCCGACCGGATCCAAAACCAGATCCGAGCGGCCGTGGACGGCACCAAGGCTCGCCTGCCCAGCGACGTCACCCCGGACGTCATCGCTGGTGGCTTTGAGGACGTCCCCATCGTCGTACTGGCCGTCTCCTCGGCGGACACCCCGGCGGTCCTGTCGAAGAAGCTGCGCGACATTGTCGTGCCCCGGCTGAAGGCCGTCCCCGGGGTGCGCGACGTCGGGATCTCCGGGGAGGAGAAGCGGGAGGTGGTCGTCACCCTCCGGCCGGCGGACGTGGACAAGTACCGGGTCTCGGTTGCCACTCTGCCGCAGATCCTCCAGGCCAGCGGCGTCGTCGTCCCGGCCGGGTCGGTGCCCTCTCGGTCCACCACACTGGACGTTCAGGTGGGCAAGACCCTGGGCACCCTGGCCAACGTTCAGGCCGTCCAAGTCCAAGGACAGGACGGACCGGTCGCGCTCAGTGCCATCGCCGACGTCCGCGAGCAGGCGGTGGAGACCACCTCTCTCTCGCGGGCGAACGGCAAACCTGCTCTGACGGTGGCAGTCACCAAGGACCCCGCCGGCAATACCGTCACCGTCTCCCAGGGTGTCCGCGAGGCGATACCGGTCCTGACCGGCCAGCTGGGCCCTGGCGCCACCTTCAGCACCGTCTTCGACCAGGCGCCCTTCATCGAGGACTCGATCCACGACCTGAGCATCGAGGGAGCCCTCGGGCTGGCCTTCGCAGTGCTGGTCATCATGGTGTTCCTGGCCTCGCTACGCCCGACCATCATCACCGCGATCTCGATCCCGTTGTCGCTTCTCATTGCGATGATCGGGTTGTGGCTGGGCGGTTACACCCTGAACATCCTCACCCTGGGCGCCCTGACCGTCGCCATCGGCCGGGTGGTGGACGACTCCATCGTCGTCATCGAGAACATCAAGCGGCACCAGAGCATCGGCGACGTCGGTTCCGGCGCCATCCTCCGCGCGGTACGCGAGGTGGCTGGGGCGGTGACCAGCTCGACGCTGACCACGGTGGCCGTCTTCCTGCCGATCGGGCTGGTCTCGGGGCAGGCCGGGGCGCTGTTCCGGCCGTTCGCGGTGACCGTGACCGTCGCGCTGCTCGCCTCACTGATCGTGTCCTTGACCGTCGTACCAGTGCTCGCATCGTGGTTCATGCAGGTCCGAGGCACCAGCTCCCGACATTCCCCCGCTTCGCCCGCGCCCGCCACCGCGCCTGCCACCGCGGATACCACCGGGGGCGCCACCGGGGGTGCCACCGGCCGCACGATGAGCCTGCCCACTCCGACCACCCGACTGCAGCGGGCCTACCTGCCCGCACTCGGCTGGGCGCTGGGCCATCGGGTGCTCACCATTGGGCTGGCGCTGCTGGTCTTCGGGTCCACTCTGGCGCTCGCACCGCGGCTGAAAACCGACTTCATCGGCAATGCCGGTGAGACGACGCTGCAGGTCAGCCAAACCCTGCCGGCTGGTACCAGCCTGAGCCAGACCGACGCGGCGGCCAAACGCCTCGAGGCTGTGCTCGTTGCGGAACCGGCAGTGCGGTCCTACCAGACCACCGTCGGAGGCGACCCGAGTCAGCTGTTCTTCGGCGCCGTCTCCGGGGCGAACAAGGCCTCCCTGGCGGTCACCCTGCAGCCGGGCAGCACGGGTAAGGAGGTCGCCGACCGATTGCGCCGCGTGCTCGGCGCCCGGTCTGACCTGGGTGCCGTGGAGGTGGTCGTCGGCGGCGGGACCAGCGAGGTCGCCGTCCGGGTGGAGAGCCCGGACCCGGCGAAGCTGCGCGCCGGCAGCGATGCGGTCCTGGCGATGATGCGGCGCGTCGACGGGTTGACCGCCGCCAAGAGCGACCTGACCGAAGAGAAGTCGATGCTCAGCGTCGATCTCAACCAGGCCGCGGCGGCTCGGGCCGGGATGGCCCCGGCCCAGGTGGGTCTGACCGTCGCTCAAGCGGTCAAGGGCAGCAAGGTCGGCACCGTCACCCTCGGCGACCGGACTCTGGACCTGGTGCTGCGGTCCCAGGCGCCGGTCAAGACCGTCGAGGAGCTGCGGGCGCTGCGCCTGCCGGTCACCCAGAAGCAGGATGCCGACGCCAAGAGGGCCGCCGGAGAGGCGGTCCAGACTCGCCAGGAGGAGGCGCAGCGACGGCAGCAGGCGGACGCGCTTGCCCAAGCGTCCGGCCAGGAGCGTCAGATCAGGGCCGGCCGCGCCAAGGCCGCCCAGCAGGTCCGTGACCTGAGCGGCCGACTGAGCACGGTGCAGGCCCAGTTGCAGGCGCTGTTGGCCCAGCCACCCACACGCGTGGTCACCCAGACCCGCCCGGAGCCCGTGACCGGACAGCCGACCCCACCCGCCGCCGACCCCCGGGTGGCCATCCTGAAGCTTCAGATCCAGCAGATCCAGGCCGGCCTGACCGGGGCCCGAGCCCAGGTTGCCGCCGCGGATGAGTCCCTGGCCAAGGCCCGGGAGGCGCTGGCCACGTCCCGGGCACGGCAGGCCGAGGCGCAAGACCTCCAACAGGCCGCCAAGGACGCGGTCGAGGTCACCGGCACCGGCGTCCGACTGCGGGATATCGCAACCGTGCGGGAGATCAAGGCCCCGGCCTCCATCGCGCGCACCGACGGGGCCCGGTCGGCCACCGTCACCGCCTTGCCGACCGGCACGGACCTGGGCGGGGTGACGTCAAAGATCCAGAGCGGTCTTGACGGGCTGCGGCTGGCTGACGGGGTGACCGCCAAGATCGGCGGGGTCTCCCAGGCCCAGCAGGAGTCGTTCTCCCAGCTCGGTGTGGCCATGCTGGTGGCGATCGCGATCGTCTACCTGATCATGGTGGCGACCTTCCGGTCGCTGCTTCAGCCGGTGATCCTGCTGGTCTCGGTGCCGTTCGCGGTCACCGGCGCGTTGGCGCTTCTGCTGGCCACCGACACCCCGCTGGGGGTACCGGCGATGATCGGCCTGCTGATGCTGATCGGCATTGTGGTGACCAATGCAATCGTGCTGATCGATCTGATCAACCAGTATCGGCGCGACGGGGCCGGGGTGCCCGAGGCGGTCCGGGACGGTGCCCGGCTACGCCTGCGTCCCATCATCATGACGGCGCTCGCCACGATCTTCGCGCTGATGCCGATGGCGCTGGGGGTGACCGGGGGTGGGATCTTCATCTCACGCCCACTGGCCATCGTCGTCATCGGGGGACTGCTGTCCTCGACAGTGCTGACCCTGATCCTGGTGCCTGTGCTGTACGACATCGCCGAGCGAGTCCGCGCGCGCCGCCGCCGTGAGGTCGTGGCAGCGCCCGTCCACGAGATACCGTCCGCCGAGCCCACCGTGGCCATGGCCGCAGTGGTGTCGTCAGGCGGAGCGCACCCAGGTGGAGCGCCGGCGGGCGGTGAAGGCACCGGACCTGGGGCGCCGGGACCCGCAGGTCGCGGCGACCCGGACCCGGATGTGTTCTCTTCGGCGGGTCCTCCCACGGACGGCCCACGTTGACAGCCGTGCGGATCGGGCTCCTGACCGCCGGGACCCGCGGCGACGTTCAACCCTTCATCGCGCTGGCCCTTGCTCTGCGGGCCCGAGGCCACCAGGTCGTCCTGGCCGCCCCGGCCGGGATGCGAGACCTGGTCAACGATGTCGGCCTGCCATACACCCCCATCCGGGCGGACGGCGTGGGGGTGGCGTACACCGAGTCCGGGCGTCGCGCGCGTGGCCACCCGGTGGAAACGTGGCGGCTGTTCCGGCACGTGGTCCAGCCGGGGATCGCGGCCATGCTCGTCGATGCCGCAGAGGCCTTGGCCGGCTGTGAGGTGCTGGCCTTCCATCCGAAGGCGATCGCCGGACGGCACCTGGCCGAGGCGTGGCAGGTGCCCGGCTGGGTGGTCACGATCGCCCCGCAGATTGTGCCCACGGCGGCCTTCCCCGCCCCGGGGACGATCCGGGCGGACCTGGGCCGGCTCAACCGGGCCACCTACGCGGTGCCGGCCGTGCTCGGGTTCGCCTTGCGCGCTCAGATCGGGGCCTGGCGAAGTCAACTCGGGCTGCCCCCGACCTGGTCCCCAGGGGTGCGGATGGCCGGACCCCGCCGGCTGCCGGTGCTGCACGCCCACTCCCGCTTTCTGGTCCCCACCCCCGAGGACTGGGACAAGGACTGCCACGTCACTGGCTTCTGGACGGTCGCCGAGGCAGGGCGGGGATCCCTGGGTCTGCCGCTGGTCGACTTCCTCGACTCCGGGCCCGCTCCTCTGGTGGTGGGATTCGGGGCGATGACGCCCCCCGACGCGCATGCGACCGCCCGCCTGATCGTCGAGGCCGCGCGTCGGGTACGGCGTCGGGTGGTCCTGGTCGGGTTGCCCGAGGTGGACGGCGCCGACGTGATCAGCGTGGCCAACGTGTCGTTCCGCCGGCTGTTCCCGCGCGCGGCGGCGACGGTCCACCACGGGGGCGCCGGTACAACGGCCGCCTCCCTGCTCGCCGGCATCCCGATGGTCCTGGTGCCGCACGCGCTGGACCAGCCGTTTTGGGCCGGCCGGGTGCAGGCAGCGGGGGTCGGGGCGAGCGTGCCGGAACGGGCGCTGTCGGCTTCGCGGCTGGAGACGGCCCTGCGCTTGGCGCTGCGTGCGGACGTGGTGGGTCGAGCCGAGCAGATGGGGGAATGGATGCGTACGGAGCGGGGCGCGGAACAGGCAGCGAGCCTCATCCTGGAGGCGGGGTAGCGCGCCCTGGCACAGCGGTTGTCGCAGCGGTGACCGGATCTGGGCCACCAACAGGGCCACCACCAGGGCCTACTACATGGCCCACGACATGGCCCACGACATGGCCCACCCCCCCGGGGCGCCTGGCACGACCTTGGCGCCCAGGAGGTTCGGTGGGGCGGCTGTCCTCCACAACCGATAACCTGCGGACACGGCGGGCTGATGTCGAAGCAAAGGCGGGGGCGGTCCGAGCCGCTCGACGTCACACCGTGGCGGGAGTCGAAGGGAGTTGGTCCCCCTGTCTGAGCGGGTGCACAACGTCAATCGGGGCTGGTGGGGAGGCCGGTCTCGCGACCCCTGGACAGACCGACAACCGATCCGTTCGGAGATCTTCGGGCCGGAACGCTTCGATGACCACGCCGTCTCCCTGGCCGACTCCCAGACCATCGTCTCCAGCGCACGCCCGGTCGTCTCGCTGCTGCAGCGGCTGCACGACGACGCCGACGCCCTGGTGGCCGCATACGAGTCCATCGTCGAGGATGTCCAGGCCCAGCGCACCATCACCCCAGCCGCCGAATGGCTCGTAGATAACTTCCACACCGTCGAGTCCCATGTCCGGCAGATCCGCCAGGACTTACCGCCTGGGTACTTCCGGCAGCTGCCAAAGCTCGGCCCCGGCTTCCTGGAGGGCCACCCGCGGATCTTCGGGATTGTCTGGGCCTATGTGGCGCACACCGACAGCCTGGTCGACCCCGACCTGCTCGGCCGCTACATCCGTGCCTACGAGAACCGCAAGGCGCTGACCCTCGGCGAGTTGTGGGCCGTCGCGATCTCGCTGCGACTGCTGCTCATCGAGAACATCCGACGGCTGACCGACCTCGTCGTGGCCGCCGGCCGGGACCGGCATCGCGCCGACGAGCTCGCCGACCGGCTGCTCGGCCTCGACGGCCACCCGGCGCGGCCATGGAAGGACCTGGCCGCCGAGCAGGCCGGCGCCCGCACCAGCCGGGGGTTCGCGGTCCAGCTGATGCGACGGCTGTCCGGTGAGGACCTAGCCGCACCGATGGAGTGGCTCGCGGCCCGCCTGGCGGCACGCGGTATCGACCCGGAGACGGCGGTGTACGCCGAGCACCAGGGGCAGGCCTCGGCCACCGTCACGATGCGCAACATCTTCACCAGCCTGCGTCTGATCTCCGACCTGAACTGGGAAGACTGGCTGGAGAGCGTCTCGCTCATCGAGGACGACCTGCGCTCCAACCCCGGGTACGCCGCTCTGGACTTCCAGACCCGCAACCTCTACCGGTGCACGATCGAAGAACTGGCCCGCGGGGCGGGTCAGGAGGAGATCGACGTCACCCGGGCGGTGTTGTACCGAGCCGCCCACGCCGAGGACGAGGTCGAGCAGGACATCGGCTACTGGCTGATCGACGACGGCCGGGAGGGGTTCGCCGCGGCCATCGGCTACCGGCCACCGATGCGGCAACGAATCGTCCGGCTGGGCCGGCGGCTGGGTCTGGGAGGCTACCTCAGCTCCGTCGCGGGCACTGGGCTGGCCCTCCTGGCAGTGACGTTGTGGCTGGTGTCATGGCTGGCCGGTGGCCTGCCCTGGGGTCTGATCGTGTTACTCGGCGCGTTGGCCGTGATCCCGTTGTCCGACCTGGCCCTCGGGCTGGTCAACTACGCCTCGGCGCGGCTGTTCCACGCCTCGATCATGCCCGCCCTGGCGTTGCGCGACGGCGTGCCGGAGCACCTGCGCACCCTGGTGACCATCCCGACCATGCTCACCTCGCACGACGGGGTGGAGGAGATGGTTGAGCTGCTCGAGGTGCACTTCCTGGCAAACTCCTTCGGTGAGGTTTACTTCGCCCTGGTCACCGACTGGGCCGACAGCGACGTCGAACGCACCGACGCCGACCAGGAGCTGCTGGAGCACGTCCAGCGCCGGGTCGGCGAGCTCAACGAGCGCCACGGCTACCGTTTCTTCCTCTTCCACCGGGAGCGGCGGTGGAACCCCGCCGAAGGCGTCTGGATGGGCTGGGAACGCAAGCGGGGCAAGCTGGAGGAACTCAACCGCCTGCTGCGGGGCGCGAAGGACACCTCGTTCATGGCCGTCGAGGGTCGGCTGCCCGGCCGGTTCCAATACATCCTGACCCTGGACAGCGACACCCGGCTACCCCGCGAGGCCGCCCGTCGCCTGGTCGCCAAGATCAGCCACCCTCTCAACCGGCCCCGGTACGAGCCGCGGATCGGCCGGGTCACCCGCGGATACGGCATCCTGCAGCCACGGGTCAGCCCCTCGCTGCCGATGAGCGAGGGCAGCTCGGCGGTCCAGCGGATCTACTCGACCCCCCGGGGACTGGACCCGTACGCCTTCGCGGTCTCCGACGTCTACCAGGACCTCTTCGACGAGGGGTCGTTCGCGGGCAAGGGCATCTACGACATCGACACCGTCCAGCAGGCCCTGGAGGGCCGGGTGCCGGAGAACACGTTGCTCTCGCACGACTTGCTGGAGGGCAACTACGCCCGGTCCGGGCTGGTCACCGACGTCGAGGTGGTCGAGGAGTACCCGATGTCCTACGCGGTGGCGGCCTTCCGGCAGCACCGTTGGGTCCGTGGTGACTGGCAGCTGCTGCCCTGGCTGACGATCCGCCGACACGGGCTGAGCCACCTCGGCCGGTGGAAGATGCTGGACAACCTGCGCCGGTCGCTCTCGCCGATCTTCCTCATCCTCGGGCTGCTGTTCAGCGTCGCGGTGCTACCGGCCCGGGCCGTCCTGGCATGGTATGTGCTGCTACTGGCCACCTTCTTCGTGCCGCCGCTGCTGCCGTTGGTTCCGAGGCTGCTGCTGCGTCGCGCTGGGGTGACCCTACGTAGCCGCGTTCGCACCCTGGTCGACGACATCCGCAGCGGGGTGGTTCTGGGCGCGATGAACCTGGTGCTGCTCAGCCATCAGGCCTGGATGATGGGCGACGCCATCGTGCGCACCCTGATCCGGATGCTGTTCACCCGCCGCCACCTCTTGGAATGGACCACCGCCGCGGCCGCACAGCACGCAGCGAAGGGGTCGCTGGCCGACTACGTCCGGGTGATGCGGGGTGGGTTCGTGGCCCCGATCGCCGTGCTGGTGCTGGCCGCGTGGCGCGGCTGGGGTGTGGTGGCCGTGGTGGCCCTGCCCGCGCTGGCCTGGTTGGCCGCCCCGGTCATCGCCCGATGGGCCAGCCGGCCCTCGATGACCAGCGACGTGGTCGCCACCCCGGAGGAACTGGCCGCCCTGCGCCTGGTGGCCCGTCGCACCTGGCTGTTCTTCGAGACGTTCGTGACGGCCAAGGAGAACCACCTGCCACCGGACAACTTCCAGGAGGAACCCCAGCCGATCGTCGCGCACCGGACCTCCCCGACGAACATCGGCCTTTACCTGCTGACCACCGTCAGCGCCCGGGATTTCGGTTGGATCGGGATGGCCGACGCGGTCGAGCGTCTGGCCGCCACCATGGCGACCCTGGGCCGGCTCAAGTACTTCCGGGGGCACCTGTTCAACTGGTACGACACCCAGACCCTGGCGGCGCTGCACCCCACGTACGTCTCCACTGTCGACAGCGGCAACCTGGCCGGGCACCTCATCGCCCTGGCCAACGTCTGCCAGGAGTGGCGGGCCGAGCCGGGCCGGCACGCTCGTCCCGCCGATGGCGTCCTTGACGCGATCGCCCTGGTCCGCCAGCACCTGGCCGACCTTCCCGATGAGCCGGACACCTCCGCCGCGCGTCGACGCCTGACCGGCCGACTGGACCTGCTCGCCGACCTGGTGGCTCCCTCAGCGAGCCTGCAGCTGCTGGGCGGCGATCTGGACACCCTCGCGGCCGACGCACGGGACATCGTCGCGGACGCGGAGGAATTGCGCACTCATGGGGCCGACGCGGACATCGCCGTCTGGGCCCGGGCCGTGGAGCGGAGTCTGGACAGTCACCGCCGCGACGCCGCCCTGACCGAAGCGGCCCGCAGAGAGCTCGAGCAGACCCTTGGGCGAATCGAGGCTCAGGCCCGGCGGCTGGTCACGCAGATGGACTTCGCGTTCCTGCACGACGCGCGACGCAGCCTGCTGTCGATCGGGTACCAGGTCGCCGAGGACCGGCTCGACGACAGCCACTACGACCTGCTCGCCTCCGAGGCCAGGCTGGCCAGCTATGTGGCGATCGCGAAGGGCGACGTGCGGACCCGGCACTGGTTCCTGCTCGGCCGGTCGGTCACCGCGGTCGGCGGTGGGGCGGCGCTGCTGTCGTGGTCCGGGTCGATGTTCGAGTACCTCATGCCACCGTTGGTCATGCGGGCCCCCTCGTCCGGGTTGTTACACCGGACTGCACAACTGGTCGTTCGGCGTCAGATCACCTATGCCGCCGCGCTGGGAGTGCCGTGGGGCATCTCCGAGTCCGCGTACAACGCCCGAGACCTGGACTTCACTTACCAGTACTCGCCGTTCGGGGTGCCCGGGCTTGGCCTGGTGCGGGGGCTGGCCAACAACGTGGTCATCGCGCCCTACGCGACCGGCCTGGCGGCCATGATCGACCCCTCCGCAGCGGTCGAGAACTACGCGCGACTGGCCCGGCTGCGCGCCCGGGGACGGTACGGCTACTACGAGGCCATCGACTTCACTCCCACCCGTGTTCCCAAGGGCGAGGACCACGCGGTGATCCGCTGCTACATGGCCCACCACCAGGGCATGACGATCGTGGCCATTCACAACGCGGTCCGCGACGGGGTGATGCGCGACCGGTTCCACGCCGAAGCCATGGTCAAGGCGACTGAGTTGTTGCTGCAGGAGCGGGCGCCTCGGGAGGTACCGATCTCCCACGCCCGCAGCGAGGAGCTGGACCCCTCGCATAGCGTGCGCAGTTTCTCCCCGTCGGTCGAGCGTCGCTACCTGGGGCTGCTGGCCCTGCAGCCGGCCGTGCATCACCTGTCCAACGGCCGGCTCAGCCTGACCCTGACCCCCTCGGGGGGCAGCCAGCTGCGCTGGAAGGGTGTCTCGATCACCCGTTGGCACCCCGACCCGACCACCGACGGTGCGTCTGACTACGTGTTCCTCAAGGGGGACTCGACCGGACGGGTCTGGTCGGCCACCTCCCTGCCGCTGCCGGGCCGGGCGGCCAACTACGAGGTGCGGTTCGCCGAGGACCGGGCCGACGTCCGCCGCCGCCGCGGTTCCATCACCACCGAGCTGGAATACCACCTGTCCCCCGAGGCGGACGCGGTGGTGCGACGACTGACGATCCGCAACGACAAGCGCGGGGCTCGCCGGCTCAGCGTGATGACGTACGCCGAACTCGTGCTGGCCAATGCCCGCGACGACGATGCTCACCCGGCGTTCTCCAAGCTGTTCGTGCACACCGAGTTCCTGCCCGACAAGGGCGCCATCATCGCCACCCGCCGGCGCCGCACTCCCAGTGACCCGGAGGTCTGGGCCGGTCACATGGTCTACGTGGAGTCCGGAGCGCTGGGTCAGGCAAGCGCCGAGACCGACCGGGCCCGCTTCCTGGGTCGCGGGAACACCATCCGGACCGCGAGGATGCTCGGCCCGGATGCGGGCGCCTCGGGCACCACCGGGTATGTCCTGGACCCGATCTTCTCGCTGACCCAACGGGTCCGGGTGCCCGGACAGGGGATGGCCCGGCTGCACCTGTGGACGTTCGCCGCCTCCAGTCGCGAGGAGATGCTGGCCCTGATCGACCGGCACCGCAGCGTCGGCGCGTTCACCCGGGCCGCGATGCTGGCCTGGACCCAGTCCCAGGTCCAGCTGCGGCACCTGGGCATCGAGGCCGACGAGGCCGGACGCTTCCAGCGGCTGGCCGGGCACGTGCTATTCCCGCACCCGGCACTGCGCCCACCCAGCGCCGTGCAGGCGATGGAGGCCGGACCCCAGTCCGCCCTCTGGCCGCTGGGCATTTCCGGGGACCTGCCGATCGTCGTGGTGCGCATCGACGACGATGTCGACTTGGACGTGGTTCGCGAGCTGATCCGCGCGTTCGAGTTCTGGCGATTGAAACGCTTCGCCGTCGACCTGGTCGTCCTGAACGAGCGGTCCTCCAGCTATGTCCAGGAGCTGCACCGCGCCCTGGAGGTGTTGGCCACCTCGATCCGGCCACGGACCGGGGCACCAGACTCGACCGGTCGGGTGTACTTGGTGCGCGCCGACCAGACCGCGGGCGTCACCCTGGGAGCCCTGAACGCCGCCGCCCGGGTCGTCATCGTGGCCCAGCGCGGCGACCTCAGCTCGCACCTGGCCCGGGCCGTCGTCCCGCAGGAAGCACTGCGTCCGCCGCCTCGCTCGGTCCTGCCGGCGGGGCCGCCCATGGCCCGGCCGTTCCCGCCCGGAGGGTTGCTGCACTTCAACGGGTACGGCGGGTTCTCCGGCGACGGCCGGGAGTACGTCACCGTCCTGGACGCCGGCCAGCGCACCCCGGCGCCGTGGACCAACGTCGTGGCCAACGAGGACTTCGGGTTCCACGCCACCGCCGAAGGGGCCGGGTACACCTGGTGGCGCAACAGTCGGGACAACCAGCTCACCCCGTGGCGCAACGACCCGGTGTCGGCGCCTGTCTCGGAGGTGATCTATGTCCGGGACCAGACCACCGGGGTGGTGGCCACCCCGACGGCGGCACCCATCGACACCGGGCGGCACCTGTCCAGGCACGGCTTCGGGTACACCAGCTATCAGCACGACACCGGCGACCTGGCTCTGGAGTTGACCCAGTTCGTCCCACTGGCCGACCCGGTCAAGCTGTCCCGGTTGACCGTGACCAACCACTCGGCCCAGCCCCGCTCGGTCGCGGTCACCTGGTATGGGGAGTTCTTGCTCGGGATGAACCGGTCGGAGACGGCGCCGCACTTGATCACCGAGTACCACGCCAGTCTGGGGGTGCTGCTGGTCCGCAACCCGTGGAGCACTCAGTTCCCCGACCAGGTCGTTTTCGTCGACTTCGCTGGAACCCAGACGTCCTGGACCGGGGACCGGCGGGAGTTCCTCGGTCAGCAGGGCACGGTGACCCGTCCGGCTGCCGTTTTCACCGACCAGCCTCTCTCCGGCGAGGTCGGCGCGGGGCTCGACCCGTGCGGGGCGATGCAGCAGGTGGTCGTGATCGACGCCGGCGCCACGGTGGAGGTGGTGGTGGCCGTCGGGGCGGCCACCGACGTGGATGGTGTCCGGACGCTGGTTCAGCGGTACCGCAGCAGGTCGGCCACCCAGGTCCTGGCGGAGGTTCGCCAGGAATGGACCCGCCGGCTGGGCACCGTCCGGGTCAGTACCCCCGATCCCAGCTTCGACGTGATGCTCAACGGGTGGCTGTTGTATCAGACGCTTGCCTGTCGAATGCTGGCGCGGTCGGGGTATTACCAGGCCAGCGGCGCGTACGGGTTCCGCGACCAGTTGCAGGATTCGATGGCCATCGTGCTGATCGATCCGGCCACCGCCCGCTCACACATCCTGCGGGCTGCGGGCCGCCAGTTTCCCGAGGGTGATGTTCAGCACTGGTGGCTGCCCGCCAATGGGATGGGTGTCCGGACCCGGATCAGTGACGACGTCGTCTGGCTGGCGCACGCCACCGCTCGGTATATCACGGTGACCGGCGACATGGCAGTGCTGGACGAGCGCATCCCGTTCTTGTCGGGTCCGCTGCTGGGGCCGCAGGAGCATGAGGCCTTCTTCGGTCCCGGAGCCTCGGCGGAGACCGCAACTTTGTATCAGCACTGCATCCGGGGTCTGAACCGGGCCTTCGAGGAAGGCTCGCACGGGTTGCCGCTGATGGGCACCGGTGACTGGAACGACGGGATGAACCGGGTCGGAATCAACGGGAACGGCGAGAGCGTCTGGTTGGGGTGGTTCTTGCACACCACCTTGAGTGCGTTCATCCCGCTGGCCCGAGCCCGAGGGGACGCAGCGTTCGCTGATCAGGGCGTCGGCGTCCAGGCCAGGCTGTTGGCCGCCCTGGAAGGCGCTGGCTGGGACGGGTCATGGTACCGGCGGGCGTACTTCGATGACGGCACCCCGCTGGGCGCCTTCGGTCGGTCGGAATGCCGGATCGACGCCATCGCGCAGAGCTGGGCGGTCCTGTCGGGTGCAGCTCGCCCGGAGCGCGCCGTCCAGGCGATGGATCAGGTGGAAGCCCAGCTGGTGATGGCCGAGCAGGGCGTGGCACGGTTGTTCACCCCGCCCTTCGACGTCTCCGAGCCCGATCCGGGGTACATCCGTGCCTACCCGCCCGGGGTTCGGGAGAACGGCGGCCAGTACACCCACGGCGCCACCTGGTCGATTCTCGCCTACGCGGCACTGGACCGCCAGGACCGGGCCGGCTGGTTGTTCTCGCTGGTCAATCCCGTCAACCACGCTCTGACCAGGGAGCAGGCAGACGTGTACCGGGTGGAACCATACGTGGTGGCGGCGGACGTCTACTCGGTCGCCCCGCACGTCGGCCGTGGCGGTTGGACCTGGTACACCGGGTCGTCAGGCTGGATGTACCGGGCCGGTCTGGAGGCGGTGCTCGGGCTGCGCCGCGAGGGATCCTGGTTGGTGGTCGCCCCGTGCCTGCCGCCGGAGTGGACCCACGCACAGGTCAGCTACACCGTGGGGCAGACCAGCTACGACATCGCCTTCGAAGCCAGTGCGAGCTGGCCCCGGCGGGTGACCAGGATCGAGCTGGACGGCTACCCGCTGGCCCAGACCGACCGGATGCTTCTGGCCGGTGACGGTCGAGCTCATCGGGTCCGGATCGTTCTGGATGGGCCCGGCCCGCGGGTGTACGTGCGACCGGCCCGGCTCCCAGCCGAGTAGGGAGCCGAGCCGGTGATCGCGGAGGCTACAGGTCCACCGGACGCAGCACGCGGGAGATGCCGTGCGCGATCTGCCGGTTGCCCTTGTTGATGTTGGGCACGATGACCGAGGCGTTCACAGCGCTCGGGTCCTTGTCGATCAGCCGGATGTGCCGACCGCGCACCACATCAACCGTGACTGTCTTGCCGAGAGCGGTCTTGAGCCTGACCCCATCGGCCTTCAGCGCGGTCGCCGCGTCGATGGTGGCGCCAGGAACGACGTGGTACAGCAGCACCTTCTCGATGTTCTTGACGCCGAGCTTGCCGGCCAGGCCGGAGAACGTCTGTGATTCGCTCCTGGGCCACCGACCGATCAGCGAGGTGTACAGGCGCTTGAAGGCCAGGTCATTGGGGAGGAACGCGGTCAGAGCGACCTTGCCGTCGGCCAGCAAAGCGACCTTCGAGTTGGGCTTGGCCGTCAGGACCGCAGTCACAGCGGCGTCGAGGATGTCGTAGTCCCACTGGTTGTGGTCGAACCGAATACCATCGGCGGCCAAAACGGTGGCCAGGCTCCGAGTGCCCTGGTGTGCCGCCACAGCCGGGGCGGCGGAGACAGCCGCCTGGGCCGTGGGGGCGGCGGCGGGGCTGGCGATCGCAGCGGGGGCGACGAGAGCGAGGCCGAGAGGGGCGATCAGAGCGGCGGTGGTGATCCTGCGCATCGGGTCTCTCCTATGGTAGTTGTCCCGCGCGGCGCGGGTCCGTGCCCCCTCTTCTTCTTGAACGACCGTCCAGGATGCGCCCGAACCCAGCGGATTTTTTCGGCCGCCGGCCCGACCAGTGGAACCATCAGCTGGCGTCAGGCGGGGACTGACCGGCCGCGCTGCCGGATCGTCGCGGCGAGGACGACCGCCGCGGCCACCACGGCAGCCACAGCGGTGACGCTCGAGCGCGGGTCAGAGCTCAGCCGACCAACCGCGATCCAGCTCAGGCCCCAAGCGATGGCCACAGCGACGGCCAGGCGACCGCCCAGCCGCTGGGCGAGCACGACCCCTACCGCGGCTGCGACGGCGATGACCACCACCGCGACGATGTCCGCCACTGGAGAGCCGGGGCGAACCCCCGAGGCGACCAGGGCGGCGGTGATGTTCGCGCAGGCTGCGACGCACACCCAGCCCAGGTAGGCACCGAACGTCCCGTCCACGACAACGCGCTCGACCAGGACCGCCGAGGGGGATCCCGACCGGGCCGCGGCACCGTCCACGGCAGTCTCAGCCGGCAACGCAGCCAGCCGGGTGACCAGCAGACCGAGCACTGCGGTCAGGGCCAGGATGACCAGGACGCTGACCCAGATCCAGCCAACCTGTGTCACCAGGAGCCAGGCAGCGTTGAGCACCATCGACGCGGCGGCGAGCCAGCCGATTGCCCGGTGCCTTGCTGAGGTGGTCTGCCCCGGGAGCCACTGCCACACCGTGTAGGCGGCCAGCCCGAGGTAGATGACCGACCAGATAGTGAAGGCCGGGCCGGCCGGCGCCAGCAGGGTGGCTTCCGAGGACAGCGCGCCGCCGGAGCTCTCCTCGACGCGGGTGCCCAGGACCCCGACCCCGAACAGGGTGCCGACGACGCAGAACACCTCCGCCGCAGTGACGCCCAGCTGCCGCAGCCGGTCGTTGCGAGTGGGTGCATCCGTGTGATGACGAGTGTCGATTGACATGGCTCCAGTCTGCGCTCTGCCCGGACCCGCGAGAGGCCACCGCCCCCAGCCCAACGACCGGGAACGCGCTTCGACGGGCAGGAAGAGCCCGACGGTGGGCCGAGACTGGTCCCGCCGCGTCGGACGGCAGGCGCGACGGGGGGTGGGATACGGTCGGTGGATGTTGCGCTCCCACCGAACCGGGCTGACGTTCGAGGTCCGCGACCGAGCCCCGGCGGGGCCGTTGTCGCCACCGGGTCCGACGGCGGGGAGGATACCCCCGGATCGTCTGACCGCCGGTACTGTGCTGCTGCTGCACGGCTACCCTCAGGACTCGGGGTGCTGGGAGCGGGTGGCGGCGGCGCTCACCGCCTCGGGGCTGCGCACCTTGGCCCCTGACCAGCGTGGATATTCCCCGGACGCCAGCCCTGTCGAGGTGCGGGCGTACCGAATGCACGAGTTGGTCGCTGACGCGTTGGCTGTGCTCGATGCCGCGGGCGTGTCGCGGGCTCACGTCGTGGGGCACGACTGGGGGGGCGCGGTGGCGTGGTCGCTGGCCATGGCGGCCCCGGACCGGGTCGCCACCCTGACCGTCCTGTCCACTCCACACCCCGCCGCGATGGCCTGGGCGTTCCGGCACCGGACTCAGGCCTTGCGCAGTTGGTACATGATCGCGTTTCGGTTACCGAAGTTGCCCGAGCGGCTGTCGGCTGGCCGGATGGGTCCGATGCTGCGCCGCACCGGACTTCCGCCGGACCACGCGGACCGGTACGCGCGCCGCTTCGCCACACCGGAGTCGCTGACCGGGCCGATCAATTGGTACCGAGCCATGCGGTGGCGGACCCCGAGCACCCGCGCAGGCTCGGCTGCCGAAGACGGGCTCTTCGTGCGGGTGCCGACCACCTACGTGTGGGGCCGCCGCGACCCCTTCCTCGGCCGCGCGGCCGCCTCCCGCACCGGCCAGTACGTCAGCGGACCCTACCGCTACGTGGAGATGGCGGCCGGTCACTGGCTGCCGGAGACCCGACCGGAGCAGGTGGCCCAGGAGATCCTCAGGGGGATGGGCCGCTGACCCTCTCGGGCGATTATCGGCAGCTCGTTTGCCTCGTCGAGCTGCCACTGGTGAGTCTGACTACGCTTGGGGATATGTGTCGGAACATTCGCCAGTTGAGCAACCTGGACCCCCCAGCCACCGAGCACGAGATCACCGACGCCGCACTGCAGTACGTCCGTAAGATCGCCGGGACGCGCGCACCCTCACGGGTGAACCAGGAGGCATTCGCCGCGGCCGTCAGTGACGTCAGCGAGGCGACTCGGACCCTGCTGACTGCTCTCTACACCACGGTGCCGCCGCGGGACCGGGAGCTCGAGGCGGCCAAGGCGAAGACCCGCGCCGCCGCCCGATCTGCCAGGCAAGCCTCGTGAGGGCGAGGTGACCACCCCGGTTCTGGCGCTGACCATGGGCGACCCGGCCGGAATCGGCCCGGAGATCACCGCCCGGACGCTGGCCGAGGTGGCCGGGGAGGTGGGTCACCGGGGTGTCGTTGTCGGTGACTCGGAGGCGTTGCGACGCGGAGTTCAGGCGACCGGGGTCCCACTGACGCTAAGGGTGGTGGACCGGTTCGACGCCGATCCGGCTGGGCCTGGGTTCGTGGACTGCTACGACACGGGGGTCCTCGGGACGCGGTTGCCCCCCTGGGGGCGGGTCGACGCCAGGGCGGGCGCCGCCTCCGTTCGGGCCATCGAGGTGGCCACCGGGGCCGCGCTGGCTGGCCGGGTGGCCGGGATTGTCACCGGACCGATCAACAAAGAGGCCATTTGGGCCGCAGGTTCCACGCACCTGGGGCACACCGAAATGCTCGGCGCCCTGACCGGCGTGACCCAGCAGGACACCATGTTCGTGGTCCGCAACACCCACGTCCGGGGCCACCATCTGCGGATCTTCTTCACCACCAGGCACGTCTCACTGCGGAAGGCGCTCGAGCAACTGACGCCGGACCTGGTGGCCGAGTCGGCCCGCCGGGCCTACCGAGCGCTGCAGGTCTTCGGGGTGGACGGACCGCGGCTCGCGGTGGCGGCGGTCAATCCGCACGGCGGGGAGGGCGGCGCGTTCGGGGACGAGGAGATCCGCGCGATCGCCCCCGCGTGCGAGCGGTTGCGCGCCGAGGGTCTGAACATCTCCGGCCCGATCCCGGCCGACTCGGTGTTCCACCAGGGCCTGATGGGCAGGTACGACGGGGTGCTGTCGCACTACCACGACCAGGGACACATCCCGGCGAAGACGTTCGACTTCGACGGGACGATCTCGGTGACCGTCGGGCTGCCCATCCTGCGTACGTCCGTCGACCACGGCACCGCCTTCGACATCGCCGGCACCGGCCGGGCCGGGCACGCAACGATGCTGTCGGCCTACCGCGCCGCCGTGGACTACACCCCCTACGTCGACCGCATCCGCGCCACCTACCCAGGCGCGCCCTGACCGCCGTCGCCGGAGTCGGCCCGGGCGACGTGAAATGGGTCAAAAATGGCTGGGGTACCCCGGTCAACACGTGCCGGAACCTGTTCACAGCGGTTGCCGCAGTTGCCGCGTCGTCACAGAACCGGCGGTACCTCTGGCGTGGAGTGCCAGACGCCCGTTGGACCATCAGCACGTCACTGGAGCGGGCCGCCGATCAGGACCGCTACGCCCCACATCAAGGTGCCGAGGCGGGCCAGCCGCGCCACATCAGGGAGACGACGCTCAGGACCTGGGAACAGCGAATACTCAAGTGGGCGAGATTGTGGGGTGTTGACCGCTCCGACCCATCGCCTCAAGGGGATCTCCAGTTGCTCGCCCGGTTGCAGCATCACGGTGTGCCTACTCGACTCCTGGACGTCACCCAGGACCCGATGACTGCCCTGTGGTTCGCCTGCCAGCCGCACCAAGGCGAGGACCGCCTGCCCGCCCATGGGGCGCTATTGGCCTTCGATGTCGAAGGCTACGGACCTGACGAATCCGTTTCGCGGACTGTGCATTTGTCGCAGCTCCTGGAGGATTCCCGGGACCGGCGGGAGCCCTTCGTTGTCAAGCCCCCATTTCCGGACGTGAGGATGTCGGCGCAACAGGGGAGGTTTATGGCCGGTTCTCATCCGGCTCCAGGATCAGGCCTCGACGGCACGTGCTCTGCCTTCCCCGTCCCTGCGGGCGTGCAACCTCTCGGGCCGGCCTGCTTCAACCGCCTCGTGATGGGCGAGCCCTCGCGGGACCTTCCGTGGTTCATGGTCTTCGTTATCCCCGAGCTGCTCAAGGGCGAATGTCTAGAGCTGCTCGAACGGGCTTACGGAAAGACGCGTGCAGCGCTCTTCCCCGACCTCTCAGGTTTCGTTGACGCCTTCCACCGCGGGCTCGCAGACATGCCGAAGTACGAAGAGTGAGGTTTCCTCGCCAGGCTTCTTGAGGGCTTCTTGAGGGCAGCATGAGCCTAAATTGGCCCTCGCCGCACGGCATCCTGGTAATACCGGGGTAGCATTGCGGTATGAAACTCAGCGTTAGCCTGCCGGATGAGGACGTGGCCATCCTCGACGAGTTTGCGCGCGCAGCGGGTCTTCCCTCAAGGTCGGCCGCGTTGCGCCACGCAGTCCGCATGCTGCGCCTTCCCGAGCTGGAGCAGGACTACGAGGCCGCTTGGAACGAATGGGAAGAATCAGGCGGCCACACGGCGTGGGATGCGACCACGGCCGACGGGATCGCCGATGCTGCGCGGTGAGATCCGTCTCGCCGATCTGGACCCCGTCCGTGGTAGCGAAGCCAACAAGCGACGTCCCGCCGTGATCGTCAGCAACGACCGCGCGAACTCGGTCGCTGCACGGCTGGGCCGCGGTGTGGTCACGGTGGTACCGATCACCAGCAGCAGCGCACGGGTCTTTCCCTTCCAGACCCTGCTTCCCGCTGATGCGACCGGGCTACCGCAGGACTCCAAGGCCCAGGCCGAGCAGGTCCGCTCGATCGCCGTCGAGCGGCTGGGCCGGATCCTCGGACATGTCCCGTCTGACGTCATGGCGCAACTGGATGACGCACTGCGACTCCATCTGCAGCTGTAGCCCGAACGCTCTTGCCGTTAGCCGATCGATAATCGCGTCTTGCTGGAGTCTTACCGCGGTTCGGTTGAGGTAGTCCTGGACGGGGGTCGACGTGGGTAAGGGCGCCGCTGAGCTGGGAGTATGTGGATTGTCCAGCTATACCTGAGCTGCGAGGAAAGGACACGCTCGCGGTGCAGCACACGAGCCGGGCGGGTCAAAGCCAGCGGGCTGGTCGACGGGTTGGCGGTGGGGCCGTCGTGTCGGTCGGATGTGGAGGCGATGACCCGTCAGGTGGAGGTCTTCGCCCCTGGCGGGGGCGTGGGTTCAGGCGGTCGCCCGCCGGGGTGGGCTGCCGGATGCTGGCTGGCGAGCACCTCGTTGATCTTCTGCCCGAACAGCCGCGCACTCTTGGGCCCATTGGCAGTCACGACATTGCCATCCGTGGTGACGCCAGGCCCGGTGTAGGTCGCACCGCCGGCTGTGATGGCCTTCGCCTGGGTCCCGGCGACGGTTGCCCGCTTGCCCGCCAGCACGCCTGCGTTGGCGAGGATTACCGGTGCCAGGCAAATCGCAGCAACGAGTTTGTCCTGCCGGTGCATGGCCTGCGCGAGGTGTTGCGCAGCCGCGTCGGTGAACAGCAGCTTCGATCCACCACCACCGACGAAGACGACGCCGTCGAATACGGCCGGGTCGATCTGTTCGATCGTCGAGTCGCACTCCACGCTGCCGCCGCGCGATCCGGTGGCGAGCCCCACCTTGGTACTGGCCACCACCGTTGCGTGCCCAGCCGCCTCCAGTTCCGCCCTTGTCTGGAACAACTCCTCGTCACGAAATCGCTCCGGCGCGACGACCATGACCAGTTTCGCCATCGCCCCAGCCTCGCCCAGAACCACGAAAGTAGCCAGATGTGCCCGCGCATCAGTCCGGCAGATAGGACCGCCACAGATAGGTGGAGCATCGTGCACGGTCACGATCAAGGTCACCGCCTCGTGGGTGTGCGGCCCAACGAGCGGCAGTCACGTCGGACACGTCAGCGAGACGCCCGTCTCAGCCTGATGCACTCAGGATCCGCATGCCCCTGAGGTCGGACGGGTAGGTTCCAGGTACACCGAGCATCGGCTTGGCGCTGTGCTGCATGCGGCTGGGACTGGAGGACCATGAGGATCTTGGCGACCGGCGAGACGGGCTGCGTGGGCGTGCGACCCAACCCCCGAATGCCCACCCGGGTATCGACGAGCGGGTCGGGACCGACCCGCTCGCCCGCGAGGCTGGCGCCCCCGGTGTCCCCACGAGCGGGCAGGAACTGACATGGGCAACATGCTGACCACTGCGTCCGCAGGCGCCGCAGGCTGGGCCCTGGCACGCGTCTTCGGCGTCGTGGCCCGGCTTCGCAACTCGCGGGCCTTGCACCCTACTGGGGACACCGTGGGCGGTGAGCTGCACATCGTCGGTGCATACCCCAAGACCGGCGTGCCCGCGCTGGATCAGCCCGGCGACCAACCCGTGCTCGTCCGTACCTCCAGGGCCATCGGACTGCCGGAGGGCACCCCGGACATCCTGGGCATCGCAGTTCGCTGGCCCGCCAAGGGCGCGGACGGCGGCCCCGCCGACCTCATGTTCGCCAGCACCGGCTCGGGCGCGGTCACCCGGTACCTACTCGGGGTTCGGACCACCGTGCATTCCGGACCTTTCACGACGCTCCTGCCGATGCACGGCCCGCGCGGGTCCTTGCTGTTGGCGCTCTTCCCGGTCGACAGTCCCATCCCCGGACGGGAGCTGTTCGACCTTCGCTACTCCGGCCTGTCGGGACGGTGGGTCTCGCTCGGCAGCCTGAGCATCGACCCGCAGGAGCTGCTGCACGACGACCGCCGAGTGCGGTTCGACACGATCGCCCACCCCCTGGCCGGGCTGCCGCACTACGACTGGGTGGCCCGGCTGCGCTCCCCCTCCTACCGGCAGTCCCAGGACGCCTTCCCGCCCGAGGTTTCCGGGGATGCCAACCGGATACAGCAGTGACATGACCGAGATGACGCCGACAGGCGAAGAGCACGAGGCCAAGCTGGAAGCCGCTCAGGCGGTCGTGGACAAGGTGACCTCGTGGCAGCACGGCGCCGAGCAGGAGACGGTCGGCGAGGAGCTGGACAAGGGCTTGGCCGAGGCCGAGGTTGAACCGCCGAGCGAAACGGTCGGCGCCCTCACCGAGGAGATCCACGAGACCGGGCAGACCCCGGACGTCACCGAGCACTCCTGACCGCGCGGGGCGGCGCCGACCGGACGCTCACCAAGCCGTCGGTCGGCGCTTCGGGCCTCGACTACGGCACCCGGCGCGGCCGCTCGGCCACCGGCTCGACGTCCACGCCCTGCAGTAGCGGGCCGGACACGTGCTGGCCGAGCCGTTCCATCGCAAGCCGCCCGACGAGCTGCTGATTCGTCGTCACCCGCTCGGATCGGGCATTCCCGATGAAGCTGATCGCCCAGTGCAGCAGGGTGGTCACCCGGTGCTTGAAGCCGGTGATGTACAGCAGGTGCAAGCCCAACCACATCAGCCAGGCGGGGAACCCGGTGACTCGGAGCCGACCGACGCTGACGACAGCCCGGAAGCGAGAGATGGTGGCCATACTGCCTTTGTCGACGTAGCGGAATGGGCTGTCGGCGGCAGGATCGAGAATCCGGCGGGCGGCATACCGGGCACCCTGGATCGCTCCCTGTGCCACCCCCGGGACTCCGGGAACGGCGGCCATGTCGCCGATGACGAAGACCTCCGGATGGTCCGGCAGGGTGAGGTCGGACTGAACGACGATCCTTCCGTTCCGGTCCAGTTCGGCGCCGGACTGACCGGCGAGAGTGGCCCCCAGCTCGCTGCCGGCCACTCCGGCAGCCCAGACCTTGCACTCGCTGCCGATGCGCTCGGTGCTGCCACCCCGATGGGTCAAGGTCAGGCCGTCCGCGTCCAGGTCGGTGACCATGGCGTTGAGCCTGACCTCCACCCCCATGTCGGTCAGCGACCGGTGAGTCTTGGCGCCGAGTTGATGCCCGAACGCCGGGAGCACCTGGGCACCCCCGTCGATGAGGATGATGCGGGCGCACGTCGGGTCGAGGGCGCGGAAGTCTCGGCGCAGGGTGTGCGTCGACAGCTCCCGGATCTGGCCGGCCATCTCGACGCCGGTGGGCCCGGCCCCCACGACGGTGAACGTCAGGAGCCGCTCCCGCTCCGCCGGGTCCGGTTCGAGTTCGGCCCGCTCAAAGGCACCGAAGATCCGGGATCGCAGCTCCAGGGCGTCGTCGATGGTCTTCATCCCGGGGGCGAACGTGGCGAAGTGGTCGTTGCCGAAGTAGGACTGCCCGGCGCCGGCGGCCACGATGAGCCAGTCGTATCCGGTGACCGTCTCCCGCTCGTGGTACCGCGAGGTGACCGTCTTGACGGTCAGGTCGACGTCGAGGACCAACCCCACGATGACCCTGGCGTTACGTTGGCGCTTGAGAATCTCCCGGGTCGTCGGCGCGATCTCGCCCTCGGACAGGATGCCCGTGGCCACCTGGTAGAGCAGCGGCTGGAAGAGGTGGTGGGTCGTCTTGGCCACCACGGTGATCCGTACCGGTGCCGAGGCCAACGCCTGAGTGGCGAACAGGCCGCCGAATCCGGACCCGATGACGACGACGTGCGGCAGTCGGCCCTCGGAGCCGGCCGAGCCGGAGGTCCAGCTGTCACGAGAGGTCCTGCGGAAACGGCTCAGCACACTGGTCACGTTCAGTACAAGGGCGTCGACCAGTGCGTTCTTCCCCGATCAGACCTCTGCCGGCACCGCCTCCTCCGTAGCCTCCGTCTGCGTCGACGCCGTGGCCGCGGTCAGTGCCAGACACACCACCAGGGTCACGGCCATGATCGAATAGGCGGCCGCGGTCAACGCCGTCAGACCGCGGGTGACCAGCAGTGCGCCCAGCAGCATCTCGCCGGCCAGGACGATCAGCAGGGTTCGACCCCACCCAGCGACCGCGGGCTCCCACGCGGCCCGCAGCGCGGTTGTCACCACGAGGACGACCCCGACGACGGCCAAGGCCACGCGCACCGCCTGCAGCCACCCAAGCCCGTCGGCGTCGCCGATCTGCCAGGCCGGCCAGCCCATGCACCGGGTGTAGGAGCCCGCGCCGGCGACCACGATGCCGAGCAGATGCATCGGCACGATGACTGCCAGAGCTGCGAAGGCCGCCCGGGTGGTGCCCGAGCGGTCGGACTGGCGTGGTGGCCGCTCCAGCCGGACCGTCGCGACGGTCATCGCGATCATCGCGCCGAGCGCGCACCCGAGGTCCACCACGCCGACCCACACCGGGATCCCGGTGAGTACCACGAGCCGGCCGAATACCCCCGCCGCTATGGCGCCGACCAGCGCCAGCCACGGCAGCACCCGCACCCCTCGGTCCGTCACCCCGTGCCGCCGCGAGAGCAGGCTCGACAACACCGCAGCGGCCAGCACCAGCGGCCCGGCCAGGACGGCGACGACACGGTGGGTGAACTCGATGAGCGGGTTGACCTCCAGCCCGGGCGTCACCTGACCCGGGTAACACCCCGGCCACGTCGGGCACGCCGCACCCGACTCGGTCGCACACACCACCGACCCCATCACCACAGCCAGGAACGTGAACAGCGCCGCCAGCCGGAACACCGTCACGGTCGAGCGCGGTGCGACTCCCGGGCGGGACAGTGAGGACATCGACATCGTGACGCGGGCTCCTGTTCTGGGGTGGATGGGGCTGGGCGGGGTCGCGGGCGGCCCCGATGGCTATCCTTACCACCGCGCCGGGCGTCAGAGCCGACCGGGTGGTGTGGGGATGTGCACACCTGCCCCCTCCGGGCCCTCGTCTGATGCTCAGTCAGCTGGTCTGCTCTTTTCTTGGCCGTCCGCTTTCTGAGCCGCGGCGCAGGCCTGCTCGCCCGTGGCAGCCTCCGGCCGCCGACCAGCACCCGCCGCGCCGCGCCTCCCCGCAGGCCCCGCCGGGGGACTCGACATGATGGGGGGATGCCCGCCCTGTCCGAATCCCAGCCGCACGCTGGGGAGTGTGTCTTCTGCCGGATCGCGGCCGGAGGGGTGGAGGCAGCGGTGGTGCGCCGCGGTGCGCACAGCGTCGTCTTCATGGACGCCCGGCCGGTGTTCAAGGGTCATGCCCTGGTCATTCCTCTCGACCACCTTCGCACCCTCGCCGACGTCCCCGACACCCAGCTGGGCCCGTTCATGGCCGACGTCCGCGCGGTGTCGGCAGCCGTCCCGGTGGCGTTCGGCGCTCAGGGCAGCTTTGTGGCGATGAACAACATCGTCAGCCAGAGCGTCCCCCACCTGCACGTCCACGTCGTGCCGCGGACCAAGGGCGACGGGTTGCGGGGCTTCTTTTGGCCGCGCACCCGCTACCAGGACCCGCTCGAGGCCGCCGGCTACGCCGAGCGTCTGGCCGTGGCCCTGACCGATGCCGATGCAGCCCCAGGGGCCGTGGACTCCCGGGCCTGACTCTGCCGGTCCGGAGGTGGCCGCAAGACGATCCGGCCCGCTCCCGCCGGGCGGCGGGTCGAAGGTCCTCTCCTGGTCCCATACCCGACTGCGGCCCCACCGCCACTGATAAACTCCTGCGCGGTGGCTTCCCGGCTGCCCTAGCACGCGAGAGTCGGGCGGTCCTGGCCCGCACTCGCCGTATCGCCGCTGTCCAGGCCGACGTCGCCGTCGGGACTGGGACTGGCCCCGGAAGGGCCGCCACCCGTCCGGCTGCCGTGTCGTCGAGGAAAGGAGCGGGCACCCCCAAAACCCCTCACCAGCGCCGTGCGCGCCCGTCGGCGCGCCCCGACGGCCCGGACCGTCGCTGCGTGAGCCCAGACCCGGTGAGACCTCGTCGGGTCCGCCGACCCTCACCCACGTCGACCTCGTTACCCAAGCCGTCTGAACACCCGAGGAGCTCCATGACCATCCAAGAAGCCGTCATCGTCGAGGGCGTCCGTACCCCCATCGGCCGTCGCAACGGTCAGCTGGCCGGCTGGCACCCTACCGACTTGCTGGCACACACCCTGAAATACCTCGTCGACAAGACCGGCATCGACGCAGGACAGCTCGACGACGTCATCATCGGGTGCGGCCGGCCGATCGGCATGCAGTCCTCCAACATCGCGCGCTGGGCGCTCCTCGGTGCAGGATTCCCCGATTTCATCCCTGGGATCACGGTCGAACGGGCCTGCGGCTCCGGCCAGTCCGCCGTCAACCTGGTCAGCCACAGCATTGTTGCCGGCGAGTTCAAGCTGGCCATCGGCGGCGGTGTCGAGTCCATGACGCACGCCGACCTCGGCCCGATGTTCAACCCCTCTTACGGCGCCCCGGACTGGTATGGGGACTGGTTCGAGGAGCGCTATGAGGGCCGGATGATCGGCCAGGGTCTGGCCGCCGAGCTCCTGGCAGAAAAGTACGACATCAGCCGCCAGGAGATGGACGAGTTCTCCGTCCGCAGCCATCAGCTGGCCAAGAAGGGCTGGGACGAGGGGGTGTTCCAGCGGCACATGGCTCCGATCCAGTACAAGACCGCCGACGGCGAGACCGGCGAGATGACCCGCGACGAGGGTATTCGCGAGTCCCTCAGGCTGGAGAAGATGGCCAGCCTGAAGACTCCCTTCAAGGAGGGCGGCCAGATCACCGGAGGCAACGCCTCGCAGATGAGCGACGGGGCCTCGGCGCTGCTGCTGGCCGAGAAGGGCACCGCCGAGAAGCTCGGCCTCAAGCCCATCGCCCGGCTCGTCGGCGCGGGCGTCGCCGGCGCCGACCCGGTGATGACCTTCGAGGGCGTCATTCCGGCCACTCACAAGGCGCTGGCCATGGCCGGGATGACGCTGGACCAGATCGACCGGGTCGAGGTCAACGAGGCGTTCGCGCCGGTGTCGCTCATGTGGATCAAGGAATTCGGCTACCCGATGGACAAGTTCAACGTCAACGGCGGCGCTATCGCGATCGGTCACCCGCTCGGGGCCAGTGGCCCGCGCCTGCTTTGCGACGTGATCAGCGAGCTGGAGCACTCTGGCGGCCAGTACGGCATGGTCGTCATCTGCACCAGCGGCGGCATGGCAACGGCCTCCATCATCGAACGCCTCTGACGCCCACCCGACGCTAGCGACGACGACCTTGGCACGGCTGACTTCTTCCTGGACCGCCACCGGCAGCCCGGAAGAGGTCAGCCGTGCCCCTTACCCCCGCTCCGACTCTGAGAGATGCCCATGAATGCCGAACCGGCCGTCCTGTCCGAGAACCGGGGCCGCGTTGCCCTGCTCACGCTCAATCAGCCAAGGACGTTCAACGCCTTGTCCGACGCTCTCATGTCCGCCCTCGTGGACGCACTCAAGTCGGCCGACGCCGACCCCGAGGTATTCGTCATCGTCATCACCGGATCCGACAAGGCCTTCTGTGCCGGCGCGAACCTCGTGGAGTTCGTCCCCCTCATGGAGACCAACGCGATGCAGGATCGAGCCGTCGACCTGCTTCTGCGGCAGCTCGACGCGACCCGCAAGCCCGTCGTCGCCGCAGTCCGCGGGCTCGCCCTCGGCGGTGGCTGCGAGCTGGCGTTGGCCTGCGACACCATCGTCATCGCCGAGTCGGCCAAGATCGGCGTCCCTGAGGTGAGCCTGGCCGTGATGCCCGGAGCCGGCGGAACCATCCGCCTGGTCCACGCCGTGGGCAAGGCCAAGGCGATGAAGATGATCCTGACCGGGGTCCCGGTCGACGCCGCAACCGCGGTGGCCGACGGCATCGCCTGTGAACAGGCCCCTGACGAGGACTGCGTCGACCGCGCCATCGCGCTGGCCGAGAAGATGGCCAAGAACGGGCCGCTGGCGATCCGCCTGGCCAAGGACTCGGCCAAGCGTGCGTTCGACATGCCGCTGCCGACGGCCGTCGAGCACGAGCGAAGCAACTTCTTCGCCGCCATGCATACCGACGACTGCCACGAGGGCGTCGCCGCATTCAACGAGAAGCGCAAGCCCAGCTTCACCGGCAAGTAGCCGCTCCGAGCCCGCCACAAGTGAACCGAGGAAACCACGATGAGCATTGACTACCAGTCTCCCTGGATGAACACCGAGCTCCGGCTCCTGCGGGAGATGGTGCGTAATTTCCTGGAGACCGAATCAGTTCCCAACCAGGAGAAATGGGCCACGCAGGGGTACATCGACCGAGACTTCTGGACCAAGGCGGGCGAGCTGGGGCTGCTGGGCGTCAACGTTCCCGAAGAGTACGGCGGGGGCGGCGGCACCTTCGCCGAAGAGGTCGTCGTCACTGAGGAGTGCGCCCGGATCGCCGACGACGCCTGGCTCTACAGCGTGCACACCACGATCATGCTGCCGTACATCCTCAAGTTCGGCACTGAGGACCAGAAGCGGAAGTGGCTGCCGAAGCTGTGCAGCGGCGAGTTCGTCGGCGCCATCGGCATGACTGAACCGGACGCCGGTTCCGACCTGCAGGCCATCCGCACCAAGGCGGTCAAGGATGGCGACGAGTACGTCATCAACGGCACCAAGACGATGATCTCAAACGGCACGCACTGCTCTCTGGTGCTGCTTGTGGCCAAGACCAGCGACGCCCCCGGAGCCAAGGGGATCTCGCTGATCGTCGTCGAGAACGATGACCTGCCGGGCTTCGAGCGGGGTCGGGAGCTGCAGAAGATCGGCCTGAAGGGTCAGGACACCCGCGAGCTCATCTTCACCGATTGCCGGGTCCCGGCCGCCAACGTCCTGGGCGGCGAGGAGGGCCAGGGGTTCATCCAGCTGATGATCCAACTGCCCACCGAACGGCTGGCCGTCGCGATCACGGCGGTCGCCAGCGCCGAGACCGCGGTGGAACTGGCCACGAAGTACGCCAAGGAGCGTGAGGCATTCGGCAAGCCGTTGCTGGCGCTGCAGAACACCAGGTTCGTCCTGGCTGAATGCAAGACCGAGGCGTTCGCCGCCCGAACCTTCCTGGATTATCTGGTTCAGCGGGAACTCGACGGCAAGCTGACCGCGGCCGAGGGATCGATGGCCAAGTATTTCTGCTCCGATATGCAGTGCCGGGTCATCGATCGCTGCCTTCAGATCTTCGGTGGTTACGGCTACATCCTAGAGTACCCGATCGCACGCATGTACGCCTCGGCCCGGGTCCAGAAGATCTACGCCGGCTCCAACGAGATCATGAAGGAGCTCGTCGCCCGTTCGTTGTGAGGCTGCGTGGTCGGCGGTGCTGCTGGCCACGCGTCGGCTTCGATCGGTGTGGCGCCCGAGTTTGAAGACGGCTGCCAAACTCGGGCTGGGGAGTCGGTGCAGTGGGCCGCCGCTGGAGCCAGCGTCGTCGAGACCGACGGGTAACACCCGAGGGTCGGTACGGTGAGGTCGTGATCGACGAGATCGAACCCGACCTGCACCGTGTCCTGTCCGCCGACCCGCTGGCTCGCCACCTCGGCATCGAGTGGGAACTCATCCGGCCCGGGCATGCCCGGGCCGGATTGACCGTCGACGACCGGCTACTCAACCCCGTCGGGACCGGACACGGCGGGGCGGTCATGGCGCTGATCGACGTCGTCCACGCGGCCGTCAGCAACAGCCACGGCACGCTCGCCGTCGCCCAGGACGTGCACACGGAGTTCCTGGCGCCCAGCCGCCGCGGCGACCGTTTGATCTGCGACGGCGTCGAGGTGCACCGGTCCACGCGGACAGCGGTCTATCGGATCGAGGTCACCGCCGAGCCCGCAGACGGTGGTCAGGGCCGGCTCGTTGCCACTGCCCTGGCCCGGGTCTTCCGACTCGGAACCCCCTGGCTGTCCGCCGACTCCGGATCCGTCCCGACGTCCTCCCAGGCCCCGACCCCTGGCCATGCGCATACCGGGTGATTGTGCCCAAACCGAACGGTCCTGCCCCCACCACCTGCCTACACTGCACGAATGTCCGCGGCCGCGCGGTGGGAAGGTCCCCAAGAGGAGGAGTTCGCTCCTGCCCTGCGTGCCGCCATCGTAGCCCCGGGGTTTGGCCATGGGACGGATCCGGTACCGGCCGAGGCTTCACGGTCACGACCTGAGCGTGGCAGCCCTTAGTTACTGGCATTCCGGACGTAGCTGGCCGGAATGAACTGCACGGCAGTGATCCGGCGAAGCCGGCGATCTATGCCCAGCCGTACACAGCACCCTGGCGCGCCGAGGGTAGCACGTGTGCTACCCTATGAGCATGAGCACCGTTGGGCTACGAGAACTGCGCCAGGATGCTTCCGAGCTGGTGCGCCGAGTGGAGGCCGGGGAAGAGATCACTATCACCGTCGCTGGACGCCCTAGCGCACGGTTGGTGGGTGCGAGGTCTCAGCGGTGGCGCAGCTTCGATCAGGTTGCCGACCTCTTCGGCGGTCCCGAGGACAGTGCATGGGAGGCCGATCGGCAGGGCATCGATCAGGCATTGCGTGATCCGTGGACCGCGGTGTGAGGGGAATTCTGGATACCAGCGTGGTGATCGCCACCAATGTCGGCCCGCTGGAGGGAGAGCTGGCGATCAGTTCGGCCACGCTCGCGGAGCTGCATTTCGGCGTGCTTGTGGCCAAGGAACCGAACGTTCGCGCTGAGCGGCTTCGGCGGCTGTCACTCCTGCAGCGCCAGTTCGACGCCTTGCCGATGGACGAAGCCGTCGCAGCAAGCTACGGGCAGCTTGCCGCTGCGGTGATAGAGGCCGGGCGTCGGCCACGCGCGCGCACCATGGACTTACTCATTGCCGCCACCGCGCATGCACACTCCGCGCGCATCTACACGCGCAACCCGAGTGACTTCGTAGGCGCGGACAGCCTGGTTGAGGTAGTGGCGGTCTAAGGGCAGGAAGCGCAGCCCGCGCACGCGGACCCGCAAGCGGATGACGAGCTCAATCGGAACCCCGCCTAGGACGTGGCGAAGCGGGTGACGGAGCGGCGCTGCCAGGCCGCCTCAACGGCCCGTGGGTCCGTAGTGCTCTTGCACGTATGCGACCGCCTCGCGAGGAGGCAGGCCGTCCAGCACCCCCAAGCAAGCCAGTGCGGCGCCAGGCCTCGCCCAGCGCGTCCTGGGCATCGGGGCGGTCCGCGGGCAGCCGGAGGTCTGCCAGCGGACCCACCTGGCTTCCCACGTCACCGGCTCCGGCCGCTTGTTGAGCAGGTAGACCCCGAACTGAGGAAGGGCATCGTCCGGTAGCGGCCGACGCAGCCCTCGGCCGCGAACGAGTCGGCCGGACGGCAAGGACAAGATCCCGGGAGGCCCCGCACCCCACGTGCTCATGATCGGCAAACTACCGCTGGCGCTGAATCTCGCCGACCCCACTGGACGATCGGTGACCGGGGCGCCGTTTCGCCGGATGTCGCCCGGGCGTGAATCCGCTGGTGGTTGTACCACTGGACCAGCGGGCGACTTGCTACTCGACTGCGCGGCGAAAATGTTCAAGCCACCCAACCGGAGGGACGTCACACTGGTGAGCATGGATGACAACCCGACTACTCTCCCTCAGCCACCGGCGCCGCAGGTCTGGCCGACGTTGCGCGCGGCCGATGCCCTGACATTGATCCGCTTCCTGGTCGACGTCGTCGGGTTCGAGGAGACCGCCGTCTTTGCTGACGGGTCGACCGTGCAACACGCCCAACTGTCCTGGCCCCTCGGCGGTGGCATCATGCTGGGCTCGGCCCGCCCCGATCCGGACGACGCATGGCCACTACAGCCAGGCACTTTCGGCGCCTACGTCGTGGTTGACGACCCCGATGCCCGGTACCGGCGGATCGTCGCCGCGGGGGCGGACATCACCCAGGAACTCCACGACTCCGACCACGGTTCCCGCGATTTCGCCATCCGCGACCCCGAGGGTAACCACTGGTCCTTCGGCACCTACCGCGGTGAGCCCCGAGTAGCGACGACCGACCCGGAGCACTGAACACGTCGATCGGGCACATTCAAGACCTCCCGGCGGCCGGCAGTCGGCGTCCGCGAGTGGTCAGCAGCCGCCGGATCGGCGCCGCCGGAGGACCCAGCGGCCCGGCGCCGCCTGTCATCAACCGAGGTAGCTGGTGATCCGCCAGGTGAGGAACGCGCCGATGGCCATTGCCGCAAGCGTGATCAGGAGGAACCGGAGCAAGAGGCGCAACCGGGCGGCGCGACTGCGGGGCCGGGCAGCGGCAGGTGACATGCTCGGGACTATACGATCTTGACAGTCCGCGGGACAGGGAGTTACCACGATGAATACGCAGCCCCGTTCCTTGCCGGCGGTCGAGCGACTGCTCGACAAGGGTGTCGACATCCCCAATCCGTGGACCCTCGACATCGGACCCGAGGTCGATCTCGATCGCGTCAGCGGCCAGGGCGTCACGATCTTCCCCGGTTGCCGCATCTACGGCGCCACGACGGTCATCTCGGCCGGAGTCCACTTGGGCGCGGAGGGCCCGGTGACGCTCCAGGACTGCCGGCTCGGCCCGAACGTACAGCTCAAGGGCGGGTACGCGGCCAAGGCGGTGTTCTTGGAGAAGGCGAACATGGGGCTGGGACACCACGTCCGGGAGGGCTGCCTGCTGGAGGAGGAAGCCGGTGGCGCCCATTGCGTGGCGCTGAAGCAGACCATTCTGTTCCCGTTCGTGACCCTGGGCAGCCTGATCAACTTCTGTGACTGCCTGATGGCCGGCGGCACCAGCCGCAAGGACCACAGCGAGGTCGGCTCGTCCTACATCCACTTCAACTTCACTCCGGACGGGGACAAGACGACCCCCTCGCTGTTCGGTGACGTCCCCCGGGGGGTTCTGCTCGGGGAGCGGCCCATCTTCCTGGGTGGTCAGGGCGGAACGGTGGGTCCGGTTCGCGTCGGGTTCGGCAGTGTCGTCGCGGCCGGGTCGGTGTTGCGCAGCGATGTGCCCGAGGATCAGCTGGTGATGGCCGGACCGTTGCCGAACGCGCAGATGAAGTCCAGCCCGAGCACCTACCGCGCGGCCAACCGACTGGTCGCCAAGAACGTGCTGTACCTGGCCCAGTTGCGGGCCTTACGGGCCTGGTACGAGACGGTTCGGCGGCCGTTCTTCGCCGCGCAGGAGCTTGGTCTGGAGGTCTACCAGGGGGCCCTGGACATGCTGGCCTCCGCGGTGGCCGAGCGCACCACTCGGCTAACGGCGATGGTGGCCAAGGTCCCCGCCGAGGACGATTCCCGTGCCCAGCTCAAGGAACGCATCGGGCAGGTGTGTCGCCTTTTCGATACACCCGTCGAGGTGCAGTTGGATCACGCGGTGGCCGCCGGACTGAGTGCGGCAGCAGGTACCGGGGTCGGGTACATCGAGGCGATCCGCGGCCTTGATGGGCGGGACGCGGCCGACGCGAGCCACTGGCTTCAGGGCATCGTCGACCAGGCGTGGGCCGAGGTCGTAGGCCTGTTGCCGGCGCTGGGCCGGCTACCCCGCCCGTGATGCTCCGGGCTCCCCGCCCGCGGTCGTCATCCCCGCCCTGCGCGCGAGGGCACGATGAGCCGGGCCTCGCATGTCATGATGCGAGGCACCATGACTGGAGAACTGTCCGAGGTGCGTGACTTCCTCGCCCAGCACGTCCCCTTCGCCGACCTGCCCGGATCTGTTCTCGACGTCCTGTCCGGCCGGTTGAGCATGCAGTACTTCCGGCGCGGCACCCGGATACTGTCGGTGGGCCAGGACAACGACGTGGTGTACATGCTCCGCTCGGGGGCCATCGACGTGCACGATCCGGACGGAGCTTTGATCGACCGCGGCGACGTCGGTACCTGCTTCGGGTCCGATACCCTGATTCACGGCAACCCCTACCAGTACCAGGTGACGGCCATCGAGGACTGCCTGGTCTTCGTGCTGCCGGCCGAGGTGTTCACGCAGCTGAGCGAGGACCACCCCGGATTCGCCGCCTACTTCCGCCGGCTGCACGGCAGGATGCAGGAGGCGGTGGCCTCGGTGCAACTGGCCGACAACGGGGTGGCCGTACTGCGCACGCGGGTCGGGGACATGGTCCGGCACGAGGCATTGGTGGTACCGCCAACCACGACGATCCGTGCCGCGGCCGAGCAGATGCGCCGGGCCAAGACCGCATCGGCACTGGTCATGGACGGAATGCGACTGCTGGGCATCGTCACCAACACCGACCTTCGGGACCGCGTCATCGCCGATGGCCGGGACAGTTCCGGACCGCTGACCGACATCATGTCCACGAATGTGGTCACCGCCCAGGCCGAATCGCTGGCGGTGGAGCTGCTGCTGGAGATGGTGTCACGCAACGTTCACCACATCCCGGTCTTCGACGGCGCCCGGGTGGCCGGGGTGGTCGGTACCGGGGATCTGATCCGGCTGCAGCACGCCAACCCGGTGGTGATGGCCGCGGACATCGCCAACCAGGACACCGTGGAGGACCTTGTGGCGACCAGCCGTCGGTTGCCGCAGATCCTGGAGCAGCTGGTCTCCGAGGACGCGACCGCCGAGGCGATCGGGCGGGTGGTGACGGCCGTCGGGGACACGATCGAACGCCGGCTGCTGGCGCTGGCCGAGAAGGAGCTGGGCAGCCCGCCGCAGCCGTACTGCTGGGTGGTCCTCGGGTCGCAGGCGCGGATGGAACAGGGCTTGGCCAGCGACCAGGACAACGCGATCATCCTGCCCGACGGGGTGGCCAAGGGCGACCTGGGCTACTACGAGGCCCTCGCCGAACGGGTCAGCTCCGGACTGGAGGCGTGCGGGTACTCCCGCTGCCCCGGTGACGTGATGGCGACCAACCCGCAATGGCGCCAGACGCTCTCGGCGTGGAAACGCACCTTCGCGTCGTGGATGACGAAACCGGAGCCCACAGCGGTGTTGCACGCCCAGATCTTCTTTGACATGAGGGCCCTGCACGGTGACGCGGGACTGTTCAACGCCCTGCGCGAACCGGTCCTCGCCGCAGCACCGGGCAGTCGGGTGTTCCTGGCCCACCTGGCCAAGCAGGCCGTCGAGCAGCACCCGCCACTGGGCTTCTTCCGCGGATTCGTGCTGGAGAAGGCCGGCGACCGCAAGAGCACCCTCGACCTGAAGATCGGGGCGGGCGCCATCGTCCAGCTGGCTCGGGTGCACGCTCTGACCAGCGGACTGGCCCACGTCAACACCCAAGCCAGGTTGTCCGCTGAGGTATCCGGCGGGTTGCTCGACGAAGAACGCAAGGCTGACTTGCGGGACGCATTCGAGTTCATCTCCTATGTGCGGTTGCGCCACCAGGGCCACAGAGCGCGGGCAGGAGGGACCCCGGACAACTTCGTCCCACCCAGCGAGTTGACCAACTTCGAGAAGCAGCACCTGCGGGACGCCTTCCAGATCGTGAGACGGGCCCAGTCGACGGTGGCCAGCGGGTTCTTGGTTCACTACGTGTCGTGATGCTGCGCCGGTTCTCCCCCGACGGGCGACGGGAACGCGCCGTGTCCTCGGCGCCGGCCGGTCCGCTGCGGGACTACCTGTCCGTGCCGTTCCCGGACCTGGGCACCCCCGCCACGGAGCTGCCGATGCTCGCCGTCGACGTGGAGACCACCGGCCTGGACCCGGCCAAGGACCGGCTGCTCAGCGTCGGTTTCGTGCCGCTCCAGGGGCTGCGGATCGAGCTGTCCGGGGCGGCGCACCTGGTGGTTCGTACGCACGGCGGGGTGGGTCAGAGCGCGGTGGTGCACGGCTTGACCGACGATGTCCTGGCCGACGGGGAGGACCTGGAGACCATCGTCCCGGAGCTGCTACGCGCCCTGCGCGGACGGGTGATGCTGGCGCATGTCGCCGACATCGAGGAGGGCTTCCTGACAGCGGCGTGCCAGCGGTTGTTCGGGTCGCCGTTCCACTGCCTCAGCCTCGACACCATGCAGCTGCAGGAAAGGGTCAACGGCGCCGCCTGGAATGCTGCCCCGACGGGGAGCCTGCGGCTGCCGGCCGCCCGGGCCCGATTCAGGCTGCCGCGCTATCGGTCTCACGAGGCCCTGACCGACGCCCTGGCGTGTGCCGAGCTGTACCTGGCGCAGGTCGCGCTGCTGTCCGGAGGTGCGCCGATGACGTTGAAGCAACTGCGCCGCTGAGCGCAGGCGGATGCACCGGGCCCCGCCGCGCGACGACGCCCGGTCGGTGACCACACGTCAGGCAGGGCGTTGAGGCAAGAGCTCGGCGACGATGACCAACTGGCTGGATGCGCATCGCGTCCGCTGCCTCCATGATGAGGCCATGTATCTAGCCACCACCGACGAGGGCAACGAACTGCTGGCCCGCGACCCGCTCGCGCTTCTGATCGGGATGCTGCTGGATCAGCAGATCCCCATTGAGAAGGCCTTCACGTCACCCTCGGTCCTGGCTGAGCGGCTCGGTGTGCCCCGACTGAGCGCGTTGGCCCTGGCGGAGATGGAACCGACGGTGCTCGCCGAGATCTTCCGCAGGCCGCCGGCCCTGCACCGTTACCCGGTGGCCATGGCCGAGCGCACCCAGGCCATCTGCCGGGCTCTGGTCGAGCGATACGACGCAGATGCGGCCGCGGTGTGGCGGTCGGCCACCGCAGGCGCGGACCTGGTGGCCCGGATCGGTGAATTGCCCGGTTTCGGGGTGCAGAAAGCCGCAATCTTCGCGGCCCTGCTGGGCAAGCAGTTCGGTGTCCAGCCGGACGGCTGGCGCGCCGCCACGGGCGACTACGGCCTGGACGGTTATCGCAGCATCGCCGACGTGGTCGACGCGGGCTCGCTGAACCGGGTCAGGGCGTTCAAGCAGGAGAAGAAGGCGGCCGCCAGGCTTCAGGGGCCCACCCCGACGGTGCGTGCGAGGCGGACGCGCTCCCGCTAGGGACAACCTTTCCCGTCCAACCGAGCGGGCTCCGGCGGAGGCGGGAGCCGCTGTGGACTTTCCGGTACCCGCCGGAGGTGACAGTGTCATGCCATGGACAGCACAATGCAACCGACCCCCCTGCTCATCCGCCAGATCCTGCGGTACGGCAGCACGTTGCACGCCGATCAGGAGGTGGTGACCTGGACCGGGGCGGAGCCCCGACGGCTCTCGTTCGCCCAGGTCGGCGATAAGGCCGCGCAGCTGGCTCACGCTCTTCGTGGCCTCGGGATCACCGGCGACCAGCGGGTGGCCACCTTCATGTGGAACAACAACGAGCACGTCATCGCCTACCTGGCCGTGCCCTCGATGGGGGCGGTGCTGCACGCGCTCAACATCCGGCTGTTCCCCGACCAGGTCGCCTACATCGCCACGCACGCCGACAACCGGGTCGTCATCGTCGACAACTCGTTGGCGGGTCCGTTCGCCCAACTGCTGCCGGCGTTGACCACGGTCCGCCACGTCATCGTCAACGGCCCGATCGAGGAGACCACCAGGGCCGCCCTGTCCGGCGTGCCACACGTCGAGTCCGTCCTGGACTTCGGCGAGTTTCTCGCCGGGCAGCCGACCAGCTACGACTGGCCGGAGGACCTGGACGAGAAATCGGCCTCCTCGATGTGCTACACCTCCGGCACAACAGGTAATCCGAAGGGGGTGGCCTATTCGCACCGGTCCAACTACGTGCACGCCGGATGCGTGGCGATGACCCTGGGTTTGCGCCAGGGCGATCGGATGCTCATCGTCGTCCCGCTGTTCCACGCCAACGCCTGGGGATTCCCATACGCCGCCATGATGACCGGGACCTCGATGGTGCTGCCCGACCGGTTCCTGCAGGCCGAACCGCTGGCGGCGATGATGGCCAGTGAACGGGTCACCTTCGGCGGCGGGGTCCCGACCATCTGGAACGACCTGCTGCGCTACCTGGACGCCAACCCCACCGAGCTGCCTACCGTTCGCGTCTTGATGGTCGGGGGTGCCGCCGCGCCGCCGGTTCTCATCAAGGCCTTCCAGGACCGGTATGGGATCACGATGATCCACGGCTGGGGCATGACCGAGATGTCGCCGGTGGGTTCGCTGGCCATCCCCCCAGTGGAATGCGAGGAGGGCAGCGAGGCCTACTGGCGTTACCGGACCGCCCAAGGGCGGCTGTTGATGGGGGTCGAGGCGCGGCTCATCGGCCCGGACGGCGAGCAGGTTCCCTGGGATGCCACCAGCGTCGGCGAACTGGAGGTCCGCGGCCCCTGGATCGCTGCGTCCTACTACGCCAATGGTGAGGAGTCGGAGAACGACCGGGCGGAGATGGACGAGAAGTTCCACGACGGGTGGCTGTGCACCGGGGACGTCGGCTGCTTGACCCCGGATGGCTTTCTCATCCTGACCGACCGCTCCAAGGACGTCATCAAGTCCGGCGGCGAATGGATCAGCTCGGTCGACCTGGAGAACGCGATCATGGCCCACCCCGATGTGGTCGAGGCGTCCGTGGTCGGGGTCCCGGACGAGAGATGGGGGGAACGCCCACTGGCCACCGTCGTCCTCGTGCCCGGGTCCACCGTCACCCCCGCTGAGCTCCAGTCGTTCCTGGCGGACAAGGTTGCCCGCTGGCAGCTGCCGGAACGGTGGAGCGTCATCGACGAGGTTCCGAAGACCTCGGTCGGCAAGTTCGACAAGAAGGTGCTCAGGGGGCGCTACGGGGAGGGCGAACTGACCGTCACGACCCTGGGTGGATGAGCTCCCGCCGGCTGGCTGGCCGGTCCGCGCCGGCCGGATGCGCGAGCCGGCCTTCCGCGCCGAACAGTTCGCCGGCAGGTACGCGCCTCACGTGGCGGCACTCAACCGTTTCGTCGACACCCTGGGCCGGGAGGGCGGCCGGGCTCCCGGCGTGCCACCCATGTACGGCGGGTCCTCGGCAGTCGTCGTCAACGTCGTGGGACCACCGCCTCCGGCGTACGCGGGTGCGGCCCGGACGGCCTGCGTGTGCTGGGAGAACGACGACGAAGCGGCCGCCCGGCACCGCTGCCTGAGCCGGAGCGCCGGGCTGTCGGCGTCGGACGTGCTGGACTGGCCCGTTCTCCCCTGGCCGATCACCCGACCGCTGACCGCAGGTGAGCTGGACCAGGGCCGGCGGATCCTGCTGTCGGTTCTGGGGATGGTGAAGGCGCCGCGGGTGGTGGTGTTCCACGGGCAGCAGGCGGGGCGGTTACGTCGCACCCTGGACCGGTTGGGCCCCGGCTGGGACACCTCGCGCGGGGTGATCGTCCTGGCGACCGACGGGGTGGATCCGGCCGATGACCCCACCGACCCCCAGGAGCGCCTGGCCCGGCTGGCCGCCCTCGTCGCGGGCTACCACCAGGTCGGCCGCATCCTGCGCCGAACCTGCGACCCGGACACCCCGTGCCTGGCCCAGCTGGCCCGACGGCTGGCCGCCGGACGGGTCGGGATGGGGCGGGGTGGAACCGGCAGCGGGGTAGCAACCGGTGTCGGCGCCGCGGGCGGGACTGGCGTTGCCAGTGCCGTCGGGGGCGGCTCGGCCGAAGTCGAAGCGTTGGTGAGTGCGGTGGCGGACGTGGTCGGGGTGCGTCTGGGCAGCCGAACCGCGGATGGGAAGTGGAACGGGCGGTTCCGGGGTCCGGCGGCATGGTGGGGCCAGGACGTCGTGGTCCGAGCGGTCACCCATGTCCCAGCGAGCCGGGCCGCGCGGGATGTGCCGGGCCTTCCGGACCTCGGGGAGGCGTCCCCGGCCGGGCTCGCCTCCGAGCCGACGCCGGCGCTGATTCTTGCCGTGACCGTGGAGGCGGGGTCCCCCCGGCAGCCCTACCAGCCTGGTACACCACCGACGCTGCGGCAGATCGACCTGATCGGGACCTCGGCGGAGGGTGTCGCCTCCGTGTGTCGGCTCTACCCCGACCCCCTGACCGAGGACAGCGCGGCGGAGGACCGCAGGGTGGGGAACCCGACGCCGGGCCACCCCGGCGCCGACGACGTCACGAGGGAGGGCCGGCCTACGGATGCGTTGGTGTTGAACCGAGCGCAGCGTCGCCGGCTCGAACGGTTAGCCGCCGCCGACTGACCACACTCGGTCGGTTCCGACCGTCTGGCTCGGATCACGAGGCTGGCCGTCGTCTGATGGGCCTCGCCGAACGAGGCGCCCGGATGCGCCGCTATGGTCGATCTGCCGTCGGCGAGCTGGAGTTCCAGTGGAACCAGTTCACCGCGGCGCGGGTTCATGACCCCGGCTCGGGCGTTGCGAGAAGCACATCGTTCATGAAGTCAGCGAACCTGCCCGGCTCGTCAGACGGCGGGGTGTGCCCGGAGCGGTCGAATACCACGTACTCCTTGCTCGGCGCCGACAGCTCCCGGAACCACTGCGCAGCCAGGGTCTCCCGACCGGCGGCCTCGTACCGTCCCTCCACCAGATAGACCGGCACGTTGAGCCGAGGTACGTCAACACGGAAATCGGTGTCGGCAAGCTGCGGGTAGAGCACGTGGAACGTCTCGGCGATCGCGGCCATGCTCCGCAGCTGCTCGATCAGGGTGTACTCGGAGACGAACAGGCTCGCCGGGTACTCCGAGGTGGCGTGGTAGTCGGCACCGTGCTCGAAGTTCAGCCACTTCGGGTTCGACGCGATCGCGACCGGGTAGTCCAAGGTGTCCTCGTAGGGCGGTGTGCCCATCGAGCGCAGCTTGTCGGCGGAGCCGGTGTCGCCGCGCGCCTCGGCGTCGGCAATGGACTCCGCGTACATCAGCTCGTCGGTCGCGAACTGGTCGACCATCTGCCCGGTACCAACGTAGGCATGGAAGGCATCTGGGGAGCGCTGCACCGCCAGCGTGCCGATCGTGGTCCCCCATGAGCTGCCGACCAGGTAGATCCTCTGCTCGGAGAACCGCTCGCGCAGGTAGTCGGTGACGGCCAGTGTGTCGGAGACCATCTGGTCCAGAGTGAGGGTTGAGACCGGTTCGAGGGCGTCGTAGGACTTGCCGGCGCCGCGCTGGTCCCAGGTGGCCACCACGAAGGACCGCTCAAGGTCGGTGCCGGAGTTCCGGATCCGCCCGATCCCGGTCCCACCGGGGCCACCCTCGAGGTAGAGCAGCACCGGGGCGTCCTCGGAGACGCCACGGAGCATGATCGCCTGGTCATGCCCGCCGATCCGAACCTCGACGAGCTCAGCGATGCTGCCGGGCACCGGCGCGCCGTCCGCCCCCACGATAGGAGCGGTCGAAGCCGGGCGCACCAGAACCACGAACAGCGCAACGACGACCAGGGTGGCCACACCCAGGACCACACGCCGCCCAAGATGGCGGTCCGGCTTCGTGCCGTCAGGCAGACGGCGCCGACGTGCCAGGGCCGCGCCGTAGCTCGCACCCACCATCATCGGCAGCAGGATCAGCACCGCGTCGACGCCGCGGCCGGCGACCAGGGCCATCACGCCGTAGATCCCGTCGAGCCGCACACCATCCACGGTCGGGCCATCGACCCGCATCCGAGCCAGCTCGAAGACCACCACGAACGTCGCCGGAGCGAGCAGCAGCGCCCACCTCGACCTCAACCACCAACCGGTCACAGCACCGACCAGAACCGCACCGAGCAGGGCGACGACCGCCTCGCCAGTCGTGACCGGGCCCCGAGGGATCAGCCAACCGGCCAACAAACCGGCCACCACGGCAGGCAACGCCGCCGTCACCCACCGGGCCCCTGGGCTCGCGGTTGAGATCGTTCCCCGACCAGGGGACTGGACCTGTTCATCCATGATCGCTCCTCGGCGGCAGCCGAACTCCCTACACCGTCCCGATTCATCGTCGGAGATCATCTTCGGCGATTACAGAGTAAAAAGTCCTCGCAGGTGCTTCCGTCGCAGGCGTGCTGGCTCGGTCCGTCTCCGTCTCCGTGGCGGGACAGGGCTGGGACTGCCGCCGGTCCAGTGGATCAGCCTACGGCAGCGGGCGAGGACAGCGGGCGACGATGACGCTCAACGGTGGAACCGAGGCAGACCCCCCAGCCGTGGTCGAGCTGAGCTTCCCGGCCGAGGTGGGTAGCGACGAAGAGGACTGCTGCCCGTACGCTGAGCTCATGTCGCGGCTGCCCATCTTCCCCCTGGGGACGGTGCTGGTGCCTGGGGCTCAGCTGCCCCTGAGGATCTTTGAGCCCCGGTATGTATCCCTGCTGCGGGATGTGCTGGATCACCCAGAGCAGGACCCCGAGTTCGGAGTCATCGCCATCCGCTCGGGGCAGGAGGTCGGCCCCGGCCGTGCCACCGACCTGTACGGGATCGGCTGCGCCGCACGGGTGTACCGGGTGGACTCGGTCGGCGACGGCGTCTTCGAGGTACTCACCCGTGGGGTCCGCCGGTTCCGGCTGGACGGCTTCGACGACACGGCGGCCACCCCCTACCTGACCGGCCGGGTCACCTGGCTGGAAGACCCCCCGGGCGACCCGGCGGTGCTGGCATGGAAGGCCAACCGGGTCCGCTCCTGGCTGGCCGGTTACCTTCAGCTCGTCCCGGGTCGCGCCACCGCCGGAGTGACCATCCCGGCGGACCCGGAGGCGTTGTCCTACCGACTGACCGAACTGATCGTGCTGGACAACGCCGACCGGCAACGCCTGCTGTCCTGCCCCGACGCCGGTACCCGGCTGGAACTGGGCGCCCGGCTGTTGCGCCGCGAGCAGGTGCTCGTCGCCAAGCTGGGCGCCATGCCCTACCCGACCGAGTACGGCGACATCACTCCCAACTGACCCACCCGCGCTCCCCGCTGGTCTTGCGAGAAAGAGTCATGAGTGAGTACGCGTTCACGCGGGCCATCGCGGTGTCACCCACGTCTCGACCGGCGGTTTTTCAGGCGAGACTCGATCGGGCCTGGACCATCCATGGCGGCCCGATCAACGGGGGTGTCACCCTGGCGCTGGCCACCAACGCCCTGGCGAACCGGTTCGGTGCCGCCTTCGGTCACGCTGACCCGCTGTGCGTCAGCGCGCTGTACCTGACTGCGGCACTGCCGGGGCCGGCCACGGTCTACACCAAGCTGTTGCGCCGCGGTGGGTCCATTTCCAGCGGTCAGGCAAGCCTGATGCAGGTCGATGCGCAGGGCCGCGACGTGGAACGGACCCGGGTGATAGCCACCCTGGGTGGCCTGTCAGGCGCCACCGACGGGGTAGCCACCGTGGCTCGCCCGCCACAGCTGCCCGACCCGGTGAACTGCCTCGGCTCGGATGACCTGCCACGGGCCCTGGTGGAGGAGACCGAGCTGATGGAGCGGTACGAGGTCCGCCTCGACCCGGCCACCTCGGGGTGGCTGCACGGGCAGCCGTCCGGGCTGGGTCGGCTGCGGGCCTGGTTCCGGATGCGTGACGGCATGGAGCCGACCCCCCCTGATGCTGATCCAGGCCGTGGACGCGCTTCCTCCAGTCGCCTACGACCTCGGCGTCTCCGGCTGGGTGCCGACCCTCGAACTGACCGTGCATGTACGGGCCCGGCCCACGCCTGGCTGGCTGCGGATCGCGTTGTCCTCGGTCAACCTCGCCGGCGGGCTGATCGAGGAGGACGCCGAGATCTGGGACTACCAGTGACCGGCTGGTAGCCCAGGCTCGGCAGCTGGCGAAGGTGCTGCGCGGCCCCGCCACCAAGGGCGAACGGCTGTCAGACTGACCCGCATGAGCCTGACCGAGCGCAGCTACGAGCACCTGCTGATCGACCGCGACGGTCTCGTCGCAACCGTCACGATGAACCGGCCGGTCAAACGGAACGCCCTGTCCGTGGCGCACATGGAGGAGCTCATCGACGCCTTCGAGGCGATCGGCAGTGAGCCCGGCTGCGCGGTGGTCGTGCTGCGTGCAGTTGGGCCGGTCTTCTGCGCCGGCCACGACATCGCCGAGATGGTGGGCCGGTCGCCGGCCGACTACGAACACATCTTCGCGGTGTGCACCCGACTCATGCTGACCATCCGCGACCTCCCCCAGCCGGTCATCGCCCAGGTCCATGCACTGGCCACCGCCGCGGGATGCCAGCTGGCGGCCACCTGTGACCTGGTCGTGGCCGCTGCCGATGCCTCGTTCGCAACCCCAGGGGTGCGGATCGGGCTGTTCTGCTCCACCCCGATGGTTGCGCTCAGCCGCGCGGTTGGGCAGAAGACGAGCATGGAGATGCTGTTGACCGGTGACCCGTTGAGCGCGCAGGAGGCCCGGGAGGCGGGCCTGGTGAATCGGGTCGTGCCCGGCGACCTTTTAGCGGCGACCGTCGCCGAGCTCGCCGCCCGCATTGCCCAGGCCAGCCCGGCCGTCGTGGCGTTGGGCAAGCGGGCGTTCTACCGGCAACGCGAGCTGCCGTTGGATCAGGCGTACGACGTCGCCCGGGAGGTCATGGTCGGCAACGCCGGCTACCAGGATGCCCAGGAGGGGATGTCGGCCTTCCTGGACAAACGGGCCCCCGTCTGGCGCGGGCGCTGAGCGGCCGCGTCCGGTGCCGGGGATGGCTGCGTCCGTCTGGCGGACACCATCGATCGACTCGGCGCTCCAGGAAGGACGTTCGGTCCCGACGAGACAGGCGGCCGCGGATGGGCGGAGGCTGCGGACCGAACCGGACCGGAACTGGCGGACCGGTTCGGCCTACCGATCGGTATCGGCGCCCTGGTCGGCCCTGTGGACCGGTTCGGCTCCGGTTCGGCCCGGCACCAGTACGCTTCGATACCGGTCCGCTTCGGTCCGGTATCCCGGCGTCCCGACCGGGACGCCGCAGAGCGTCTCGGCAGAGCGCCCACACCTCTCCCGACATGCGGAATAGGGCCTTCCGGCCCTGGCTCTGAGCACGCATCGACGTGGTTGGCATCACACGGTAGCGTGTGACGTCCATGCCCGATCACTGTCCCGACGGTGCCCTGGTCAGGCCTCTTGGTTCGGCCAATCCGCCTGATCGCAGAGGCGCCTGGGGTAGTACCGTGCATACCAGACGCGACCCCCAGCCGCGACCAAGGAGGCAAGTCCCGCGATGAAGATCGCTGTATTGGTCAAGTACGTGCCGGAGCCCACGGCCACCTGGAAGTTCGCTTCCGACAACACCCTCGACCGTGGTGCCGTCGAAGGCCGCCTGTCCGAACTCGACGAGTACGCCGTGGAGCAGGCGGTCCGCCTCGTCGAGGGCGGCCTCGATGCCGAGATCGTCTACCTCACCGTCGGTCCGGCGAAGGCGGTCGACGGGCTGCGCAAGGCTCTGGCCATCGGCGGCAACTCCGCGGTGCACGTCCTGGACGATGCGATCCATGGCTCCTGTGCGCTGAGCACCTCTTTGGTGCTGGCCAAGGCGCTGGAGAAGATCGGCTACGACCTGGTCCTGGCCGGGATGGCCTCGACCGACGGCGAGATGTCCGTGGTGCCCTCGATGGTCGCCGAGCGTCTCGGGATCCACCAGGCCACCTTCGCCGGCGAGTTGACCGTCTCCGGTGACGCCGTCTCGATCAAGCGCAACGCCGACGCCGCCATCGAGGAGGCCAGCACCACCCTGCCCGCGGTGGTCTCCGTCACCGACCAGACCGGCGAGGCGAGGTACCCGCCCTTCAAGTCGATCATGGCCGCCAAGAAGAAGCCCATCACCACGATGACGCTTTCCGACATCGGGGTCGACGCCAGTGAGGTCGGCGCCGCTGCCGCGTCCACGAAGGTCCTCAGTCTGGTGCCGGCACCAGCCCGTCAGGCCGGAAAGATCGTCAACGACGAAGGCGACGGCGCTCACCAGCTCGCCGAGTTCCTCACCAGCAAGGGCTTCATCTGAGCGGCAGTCGGACCGCTCTGCTCGCACCCCTCGTATCCAGACCGCGCCGCAGTTTGCCCTGCGGCACATCCCATCAGGAGTAACACGTGTCGGAAGTCCTCGTTCTCGCCGAGAACACCCCGGCGGGGATCCGCAAGGCCACCTTCGAACTGCTGACTGTCGCCCGAGGCTTCGGTGAGCCCGCCGCCGTCGTTGTCGGCGACGTCGACGACGCGGCCATCGCCTCCCTCGGCGAGTACGGTGCCGCGAAGGTCTATCGGGTGCCCGGCTCGGAAGCCACCGACTACCTGTCGCTGCCCAAGGCCGAGGCCCTGGTGGCCATCGCCAAGCAGGCCAGCCCCGTTGCGATCCTCATCACCTCGGGTCCCGAGGGCAAGGACGTTGCGGCTCGGGTGGCCGTGCGGCTGGACTCGGGCATCATCACCGATGCCATCGCGATCACCGTGGACGGCGGGGTCGTGACCGCCATCCAGGCCGTCGTCTCCGCGTCCTGGCACGCGACCACCCAGTGCGTACGCGGCCCGGCCGTGGTGACCATGCGGCCCAACGTGGTCAGTGCCGAGCCTGCCCCGACCACCCCGGTCGTCGAAGAGGTCATCGTCGCTTACAGCGACGACGCCAAAGGCACCAAGGTGATTGGCCGCACGCCCAAGGTCTCCACGGGCCGCCCCGAGTTGACCGACGCGGCCGTGGTCGTGGCCGGTGGCCGCGGGGTGGGGTCCGAAGAGGGCTTCGACGTCGTCGAGCAGTTGGCCGATGCCATGGGCGGCGCGGTTGGCGCGACCCGCGCGATCACCGACCTCAAGTGGGTCTCGCACGACCTGCAGGTCGGCCAGACCGGCAAGACGGTCGCCCCGTCGCTGTACTTCGCGGCCGGCATCTCCGGGGCGATCCAGCACCGCGCCGGCATGCAGTCCAGCAAGACCATCGTTGCGGTCAACAAGGACCCGAAGGCCCCCATCTTCTCGATCGCAGATTACGGCCTCGTCGGCGACCTGCACTCGGTGCTGCCGACGCTGACCGACGAGGTCAGTAAGCGAAAGTAACCCGCGTCCGGGCTCGTGCCTGTCAAGGAGGCATTCATGATCGACGTCCTTCGCATTGTGGTGGGACTGTTGATAACCGTCGTCTGTCTGGGCATCGCCGGGCGCAGGGTGATGTTCCTCTACCGGTTGGCCAAGAGCGGCCAACCGGTAGAGCCGGATCGGCGCAGTGGCCTCGGTGAGATCGCGAAGGCGGAACTCATCGAGGTGGCCGGGCAACGAAGGCTGCTGAAGTGGACCGTCCCTGGCCTCGCCCACTTCTTCGTGTTCTGGGGCTTCGTCATCCTGCTGCTCACCGTGATCGAGGGCTTCGGGGCGATGATTTACCCCAAGTTCCAGATCCCGTTCTTCGGCAATTTCTCCTGGTTCGGTTTCATCGAGGACCTGTTCGCGCTGTTCTGCATCCTGGCGGTCGGAGCGTTCGTCATCATCCGCCTGCGCGAACAGCCGAAGGACAAGGGGCGGTTCTCCCGTTTCTTCGGGTCCCATCTGGGCCCGGCGTGGTTCACCCTGTTCATGATCTTCAACGTGGTGTGGACGCTGTGGCTGGCTCGAGGTGCACAGATCGTCGCCAACCGGGTCAACGAGGGAGGCGAGGATGGCGAGCAGCCGCTGCAGTTCCTCAAGGGCGCGTTCGCCTCGCAGCGGTTCGCCTCGCTGCTGTCCCCGCTGGAGGGCACCACTGCCATCGAGTGGATCGAGGCCCTGGCCACCCTGCTGGCCGTCGGCGTCGTGCTCGGGTTCACCATCTTCGTGGTGCACAGCAAGCACCTGCACATCGGCCTGTCGTTGATCAACGTCGCCTTCGCGCGGCGCCCCCGGGCGCTCGGCGCGGCGGTACCGGTGTACTCCAACGGTAAGAAGGTCGACTTCGAGGACCCCGGTGAGGACGACCTGATGGGCGTCGGCAAGATCGAGGACTTCACCTGGAAGGGCATGCTCGACTTCGGCACCTGCACCGAGTGCGGCCGCTGTCAGTCGCAGTGCCCGGCCTGGAACACCGGCAAGCCGTTGTCACCCAAGATCCTCATCATGGGCCTGCGCGACCACGCCCTGGACAAGGCCCCGTACATCATGGCCACCAAGGGCGGGGACGGGTCCCCCACCGGTTCGGTGTCGGCGCTTGCCCTCAAGGAAGCCGAGCGCCCCCTGATCGGCCCCGAGGGGGACGAGTCGGCCGCGGTCGACGAGCACGGCATCAGTGGTGAGGGCGTTCTCCCGTTCGACATGCTGTGGGCGTGCACCACCTGCGGTGCCTGCGTCGAGCAGTGTCCCGTCGACATCGAGCACGTCGACCACATCATCAACATGCGTCGCCACCAGGTGCTCATGGAGGGGGCCTTCCCCGAGGAGGCCGGTGTCATGCTCAACAACCTTGAGCACGCCGGCGATCCATGGGGCCGCGGATCCCGGGCCCGGATGGAGTGGGCGGAGAAGCTCGACTTCGAGGTGCGGGTGTTCGGTGCGGAAGGGGAGGACAAGATCCCCGGCGACGTCGATTACCTGTTCTGGGTCGGCTGCGCCGGGTCGCTCGACGAGACCGCCATGAACACCTCCCGGGCCGTGGCCACGCTGCTACACGAGGCGGGTGTGTCGTTCATGGTGCTCGGCGAGGCCGAGACCTGCACCGGCGACTCAGCCCGGCGGATCGGGCATGAGTTCCTCTTCCAGATGCTGGCTCAGCAGAACGTGGAAACCCTCAACGAGGCAGGCGCCAAGCGGATCGTCGTCACCTGCGCGCACTGCTTCAACGCCTTGGCGAACGAGTACCCGCAGGTCGGCGGGCACTACGAGGTGATCCACCACACCACGTTGTTGTCCCAGCTGGTGGCCGACAAGCGACTGACCCCGGTGGCCCGGGTCGATGCGACCGTCACCTACCACGACCCGTGTTACCTCGGCCGGCACAACCGCATCTTCGCCCCGCCGCGCGAGGTACTCACCGCCGTCCCAGGCGCCCGGCTCATCGAGATGCCGCGCACGAAGGAACGCTCGTTCTGCTGCGGTGCCGGCGGCGCACGGATGTGGATGGACGAGAACATCGGCACTCGGGTCAACCTCAACCGGGCCGACGAGGCGCTCACCCTCAAACCGGACATGGTCACCGCGGGCTGCCCCTTCTGCATCACCATGTTGTCCGACGGTGTGTCCCAGCGTCAGTTGGAGGGCACCGCCCGCGAGGGGATCGAGGTCACCGACGTGGCCGAGGTGCTGCTGCGGTCGGTCCGCCCGGACCTCGTGGATGCGGCGGTCGCCTCTGACAAGGCCTGACCGTCCGCCGATCGATCGTTACCAGAACGCTCTGCTGCTGCCCACCGACGTGCACAGCCTGACCGTGGGGTCGCGCGCCGACCCCACGGCCGCCGCACCCGCCTGAAGACTCACCGCACGCTCCACGTAACACTCCACGTAAACCCGGCCTCACACCCCGCCGACCCGCTTGGCCGACTCCGTCACCCGGTAAGGATTCGTCACATGACCGCCACCGCCGATACGTCCGCCGCCAGTCACTTCTTTGGGTCAGGCCTCGACCTCGACAGCCTCAAGCTCATGCTCGAGGCTCTCGAGGACTTCGTCGGCGCCAGCCTGACCCCTGAGCTCACCCTCGACCTCGACCACGAGGATCGCTGCCCGGAGGACATCGTCCGGGCCATGTCGGACCCTGAGACCCTCGGTGTCCAGCTGGTCTTCATCCCCGAGGAATACGGCGGCATGGGCGGCGGGGCGTATGACTCCTACCGGGTCTGCGAGGTGCTGGCCCGCAAGGACATCGGCCTGGGCACCGCGGTGTTCGCCACACAGCTGGGCTCGGACCCGATCATGGTCGGCGGCACCGAGGAGCAGAAGCAGGAATGGCTCGGTGCGATCGCCGAAAAGGGAATCATCTTCGCCTATGGGGCCACCGAGCCGGAGGCGGGCTCCGACCTGGCCGCCCTGACGACCACCGCCACCCGGGTGCTCAACGACAACGACGAAGTCGTCGCATATCGCATCACCGGCAAGAAGCAGTGGATCTCCAACGGCTCGATCGCGGACCTGACCACCATCCTGGCCGCCACTCCGGCTGGGCCCACCTGGTTTGTCGTGGCCAAGGACGCCCCCGGCTTCACCGTCGCGCCGCCGGAGGACAAGCACGGGCTGCGGCTGTCCAACACCGCAGCGCTGTTCCTCGACGATGTCGAGGTGCCCGCGGCCAACCTGATCGGTGGCGTCGAGGGGCGGGGCCTCGTCCAGGCGCAGATGGTCTTCGGGTACACCCGCGTCATGGTCGCAGCGTTCGGCCTCGGTGGCGGCTGGGAGGCGCTCGACCGGGCCATCGAGTACTCCAAGCAGCGCGAGCAGGGCGGAGGTCCGCTGTCCGA